>DATJSN010000086.1:0-39162 GCA_035504095.1 Phycisphaerae bacterium | reverse complement strand
TGATGCTTCATGCGGCACAGGCGTCGCTTACCAGCGACGATATGAAAGAAGTGGATGCCTGGGTGGCGCAAAAAAAGGCGGAAATAGTCGCCCAATATCAGGGCTCGGTAGATCAGGCCAATCTTGAACTCGAAGCCTCCACCGGCAAATCCCTGGACCAGACGCTTCAGGATCTTCACGATCAAGGGGTGATTGAATTTTACAAAGAAAGGAACATCGTGCCCAAAGTGGTCGTGACGCGCAAGCAAATTTTGGATTATTACCAGAGCCACATGTATGACTACACTCAGCAGGCGAGCGCGGATTTGTACACCATCACTTACCCCGTGATTCGCATGTGGCCGCTGGATCCCACCGATCCGACGCATACGAATCACATCACCGACCCGACGCCGCAGCAGATTCAGGAAGCCCGAAACAAGGCCATGGCCTATTGTCAGAGTCTTGAAGACCAGATCAAACAAGGCGCCAATTTCGCTTTTCTGGCGGAGGACAATTCGGTGGATTATGAAGCGCAGAACGGCGGCCACACCCCGAATGTAAGCCCCGGCGAATTTACCGATGTCATTAACAAGGTGATCTTTTCGCTGCCGTCGAATTCCATGTCGCCGCCGCTGTTAATTCCCGATCCGCAAAACCCAAAACGCGACGTGATCATGATCATCAAAGTCGGCCATGTGCAGCCCTTCAGCGTTGTTCCATTCGGCGTCGCTCAAACCACCATCACCGAGACGCTAAAAAATCAGCAATATCAGGCGCTGATGAACAACTACATTGAGCAACTGCAGAATGGTGCTTCAATCAGCGCCGAAGTGCAGATGGTAAATACCGCAACCGACGTGGCTGTGGCGCTTTATTATAAATAAATGCATCGCAGGCAATATTAAAAAACGTTCAACCAGTCATTGTCCTATTGAAGATTCGCCGCGATGGATTCGGTGATCCGGGTGGCAACGTCGACGGCGAACAGACCGTCTTCGCCGGTAACCGCGGGTTTGCCGCGCGTGCGCACGGCTTGAAGGAATGATTCAATTTCCACGCGGAGCGGCTCGACATCCTGAATCTGCAACTGCTCGTAATTGACCAGCTCGGTGTAATTCAAATCGGTTAATTCGGCCACTTCGCCGGCGGCGATTTTGCCGCGAACCATTTCCAGTTGCTGTTCATTGGCGGTTTTGCGTATCACCACCCCTGCCTTCTTGTGATAATCCACGCTGATATACGCATTGGGGCTGAACAGGCGCATTTTGCGTTCGGTTTTAAGCGCTAATCGCGATGCAGTGATGTTGGCGACGCAGCCATTGGCAAACACGATGCGGGCATTGGCCACGTCCTCGAACTGGCCGAGCACTGCAACGCCCGCGGCGGCGACGGATTTGACCGGTGAGTTTACAAAATGATGCACGATGTCGATGTCGTGAATCATCATGTCCAGTACGACGCCGATGTCGATGCTGCGGAACGTCATTGGACTGATGCGATGCACTTCAATAAACCGGGGCTGAAGATCATAACCATCTAAAGCCCGTACGACGGGATTAAAACGTTCTGAATGGCCGACTTGCAGCACGCGGCGATTCTTTTGAGCGGCGGAAATAATCGCCTGTGCTTCGGCGATGCCGGTGGCCAACGGTTTTTCAATCAGCAGGTCCACGTCGCGCGCCAGGAATTGGTCGGCGATTTGTCCGTGCGAGACCGTAGGCGTGGCCACGGTTGCCGCGTGGAGTTCCTGGCCGGAATCAAGCAGTTCTTCCACGGAACCAAACGCCTTGCAGTTATATTCACGCGCCAGTTTGGCGGCGCGGTCGGTATGGTGATCGCATACCCCAACGAGGCGGCATCCTTCGGTTTGCGAGTAGATGCGCGCATGATGCGCGCCCATGCGTCCGGCGCCGGCCACGGCCACACAGAGGATTCCATCGAATTTTGAATCTATAGGCATAAACGCTTTTGGTTCAGACAGAGCCCGGGCTCATTCGCCGGATTCCGGCTCGGCGCCGAATTTTCCCCGCAGCGACTCGCGATAGCGTCCGAATTTTCCTTCCGCGGATCGCTGGATGAATGCGAGCAATGTGGCGATATCGGAATTGTCCGGATAAAGCTTCATAAGTTCCTGCGCACCGAAGGAAAAGGGTTTATCCTTATCCTGCCGGTAAAGTAGTCGATACGCGGTCTTGAGCGCTTCCAGACGTTCTTCAGAAAACCCCCGTCGTTTAAGACCGGTGCGGTTAATTCCCTTGACTGCGGCGGGATGGCCGTCAAACGCCATAAAGGGAGGCACATCATGCACCACGCCGGCCACCCCTCCAACGAACGAATATTGTCCCACAGTCACAAAATGAGTAATAGCCGCGGCGCCGGAAATCACGGCGCCGTCCTGCACCTCAATGTGGCCGGCCAGCATGACGTTGTTGGCGATTACACAACCATTGCGGACGAAACAATCATGAGCGACGTGCACATTGATCATGAGCAAATTATCGTTACCGACTTCGGTAAGCCCGCCGCCGCTTTCCGTTCCGATGTGAATGGTGGCATGCTCACGAATGCGATTGTTATTGCCAATCACGACGCGGCAATCCCCTCCCAGGTATTTGAGGTCCTGCGGAATGCACCCCACGGCGCTAAATGGAAAAAAAATATTTTTTTCCCCGGCCGTGGTATTGCCTTCGATTGACGCATGATGGTGAACCACACAGCCGCGTCCCAATTCGACCTTGGGGCCGATATAAGCATACGGCCCGACGATCACGTCGTCGGCGAGTTGGGCTCCGTTTTCAACCAGCGCCTGGGGATGAATTTGCGGCATAGTGGACTCGTTTATTCCTGTTGTTCGTCTACAAGCATAAATTTAATGATCGCCTCGGCGGCCAGTTGATCGCCGACCATCGCCCGGCATTTGACATGACCTGTCCGGGCTTTCACCCGAATGTTTTCCGATTCCAAAATAAGCTGATCGCCCGGGACCACTGGCCGTCGCAATTTGACCTTATCCATGGACAAAAGCATGGCTATTTTACCCGAGTGTTCAAGCTTTCGAGCCAAAAGAAGACCCGAAAGCTGCGCCATGGCTTCCACAATCAATACGCCGGGCATGACTGGTGTGCCGGGATAATGCCCCTGGAAAATTTGTTCATTGACGGTGACGTTTTTAACCCCAACGGCGCGCCGGTCGCCGTCCATTTCGATTACACGGTCAACCAAAAGCATTGGATAGCGGTGGGGAAGCACACGACTGATCTGCCGGATATCCATAACCGGCTCACCAACGCTCAAAGCGCGGCGGCGCTGAGCCTGGAGCATGGAAACCAGGCGGCGCACCAGCATGTGATTGAGCGAATGACCGGATTTATAAGCGATGATTTTGCCGCGAATCGAACAACCCAAAAGGTACAGATCGCCGATTAAATCCAGAACTTTGTGGCGCACGCATTCATCGGGAAAACGGTATTGTGTGCCTATGGGGCCGTTCTGATCCAGCACCAGCACGTCGCCGGGCTGAAGATGCAACCCGAGGCCGCGCTGCCGGAGCATTTCCGCTTCCTGTTTAAGGACAAAGGTACGCGCCGGCGCGATCTGGTCAGGAAAATCATTGCCCAGAGTGTAAGAAAACAACTGATGGCCAATCGGCGTATTTGGCCCGTAATCCAGATCGAAAATGATCTGAAATTCATCGCCGGAGCTTGGCGATGCAACCAAAGTTGATGAACCGTCGCTGACTTCCACCGGTTCACTGATTCGGAGAAATTGCTTTTCCAGATCCAGTTCTTTCAGGCCCGCTTTTTGCAGAACTTCCACATAAGGCAGACATGAGCCGTCTACGCCGGGCAGTTCCCCTCCGGCGATGTCGATTTGAATATTGTCGATGCCCAGTCCATGTATCGCCGCCATGCAATGTTCAATGGTTTCCACCGAATCGGCGCCGGCGCGCAGCGTGCTGCGGCGGGCGCGTTTGGTGATGTGTTGGACCAGAGCGGGCATGCGCACGGGACGTTCAAGATCGGTACGAACGAAAACCACGCCGTGCCCTGATGGCGAGGGTTTGAAAGTGACAGAGCTGTTTTCGCCGGTAAATAGACCGCGTCCGGAAAGTGTCGCCTCATGAGCTATGGTTTTTTGCGGAGGATTCAAGCTTGGCTATCCGTTGTTCAATACTTTTAAGGTTCTCAGCCATTTCAGGCAGGCGGCAATAGGCCTTCCATTCCAGTATAGCCCTTTTACCCGACTTCGCCGGTATGCCGGCTACGTGTTCCCCGGGACCGACGTCGCTGTTCACTGCGGCACATGCCGCTACTTTTACGCCTGGACCAATCGTTATATGATCCGCAACCACGGAGGCGCCGCCCATCACCAGATAATCTCCGGCACGCACGGAACCGCCGATCGCCACGTGGGAGACCAGGATCGTGTGTTTGCCGAGTTGCACATTATGGCCCACTTGCACGAGATTATCCAGTTTGCTGCCCTGGCCGATGATGGTATTGGAGAATTTTCCGCGGTCCACACAGGCGTTGGCGCCGATTTCACAGTCATCCTCGATAACCACGCCGCCGATTTGAGGAATTTTTACGTGTCGACCTTGAGCAAATCGATAGCCGAAGCCGTCCGCGCCAATGACGCACCCGGACTGCAAAATGACGCGCCGCCCGAGGGTACATCCGTCGCGAACCACCACTTGCGGCCAAAGCACGCAATCTTCGCCAATGATCGCGGCGCCAATAAACGTTTGGGCCATGATGACACAGCGATCGCCAATGCGCGCTCCGGAGGCAATGACCACTTGTGGTCCGATGCGAACATCCGCACCAAGCACGGCGCCGGATTCAACAAAGGCCGTCGAATCAACGCCTAATTCAGGAAATGGCGGGGAAGGGGCAAGGTGTTCGAGAACTTGTGCAACGGCCAGGTCCGCATCAGCAACCCAGATCAGCGTTTGATCGTCGCGGCGCTGAACGTTCAGACCCTCGGTGCAGATGGCGCCGCCGGCCCTGCTCTGTGATAGCTGCCGCGCAAAAGCGGCTTTGCCGATGAAGGTAAGTTGTTGTGGGTTGGCGAATTCAACGGCTTCCATTGAGTCGAACGTTCGATCTGCGGGTCCTTCAACCCTTCCGTTGCACCAGACCGCCGCCTGCTGAGCGGTAAACGCCATCGCTTAATTCCTCACAAGAACTTACTGGCCGGGCATTGGCGCCGGAGTCGGGGCGGGGCCACCCGAAGCGCGTTCGTAATCACTGTTCATTTGCTGGGCCAGGGCATTGGTGATGTCCAACGACGAATCGGCGTACATCACTTTGCGCGAAGCGATTTGTGTAATCAAATCCTGCTCCTGGGAAACCTGATAATTGATATCGTCTGTGATAAGCACGAGCGATATATTGTGGCTCTGGGCGTATTGAGCGACCGCGGCATTAATGTGTCTGTACAGATCTTCCTCTTCCTCCAGTTGATCAAGACGCAACTCTTCCTGCGTGAAATTGTCAAACGTTTGCAGCGCCATACTCGCTTCGAGCACCTTATTTTCCTGATCTTCATATTCCTGTGTGCCGGGTTTAAGCGCCAGGGTGTTGCTTGGGTCAAGCGGCGCCTGAAGATTCTGCAGATCGGTTTTTTTGCCGGCGAGTTGTGACTGATAGTCGGCGATCTTTTGCTTCATCGTGTTATCGTCGGCTGTGTGCTCATCGAGTTGAGAGACCAGCATGTTAAGATTCAATGCGGCGATCGTGATGCTCGATGGCGTTGCCTGCTGCGCAGTAACGAACGAATCACCGGAACGGAACAACACAAACCCGGCCAATAAGCCGATACCTCCCGCGGCGATAATTTTCGTAAATGATTTTTTAACCAAAGTGCTGACCATGTTAAGAACTCCTGTCTGATTGTTTTTGGCTCGCTATCCGGCGTGCATCTCGGATAGACCAAGGTTTCATACAACGCACGCGGTTGTTTACATCGGCAGACCAAGTGCGAAGCTTATATACTCCAAATGATCCTGCGGGCCGTGGATAAGCGGGTAGGCAAAATCAACGCCCAGCGGATATTGTCCGAAAAACGGAATTTTTATACGAAAGCCCGCACCGGCATCCAGACGAATGATACCCCAACTAACGTTAGACTCAACATCGCCCACGTCGACAAACGTTACAGCACGAAGCACGTCCTGCCATAACGGAAAATTAAGCTCACCAGTCGTAACCCACAGGAAATTCCCACCGACGCCGTCAAGATTGGGGCCCTCGCGGGGAGTGACGCCCTGGTATGTGAACCCGCGGAGCGAACCGATGCCGCCGGCGTAGAAACGTTCGTAAAACACCGAATTTCCCCATGGAACAAAGCCGACGTTGTTGCGCAACATGAAAACAGTTGGGCGGTCAAACAGGTCAGTATAAACGGTTTTATACCACGTAAAATAGGCGTTGATTTTTGTAAAGAAAAAGTCACCGCCCATGAGCCCATACTGCTCTAACGACGCACCGGTGCTAAATCCTTTTGTGGGAAGGATCTGACTGTCGGTACTGTCATAAACAATGCCCGGCGTGATGCTGCTCAGATAGTGATATCCCTCCTCATCGACAATTTGTTGCGCCGTACCCGTCTGAACGTCCGTTACATCGGGCAGTTCCCATCGAAACGCCAGCGAGACGCTGAGCTGATCGCTGAAGCGCCTGCCAACGGTAATCCGGTCGCCGGGGCGGACGAGGTCGTAATCGTTATATGTCTCAGTGTAATAGTATAAATCGTTACGAAAACTGTATGGACTGTCAAATAGATAAGGCTCGGCAAAGCTTACCTGGTAGAGTTGATATACCGTTCCTGGTTCAAGCATGATCTGAAAATATTGTCCATTGCCCTTGAAGGCCTGGGCACGCAACAATTCCCCGAGTGAACGCGGATAATCGGTGATATCAAAATTTTTCTGCGTCATACTGATCTGCCCGATCAAACCAGCGTCAGAGGAAACGCCGGCGCCAATGACGAATTGAGCAGTTTGTCCCTGGTCGACGTTAACCAGCGCGTCGCGCGTATCGGGCTCGTTTCCGATGGGTGTGATGATCGCATGCGGGAAAAGCCCGGTGTCCTGAATTCGCTGGACGGATTGATCCCGCTCGACTGTATTGTAGATTTCGCCCGGATATAAACGGATGGCGCGGCGGACAACGTGGTCCTGTACGTCGGTGTTGCCGCGGATGATGACCTGCCCGACATGATAGGTCTGGCCCTCAGTGACGTCAAAAACAATATCCACTATCCCCGGTTGCGTGGTATAAACGTAGGATGGACTTACCTGGCAATATATGTAGCCTGCTACGCCATAATGATCTGAAATGCTTTTCTGTGCCTGGTCAAGAAGGGCCTGGTCGAAATACATTCCCGGTTTTATGGTCACCAGACTCGCAAGCTCGGACTCAGAGTAGACGGTATTGCCTTCGATGGTGATTTTGCCGATTTTGTAGCGCACCCCGGGATTAATGATGAATTGAACAGTCACGCTGCTGAAATCAGGTTGAAATTGCAGACTGTATGAGGTGCGGCAGTCCAGAAACCCTTTTTCCGTCCATAAGGTGCGCAGTGTTTGAAGGTCCGTATCCAGATTATCCTGCGAAATCGCGCCGCTATGGATGGGGATCAGCCAGAAAAGTTTCCAGCGCGCCGCGGTCTGCACTTTAAACTTCAGATACCAGCGCGGATAGTAGTTATTTCCGACAAAATCGACTTTCGTGATGTAAATCTTCGGTCCTTCAGTAATCATGTAATTAACGATGCCCTGCGCTTCTTTCTGCTGGTCGATGGTGACCTGGCAAAACAGAAAGCCCTTTTTCTGAAAAATCTGCTGGATCGTCTTGATATCCGACTGGAATACAAATGGATCCATCGCGCCGCCGGGTTGCGCCAGCAGCGAATGGATAATATCTGAATCTTTAATGTCGCGGTTGCCGGTTAATACAACCTGTTTGATTGAGGTGCGTTCCTGGACAACGTAGCGAACGACCACTGTATGATCCGGCTCGGGAATGACATCCGCGAGGACCGACACAAACCGGCCCAGGGAAGCAATGGATCGTACGTCAACCTCCACTTGCGCGCGATCGTAATTTTGTCCCGGAAGAACGCGAATTTGATTAAGGATCAGCGTGCGATCCGAGGAATTATTGCCAACGAGTTCAATTTTGGAAATGGGCCAGCCGTTAAGCGAGCCTGCGGTGCTGGTTTGAACAGGTTCGCCGGCCTGCGGCACGGCAGGTGTTTCCTGGCCATAGGCTCCGGACCGGTTTCCCGGCATCAGCGTCGCCAGGCTTAATATAAACAAACCACAGAGCTGAATGATCCTCGCATACACATTGTCCGTGGCAAAGAGTTTGCGTTGCGGAGATATTACCGGCATGAAAAAATCCCATCTGAACCGACTCGACTCGGCTGCACACCTCGCCCAGAATCCTTCCGGGCACGAGAATGCAGTAGTCTAGCCGCATCGTTGCGGCTTGTGAACCAAATGGGCGTGGTGATCTTTCATTATTTGCGATAAAAACCGTTAAAACGGAACGCCAGCGCCGGTATTCAGGGTGGCAAAACGGACCGAACCAGAAATGAAGGTAAGCTTGATGGTATCGCAGGGGCCATTGCGTTGTTTGGCGACGATTAGCTGTGCTTCATTGACCTTTTCAGGATTGGTCAGTTCCCATTCCTTGTCTCCTCGGTGCATGATCGCTTCACGGTGCATAAGCAGCACGACATCGGCGTCCTGTTCAATGCTGCCCGATTCTCGCAGGTCGCTGGTGCGCGGCATGCGGTTTTCATTTTCCGGGGCACGATTGAGTTGCGAAAGGCAAATCACGGGACATTTGAGTTCACGTGCCAGAGCTTTTATCCCGCGGCTGAGGGAACTGATTTGTTGTTGCCGGTTTTCCTCGCGCGGTGCTTCCATAAGCTGCAGATAATCAACGACAAGAAGTTCGATTGAATGTTGTGCCACAAGACGGCGGGCCTTGGCTCGCAAATCAAGAAGTGTAAGCGCCGGCGTGTCGTCGATGAAAATCCGTCCTGAATTGAGTTCGTCCGCGGCCACGTGAAGTCGCTTCCAGCCGTCGTCACCCAACATGCCGCGGCGAAGTGAATGTGAGTCCACGGTGGCGCGCGAACAGAGCATTCTCTGGCAAAGCTGTTGCGCGGACATTTCCAGGGAGAATACGCCCACGGGACGTTTAAGATCCACGCCTACGTGCTCGACGATGTTCATGGCCAGTGCGGTTTTGCCCACGCTGGGCCGCGCCGCCAGAACGATCATTTCGCCGGCCTGCAGGCCGCTGGTGAGGTTATCCAGCTCGACAAATCCCGTGGCAATGCCGGTCAGATGGTCGCCGCTGTTGCGATCGATCGCGTCGAAGGTCTGTTTGAGAAGTTCGGCAAGAGCGGTTGGCGCTCCTTTCACCTTTTGCTGAGCGACGTCAAAAATGCGTTTTTCTCCGCGGTCCATGACCGCGGAAGCTTCCAGCGGACTTTGATAACATTCCTTGAGAGTGTCGTTGCATGCGCGGATCATTTTTCGAAGCATGAACTTATCGCGCACGATGTTCGCGTAATATTCTGCATTAGCGGCGCTGGGCACGCTGTGGAGCAATTCCTGAAGATATTCCACCGCGTCGGCGATTTCATTCTGGCTTCTTCTGGCCAGCGTGCTTAACAGCGTGACAGAATCTATCGCAGTGTTGGATTTATAGAGTTCGAGGATGCCGGAAAAAATAATCCTGTTGGAGCGGGAGAAAAACGCGTCCGAAGAATCGACGATTTCAAAGACGGAATCAGTGACCTGCGGGTCCAGAAGCATCGAACCCAGCAGCGCCATTTCCGCGGATGTTTCGTGCGGCAGAACGGATTCGGTAACTTCTGTTTGCGTTGGTTGTTCAGTTCCGCGCGGTCGCGGACGTGCAGTGGTTGCTTCAGCGTCCATGCTCACAGATTAACATTTGCGGCCCATCAAAGCACGCGCAATTATGACCAGGAGTGCGACAGCTTCTCCACCGGTTTTACACGGCGGGTGATTCGTCAGAAACACTAGGCGCTTCAGACGCCGGCGCCGATTCGGCCGGCTGCGCCACCGGAGTTTGAGCCTTATCGCGCACTACCCAGATTTTGATCTGCGTTTTCAGATCGGATGCCAGTTGGATCGGCACCGTGTATGTATCGATGCGGCGCAGAGGCTCATCCAGCCTCACATCGTCATGCTGCACAGCATGACCGAGCTTTTGAAGTTCCTCGGCGATATCGCGCCGCGTAACGGAACCGAATAAATGCCCTTCTTCGTTGGACGAACGAATTACCGTGATCTCGATGCCGGTAAGAGTTTGGATCAACTTTTCCTTCTGTTCGCGAATCAGCTTGAGCTTAACTTCATACTCCTTGCGTGCGGCCTCAAGGCGTTTGATGTTTCCTTCCGTTGGCTCAATGGCCAGCTTGCGCGGGAGCAGATAGTTTCGGGCATAGCCTTCGCGAACATCGACGACTTCGCCGACCATGCCCAGTTTTTCAATAGTATCCGTTAAAAGAACTTTCATGATTGTCACCTCAAAATGGAATTTCTTCTTCGCCTGGCGGGGGTGCATCAGCATCCGTGGGCGCCGCATGTTCGGAAGAGGCGGCGCCGGCCGCGGGCTTTGATCCGGCGGGACGCCCGGCAGCACGTGGAGCCGATCGTACGGGATGATCCTGTTCTCCAGCCGCGGCAGGTTCCGTCTCGCCGCCGGAACCAGCTCCGCGGGAATCGATAAACTGGAAGTTCTCAATAACCACCCGCATTTTACTGCGCTTGGACCCATCCTGAGCTTCCCATTGATCCAGCTTCAGGCGGCCTTCCAAAAAGACCGGACGGCCTTTGCGCAGATATTTGGAAATGGTTTCCGCCTGCCGGCCATAGGCTACGCAGTCGACAAAAGTTACCTCTTCGCGCGGCTGGCCGTCCTGCCCGCTCCATCGACGGTTTACGGCAAGTCCGATCTCACAAACAGGCGTCTGACTCGGTAGATAACTAAGTTGCGGATCGCGTGTCAGATTGCCCATCAGCAGGACTTTATTAAAATTGGCCATGATAAATCCTCTATATCCGTCGACATAAGCCAACAATCAATACGTCAGAATTATTTGACGTCAGCGATATTCACGGGAATCTCTTCTATGGCATCCGGCTCAGTCGCGTTGCGCTCTGGACCCGAACGACGATGTAAACGCCCGGAGTGGTCCTCGGCGATGGGTTGTTGCGGAGTCATGTTTTCAATGTCTTTAAGCGTCAGATGTTCGGCCTTGATCACCAGGACGCGCAGAATATTTTCCGAAAGAAGCACGTCGCGTTCGATGCCGGCAACTTTCGGTCCTTCGCAGCGGAAAAAAGCCAGTACATATGTCCCGCGTTTATTACCCTTGATCGGATAAGTCAGACGGCGTTCATCCCATTTCCTCAGGTGCAAAATCTCCGCGTTGGCGCGATGAAGTATGTGTTCAACTTCGGATTTTGCCGCTTCCCAGTTTCCGCTGGCGTAACCGGCGTTTAAAAGAAACATTGCTTCATATTGTCGGGTATGGACTGCCATTACAAACTCCAAAAACGGCCCAAACGGCGAGCGGCGTACCAGGCGCCGCCATGGGATTCACCGCCAGGCAAAATATTCTTATTACTCCAGGTCTCCCCGTTTTTCGGGAGATTTATTTTGGGTCTTCCACCGTGGCATTAAAGCGGTTCATTGCCGCCACGATGCCAAAAGCAGCCCAGTATTCTACCGCGTCGGCGGCACGGCTTAAAGCCGGTTCAATGGTCTGTTTCTGGGCCGGCGAAAACCGTTCCAGAACATACGTTTCTTGTGCAACGCGCCCAGGATTGTCGATTCCCACTCTCAGGCGGGAAAAATCCTGGCCGGTTCTCCCGGCTTCGGTGGCGAGTTCCGCAAGCGAACGCTCAATGCTCTTAAGACCATTGTGGCCGCCGCTGGAACCCCCGGCCCGCAGGCGTATTGTGCCGCAAGCAAGTGCCGTATCGTCAACAACCACCAGCAAATCTTCCGGCGTTAAGCCATAAAATTTCATCGCCGCCGCGACGGATCGTCCGCTAAGATTCATATACGTAACCGGACGTAACAGCAGCAGCTTGTTTTCGCCGAGCACAATTGAGCACATCAGCGCTTCGTGGCCCGATTTCCAGTGTTTTTCTCCATGACGCCGGGCCAGCAGTTCCAGCACCATAAAGCCCGCATTATGCCGGGTGGATTCGTATTCAGCGCCGGGATTTCCCAGTCCTGCAATTAGGCTCTGTCTCATAACACGTCGGGGTTCTTACTTCTTGGCTTCGGTCTTTTCGGTTTTCTTGGCCGCAGCCGGTTGATCGGCGGCGCCCGCGGCCGCTTCCTCTTCCGTCGGTTTCTTGCCGATGACTTCAGGTTCGATCGGTCCCGGAGCAGCTTCCGCGGCCGGCAATTCTTCCTTAACCGTGCGGACCTGGCAGAGAATCTGGTCCGGCAGGTTAAGCACACGCACGCCTTCAGGAATCGCTATTTCTTTGACGTGCAAAATGCCATGGAGCTCAAGATTTTCTACGTTCACCCGGATCACGTCTGGAATCGCCAGCGGCAGCACCTCGACCTCTACCTCTGCCGTTTGCACTTCCAGGATGCCGCCTTCCTTGGTCCCCTTGGGCGTGCCGCGGAAATCCAGGGGAACTTTTACCCTGACCTTGCGGCTCGGATCGATGCGCAAAAAATCTACATGTTGAATATTGGCCTGCAGGTGATCGTATTGTACTTCCTGAATCAGTACGTGCTCGATCTTGCCGTTGATTTTTACGTCCACCAGGTGTGCACCGCTATGAACGGCATGTTCAGTTGCCGCCGCATCAAGGGTGATCGAAATCGTCTCACCGCCAAGGCCATAGACGATTCCCGGCAATTTTCCCCCGCTCCGCAGATGTGCGGTTTTCTTTGCGCTGCCGCTTTCGCGGACCTGGGCCTCAAGTACGCTGCGGGTTTTTTGTGTCGTTGCCACCATAATGTTGCCTCCTGAATTAGGCTCCTTCGATAGAGCCAATTAAAAAGTTATCTTTTGCCGGCGTTGCCACCCTTGTCAAAAAGGCTCGAAACCGACTGATTCAGGTGAATGCGCTTAATAGCTTCCCCGAGCAATTCGGCCACCGAAAGCACAACCAACCGGTCCTTGATGCCGTCCACGCGCGAATCCATCGGCACCGTATCAGTAACGACAATTTTGTGTATGGGACTTTTGGCCAGCCGTTCCACGGCCATTCCCGCTAATACACCGTGCGTTGCGGCAATGTGCACTGCTTGGGCGCCCTTGTCCATAAGAATTTTACTGGCTTCCGCCACTGTTCCGCCGGTAGTAATCATGTCATCAAACATGAGTACCGTTTTATCCTTTATGTCGCCGACGATAGTCGACATCATCACCTGACTGCCTGATTGCCGGCGTTTGTCGATGAAGGCCAGGTCTCCACCCAGCATTTCCGCATAGTAACTTGCCGCCTTAAGGTTACCGGGATCAGGTGAAACAATGGCAATACGACCCAGCGAAGGAAGCTGCTGTCGATACCAGGCCATAAAAACCGGTGAGGCCAGCAGATGGTCTACCGGCAAATCAAAAAATCCCTGCACCTGTGCGGCATGTAGATCCATGGCGATGACCCGATCCACACCTGCTGCGGTAATGATGTTGGCAACCATTTTGGCGGTGATCGGCGTGCGACCCTCGCTTTTGCGGTCTTGGCGGGCATAGCCAAAATAGGGAATCACCGCCGTAATGCGCATGGCCGAGGCTCGCATCAGGCAGTCGATCCAGATGAGTAATTCAATGAGATTGTCGTTAACCGGCGGTGACGTAGGCTGAACGATAAAACAGTCCCGCCCGCGTACGTCCTCATCGAGCTTGACGATCAGTTCTCCGTCGGCGAAACCTTCAACACGAGCCTTGCCAAGTTCGATGCCCGCCCACTGACAGATTTTTTTTGTCAATTCGGGATTGGCGCGGCCCGAAAACACTTTTAATTCGTCGTTCAGCTTGGCCATTAGAAGCTCACCAACCTGCACCTGTGTACGCATGACGCGGTATTTGGAATTCTAAAACTTAGAAAAAATAGGGATATTTGCCCATCTTGCCGTGGCACGACAGGTTTAAACCCCTTATTCCCGCTATCCAATAAAAACAGGAAACACTCGCTAACGGCGGTAATTCCCGCCGCGGGCGATTACTGTTCCAGCCGACACGTGGGAGCCCGGCTCAATGCTCGCGTCGGACCCGACCCACGTGAAAGGCTCGAGCACCGTATCTTCGCCGATTTTGGCGCCAAATTCAATCCACGTACTTTCAGGGTTTACTATGGTAACGCCGGAATCCATGACTTGCTCTTGAATACGCTTCTGCATGATCTGGTTTACCAAAGCCAGGTCGGATCGCGAATTAATGCTTAGAACGTCCTTCGGGTCAATTGCCGCCATGGCGTAGACCGGCCGACCGGCGTTTTTCAGGATGCCTGCCGCATCGGTCAGGTAATATTCACCCTTTTGGTTGTTGTTGGTGATTTGTGTGAGCGCTGAAAACATGTCCCGGCTGTTAAACAGATAATAAGAGGGATTTATTTCCTTGATACGTCTTTGTTCTGGCGTAGCATCTTTTTCCTCCACAATGCCGGTCAGATTGCCGTCGGCGTCGCGCACTATTCGTCCGTAACCTTTGGGATCGGAAAGTACGCTTGTCGCCAGAGTCAAAGCGGCATGATGCTTTTGATGACCTTCGAGCAACATCTTAAGGGTCTGGCCGCGGATCAAAGGGCCATCGCCCGCAAGTACAAATACCGAACCTTCAAATCTCTCCAGTGCCTTGGCACAAACCTGCACGGCATGACCTGTGCCTTTTTGTTCTTCCTGATACACCCAGGTGATGCCGGACTGGTCCGCGAAGGTATCCAAAATTTGCTGCCGATCATGTCCGACAACAACGACAATGCGATCCACGCCGGCTTCTCTCACGGCGTCGATTACATAAGCCAGCATGGGACGGCCGCAGATTTCATGAAGAACCTTTACCCGTTTGGATTTCATACGGGTAGACTTGCCGGCGGCGAGAATGATTGCGGCGGATGACATATATATACCACTCCCGCACAAGTTGAATGCTGAAACCGGAAAAGCTGGGGGATCTGGATTCGAACCAGAACAAGCAGAACCAAAATCTGCTGTGCTACCGTTACACCATCCCCCAGGATGACGCATATATCATTGGGGGCAAAATCGCCCTTTATCAGCGTGGAAAAGCAGCATTTGGTTGCGTGGATTTCCGCTGTGAATTCACTCTATCTGATGCACTTCTCATGGTCAAACCGGCATCCCCGCGAAATCTTTCTTGACACCCTTTATGGCGCGTGTTACGGTGCGGCTCGCGAGCGCTATGGAGAACAGGAGAACAACAAGGATGCATATTCGGCGGTGTTGCCTGGGATTAATTGCAGCGGCTTTGGCTTTAAACCTGTTGGCCGGAGGATCCCAAAGCCGCGGCGACGTGCCGCCTCTTCCTGATCCGACGGCCAGTGATATTAGTCAGTCGGAACAGTCGGAGATTTCCGGATATGTGAGTTATTATGCCAATCAAATCTCCACAGCCGGCGCCAACGCAAGCCAGCAGGTCGATCTGCGAAATCAGATGTTCAGTCCGTTGAACAAAGAACCATCCCCGCTTTTCCTATACAACTTCGGAAGCCAGGTGGCGGATAAGTTTGCCCCGCTGTTAAATAACCCCCAGACCGCGCTGAGTGCCGCTGTTGTTGCCGCTCAGGTTAATGATATGAGCACCCAACCGCTCTTGGAATCTGCATTGGCCAACGGCAATGCGGCGGTACGCTATTGGGGCGCAAAAGGATTGGGAGAAATTCTTCCCGCGCTCGCGGCAATCGGCCCGTCTTACCAGCAGGCGGTCAATGCACTCGAAAAGGCTGCCGCTATCGAACAGGATCCGGTTGTAGCTTCAGAAATTGCCAACGCCCTGTCTCAGAGTAATCCCCCCGACGCTAATACTCTTGAATCGGTTCTCACGGTTTTAGGGCGAGTCACGGCGGGTTACGACGCTCAGATACCCAATGATCTTACCAGCGCCTCTGAAATCGCCGATGATCTGGCGCAACTGTTAAATTCTAGCGGGCTGAAATTAAACGCCAATGATCAGCTTACGGCAATGACCGAGCTGACGAATCTGATTAGTTTCACCGCGCAGTATAACGCCGCCGGCCTGCTGGACCATTCTCAGAAAATGGCGGTGCCTGACACAATTACGGCGTCTATTGCGGCGATGAACGCCGTTTCCGGCGGCGACAACTTTTCTGTGAACGCCAACGCGGACGCCGCGGCACTTCTGATGAAGGTAAATGATATTACCGGTGCTCCGGGCATCAGCGGCCAGGTGCAGAAATTATATCCCAAAGTTCCTGTTCCACCGCGGATCCAGACCGCACAAGCCCAATGAGCATGCTGCGAACATACAACCGGCGGCCCATTGATGTCTGAAAATCTTCCATCAGTGATTCGCATTCCAGCCCTGCGGCAACCCTTTCATGCTGTTTTGCACATTCCAGGCAGTAAAAGCATCACCAATCGGGCGTTGCCCTTGGCCGCCTTGGCCGACGGAACAAGCACTCTGACCAACGTTTTATTCGCCCAGGACACGCAATTGATGGTCGATGCCTTAAAGCGGCTCGGTTTTGACCTTGCCGTAGACGCCGCAGCACAGAGCGTACAGATTCATGGCAACGCGGGGCGGATTCCCACGGCAGGATGCGAATTGTTCTGCGGCAATTCCGGCACAACAATACGATTTTTGACGGCGATATGCACCGGCAGCCCGGGCACATACACACTCGATGGCGTGGAGCGCATGAGGCAGCGGCCAATCGGCGAACTGGCCTCGGCCCTTCAAGCTTTGGGCGGCAATGTGAAATGGCTGGGCAGCCCGGGTTTTCCACCGCTGCAAGCTGGAGGTACGGGTTTGACTGGCGGAAAGTGCCGGTTTGCGGATGTGCAGAGCAGCCAGTTTATATCGGCGGTGCTTATGGCCGCGCCGCTGGCACGTTGCCCGGTGGACGTAATTTTGGAGGGGCCGGTGACCAGTGAGCCTTATGTAAGAATGACGCTGGCCATGATGGAACAGTTTGGCGTGAGTACCACAACAGTCGCCGACCCCAAATCCGCGGAAGCTTTGCGTACAATCCGCATACCGGCTCCCACTACATATAAGGCTCGGAATTATGCCATTGAGCCGGATGCCAGCAACGCCAGTTATTTTCTTGCCGCGACTGCTCTTACGCCCGGCGCCACCGTGGTTGTTAAGGGATTGGGGCGAAATTCACTGCAGGGAGACGTCTTATTTGCGGACATACTTCACCAGATGGGTGCAGAACTGGTGTTGCATGCGGATGAGATTCATCTTAAGGGGCCGGCGAAGCTCTCGGGTTTGTCAATCAACATGAATGCTGTTCCCGATATGGTGCAGACGCTGGCGGTTGTGGCGCTATTCGCTCAAGGACCAACGCGCATTTTCAATGTGGGAAACTTACGTGTGAAGGAAACAGATCGGCTTGCAGCGCTGGAAACCGAATTGCGAAAACTCGGCGCCCAGGCCGCTACGACTGGCGATGGTATCTGTATTATTCCTCCGAGCAAAGTCGTGCCGGCACGCATCAGCACATATAACGATCATCGCATGGCTATGGCCTTCGCCGTGGCGGGATTGAGAGTGGACGGTGTGGAAATTGAAAATCCGGGGTGTACGGCAAAAACGTATCCGGAGTTTTTCAGGGATTTTTTTGCGGCTGTCGGGCTTCATGGGATTCTATGAAGAAAAACCCTGGTTCTGTTGATAAAATGGATGAAGGTTTCAAAACGACGCCCGATATCACAAACGACGGCAGAGGTTGTAGATGAAGCAGCGGAAGAGATGGCGGTTTGTCGCGCTGTTTTTAGCCGTTGGTTTGGGAACCCTTGGCTTGGATTTTGGGTTATCCGGATCCGCAGGGGCTGACGCACAAACGCTCACAACGCCGCAACCATCCGTGCAGCTAAGGTCGGAGCCTTACTCGACCTATATCCACGAACAAACTGAAACGATCCTCAAAAATCTCCAGGAAACCGGCGATTTTGTCGGCGCTGAAAATTCCCTGGACCAGTTATTTCAGCAGGCCATCGCCTGGGTTGACGACGACGATATCAATGCACTCAGCGAAGTGGACCTAACCTTCCGGCTGATCAGCGGACTTGGACAGGTCCAGGACGCATCACACCGCATGGACTTGCTTAATTACCTTCTGGCTAATCGCGAATTAGCCGCGACGTTGGCGATTCTGGTGGAACCCGACAAACAGAATGTTCCCGACATTTATAACCTGCTTTACAGGATGCATCATGAATTGGGATCCGAGCCTGCGGAATATCCAGATCTGACCGCCGCTATCTGCGCGGTTCTATACCAGCCTCTTGGAGTGGATATTAATGAAAATCATGTCCAGTCGGCAGACCCCGTTGCGCTATTTAAATTTTATGTGAATAATCAGGACCGCATGTTTTTCGGCATCCGTGATATGCCGGCGGAACTTCTGGTTTACGTCGTTGACTCGCACTCCAGCATTCAGGATCTGCAGTGGGCTCTGGATCATTTTCACGGCAATCCCCTTGTGGGGCAATTGTTTTTCAGCATTAAGTACGATGAAAATGTGTTGTATTTCGACGCGACCAAAAAAGTCGATCAGGTTGGCTATACTCTGCCGAACATCTATCAATATGGCGGCGTGTGCGCGGATCAGGCCTTTTTTGCCTCGGAGGTGGGCAAAGCCATCGGCGTTCCCACCTCTTACGATACCGGAATTTCAAGCGTTACGGGCCACGCATGGGTTGGGTTTTTGGAAGCTGACCAGGGGCGAGGATGGTGGAACTTTACCATTGGTCGATATGCCGAGTATCAGGGCGTCATCGGAAGGGTGATTGATCCGCTGTCGCGGCAAGTGGTGCCGGACTCATTTATATCGCTCTCGGCCCAGCTTATAGGAACAACGCAACGGCAGCGTCAGAATGCTGTCGCGCTGACCGACGCGGCCATTCGACTGATCGCGACCGACTTCGGAGCTCTTTCCTTCACCCCGGACCAACCGCCGGCGAACATCATCGGCATAAGGCAAAATCCACGGCAGTTGAGCACTGAAACTGAACTGGACTTCCTGTGGAGTGCCGTGGAGCAGTGCAATGGATATGCCGGAGCATGGGATGTTGTGCGATACCTGGCTTCACAGGGAAAGCTTTCCCTCCGGCAAAAATATGATTGGGCGGATAACTTGATGCAGCTCTGCGGCTCTCGTTATCCGGAATTTGCCATGGACATACTAACCCCGATGGTTCAGACCGTTTCCGATGTGAATCAGCAAAATGAATTATGGAACCGCATGTACACTATATTCTCGGAAAAAAGATTCGATCTGGCGGCGTGTGTGCGCATGTATCAGGCGGATATGTGGGAAAAAGCGGGCAATGACCAAAATGCCGGAGAATGTTTGTTGGACGTTGTTAATCAATATGCCAACGCCGGGCCGTATGTCATCGATGCGCTCCAGAAAGCAGAACAAATTCTCATCAAAGAGGGCAACCAGGACCGGGTGGTAACTTTGTATGAACAAGCCTGGGCGAAAATTGTACCACCCCCGCAAATGGCGGCGATTTTTGTGGAAGAAAGCAACTGGTATCAGGTTGGATCGATGCTTGCCCAAAAACTCAAAGATGCCGGGCAAATATCTCAGGCCAATCAGGTTGCCAGTGAGCTTGCAGCGGCAACTACAAGGGTTGCTGCTCAATAAGTTGTGAAAAACTCTTTACAGATAGGCGCGAAAAAAGGGCGGTGAGTTTTTATTTCACCGCCCTTGAAATTTTCCGTCAGAACAACCTTTGGCACCAATCACAATCAGAATTGGTAGATCACATCCATGGCCGCGGTGGTCTGATAGTGCTTACCGTTGGTAAGAACACCGTGATCAGCCAGGTCCGCCCGTAATTCAGGTCGTAAATACAGGTGTTGGCCGAGGTTGCTGTTGGGCATCGGCGTAATCTTCAGGCCTGTGGTAAACTCGCCAAGGCTAAGCTCACTACTGCTGCCGACGGGCGCAAGACCCGTGGAAAAATTGAAGCCATCATAGTAATACTCTTGACGGTTATTCCAGGTGAGGTAGCTGTTAATGACATAGCTTTCATAAAAGGCAGTGCCAAACCAGTTAACACTTCCGCCGGGAGTACCAAATGGGGTAGTCGGTGATGGCCATGTGTTGGCGTACCCGCCGCCCAGATTGTTTGCATCGCCGTCATAACCATAACCCCAGACCGTTTCGTTGCCGAAGCTCAGGTTGGTGTTCCATGCGGGAGTATAGTGGGTGAGGAAATCGAGCACATTCGAGTAGTGTGCCGTATCGCTGTGGCTCACACCTTCTACATCTGTACCACCGTACGGTGGGCCGACAATATCGTTTACTATAAAGTTCCATTCAGAGTTCGGCGTATATGCCACCTGACCCATGAAGTTCACCGCTGAGTTCAGGAACTGGGCCGTTTGATTCCAGCCCCAAACTGGGCCGAGCGTGAATGTCCACATATTTGTTGTGGCATCCGGATCATACTCGATCAAAGCGCCGGTGTTGGTAAACGGTGCCGAGTAGTTGAATATGAAACTGTGTGAATAAAAAAGGTTGCCGGTTGCATCAATGACTTCATAGCCCAGCAAAGTATCAAACTTACCAGCCTCGACCTGCAAAGCGCCTTTATCCCCGACGGGAATCGCGATTTGACCGAAGAGTTGTTCAACTTGAAATTGATATAGCGGGTAGGTGTTAATGTTGTTGACCCACGCGTGATAGAAATTCCAACCATTGGTTTGGATAAAGTCAGGGTCGTAGCCGTAAAGAAATTCAGCCGTGCCGCCGATATCCCAACCGCGATTGCGGAAACCGGGGTCAGTGAAATTAATGCTGCGGGAGATTTCCAGCTCAAGTTGGTTCAGGTCGACATGGTTGCCATAATTAGAGTCAAAAACCCGGCCGGGAATAGTCCCGCCGGCCGTCGTGGTGTTCCTGCCGCTCAAATCCGCCGTATAGCCTACGTCAGCATAACCGGTGATGTTAATGTTAAGACTTTGTAGCCAATCGCCAACGGTTGTATTGCCTGCGTTGACTTGGTCCAAACCATACATAAGTGCCGGATGCGTATCTTGTGTCGTGGCTTGCATGTAAGCGGTGCTGAGATTCGACGGGTCATTCGCTTGGTTGGTGGTGCTAGGAGTCAGAGCCAGAGAAACATTACCGAGATTGGATACATCACTTGTTTGGTCGGCGGTGTTCGTTGTATCCGCCCTGACCACCCCCGCGACCGCCAGTAGAGCGGCAACGGCTAGGGAAACTTCCATTTGGTGCTTCTTCATAACTTTCTCCTTACAAATACAGTCTGAAAACGTAAATTACGCTCTACGCCGCGACTGCTGCTACTCCGCAAATTACGTGCCAGTGCCTTTTAAGTGGTCAATTCTAAACCGCACTGCAAAAAACACGCACAATTTTCAGCATGGTCGCCGCAAAGATCATGTTAGTGCCTAAAAAAACGGCGACCTAAACTTTACAAACACCACGTAACATAAACCGGGCAGTTGGTCTTTCTATTTTGTCCGTTGTAATTTGTCAAGGCGCACTTCCTACATCCGTGCAGTTGTAACCAAAAAAGAATTTAGAATGCTGCGGAAATCAGCGGACAAATCCATTCGCACTGATCCGCTATGTTATGACATGCCGATTTGCCATTTGTTAGGAAAATCCATTTTCTGTTTGAAAGGCAAACGCCATGGCTTAATAGCCATCCATCGGCATGGGGTGACCGATAACATGAACTGTTATCTGTCAACCCGGTAACTTAGGGGCGGATAATAGCACGATAAATTAAGATTTCAATAGCGCCACGCCCAGAAAATGGTAAAATATTTATAAAAGCAAAAAATAAAAGTATATCCTAACAATATATAAACTATATTAATGGATATACCAAATTTATTGCTAACACTGAATGATTATCGTTAAGAAACAAAGCGAGGTCGGCGGGGGCCGTGATGAATTTCCTACGATAGACTCCCAGGCACCACTATCTCTTTAGGAGCAGGGTTACAGACTCGTCAGCACACATAAAAGGAGGAATTCATGTCATCTCAAGCTATATTCTTGTCCGTTATCGCTGCAGTGGTATCTACAAAGGGTTGGTCTTAACCGTGAAAGAAAATGCTCCCCAAGGCAAACTTCTGCTTGTTTTCAGCCAGACCTTCGCGCCCGATCCGGCCGCAGTCGGCCAGCACATGACCGATGCCGCCATAGCCATGGCTTCGCGCGGGCACCGAGTTCGCGTCTATGCCTCAAGCCGCAGTTATGAGGATGCCTCAAAGAAATACGCACGGCGGGAAAACATGCAGGGCGTGGACGTCAGGCGTCTGGTGCTGACTTCCTTTGGAAAAAAGAATTTGATTGTCAGAAGTTTCGCCACCGCCAGCTTCCTTATCCAATGTTTTTTCATCGGACTTTTTACGCGGCGTGTGGGCGGCATTTTTTTTAGTACGTCACCCCCAATGATCGGCTTTACCGCTTCGTGGCTGCATCTGTTGCGCAGAGTACCGATCGCATATTGGGCGATGGATCTAAATCCCGATCAGCTTATCGTCATGGGCAAAATCAAACAGGGCGGTTTTCTGCATCGACTGCTGGAATCCGTCAATCGTTTTATTCTCAAAAACACCGCGGCAGTTTTTGTGCTCGATCGTTTTATGGCCCAGCGCCTCAAGAGTCGTGGAGAGTTTAAAACGAAAATGTATGAAGATCCGCCCTGGCCCCACGAACACGTGTTGGAACCGGTTGATCCGGCGGCCAATCCATTCCGGCGCGAACATGGGTTGGAGAACAAATTTGTTTTCATGTATAGCGGCAACCACAGTCCGGCCAATCCTTTGGACACTATTCTCCAGGCTGCTGAAAAATTTCGCGATGATCCCCGGATTCGATTTGTGTTTGTCGGCGGCGGACTGGGCAAATCTCATTTGAACGCATATATCCGTGACCATCAGCTTTCCAATGTGCTCTCTTTGCCTTACCAGCCGCTGGAAATGATCAGGTATTCACTTCCTGCAGCGGATGTACACATGGTTTCACTGGGTCAAAACATGGTGGGGATCATTCATCCCTGCAAAATATATGGCGCCATGGCTGCTGGACGGCCGATTTTCTTTCTTGGGCCCACTCCAAGCCACATCAGTGATCTGCTTGAACAAAATCCCGTTGGTTGGCGAATCGCTCATGGCGATGTGCCAGGCGCCGTGGTCATGATTCGTTCGATCGTGGATATGCCTCCGGCACAGCTTGCTCAAATGGGGCGGGACGCACAGCGGTTGCTAAGTGAAAATTTCAGCCAGAAAGCACTTTGTACAAGATTTTGCCAGCACCTGGAGGAGGCGCTGGGTTTGCAGCAAAATTAAACCACGAAACTGGTGATAACAGGCAAGATGCCTGTCCCGCGAAGAATTGAGTATACTTTGCCGGTTCTCTCAGGCCGTCCTGAACAACGAGGAGATTATGAATCAGTCCACTTCCAAACGGGCATTAATCACCGGCGTTACCGGCCAAGACGGATCATATTTGGCCGAATTTCTGCTCGCCAAGGGATACGAAGTTCACGGCGTGATTCGCCGGTCCAGCAGCTTCAACACCGAACGCCTGAATCACATTTATCAGGATCCGCATGAACGCGGCCGGCGGCTCAGCCTGCACTACGGCGATTTGACGGACGCCTCCTGTCTGAGGGATATACTCACCAAAACCCAGCCCCACGAGGTCTATAACCTCGGCGCTCAGTCGCATGTTCGCGTCAGCTTTGACGAACCTGTATATACCGTCCAGACCGACGCACTGGGTACGCTGATGCTGCTTGAGGCCATTCGCGACGCGCAGTTGCCGATCCGTTTTTACCAGGCATCGTCGAGCGAAATGTTCGGCAAGGTTCTTCAAACGCCGCAAACCGAAACCACGCCGTTTCATCCGCGCAGCCCCTACGGATGCGCCAAGGTTTATTCCTACTGGCAGGTCGTCAACTACCGTGAAGCCTACGGTATGTTCGCGTGTAACGGCATTTTATTTAATCATGAATCGCCACGGCGCGGTGAAACTTTCGTGACGCGCAAGGTCACACGCGCCGCGACGCGCATCAAGCTCGGCTTGCAGGATGCTTTGTACATGGGCAATCTCGAAGCTAAGCGCGACTGGGGGTTCGCTGGTGATTATGTCGAAGCTATGTGGCTGATGCTCCAGCAAAATCAGCCGGAGGACTTTGTCATCGCCACGGGTGAAACGCATAGCGTTAAAGAATGGATCGAACTTTGTTTTGGAATGCTGGATCTGGATTGGGCCAAATTCGTTAAGGTCGATCCGCGCTATTTCCGCCCGGCTGAGGTGGATCTTTTATTGGGCGATCCCTCCAAAGCGAAGCGTGTATTAGGCTGGCAGCCGAAAGTGGGCTTTAAAGAACTGGCCCGCATGATGCTCGATTATGATATGGAACTCGCCGAGCAGGAGAAGTTGCTCCGCGACCATAAAGCGCGCCCGCACTAGGGTCCCCGTTTCGCTCTCCTCCGTTTCACTTCTCTTTGGCAATTCAATTGTTATCAGGAATGGCGATTATTATACTGGTTATGCATAAGAAGAGGTGAACTTTATGAACGTTTTACTCAAACCTGAGTTGGAGCGGTTCATCGCCGAAAAAGTCAAAATGGGCCAATATGCCAATGCCAGCGACATTGTCAATGAAGCACTCGAGGTGCTCAAAGAACAGGAAGAATTCGCACCGGAATATGAAATATATCTCCGTCGGGAAGTACAAAAAGGCCTCGATCAATTGGAGCACGGCCAGCGCAGCACATTGAATGCGGAGGCGATCATCGCCGAAGAACGGCGACGACTGGCAGGCGGAAAAAACTGATGCCGGTGATATATCGCTCGGCCCTGGCGGAAACGGATTATCGGGAGATTTGGCGTTACATTGCCCGGGACAATCCCGATGCGGCCGACCAATTGCTGCGATATATGGATGCCAAGTTAGAGTTGTACGCAAACAAACCGCAGATGGGTACTAAGTACGAGAAATTAGCGCCGGGTTTAAGAGGTTTTCCCGTGGGTAACTATTTGTTGTTCTACAGGATCATTCCCGACGGCATTGAACTGGTCCGCGTGCTCCACGGCGCCCGAAAACTCAAAAGATTAATCAAGGTAGAAAGTTCGGAAACCGACTGACAGAATCCGCCAACACTAGCCGCGTCCCCGTTTCACTTCCCTATATTGTTTGTGTGTTTTTCTGATAGCGCAATCATCTAGGTTCTCACGGAACGCTTTGTTGCAGTCCGTTGCGAATCTCCCAATAACGGAGAGATAAGCTGATAAATGCACAAATAAACATTGCAATTTGAATATATGCTAAAACAATATATGCCTTTGAATCAGGTGTAGGAAGTGCATTTAGATTCTGTTTCGCAAAGAAGAACTCTGACAAACAGAACAACAACATAACTATAGATAAACCCATTAATATTATTAACATCTTCTTTTTTGTTCCGCATGCGGTTTGCAGGCACAGAAAGGTGGTTATTGTAAGAAATACAACGTCGCATATAAAACCAAATATATCACGACCTCCCAATGACATATATGCATCGCATGCATATGCTGGCATAAATACTATCTGTGGGGGCAAAAATATGAGCTTGAATGTTCTTGTTAATTTTCCAACAGTTAAGTTCGACGAGGTCTGCGGTAAAGGGGCAGTTACCCCTTTTGCCAATGCGGCCATCATGATTAGAGCGCCAAATGCACCAGCAATTATACAAACGCCCACCAATCCATTTGGTGAAGGATGTACACTGGGTGGTGTAAACACATTCAAAAAAATTGAGTATCCAAAATATGATATGACCAAAAGCAATATGAAAAGCAACCCTAGGTTTGATGAGTTCGATTTAGTTGACCATCCAGTTGAATGATGGGGTTCATTGCCAATACATCGAGATTGAAATGCGTCTTCTTTAGAATCATTATTTTCCATATAACTGTCCAAGTATCTAACCACCGCATTATGCATAAGCCAGATTACTGTTGTTCAGGTTGAGGGACGCAGCTAGTATTCTTATTCTTAACCTCTGGAGGTCGTCCTTCAGAACGAAATTGTATGTTCCAGACCCAACCTCCGCACCGTCTGGCCAACCCATGGCTCGCCGCCATGGGGGCGGCTTCTCTCCACGCTCAAGTCTATGCGGAACAAGCCTTTCATAAATCAGTCTGAAGCTGGTGCGATTATTTTTGCTGCCTCTGCGATGCGGCGGGTGATTTTTGCCACCGGCAGATGATCCAGATTTTTTATCCAGCGAAAAGCTTCGTAATTTCTACCATCTGACGCGCAAAGTTTTGAAAATCGCGCCGCGGAAATACGCTTGTTCACGCGAGAATAAAACAGGCTGTAATACAGCACGCGATGCGTTAATCGATGGACCAGTTTGCCGGGCACGCGCTGCGGAACTGCTCTTGGCCCCAGCAATTTCCTCAACCGCGCTACTGCGGAATCTTCGCCGTTGCTCCCGGACTTAATCGAAAACGTCGGAAACTCCCACAAATGCTCCCACAAACCGCCTGCGCCGCGTTTAGCCAACAGAAAACCGCGCGGCGAATCAATAACCACCGCGGCTAAATGCACGGTAGGAATTTTTCTCTCTGCGTGCTTAACCGGCAATTTTTCCTCCAGCCCTAAAGCACGAGCCCGGCAGAGGTTGCGAACCGGACATGCGTCACAACGCGGATTTTTCGGCAAACACACCGTGGCGCCCAGTTCCATAAGCGCCTGATTCCAAACTCCTGCTCCGCGCCGGGGAACCAGCCTTTCGGCCAGGGTCCAAAGCGCTTCGCGCGCCGCCGGCAAAGCAATGTTCCCACGGATCGCACCCAGGCGTGTAAGCACACGCATCACGTTGCCGTCCAGAACAGCAGCTTGCCGATCAAACGCAATACTGGCCACGGCTCCGGCGGTATAGCGTCCGATGCCCGGCAGTTTGCCCAGCTCTTCAACTGTTGACGGAAAAGCGTCGCCGAATTGTTGCCGAATTATTTTCGCTGCCTGATGCAGGTGTTTGGCACGCCGGTAATAACCCAATCCCGCCCAAAGCTTAAGTACTTCTTCGAGCGGCGCCTCCGCAAGTTTATCAATGGAGGCAAAGTGTTTCAGAAATCGCTGATAATAAGGAATTACCGTAACCACTTGGGTCTGCTGCAGCATCATTTCTGAAAGCCAAATTGCATACGGATCATGTGTTTTCCGCCAGGGTAAATCGCGCTGATGAACCTTAAACCACTTGATTAATCTGTAATTCAAATGTTTTCTTGATATATCGTGTGCTATCGTCAGTTGGTCACGTCGACGTGTTTTCACTTTAAACCATTATTTTACAATAGGTTATGTTCAAAATATCGGTCGGTTAAAGACCGCTTTAGATCCATTTTACCTCATTTGGAAGTTATCCACAGGTTCGTCTTAACAAACACAACAGATTGTGGTAAAATTTTTTTTGACCACAAGTCTCGTGGAGAAAACAGGTTACGATTGTGTAGAACCTGTTCGTCAAGATTTAGTAAAGAAAATCGTTGACACCACAAGATATAGCGTTAGAGTACTCGATGTTTGGTCTTATCGAAACCTTAACATGCGAAAGAAGGTACTTGAATTCTGGTTTATCGAGAGGGCCGACGGTTGTGGTTGCTGGTTCTGACGTAAATAGATCGCATTTCGTGGATCTTCAGCCGAGCCGGACAAAAGCATTAACAATTACCGAACACATAGTATGGCAGGCAAGCCTTATGGGTATTCTCGCCGATTCGCAAATTGAAGAATTGGTAAAAATTGAACCTTTCGAACAGTCGGTCAAGCGTCCGGGTTCGGTCAGCTACGGAGTTTCCAGCTACGGTTACGACGTGCGCGTTAGTTCGAAGTTCAAAATTTTCACTAACGTTAATTCCGAAGTTGTCGATCCCAAAAATTTTTCTCCCCGCAGTTTTGTGGATGTTGATGCGGGGCGTCATGGATATGTGCTGATTCCTCCGAATAGTTTCGCGCTTTGTGAGACCATTGAGTATTTCGAAATACCACGCGACGTTCTGGCGATATGCGTCGGCAAAAGCACCTATGCCCGATGCGGGATTATCGTTAATGTCACGCCGCTGGAACCGGAATGGAAGGGGCGCATCACCATTGAGATTTCTAACACCACGCCTTTGCCCGCGAAGATTTACGCTAACGAGGGCATCGCCCAGATCATTTTCCTGCGGGGTGAAAGAGTGTGTCGTATCAGTTATGCGGATAAACGAGGCAAATATCAGGATCAGCCGGGGTTAACCTTGCCCCGGGTGGACTAACGGTTGCCCGGCAACCGAACCGCCACCAACGCCGCGAATCACGGATGCGCGGCTATTGAAGAGTGGCCGGTGACGCCCCAGGAAGGGACGTCGCCGGTTTGTTTGTGCATGGAAGCAGGAGTCAGGTCATGAAAGTCTCTCGTAGGTTTACCAAAGCAGCCGTGGATGTGTATTCCACGGTTGATTATGCCACGCGCACTAGCCGTATCACCAACGTGGATGGTTCGGTTGTCTTTGAAATGAAAGATGCCGAAGTCCCCGCCTCTTGGTCGCAATTGGCCACGGATATCATGGTAAGCAAGTACTTCCGCAAGGCCGGCGTACCTTTGACCGATGCCACTGGTAAACCTGTGCTGGATGATAAGGGTAAGCCGAAAACCGGTCCCGAACGCTCGATCAAGCAGGTCGTTAACCGTTTGGCGGGTTGCTGGATGCACTGGGGCAGCGAATACGGCTATTTCGATAGTTCCGAAGATGCCCAGGCGTTTTACGATGAGCTGGCGCACATGCTGCTCAATCAAATGGCGGCGCCGAATTCTCCCCAGTGGTTCAATACCGGGCTCAATTACGCCTATGGCATGACCGGTCCGTCACAGGGTCACTGGTACGTGAATCCCAGGACGAATCAGCTTGAGCAGGCTAAAGACGCCTACACGCACCCACAACCTCACGCCTGCTTTATCCAGAGTATTGATGACGATCTGGTCAATGAAGGCGGCATCATGGACCTTTGGGTTCGCGAGGCCCGGCTCTTCAAATACGGCTCAGGAACCGGCACCAATTTTTCACGCTTGCGTGGAGAAGATGAATCCCTTTCCGGTGGCGGCAAATCATCAGGCTTGATGAGCTTCCTTCGCATAGGCGATCGGGCTGCTGGAGCCATCAAATCCGGCGGCACTACCCGCCGTGCTGCCAAAATGGTTTGCCTCGATTTGGATCATCCTGATGTTGAGGAATTCATCAATTGGAAAGCTCGTGAAGAACTCAAAGTCGCCGCTATGGTCGAAGGCATGAAACAACTGTCTCCCGCCCAGCGCCAGGCCGCGGAAAAACTCAACCTCAAGCTCGATTACGATTTCAACGGTGAAGCTTATGCCACCGTCTCCGGGCAAAACTCCAATAATTCCGTCCGCATGCCCGACAGCTTCCTTCAGGCTGTTGAAGCTGATGGCGACTGGAACCTCATCCGCCGTGTAGGCGGCAAAGTCCACAAAACCCTCAAGGCCAGGGCGCTTTGGGAACAGATTGCTTACGCCGCCTGGCGCTGCGCCGACCCCGGCGTTCAATATGACGATACCATCAACCAATGGCATACTTGCCCGGCTAGCGGCCGAATCAACGCCAGCAATCCATGCAGCGAGTACATGTTCCTGGACAATACGGCGTGCAATCTGGCCTCCATCAACCTGATCAAGTTTTTCGATGCTCAAACCAGTAAGTTCGACATCGAAGGTTTTCGTCATGCCTGCCGGCTCTGGACCATCGTGCTGGAAATTTCCGTGCTGATGGCGTCTTATCCCAGCCGCGAAATTGCCCGCCTCAGTCACGAATACCGTACATTGGGTCTGGGTTATGCCAACATCGGTACGATGCTTATGGTGGCCGGCATTCCCTATGACAGCGATAAAGCCCGGGCCATCTGCGGCGCGGTAACCGCGCTGATGACCGCGGAAAGTTATGCCACTTCCGCCGAAATGGCCCGCGAGCTTGGGCCGTTCCCTGGCTATCACCGCAACCGGGCGGACATGCTCCGCGTGATGCGCAACCATCGCGCTGCTGCTTATGCCTCTGGCCGTTTTGAAAGCCTGGCGACTAAACCCGTCGCTATCAACCCCGGCAAATTCTCCTCTGACGATCCCACCGCGTCGCTCTCGTTGCTTGCCGCGGCGCGCGAAGCTTGGGATCGGGCGCTCAATCTCGGTAAACAATACGGCTATCGCAACGCCCAGACGACGGTCATCGCGCCAACCGGAACCATTGGTCTGCTCATGGATTGCGACACCACAGGCGTCGAACCGGATTTTGCCCTGGTCAAGTTCAAGAAACTTGCCGGCGGCGGATATTTTAAGATTGCCAATCAATCCATCGAACCGGCGTTGAAAAAATTGGGATATTCGGCGGCACAAATCAAGGACATCATTACTTATGTGCTTGGTACACTCTCGCTCAAGGCTGCGCCGCACATCAATTATGAAACGTTAAAGGCGAAGGGCTTCAAGGATGAAGAACTGGCTAAAATTGAGGCATGCCTGCCAACAGTTTTCGAGCTGGCCTTCGCCTTTTCTCCCTATTCTCTGGGGGAAGCGCTTATGACGCGGCTGGGTTTTGCCAAAGAACAATGGCAAAATCCATCATTTAATCTCCTGCGGGCTCTGGGCTTTACCGCTCGTCAGATTCGGGAGGCCAACGACGAAATCTGCGGTTCACAGACCGTGGAAGGCGCACCGCACTTGGCGCCGGAACATTTGCCCGTGTTCGATTGTGCTAACAAATGCGGACGCAAAGGCAAACGATTTATTCACCACATGGGGCATATCCACATGATGGCCGCTGCCCAGCCGTTTATCAGCGGGGCAATCAGTAAGACCATCAATTTGCCCAATGAAGTCGGCGTAGGCGACATTGAGGAAGCATACCGTGAAAGCTGGAAGCTTGGACTCAAAGCCGTGGCTTTATATCGTGACGGATCCAAACTCAGCCAGCCGCTCAATACCACGTCCGATGACGATGCCGCGGAAGACGCCGATATCGAAGCCCTGAAAGTCGAATCTGCCGCCGCCTGCACCGTTTGCGGAGATCCCAGCCCCGCGCTCCTGGGTGACAAAACAGTTCCCGCCGGAAAATTGCACGTTGGCGGTCCCGCGGTCGAACGCATCGTCGAAAAGGTGGTTGAACGGCCGTTGCGTCGCCGTCTGCCCGACACCCGCGCCAGCATCACCCATAAATTCGATATTGCCGGCCACGAAGGCTACATCACCTGCGGGCTTTTTGATGATGGCAATCCCGGCGAAGTATTTATCACCATGGCCAAACAGGGCAGCACCGTTGGCGGTTTGATGGACGCCATTGCCACGTTGATTTCTCTGAATCTCCAATATGGCGTGCCCATGGAGGCCATCGTTCGCAAGTTCGAGCACATGCGTTTCGAGCCCTCCGGCATCACCGCCAATCCGGATATTCCATTTGCCAAGAGCATGATGGATTACCTTGTGCGCTGGATAGCGATGAGATTTATTCCCGGCTATCACGCCGCCAATGCCCCGCGGCGCAATCGCCTCGCTGAGCCGGCGCATATAGACCAAAACAATGGACACGGCAACGGAAATGGCAATGGTAACGGAAATCGAAACGGTAACGGCAACGGCCATTCTCAACAGGAAAAAGTGGGCCACCCCGTGCATGGTTTGGAAGATATGGCCGCCGGCGAAGTGCCGGGTGCCCATCAGGGCAATGGGAATTCAAATGGCAATGGCGCAAGCAGTAAGCCCCAGACCACAACACCGGTCGCAACGGTTGTTGTCGAACACACCGCCGTGGATGTCCGCCTCAAAGCTGATGGGGCTTTGCCCTCTCTCGAAGTGCTTTCCCAGCAGATGGCCACACTCATGGGCGACGCCCCTGTCTGCACCTGCGGCAGTCTGACCGTTCGCAACGGCTCGTGCTACAAGTGCCTCAATTGCGGCAGTTCGCTGGGTTGTTCGTAACCGGCCCGTTTGGCTTGGCTGGATAGATGTGCCACTTTTTCACCTGCGTGCCGGCGCTTTAAGAACCGCGCCGGCACGCAGGCTCGCCTCGCATCAAAGGCCAATTCGCATACAATACCGGTTGGATTTGCATGAGAAGTTCAAAGCTACCGCCCTGTAACCGCGCCGATCGCCAGGCTGTCATCCTGATAATGCTTTGGCTCGGGCTTGTGTCCATGTCGCCCGCCTTGGGCGATCCGCAGACCCAGCCCGATGCGGCGTCATCGGTCTCTTCCGCCATGGATAACCAGGTCTTCTCCACCACGCGCGACCTCTTCAGGATGGGCTTTAATTCGTCTGTTACCGGTTCGCTCGTGCTTGGTGCCTTGCATTCCACAAACGATCCGCAACTCAAGGATTATTTTTTGTCGGTAAGTCGCCAGCCCGATCCGGAGCTTAAACTGATCGCATTATTGGACGCCAATAGCATCAGCCATGATCCTTCCACAATCGATCCAAAACAATTTTTGACCAGCAAGGCCACAGAATTTGTTTCGCCGTCATTGGCGATGCTGATTCAATTCGGCTCGGTCACCGATGCGCAGCTTGAACAAATTGAACATAGTGCGACCGACCCGGCGCAACGGCTCATGGCCGCGTCGGAATTGGTCAATCGCGGCAATTATCGCGCGGCGGACGCCTTTGTCCTTGCCCTGTCCAAAGCGCCCGATCCCGAGGTTTGTTATTACGCAGCGCTCACCATGATGCAGCTTCCCGATCCGGATCAAAATAAACAAGGGTTGGGATTGCTCAAAGAGCTTCAGGCGAACCGTGAATATATACTCGAGGCCCTTAAAGAATCGCTTTTGTCCCGTATCGTCGATCAAAAAATCACCAAGGCGATTCCCTGGGCACGCACCATGGCCGAGGATGCCCAAAATTCATTCGATGTGCGGCTTGTAGCGCTGAACACGCTTTTCGAGATGAATAATTCGGCCGCGCCGGACATTTTTATAGCCCTTCTTTCCGGAGATAACGATATTGTCAGCCAGGTGGAACTGGGGATGACCGCCATTCGTTTCGGTTCCGCGCTCTCTTCCGACGACGTCGCGCCCCTGGCGCAAAGCGATTCGCCGCTTTTACAGGGCATCGCCCACGCCGCGTCGCTGGTCGCGGCGCACCAGGATCCAACGCCGGCGATTTTGGATCTGATCCAGCAGGGTCAGCCCATTTTTCTAAATTGGGTTCTCGATTATGCCGCTACTCCGCAGGCGCACGATCGCGTCAAATTGCTCAGTGCCTTGGTAAATTACGCCGTCATCGCTGATGGCGATCGCGATCAGGATTATCAGCGTGGTCTTCAGGCCGCTCAGGCTATGGCCGATGCCAATACGTCTGCTGACCGCGCGGCGCTTTCTGGTTTTCTTGATTCACCTAATAACGCCGTGGTTGAAGTGGCGCTGGCCGGAATGCTGCAAAGCAAAAATAACGATTTCTCCTCTCTTGTTCTGGCGCACTGGAACAATCTTATGTCCAACACCGATGATCGGATTCCGCAATTCGCCGCTCTGGTGCTTGGACGCCAGGGCGATAAACTCGCGCTGCCGGAGCTGGCCGCTATTGTCACGCAGGCCGTGGATCGCAGCGTCGGTTTTCGCGCCGTGGCGGGGTGGTATTATCTCAAAATAATCGGGGAAAATGCCCAACTTCTAAAAAGTGTCGACAACCCAACCACGCAACCAGTGGCGGCGACGCAACCAATAATACAGCCCCCATCAACCCAACCCACGACTCAACCAGCCCATACGCAGCCGTAAAAGCTTTCACATAACTCTTGTCCCAATATCTTTATTTGCTCTCCTGTTCTCGGCGTGGCTCCGCCACGCTATGGCCGCATCACGACGCCCAAAATCGTTGGTTTGGATGCACCCGTCACCGCCGGCAGATTTCCCGGCTTCCCGTCCAGCGTTAAAGCGCCCAATACGGCAAACGCCAGGGCCTCACGAGCCTTGTTCTTTAAGCCCGTCCGACCGATATGCACGACGGTTTGGCAGCCAATTTCTTTCAGACGCGACTCTATTCGTCTAAACAGATACGGATTATCTGCGCCTCCTCCGCAAAGAATGGTTTGCGCCACAGCACCCGGAAGAAATCGCCGGTAAGAATCCGCTATGCTCCAGGCCGTGAGCTCACAGGCCGTTGCAATCGCGTCCGCTGGTTTACATCGCGGGAATTTGGTCAGAATTTCTTCAGCCAACTGGACGCCAAAGTCTTCTCGTCCAGTGCTTTTAGGTGGCCGCAATCTGAAAAATGGATGCTCTTGAAGAAATTCAAGCATTGGGCCGGAAATTCGCCCCTTTTGCGCCATGATGCCATCGCGATCATAGAGGCGTTTGCCGCCAGTGGCCAGCCCAACGAGCGCATCCATAAGCATATTTCCCGGGCCGGTATCAAAGGCACGCACACTCTCCAGACGCCCGTCTTTATCGAGCCATGTTACATTGCCGATGCCGCCGAGGTTCTGTACACAAATATTGCTCCCCGGCGTTTTAAAAAGCAGCCAGTCCGCAATGGGAGCCAGTGGAGCCCCTTGTCCGCCCAGAGCCATATCTGCCGACCTGAAGTCGCCCACCGTTGTGATTCCCGTGATCGTGGCAATGATCGATGGATCTCCTATCTGCAGCGTTTTGCCTGTCTTCCGGCGTCCCTTGGGCGGCAAATGGTGGATGGTTTGTCCATGGCTGGCGATCGCCATGATTTGCCGCCGCTGCCCGCCATAGGCCGCGATCAGCTTCAGTACGGCTTTGGCAAACTGTTGGGCTGATAGGACGTTGAGTTCACAAAGTTCTGAAATGGTTCGCCGTTCTATAGACATCGCATCCAGCAAACGCCGGCGAAGTTTAATCGGCCACGGCGCCGATTGATGCGCCAGTAATTTTACGCGCCAATCCGGCCATACGCCGGAGATGCGCACCAATGCCGCGTCAATCGCGTCTACGCTTGTTCCGCTCATAAGTCCGATGATTAGTCTCGATCGAGGCACTTTTTCCGTCCAGAGCCTAAGCTCGACTTTTGCCAATTTTCAGAAGTACAAATCTCTGCATCCATTGAACATCGTGTTCTCGACGTGAATTTTAGCTCACCTATGGCTTTCAGAGGTGTTCCATGACCTCTTGAGTATATTCTCGGGACTGCCCCGAAGGGGCTTTATAATTCAGCCCGGCGTTGTCCCGATTCATCGGGACTACGCCGGGACAGATGATCCGAACGTCATCAACCCTGAAAGGGTTGCGTCAATCCCCAACGAACAAGAATGACCAAACACGGCAAAAGTCGAGCTAAGACCCCTATTTTATCGCCGCGAGATTAGCCAATGTATGCGAGTGGCTCCAGTTATGTTCCAGATTCTGCAATTCCGTAATGGCCGGATTGTTTAGCAGCGGGTTGTCTGCTCCGGCGGCGTGCGCCGCTTCCATCACCATCTGGCATCTGTTGGCCAGTGCGCCAAACAGTTCGTCAACCAAAATTTTTTCTGGCGCCCGCGCCAGCACAAATTGCCGTGGAATGCCCGGCAGCGAATGAACCAGACCCGCCTGCTGTAATGCCCCAAGTAAATGTTCCGCTGTGTCCAGTGAAACGCCAAGTTCGTCGGCGGCGTTATCAATGGTTGTTTTCTTGCCCTGTTCAAAACGTCGAACGAGTAATACGGATAGTGGCAAAATCCATTTTGTGTCGACCAACGGGGTGTTAAATCCGCGGTTGAGCGTAAAACGGCGTTTCAGGACAGAGTAATATTGGTGCACAAATGCCGCCTCAAGCCCCAGCAAGAGAAAAATCCACGTCAAATACACCCAGAACATGAACAGCGGAATCAGCCCCAGGTTGCCGTACCATTTGCCATATCCGGCCAGGTAATGAACATAGAGTCCAAAGCCGAATTTTCCCAATTCCCAGAGAACGGTGGCCAGAAGCGCGCCAATCGCCGCCGATTTCCAGTTTACATTGGTGTTGGGTATCAGTTTGTAAAGTATAAAAATTACCAGCCAGTCTCCGGCGTTGCTGATGAGAATTGTTACAACGCTGGCCAATCCGCTTCCCTCAGCCGGTGAAACCGTGGCGGTCGCGGCAACGAATTTTGCCGAAAAAAACAAGGATGCCGCCACTGCCAGAGGCCCAACGGTAAGCACGCACCAGTAAAGCGTCAGGCGACGCGGCCATGGACGTCTTTCTGTGACACGATAAATCCTGTTGCAGGCGGTCTCAACTACAATCATCAGGCTGATCGCTCCCCACAAAAGCACGGCAAAGCCGACAATGCCTGTGCCCGGTTGCTGCAGAAGGCGCCGCATTTCGTTAATGGTGTTGGTCAGCGTGTTCATCAAAAGTGGCGTGTTGTACTGATTCCTTGGAGCGGTTGCCGGGTATGTCGTTGCCGCTGTATCAGGTCCATTCGCCGTCGGCTCTGAATGTGATTCTACGTGCCGCATTTGTAACTCACCCAGGCCAAGCTTTTCCATCAAAGCTGTTTCCTGGGTTTCAACCTGGTCGGATGAAAGAATCATGGACATCACAACCAAGGCCAGGACGATCGTTGGCAGGAGGCTGAAAAGGGTGTTGTAGGTCATCGCCGCGGCTTGTTGGCTAAGGCGATCTTCTTCAACACGGTGGAGCAAAATTTTTAACGGCGTCGTAAAGAACGCCCGCCACCGGTGCCATGGCCGGTCGGTATTGGATGAAGCATCATTCATCGCTATATCTAACCCGTATTTGGGATAAGACACAATGCGCTCAGGAAGGACCCGGTAGAGCCGCAACCGGACTTAATGAACGGCTTGAACCCGCGCCGCCGCGGGCTTACTACTCGAGATTTGCTTTTCTAACTCTACGGCAATAGCCCGTTGTACCGCCGCCTCTTCCGGATCACCGGTTTTTTCTAACGCTAGCGCCAGGGTCAAATGAGTATCTATGTTGTCTGGTAACGCATCAACGGCTTGCCTCAAATAATCAATAGCGTCTGATGGTTGTCCTTGCAACAGCAGCAGCTTGCCGCATAAAAGCAGTGCGTCGGGAAATCCGGGATCAAAGGTAAGAATCCGTTGGCATTCATTGAAGGCTTCGTTTTGCCGTCCAGTATTCGCCAGGATGATCGCCAGGTCATACATGACGGGCACATCGTCCGGTGTGTAATCCAATGCGGCGCGAAATTCTGTAATCGCCGCGTCTGGTTGTCCAATGCGCGCGTAATATTCTCCCATGGCTCGATGCAGTTGCGAGTCCCTGGGCATAAGCTTCAAACCGTAGTTCAGCAAGGCTGAAGCTTTATTCATTTGGCCGAGTTGTTCATAAAACGTTGCCAGTGAATAAATGTTATATGCCTGATATGGGTTTAGCCTCACCGATTGTTCCAGGAAGGGGATCGCATCGGAGATGTCATTGTATGCGCGCACATATAGGTATGCGAGATTTGCATCTACAAAGAAATTTTCTCCTCCGGTAACAGCCATCGCCTGCTCTTCATATTCTTCGGCGTCTTTAATGTCGCCGGCCTGGAGGTTGTACAACCCCACCTGTTCCAGTGCCAGCCAGGAGTTCGGATGGTAACTCAGCACATAATTCCATATATCCGTGGGTTTTCGGTACAATTGGCTTTGTCCCCAGGTCAGGACGCCTAATTCCAGCAATAATGCCGACGCCGCGATCATGGGTCCGGGTCGGTTGCCCCAAAGAATTAATCCCGTTGTATTTTTTTCAGCCTCAATTTTCTTTAGATATCCCCGCAGCCGCTCCCAGCCGGCCGCGGCTGATTCCACCACCAGAACGATTATTCCTATGCTCGCTAAATATTGGTAATGATCGGCTACAAAGGTGTATATCATCGTGTAAAACGATGTGAATCCCAGAACCGGTGAAATAGTAATCGCGTAATAAGCAACCGCCGTAAACGGCCCACAACCGATTTTTTTCCGCAGCAGCCAGAGAACGACGGGCGCCGCCAGCGCCGCCGCCGGGAACACCCAGTCTGCCGGCGTAAAGTGATCCACGTCCCAGCGCGGATAAACCGCCAGTAATGGATGTGGCCAGAAAAGCTTCAGCGGATAAAACCAGAAATCTTTTCCGGCAATGATTAATCGTTGTTCCAGTGAGAAGCCAAAAGCGGGTCCCAGAGCACCCGCGGTTCCATGTTCAATATAAATAGTCATGCACGCCAAAAGTGCCCCGACCAGCAGCCAGGGAATAACGCTCAGAATTTCTGCGCGTGTAATGCGTCCCTGTTTCCACCAGGCGACAAGAAGTAACGCCGCCGGCAGAGTGCAGATATCGGTCTTGGCCAATAACGCCAGCACAAACAAAATCGTCGCCGGCAATAAAAGTTTCCAATCCCCAACACGACTCATACAGCCCCCGGTGGAAACCGGGGGCCTTTGCTCGCTCGCTCCGGAGGCTGTTTTCTCTGAAACAGGCATCTTGCCTGTCACGTCCAGTCCCGCCCACTTAATCCACAACAGCGCGGCGCTAAACCCCAAGGCGGCGGAAAGCAGGTTCTTCTGTTCGGTGATCCATCCGACGGTTTCCACTTGAACCGGGTGAATGGCCCAGACGGCGGCGGCGACCCATGCGCTTTTAAGCCCCAACAGACGAAGAATCCGCCAGAGCAGAATGGAATTGATCGCCTGTAAACCAATGTTGACCAGATGGTATCCGAGTGGATTAAGCCCCCAGAGTTTAAACTGCAGCAAAAAGGCGGTGTAAACTAGCGGGTAATATTGGGTGGATGTTTGCGGGGCAAACCAGATATACCACAGCCCGTTCCAGCTTTGTACGGCGCCATTTTGCGTTAGCCAGACGTCATCGTCCCAGATGTATCCCGCATGAAATAACGGCCAATATGCCCCAAGGCAGAGTAGAACCAGTCCGGCTGCAGGCAGCAGGTGATTCAGCAGTCCGAACCGTTTCGCT
>DATJSN010000085.1:0-19531 GCA_035504095.1 Phycisphaerae bacterium | reverse complement strand
CGGACCGGCCGGCGAAAGCTATTTGAACATCCCGCGTATTATTTCCGCCGCCGAAGTCGCGGACGTGCAGGCCATTCATCCGGGTTACGGCTTTCTTTCCGAAAACGCCCATTTTGCCGACGTTTGCCGAAGCTGCAAAATCGAATTTATCGGCCCGTCCGTTGAATCGATGAAGCTTTTAGGCTCCAAACTCGCGTCCAAAGAACTGGCCCGCAAGTGCAACGTACCGCTCACACCCGGCAGCGATGGTCCGGTCAAAAACGAAAAGCAAGCCGTGGAAGTCGCCCAGAAAATTGGTTATCCGGTCATCATCAAGGCGTCAGCCGGCGGCGGGGGGCGCGGCATGCGCGTCGCGCACAATGAAATTTCCCTTAAAAGCTCGCTTAAAGCCGCACAGTCCGAAGCGGAAGCCGCTTTCAAGGACGGCACGGTTTTCATCGAAAAATATCATGACGAACCACGGCATGTGGAGGTGCAGATTCTCGGCGATAAGCACGGGCACGTTATTCATCTGTTTGAACGCGACTGTTCGGTACAGCGAAGGCATCAGAAAATCATCGAAGAGTCGCCTTGCCCGGTAATCGACGATGAAATTCGCCGGGAACTTTGCGAATCCGCCGTGCGCCTGGCCAAAGAAGCGGGTTATTACTCCGCGGCCACCGTCGAATTCATCATGGATAAACACAAACATTTTTACTTCCTCGAAGTAAACACGCGCATACAAGTTGAGCATCCGGTTACCGAAATGGTTACCGGCGAAGACCTGATTCAGTGGCAACTTCGCATCGCTTCAGGAGAAAAACTCACGCTCCGCCAGGAAGACGTTCACCATAGTGGCGCGGCCATCGAGTGTCGTATCAACGCCGAGGATCCGGACCGCAACTTCGCTCCGTCACCCGGCCTGCTCGAAGAATTCATACCGCCCGGAGGGCCGGGTGTGCGCCTGGATACCCATGCTTATCAGGGTTATCGCATCGGTCCGAATTATGATTCCATGATCGGCAAACTCATCGTGCACAGAGCCACAAGGGACGCAGCCATCGCCACCATGCGCCGCGCCCTGGAGGAATTCCGCGCCGGACCGGTCAAAACCACGATTCCGCTGCACCGGCAAATTATGAATGACAAGGATTTCCAGCAGGCACGCGTCGATACAGGATGGCTCGAACGCCGAAGAAAATAAATTCGATGCCAAAACACCCAAAAATCCAGATTAAGCGCGCCTATGACCCCACCGCTGTCGGCGATGGCCGCCGGTTTTTAGTCGATCACCTTTGGCCCCGCGGAGTTACAAAAGTAAAATTAAAAGTGGAAAGCTGGCTGCGGTCGGTGTCGCCCAGCGACAAGTTGCGCAAATGGTTTAATCACGATCCGGCGCGATGGGACGGATTTCAGCAACGTTATCACGCCGAATTAGATAAAAAACCGGCAACCTGGCAGCCATTGCTGGATGCGGCGAAGTCCGGCAACATCACACTGGTCTTTGGCGCACGCGATATACAGCACAATAACGCCATCGCGCTCAAGGTCTATCTGGAAAAGAAAATACGCTAAAATGTCTGTATGCACGCGCGCTTACTTCGGTATTTTCTCCCCGCCCTTTTTCTGCTGCTTTTGGGAGCAGGCGGACCCGCACAAGTTCCTTTGGCCGCGCCATTTGGCACAGTTACCCTCGTCGGGACCATCAGTTCCGCCTCGCCGATCACCTCTATTGAGGCGGTACAGAGGGATCGCGCCAACGTGTTAGACGTAAGCAACGGCGTAAAAACGCCTTGGGTTTTTTCCGGCCAGATCGATTCGACCACCGGCAGATTCACCATCCCCAACCTGCCGGCGGGATTTAATTACGACTTGATCCTCTGGACGCAAAATGCCCGTTGGGAAGGCGTCGACATGCACTACTATCGTCCGGTTTTAGCCGGCGATCCGGCCACGCCCGACGATTTAAATCAGATTGTGACATTTATAGAAAAGACCCCAGCGTTTACCGACTTTAATGTCCCGCTCTGGATCGCCGCCGATCACGATCACGCCTCAGTAATTGTTGAAATGATTCGTACCACAAGTTACCACAGCGGCGCCGCGGGCTCTGTCATTTTCCGTGTTGAGCTCTGGTATTTTCAGCGGTTTTATTCCGGATGGCGCGTGGACGAGGACATAAGCAAAGTCATTTCGCGCTGGCGTGGCGCTGCGGCTGCAATACCTGATCCCTGGCAGTATCTGCCCGATCTGGGCGGCATCGATGTTTCCAGCGATGGCAAATTTAAGCCGATTGATATCACGCTGCCGCCGCCCAGCGCCGATCATGGCCTGGATGGTCCGATACCCGCGGCCCCAAAGTCACAGAACTGAGTGTTTTAAAGCACATGCTTTTGAACATCCGGTGATTTGACACGCCAAATCATCGTGTCTAGTATTCTTTTGCCGAGTTTGCGGCCAGGGCAAATGAAAATTGGGCCGCGGGAGACAAAAATGGCTAACGAGAGTGTAGTGGTCCTGACGGATGCGAATTTTGATCAGGAAGTTTTAAATTGCTCCGATCCGGTGCTGGTGGATTTTTGGGCTGAGTGGTGCGGTCCATGCCGTATGCTTGCGCCGACAATCGATGAACTGGCATCCGAATACAAAGGAAAGGTAAAAGTGGGCAAAGTGGATACCGATTCCAACCGCAACATCGCCATGAAATTTAACATCAGCGCGATTCCAACCATCATTCTTTTTAGTCGCGGACAGACAGCCAAACGATTTGTCGGCCTTACACCCAAGCGTGATTTCAAGGCAGCAATTGATTCAATCGTTGGGCAAAAAGTGTGAATTTAATCGATTCGTAATCATACGCATGGTCCCCGGCTTGCCGGGGGGGCAGAAATCACCGAACAACAAATTTAGCATGGTTCGCAAAAAGTCCGGCGGATTTTGGCTTTCGGAAAGTTCCGCCACGGCCAGGGCCGGGGCTATGTGAAGAGTTTCGTTGGTTACAGAATTATTTTGTTTCATTGGCGATGGCGTAGAGAATAATATTCCGCGCTAAATCCTGCGCCGATTCCGGGCCATATCCGCTAATTCCCCAGGTGCGGGTCCCCAGCAACCCGGATGTAATGTCATACGGTGAAAAGACAATTGCCCAGCGTCCTTTAATTTGAATTCCCAATAACGCCGGCGTTTTTTGCGGTCCATTGTGGACAACGTAAAATTTACGATAGGTTACCGTGGAGGCATTTACACCACCGGGAAAATCACCGGTATAAAGCGGGCAATTGTCTGGCAATGAGTCAAGCGCCGCACCAGGCGCCAATTTCTGCGCCAGAAGTAAAAATGATTCGTTGAAGCTGGGGCTCCCTCCTGCGGCGTCGGCAAACAACATTCCCCCCGAGTCAAGATAAGAGCGTAAACTGGCGATTTGCTCATCGGAGAAAGAAAAACTTCCCGTACCGGTCATGTGAATCAACGGAATTTTTGACGCATTAGCCTGCTGCGGCGTGATGCTTTCCAGACCGAGTTCAGTTGAAAAATCTGCCGCGGCCAGCGCCGCCATTCGTGGCCATGCACCAGGTTCGGGGTCCCAGTTGCCGTCATATTGCAAACGTCCCATGGTCAGGGATTTAGTCGGCGGGGTAGTTGGCGCAGCTACCGCCAAAGTTACCAGCCTATCCTGCAGATATCCGTTGCCTGTGGCATAAAGATACAGATTTTCAGGGAGAATCCAGAAATTCTTTTCGTCGAATTCCCGGCGCTGCCACACACTTCCCATATCTTCAGGCACAATGAGCCAAAGATAGCGCACGCCGTTGGAAATGCCCAGAACCCGCGGCGATTGCAACTGGTACCACGGTTGAATGGTAAACAGACTGCTCGAAGGGGAAATCACATGCACCGGATAGCGGTTGTTAACGACTTGTGAACCATATTCGGCCATGGCATTTTGAAAACCGACAAACCCGCCGTCGCAAAGACAAAGCACGAGGCCCCCTGCGTTAACGTAATTCCGAAGCATATCAACCTGGGCTGGCGAAAAATGTGGATCGGCATGTCCGGTGATCAGCAAAATCGGCGAATCCATCCAGTCCGAAACAGGTTCGTTAAAATTCACCGCCTGCCAATTCAGAGCGCTGCCGGTGTTGGTCGCGACCCAGTCGGTGATGTTGGCGGCGTCCTGGGGACGCGCGTTCCATTGGCCGTAATAATCGGGCGTATATTGCAGCTTATTCATGAATACCGGATTAAGCCCACGGTCCAGAATCAGCAGGGCATATGCGGTGCCAATGTTACTATCGGCGTCGTCGCCAATAAAAAAATTGGCATCCCAGCTGCCGTCGGCATTCTGAGCTTTAATCAGCGTTGCCGCATAATCCTGATACCAGTTATGTCCGCCGAAACTTGTAAGACCGCTGGCCAGCCCTACACGTTCGAATCCGTACATCACGTATTGATTGTTTTCCGCGGGGTCAAAATGTTCATTCATCCAGCGCAAACCGGCGACAACGTTTTCATCGACTGGCGGTTCAATACCGGTGTCGGTAACGTTCAAAAATTCATCGGCGATCAAAAGACTTGCCACGCCCGCCGGGGTCATGGAATAAGTTTCTTCGTCAACGGTATTGGATGGCCCGTTGGGAAGATCCGGCGAATAGCTCCATGTACCGTCGATATTTTGTGCGCCGCGCCAATGCTGGGAAACCATCTGCCAGAAGTCCAGAGATGCATTAAAGCCCGCATCCGCACACGCCCACATACCCAATACGCCGTATTGACTGTTGGAATTGTCCCAGTTGCCCGCTTGCACGGGAAATTCATCAGTCAGATCAGGCGTTCCACCGGCATAGGTATAGCCGCCGTCGGGATGAATGCTTTTCTGAAAATAACTGGCCGCCCAGGTAAGGGCGGTCAGGTTTTCCGGTCGTCGCGGTAGTTGCGTCAAAGCGTTTGCGGTGAACGATGCATAATACGTTGTGGGAGTGCGTGTTTTGAGCAGAAAACCAATGGCATTCCGCATCGGCGGGTCGAATTGATAGAGTTCCGGCAGATGAAGCGTCCGGTCGACATAAATCAATGCTTCAGTTACCAGGGCGGTTTCGCCGCCATATTGTTCAGTGGTGGGAAAGGGTTGTGAATCCGGTTCTTCCCAAAATGTATCGGGTTTTTCCTGGGAAAGCAGAAACTTAACCCCTTTTTCGATACTGGCGATCACCTGTTGGCTGCTAACCTGCGGCTCGTCTGCTTCTGCCAGGGAAGAAATACTCAATCCGGTCAGGATGAACACCCCAACGAGCAACTGTATACAGGTGTGTTTGAACATGTTCGATAGCCTCTGGGAAAATTCACCCATCATATTTTACTACGTTATTCAAACGATGGACGGTTTTCCTCATTACGGTAAACAGGGATTTTCTTGACTTGCTCCGTATGCGGTTTATCATCGTGTACATGAAGCGTCCCTGGCTCATCTGTTTCTATTCGTGGATTACCGTGTCCTTGATGGCCATGATGTCATCGCCGGCCCGGCTTTTGGCGCAAATCCCGTCAGATGGTCCAAACAAACTTGATGCTGCAATTCCCCGTATTTCGCAAACCAATAGTTCAATACCGCCGTATCTGCTTTCCGGTTTGGCGTTAATTCTTGTAGTGCTCATCGCTTTTCGCAGTGCGCATCGTGGCTCACGGCGTGGTGGCCGGGATGAAGCTGCATAGCCTGACGGGTTTTGGCCCGAGTTATGGATAATCTTAAAAATTTTCCGGAGGTGTTTATGTCATCCAAACAACTTTTAATCGGCGCGCTGGTACTCATTAACATTATGCTGGCGGCGATGCTTGTCAGCCGCATCGGTCTGCAAACGCCGGCAGCGCGAGCCCAGGGATACAACGGCGGAGGCGGTCAGTATGCCGTAGCTTCGGGAAGCAGCATGAATGGTGGAATTGTCTACATCCTCGACGAAAACGCAGGCGTTATTTCGGGACTGGTCACTTCATATAACAGCTCCAGCCCCAAATATATTATTCCGCGCAATATTGCCATGGACATCAGCCGGGCGAGTAAACGAACTCCCTGATGAATCCTTGTTCTTAAAGCCATTTTTGCGAGAAATTTTATGGAGTGCATAACATGAAAAGTCAAACCAGCCTGATTGCTCTTTTGACATTTACCGCCTTGATTTTGTGTGTGATGCTTTTTATTACACCTGCACGCAATACCGCGCGGGCGGATATTCTTGCTCCAGCGGGTAATTTGACTTTACTAACCTCTCAGGGCTACACCCAATTCGGTTATGTGGCCATGCTCAACATCGTCGATGAAAGGGATGGTTTGCTTCTGACGTACTACCTGGATAATGAGCAATTGCAATTACTGGGTGTATACAATCTGGCCTCACAAACCAATCCGCCACCGTTGCAGTAAGAGTTGACAGGGGCCGCTGCAGCCGGCACGTCAGAAAGGATTTCTGTATGCTCGATCAGGTGCAACAAATCGCCCGGCAGGTGCTCGACGGAAAACTAATCACACGCCGACAGGCTTGCGAGCTTATCGCCATTGATGGCGACGACGTTTACGACCTTTTTTACTGGGCCAATAAGATTCGCATCCAATATAAAGGCCGTGATGTGCGCTTTTGCGCTATTGTTGCGGCCAAAGCAGGCGGTTGTTCGGAAGACTGCAAATTCTGCGCTCAGTCCTCGCACTATCAGACCGCTGTACAGGGGCAAAGCAAACTCACCGACGAACAAGTCATCGATTCGGCGCTCCATGCCGGAGCGGTGGGCGCTGACAGTTTCGGCATTGTCAACAGCGGACGCGGCCCAACCCGCGGCGAACTGGAAGGCTGGATCGGCCCGTTGCTTCAAAAAATTGCCCGCAGCGGAAAAACGCGAGCTTGCGCCACCCTGGGGGCACTCACGCCGGAAACCGCGCAGTTTCTTTTTGATAACGGCGTGAGGCGCATCAACCATAATCTGGAAACAAGTGAACGCTTTTATCCCCAAATTGTCGGAACTCATCCTTATTCCGAGCGGCTCAACACCCTGCGGATTGCCAAAGAGGCAGGATTGTCATTGTGCTCAGGCGGCATTTTCGGGATGGGCGAAGACTGGGAAGACCGTCTGGATATGATCTTCACGCTGCGGGACATCGGTGTCGACGTGATGCCGGTGAATTTTCTCAACGCCATTCCCGGAACACCGCTGGAGGATCAGCCCAAATTGCACCCAATGGAATGCCTTAAAATGATCAGTATCTGCCGGTTCATATATCCGGGCGTGGAACTCAAAGTGGCCGGCGGGCGTGAAGTTTGCCTTCGCGATCTGCAAAGCTGGATATTTTTCGCCGGCGCCGATAGCACCATGATCGGCAATTACCTGACTACTTACGGCCGCTCGCCGGAACTGGATCATCAGATGGTTCATGATCTGGGCCTGAATTGGCGCGTCTATGAACATGGACCCGTGGAACCATCAAGTGAACATCCTCAACTTTCGCGCATCAGCCATACAGGCCGGTTCAATATTCCGATCCTGTATGAAGGCGAAATAACGGTAAATGAACAGGCCGCGACAACGGTTTTAAAGGATTGATTTCCGGCTCAGGATATTCCCGCACCTCTGGAACGCACTCTTCGCCGCCGCTATTCTTGGCAGCCTGTGAAAAATGCTGTTGCAATTGAATCACTGGCGCTTATTTCTCCGCTGGGCGCCGGAACGGAAGAAACGTGGGATGCCATACGTGCGGGTCGCCGACTTTCCGATCGTGGTGTTATTTCCGATGAGTTGTTTAATCAATTTATCACAGACGCTCCGGTTGGGTTAAAAAGTCTTGATCGCAGCATTATTTTCGCGTGGGCAGCGTGTCAACAGGCCGCTTCCCGCGCCGGGTGGGGGTCGGATCAATTACGCGATCCGGATACCGCGCTGTTCATGGCCACCAGCAAAGGTCCGATTCTGGCGGTGCTTTCCGGTTGCGAGGCTTTGCAAAAAACCGGACCAATGGAATTATCGCAGGAACTCGCTGCACAAATTGCCATGGGGCCTGCCGCAGCCGGATTCTTCATCGCACGAGAGTTGGGCATCAAAGGCTCTATTCACACCGGCGTTGCTGCCTGCGCCGGTTCTCTCTCGGCAGTACACCTGGCTTGCCGGGCATTAACCGCCGGCCAATGCCGTCGCGCCATCATTGTTGCCACGGACGCATCGGTTCATCCTATATTTGAAAGCAGCTTCAATAATCTGGGCGTATTTCCAGCTCCTGCGACGGATGGCAGGCGTTACTGTCAACCTTTTTCGCCCGCCGGAGAGGGATTTTTTATTACCGAAGGCGCAGCCGCCTTATGCCTGAGTTTTTGCGAGACCTCGCAATTAAGGGTTGAGAAAACGTGGCTCGGAGGCGACGCCACGCACCTGGTCGCGACAGACCCGAATGCTTGTTCGCTCAGTCGCGGCATCCGCTGCTGTAATCAGGGAGGTAACGTGGATTTTGTTCACGCCCATGCCACAGGCACCGAGCACGACAGGCAGGAATTGGCCGCGATCCGAAAAATATGCGGTTCGGATGTAAAAGTTTTTTCCCACAAATATTGGCTGGGCCACACATTGGGCGCTTCGGGCCTTATGGCTTTGGCGCTTTCGGCCATGTGCCATTTGCACGGCGTTACACTCTGCGGCGCCAGACTCGGTCCCGCGGCGCGCAGCCTCACCATCGCCCAGGGTTTTGGCGGTCATATCGGCGTTTGTGCTCTCTTGTCAGGCTGATCAAAAAGACATTGGTGCTATACAATTGTACGGCCTGTTAGAAAGGACTCGGTCCATGCGCATCGCCATGGCACAATTAAATCCCACCGTCGGCGACATTGCCGGCAATACCGCCGCGATTATTTCGGCTATCGCCGAGGCACGCCGGCAGGGCGCACAACTTGTGATTACGCCGGAGCTTTCGATCATCGGCTATCCGCCGCGGGATTTGCTGCTTAAGCCCGGCATTTTGGATCAAATGCTCATGGCTGTTGACGAAATCGCGGCAGTCAGCCTCGATGTGGTTACGCTCATCGGCTACGCTCAAAAAAATCCTGCGCCCGTTGGCCGCACACTTTATAACGCGGTCGCCGCGGTTAAAGATGGCCGGGTTCTCAGCCGCGGTTTTAAAAGTCTGCTTCCCACCTACGATGTTTTTGATGAAAGCCGATATTTTGAGCCCGGGCCGAAAATCGAAACGTTTCCCTACCTGGGCCAGAAAATCGGCTTATCGATCTGCGAAGACCTGTGGAACGATGAACAGGTAGTCGGCCGGCGTTTGTACGCTTTCAACCCCGTTGAAGCGCTTGCCGGCGCCGGCGCCCAAATGCTCGTGAACACCAGTGCTTCGCCTTTTGTACTGGGTAAAAACGACTTCCGCCGCAAACTCATCAGCCATCAGGCCCAGCGCTGGAATATACCGGTGATTTATGTAAACCAGGTGGGGGCCAACGATGAATTGATTTTTGACGGAAATTCCGTCGCCTTTGACGCGGCCGGAAACATTTTGGCCCAGGCGCGCGATTTCGAGACTGATCTGGTTGTTTTTGATTTGCCCGGCGCACCCCTGTCCGACCAACCCGAACCGCGCCGGGATATGGCCTGCCTGAACGCTGCTTTGGTGTTGGGAATACGGGATTATGCCCGCAAGTGCGGCTTCCAAACTGCGGTCGTTGGCCTTTCCGGTGGCATCGATTCAGCCGTGGTCGCCGTGCTGGCAACTGAGGCTCTGGGTCCTTCTAACGTTACAGGCGTATCCATGCCATCGCGCTTCAGCAGCCAGCACAGTAAGGACGATGCCGCGGCACTGGCTGCGACGCTGGGCATTCATTATGCAGTGTTGCCTATTGAACCGGCGCATAAAGCACTGGAAACAGTCTTAACGGATGTGTTCGCTAAAACCACGCCCGGGCTGGCTGAAGAAAATATACAGGCCCGCATCCGCGGCAACATTCTCATGGCCCTGTCGAATAAATTCGGCCATTTGCTTTTGACCACGGGCAATAAGAGCGAAATAGCCACCGGCTATTGCACACTTTACGGTGATATGGCGGGGGGGCTTGCGGTCATCAGCGACGTGCCTAAAACCATGGTTTATCAGCTTGCGCGCTGGATTAACCGCGATGCCGCAGAAGCCGGCCGCAAGCCGCCGATACCCGAAAGCTCGCTCACCAAGCCGCCCAGCGCGGAACTCAAACCCAATCAAACCGATCAGGATACGCTGCCGGCGTATGAAGTTCTGGACGCGATTTTGCAACGCTATGTGGAAGAAGAAAAACCCGTTCAGGAAATCATCAAGGACGGTTTTGACCGGCAAACGGTTTTGCGCGTGGCCCGCATGGTGGATACGAATGAATACAAACGCAAACAGATGCCGCCCGGATTAAAAGTCACTTCGCGCGCTTTTGGCTATGGCCGGCGCATGCCCATCGCCCAGCGCCACGACCCGATTGGTGGGGTGAAATAAAGCTTCTGAGAGAAGACCAAGACGTGGAAACAAAACCGATGCATCCCAGTTTCATTCTTCTTTCATGTATGCATCGCCCTCAGCTAGTATCTTGTCAATCCACTTGTCAAACTCCAATTTTCCTGGATTCCACATTTTCTGGCTCGTGTCCCATTCTTTTACTATGCAACCAGAATCAAGAATGATCAGGCCGCCATAGTTCATCATTGCAATTGCCCAATCATTTTGCCGATCGCCATATCGACGCCATAGTGGCGTGAATTTATCAATACACCAGTCAGATGCCCATTCAAGCGGTGGTAGTGGTTCAACAGTAGAAATTCGAAATATTGAAAGAAGTGGGGCAGTTCTAATAAAAAGTTTAGCACCGTTAAAACAATGGAGCATATCAACTAGAGGATCAGGCAATTTGCCCAATTGTTTCTGAATAAACTCAAGTCTCTTTTCATCGCATGGGGGAAGTAATCTATGGACTCGCGGTGGATATGCTAGAAGTCGACTCGAAATAGCTTGCCAATCTGGGTTCATTAATTGCCCCCTTGTTAATTATGAATCTTAACTGCACATGATAGTGTTTCTGATTATAAAGTGGGCTGTCAATTTCGGTCGCTACGTTCATGTATCGCTCAACCCTTGATGCCCGTGGTGGCAATTCCCCGCACAAAAGTTTTTTGTGCCAGGAAAAACAGCACAATGATTGGTGCAATAATCAGAACCGAGGCCGCCATCAGTAATGTATAACTGGTGCCGCCGGAGCGGCTCTGGTAGTTTTGCAGAGCCAGTGCAAGTGTAAAAGTATTTTGATGCGTCAGATAAACCAGCGGCCCCAAAAAGTTATTCCACGCCGCCATAAATGAAAATAAACCGACCACAGCGAGCGCCGGCCGCGTCAGTGGCAGCATAATGCGCCACCAGATGCCGAAATGGGAGCAGCCGTCAATCAGCGCCGCTTCGGAAAGCTCTGTGGGAATAGTCAGGTAAAATTGCCGCAATAAAAAGATGTAAAACGGTATTCCCGTAAACGCCGGAACCCACAAAGGCAGATTGGTTCCAATCCAGCCAAATTCACGGAAAATTCTGTATAGCGGCACCATGACCACCGGAAACGGCAGCATCATCGAAGCCAGTACGATCACAAAGACAATGTTCCGCCCGCGCCATTTGACCTTCGCCAGGCTGTACGCCACCAGCGATGAAGAAAGCATCGCACCCAGCGCCACGAGAACGGCGATAATCAGCGTGTTGCGGGCATAAAGGGAAAAATCAAAATGTGGGTCGTGAATAACCTGCGGGTAATTTTGCCATTGCCAAGGAGTGGGAACCACGAGCGCTTTAAAGTCATGAATGGAAAATTCTTTGGGCATCTGTATTGCCTGAGGATCGGTTTTCAGGCTGGTATCCAGCATCCACAAAAATGGTCCAAGGTAAAATAGCGCAATAATCACCAGCAGGGCATGAGTGAACAATCTATTTTTTGTGTTCATGAGTAATGCACCCATTTTTTCGCCGACCAGAATGCCAAAGCGGTAAGCGCCAGGATGATTAAAAACAGAATCCACGCCATGGCGCTCGCCGCACCCATGCGCAGTTCATTAAATGCCGCATTAAATAAATACAGGCTGTAAACCAGCGTGGCGCGCCCTGGTCCGCCGGCAGTCATCACGTAGGGTATGTCAAAAAACTGCCAGCTTCCGATGATGCCCATGATGAGGTTAAAAAAAATCACCGGAGAAAGCATGGGCAGCGTAACGTGCCGCAGCCGTCCCCAACTGCCGGCGCCGTCGATTTGAGCCGCTTCGTAAAGTTCCGCCGGTATGTCCTGCAACCCGGCCAGAAAAATCACGACAGTTTGGCCGACGCCCCAGAAGCTTACAAAAATGATCGCGGTCATTGCCCAATTGGGGTCTCCCAGCCATGCCGGCGGGGAAATATCGTGCAAGGCCTGTAATGTCGCCGGCCCCGCGCCCAGCCAGGCCGCGACGTGTGCTGCAATGCCTCCGACCAATCCCAGCACTGGCCGTAAAAAATAGTTGATCAAGCCGGAGTCCGAATTAAACAGCCAATTCCAGATAATCCCCGTGGCCACCAAGGGCACCAGTGTAGGCAGGAAAATGATGGTGCGATAAATGCCCTGCGATCTTATCTGTCGGTTAAGCAGAATCGCCAGAAAAATACTCCAGGCCAGCGTGCAGGGGACCGAGATAGCCGCATAAATCAATGTGTTGATCAGCGCGATGTGGAATGTATCGTCGGTAAGCAGATGCCGATAATTATCCAGGCCGATCCATAGCGGCGGCTGAAGCATGCTGTAATCGCAAAAGCTGTAATACAGGCTCATGGCCAGAGGGAAAAGCAGAAAAATGCAAATTCCCACCAGATACGGAGCGGCGAACGCCATCCCCGTAAGCTGATCTTTCCAGCTTATATAAAGCCTACCTTGGCCATCGGCAATGTTCACAGCTTTGCTCACTCGTTTGTCCCCTGTCTGGCACGCAGTTTTTGAAGGCGCAGCGCATCCGATGTCCACTGATTGATCAGGACTTGTTCCTGTTGAAGCGTCTCTTCGACAGGCGCTCCATACCAGATGCGCTGTGCGGCATTGGCCAGCTCATCATTCACACGCGCCCAGATCGGACTCGGCGGAAGCACTTCCACGTTCTGCGAATGCATGGCCTGTTCAAATTCCTCAATGTACGGATTCGGATTATTGGCGATAAATGATCGGCTGACCACCATCAGCGGCGAAGGTTTACAATGTTTGTCGCACAAATATTCAATATTGTCCTGCTCAGAAAAAAATTGAAGTGCTTCCATAGCCTCCGGCACATGTTTGGCGCCGCGTGGAATACCCCACAAATCGCAATCTCCATGATAAACGTCACCCGGTTTTCCGAAGCTCGTCGGAAATGGCGCGATTCCGTAATGTCCTGCCAACCCCGGATTGTTGCGTTTAATAAAATTGGAAAAATACGGTCCGATCAATTCCATGGCCACCTTGCCCGACATGAACGGATTCAAGGGAGAATCAAACTGCTGTTCCGACCCGCTCAAAAATGAATCCACCGCGGTGAACCCGAGTTGTTTGGAAAAACTCGCAAACCAGCTATACGCCGCGATTTGCTCCGGCGTATCCACGTTGAAATATCCGGTTTGATAGTTGTACAGATGATTGCCGAAATAAACTCCCCACATGCTGTTCCACCAGCCGGGCACGATTGGGAGAAAACCAATCTGTTTTAAATGCCCGGATGAGTCATAAAGCGTCAGGCGGTGCGACATCTCATTGAGTTCATCAAAAGTCCGAGGTGGTTTGTCGGGATCAAGCCCCGCGGCGGCAAAAAGCAGCTTATTCCAATAAAGCATATTGATTTCAGGCGTTGCGGCAACGGCATAAAGCCGTCCGTAAGGCGCACAAAGCCGCCATATGTACGGTACATACGTATGCGACGTGACGATTCCATGATCTTCGAGAGAATCCAGCGGCGTCAGGGCGTTGTAGGCGATAAACTGACCCATATCGCCTGACCAAAGTGTGACTATGTCGGGTGGATCGCCGCCGGCGACGGCGATAAGCGTTTTAATGTCGATGGTACTTACTTCAACGGTATTGACATAAATGCGGTTCTGCGACATGTTGAACTTATCGACCACATCGCGCATCGCCTGGCCTTCAACGCCCGTCCAGTTTTCCCAGAAGCTGATCACCGTTCGCTGGCCGATGGGCTGACCATTGGGCAGTTCATAAGCTTTGGGTTTGTCGCCAAATACCAGTAATGCCGCACCACCGAGCACCAGCATCGCACTAAAAAGCCAGGTAAAAAGTCGCGATATTTGTGGCAGAGGTTTATCCATCGCCAAACTTTCAAAACGCCCGAAATTTTAAAATCACCGCCGAAATGGATTATCATCTCCGCTGATATCTCACCGCATAAGCACGAGGCGGTCAAGAAAATTATTAAGGGCCTTTGGCTACATGCTGCGGCAGCATAAGCTCCAGAAGTTCTTCCTTGGTTTCAACGGCCATGAGTGTGACGGCAAAACGGCGTTTTTTTGCCCGTGCAAGTCGGGTATTGTATTTAACGAAAAATTTTTTCATGGCGTTAAGCCACGTTTCGTTCATGCTCCCTTTAGATCGATGTATGACCGGCAAATCGCAGGCAACGGCCAGTTTAAAGCCCGCCAAATAAGCGCTGAATGTAAAATCAATGTCATAACAGTGAAACCCGTCGAATGTTTTTTCGTCAAACTTTACTTTCTCCAATACTTCGCGATGCACCGCAATAAACATGCCGTCCATGGCCTGAATGTCGCGCACCACAGCAGCCGGCGTGGAAAAAATCTCCAGACGGTATTGTTCCGGCCAGTCCGGCGTGCCGCCTGAATGCACCACCTGTCCAAAAATATAGGGTGGCCCGGCGTAAATCCACATCCCGTGCACGAGCTTTGTAGTGCCGACCAGGCCGACGATGTCAAATTTCGCCAAATGATTTTTCAGACGAGCCAGCCAGTCTCCGGGCGAAACAAATTCAATATCGTCATGGCAAAAAATAATGAACTCGCCTTTGGCCTGGGCCAGACCCCGGTTATATCCCTCGCTGAGCGATTTGGCGTCATGAATACCGATGAGTTCGTAAGGCTCGCCCCTAAAAAGTTGCTGATAATGCTTTCGAATTTGTGCGAATTTCACCGGGTCGATGCTGCAGATAATCACAGAAAACATAAACGGAATTCTCAACAATCCAATCCAAACAATCACAAAAGCGAACGCACATGCGATGGCAACATACGCATTACGAGTTCATCCCTGGTATTGGCGGCCACATTTGTCCAGTGAAATTGTCGGTTTTTTTCCGGTGCCAATTGAGAGGCGTGCTTAATGAGAAATTTCTGGGCGTCACGAAGCCAGGTTTCATTAAACTTTCCACGAGATTGATGAATAACCGGCAGATCACAGGCGACCGCTAGCTTAAAATCCGCCAAGTAGGCGGTGAATGTAAAATCGATGTCGTAACAATTGAATCCTTCAAACGTTTTCTCGTCGAACTTTACTCGCTCCAGCACCTGACGCCGCACGGCGATAAATAGTCCATCCAGCGCCTGAATACCTGAGACACAAGCGGATGGCGTGGAATAAATTGTCACACCATAAGGTTCCGGCCACTTTGGGATGCCTCCAACGTGTGCCACCTGGCCGAAAATATATGGGGGACCTGCTTGAAACCACTTTGGATGCACAAGTTTTGTTGTGCCGGCAAGGCCAATCATATCGAATTTCGCCAAATGATTTTTAAGCCGGTTTAGCCAATCTGTCGGCGAAATAAATTCAATGTCATCATGGCAAAAAATGAGAAATTCGCCCCTGGCTCGGGCCAGGCCGCGGTTGTACCCTTCCGCCATTGAACGCGCATCATGTATGCCGATCAGTTCAGAAGGTTCAGATCCAAACAGATGCTGATAGTGCTTCAGAATTTGTGAGAACTTCACCGGGTCGATGCTGCAGATAATGACGGAAAACATCTGGACTCCAAAAGGTCATATCGGCGAATGTACCTGGGGAGGCATCATAAGTTCCTGGAGTTCTTCTTTAGTTTCGGCCGACACCTGCGTGATAATATAGCGCGCCAGGTTGGCGGGCGGCAGATGGTCTGCATGCTTTTGCATAAAACATTCCGCGGCCTTACGCCACGCTTCTGAGTCAAAAGCACCGGTCGAATCATGAAGCGCCGGCATATCGCAAACTACCGCGAGCTTAAATCCCGCGCGATAGGCACAATAGGTAAAATCAACGTCGCAGCAATGAAAACCGTTAAAAGTTTTTTCATCAAATCTGATGCGCTGGAGTACTTTGCGGCGCACCGCAAGGAACACCCCGTCCATCGCCTGAATACCGCCGAGCGCAGCGGCGGGTACGCCGTAAATTTCCAGTCGATAAGGCGCCGGCCAATCCTTTGTTCCCGCCTTGTGCGCTACCTGGCCGAAAATATAAGGTGGTGCGCTGACAGCCCACGCTGGGTATATCAGCTTGGTAGTGCCTGCGAGTCCCAACATATCGAAACGGGAAAGATGTAATTTCAAGCGAAATAACCAGTCCGCGGGCCTGAGGAATTCGATGTCATCATGAGAAAAAATGACGACCTCACCTTTGGCTGCGGCTATTCCACGATTGTATCCTTCGGCCATTGAGCGCGCGTCATGGACTCCGATAAGCTCATAAGCGTCGGGTCCAAAAAGCTCCCGATAATGCTGTTGAATACGCGCGAATTTGACCGGATCGATGCTGCAGATAATTACGGAAAACATTAAGGGTCTCTAACAAAAACCTCAAACCGTGTTTGTGCCTCATATATCCCGGCTTGGCGTGATTTTGTCAAAATGCACATTATGGAGATTCCCGCTAAGGAAGATGATTCACACTCGAAAAAACGTCGGCTTACTTCGCTTTTGCGAGTACTTGGCAGGGTTATATCTATCAACAGTTGCTACTATTAAGCGAATTCGTCGATATACATTAATAGAGCGTGTTTTGACGGGCGATTTTACATTAGCCTGTTCAAAACCATATAATCAGGGTAGGTTATTGGCGATTGAGTTCATAAATGATTTCGTCTCCGCCATCTGGGTTTTTAGAGGTGTTTAATTTATGTTTGGGCATGGTTTAACGCATTTTGTCGTTCTTGGTTCTCCTTTTAATTTGTTTGATGGTCCCAGCGGCCTTATCATCCTGATTATCGCCTTATTACTCTTCGGCTCTCGCTTGCCGGATATCGCACGCAGCATGGGCCGCACCATCGTTCAATTCAAGAAAGGTCTCAAGGAAAGCAACGACGAACTTAACGCCGCGGGACGTGAAGATCAGCCCCAGAAACCGGCGGCTCCGCTGCCCTCCAACCCCCGGCAGATCAAACAAATCACGAGCGTTACTGACGAACCATAAAAAAGGCCATTTTTTCCCTCAAAGTCGACACATTGCCCGGGCAATGTTTTTTATGCGTCCAATTCAAGCGTGAAATGCCACTTGCCGCAAGGTAAAATTGGCCTCGCGGGAGTGTTTTGCTATACTCTCCGCTCCCCATTCCGGGCGTGTGCCTGAGCGGCCAAAAGGGACGGGCTGTAAACCCGTTGGCTTATGCCTACGCAGGTTCGAATCCTGCCGCGCCCAATTAATTTATTGATCTTCGCTGCTGCGTGAGATGTTTTTGTTTTAATTTGCCAGCTTTCCCAATTCGCCCACGGTGATTGCCGCCGGTCCCGTCTTAGAACGCTTCTGGGGCGCCAATCTTTGTCTAAGCACTTTTGGCCGGTGCACATGGTTATACATTTGCTCCATGATGCGCCTGCTGATCCGCACGTCCAGCACTACGCGATCCGGCTCGGAATCGTAATCGCGCGAAACCACCTTGACGTATTTTTCCAGAAACGTAATTCCCCGAGCGTCATTAAGCGGCACGGAAATCTTCGCCAGAAGCGTCTCACCCAGCATTTGTTTTCGCACCGTTCGAGCCAATTCGCCGATCCCCGTGCCCGTTTTGGCGCTTAGCGCCAGTGCATAAGGGAATTTAAGTTTCCAGAACGCCAGATCGTCCGGCGAATCAACCGCATCGATTTTATTAAACACCAATAACGCCGGTTGTTTCCCGCAACCAATTTCCATAAGCACTTTTTGCACGCTCTGCAATTGCTGCATGGCCTGTGGGTGGGATATATCCAGCACGATCAGCAATAAATCCGCATGCGTCGCCTCTTCCAGTGTTGCTTTAAATGAAGCCACTAAGTGATGCGGAAGATCGCGCACGAATCCAACCGTATCCGACAACAGCGCCGCGTGCGCCGCCTCCAGCCGCCAGGTCCGGGTTTTGGTGTCCAGTGTGGCGAAGAGTTTATCCTCGACAAACGTTCCCGCGTCGGTGAGCGTGTTAAACAGCGTGCTTTTGCCGGCGTTGGTGTAACCCACCAGGCTTACCGTAAAATGCTGCTGTTTACGCGTACTGACCTCGCGCGCCTTGCGCTGCTGCACCTGGACGATGCGCTTCTTTAAATCAGAAATTTTGTCTCGCACCAATCGGCGGTCAATTTCCAACTGCATTTCCCCCGGCCCGCGCGCCCCGACGCCCGCTCCGGCTCCGGCGCCGATGCGTTCCAGGTGCGCCCACATGTGCCTCAGACGCGGATAGGTATATTCCAATTGCGCCAGCGCCACCTGAAGCTGCGCCTCATGACTTTGTGCCCGTGTGGCGAAAATATCGAGAATCAGTTCACTGCGGTCCAGAATTTTGCAGTTGCAGATTTTTTCAATTTCCCGCAGTTGGTTCGGCGACATGTCGTTGTCAAAAATCACTACGTCGGCGTCGAATGCCTTGACCCTCTGGGCGATTTCCGCAGCTTTTCCCCGGCCGATGTACGTCCCCGAGTCGATGGTCCGGCGCTGCTGAACCATGCTGTCCACGACCAGTGCGCCGGCGGTACGCGCCAGGCTGTTGAGTTCCCCCAGCGGATCGCGCGGATCGGCCGTTGAACCTGGAAGAATAACGCCAGCCAGAATCGCCTTTTCACTTCTGACCGAAAGCTGTATCCGTTGATCTTTGGACAAAACCTGCCGAACTCCTGATCCAGGGGAGATATTATATCGTGAAATTTTTTTCGTGTCTTTTGGTGTAGTATTTGTATGTTGAATTCCCTGGATATTTCACAAACGACTACCCCGGAAGTGTCTCCGTGGTTAAAAATTTGCGCCATCTGCGGCGTCATCGCTCCGAACCATATTATCTATCGAATATACCCTCGTCGCTCTTCCTTGCATCTGTACACTTGGATGCCAAACGCGGCTCCCGAGGTGTTATGAGGCAGAGCCTGGTCCGCCTAAAAATTCTGACAGCCTCGCTAGGTTATGAAATAGGTTCTATATGTCAAGCCGGGGATTTTAGCCACAGAGGTCACAGAGTCCGGGACTGTTGCCCAAATCACCAAAAGGCGCTAAAAATAACATTAATCGATTGCATGGAGGCACATACTTATGATGGGTAGACAGAATAAGAAGGGTCCCAAGCTGTTTTACGTTGGCGTAGACATTGAAGA
>DATJSN010000084.1:0-21997 GCA_035504095.1 Phycisphaerae bacterium | reverse complement strand
AGCATTCAGCTTTGCTGGAAGGCTTCCATTCCCGCGCATGGTTCGCCGCTACAGGTGCTTTTTCTAACCCTTATCGCGCCCTTGTTTATCCTGAGCATGTTTCTTCATATCGGGCAATTGTTTAACTGGATGATGGTCCTTTCGCTGGGTGATCTGAGTTTTGTTCAGCCAGTGAGCGCCCTGAGCTATGTATTGGTAGTCATTTTTTCACACTGGTTTTTCCACGAGTCCGTTCACCCTCTGCAAATCCTGGGAATGGCGCTGGTGATCATGGGGATTGTGCTGGTCAGCCGAACCGCAGAGCGCGATGCCAACGGCAAAGTAACCCGGACACCGTCGACATTGATGGAGACTTCCTCATGAATCCGGTGGGAATAGGTCTTTTATGCGTGGCGACGGCGGTGATGTTCGAAACCGTCGGCCAGGTCACCATGAAAAAGGGAACTCAGGACATGCCCGTGGGCATTAAAGCCACTGCGTTGCGGATACTGACCAATTATTGGATACAACTGGCGCTTGCGGCGTTTTTTCTCGAATCCGTCTTCTGGACGTGGACACTGCATCTGTTGCCGCTTTCGGTCGCGTTTCCCATGGGAAGTTCCTGCTTTGCAACAGTGGCGATTTTTTCGGCGGTTCTGCTTAAAGAGCGCATCAGCCTCGAACGATGGGCGGGAATTGCATTGATTCTTGTTGGCGTCGTTTTGATTGGAATGTATCGCTAATGCATCTGCAAGCCGACCGCTTTGGGCAGCATTTGAATCACATCCGTGGCCAGCAGCCCGGCGGGACCTACTTGTTCAGCCGCCAGATCGCCGGCGGTTCCATGAATATGCACACCCAATAATGCCGCTTCGGCGGAAGCAAAACCTTGTCCCAATAGAGAAGCTATTACGCCGGTCAGAACATCACCCGCGCCGGCGGTGGCCATACCTGGATTGCCCGTCTGGTTTACGCCGATGCGCAAACCATCGGCGACGACCGTGTTGTGCCCTTTGAGCACAACCACGCAGCCTGTACCGCGGCTGAGCAGTTCAGCCAATGCCGACCGGTCCGGCCCTTCGGATGTCGGTGCTGCCTGCGGCGCCGCACTAGTTGCGGATTCTTCCGCAGGCAAGTCCAACGGAATGCCGTCGGCGGTGGATGGAGCATCATCTTCAGCCGTCTGGCTTTTGGCGCCCGCGGAAACCGCAACTGCCTGCGCCGACGGATTGAGCGCTTCGGCCGCCGCAGCGCTGAGCGTTCCGCCTCGTTTCATCACCGCCGCCATGAGCCGCATGAATTCACCCATGTGCGGCGTCAAAACCACGTTGCCCCAATCGCGGCGTTTGGGCCATTCGCTGGCTTCCAAAGCGGAAAGCGTATTGAGCGCATCGGCATCCAGCACCATCGGTCCCGAATGCCGTTCAAGCAAATCCAAAACAATGCGTCGCGTCGTCGTGGATAAACCAAGACCCGGACCGACAGCGACGGCATCGTGCTGGTCGGCAAATTCCAGAAGGCCTTTGATATCCCGGGCATTGATCGGGTATCCGGTGGCGCAGGGACAAATGCTCAGTACAAACGGGAGGATTTCTTTTACTGTGGCAATGCGGCATAAACCTGAGCCGGTGCGCAGGGCAGCCAAAGCCGCCAGGGCTGGCGCCCCAATCATGTTTTCCGAACCGGCGATGATAAGCACTCTGCCATAATCACCTTTGTGTGAATCTTCCCGCCGTCTGCTGATCCGGGGCAGTTCAATCGTCTCCATAGCGAATTAGCCTACGAGAGAGTCTTGTTTACGGCAAGCAAAATAATCAGGGTGGACTTGCGTCAGGCCCTTTCTTTTCTGATGTCGGATTTTGCGTCGGGCGGCAATACAATAGAGGCATAACCACCAAAGCGCGATGCCGCACCGCTGGAAACCTGATCCATGACTGTGTTTCCTGACGAAGCCTGATGCGGATATACTTTCGTGCTCCATTATTCTTGTCGAGGTATTCAAAATATGCCGCTCAAACGAATTGTATGCCTGATTATCTTTTGTCTTTCCGGCGCCGGTGTCTGTTTTGCGGATGCCAATCAGGCAATTCAGCCAATCGGCGGCAATAATGTTTCGCAGGTGATTCCTTCCAATGTGCGCATTGGCTTTGTGATACGCGATTTCCAGGCGGTGGTCACAAAATTCATGGCCATCCAAAGCCGCACCAGCGGACAATCAGCCACGCCGGACTTTGATCCGGTAAGTATGTTTTCCCAGATGCTTGGACCATCCTTTGACCCGAATGGTTCCATCGCTGCGGTGATCACCGGCCATGGGATTTTGAACGATGATGTAACGGATACGGAAATGGCGGTTTTTTTACCCGCCAAAGATTCGGCAAAACTTTCCGCGGTTTTTAATGCCACCGCCGGTGCTGACGGCGTTTTGCAGGGAACTTTTCCCATGGGAATGGGCGGGGCAAATCAACAGGTTTTCCTTCAGGTTTATCCGGGCTATGTGGCGATTTCTCCGACCGCCAAAGCGATCAAAGAACTCCGCGCCGCGGGCCAGACTTTGGATACGATTTTACTTCCGCAAATTCAGAATAAAATCAACAATTCCGATCTCTATTTTTATTTTAACACCGAAGCTGTCGCGCAAAATTCAATGCCGCAAATCAGCCAGTTAATCGATTCCGCGGAACAAAAGATCAGCACACAACTGCCTGTCGGTTCCGGTCCGCTTAAAACCACCTTGGATATTATTCGTCTTGCCATGCTTCAGGGTCTTAAAGACAACCAGTACAGCCTGATTACCATGCGACTGGACAACCAGGGAATCACGACCGACACCATAGCGCAATTTCATAGTGGTTCGTCTACCGCCAAATTGATCGAAGCTCAGCCGCCACTACCTCAAAATGCGCTCGCCGGCTTGCCGAATAAGGATTATGTCGGCGTATGGGCCGATTCGATCAATGGCCGCGCGGTATCTGAATGGCTTGATTCTCTGCTTGCATCAATGGGCCCCGCGGCCACCGCTCAGGAAATCCAGACGCGGCAGGCCATCGCTAAATTGCTTAATGAAGACCTTCAACCTATGGCTAATCATATCAGCGACGCCGGTATGGTCTTGTTGCCTGCCGTAACATCGCCATCCGGCGCTCCGATGGCCGGCAATCCTCAACCAGACCAGCAGTTGCACATAAAATCCATAATGGTCTCTGTTCCAGGCGTTATTTATCTGTGTTCATCGGACAATCCCGCTAAAGATATTGGCCTGATCCCTTCCTGGATAAATTCAACCATCCAATCGATGAAAGCACAAAATCAGGATTTAGACGTTGAAGCAAAAAGCACACCCGCCGCTTTGACTATCGATGGAACGTCATTAACACGCGTCGATGTGTCTATTTCCGATGCGGTCCAGGCACCTGGCCAGCCGGCCCCTCCGCATGTGCAGCCCATAGTCACCGCGGTTTATTACGGCGCTGTTGGGACCAACACCATCATGATTGCCTCCAGTGTGGATCAGGACACGCTCCAGCAGACTGTGGCGGACATCAAATCGGGGAACGCGGGCGTCGAAAAACGTCCCGATCTGGCTCAGGTCCGCGAGCAAATTCTGCCCAACGCATTTTTCGCGGCCTACGTGCCACTGGCACGGCTGGCAGGCCTGATGAATGGTGAGGAATCCGCAAATCAACAGGCGACCGCCATGCCCGCCGGCGCGCTGGCTCTGGGCGTCCCGCCGCCTCCGGTGGTAATCAGTGTCGCCGGCATTGGTACAGCATTGGATATTGCTGTTTATTTGCCCATGGATACTCTTATCGACGCTTCCAAGTCCGAAGGAACAAATGGTGATAATTTACTCGATCTGTTGTTCTAAAATTAACGGCACATTAACATATGCATGCTAATCTAACTTATTCCGAAGGCGAACCATCTATAACAAGGAGCTAACGAACATGAGGAACCTGAAAAAAACTTTTCTGGCAATGGCTTGCATGGCAACATGCACCGCCATCGCAGCAGCCGGGATCATCTGGATCGGACAAATCCGCGGCGATACAGGTACGACCGTGAATGCGGCAGGGAACACGGATGAAGTGCTCGACCACGTGCCGGCCAGTGCCGACCTTGTCGAAGTGATCAATGACCTCAGCGGCCTGCATGATAAACTGACCACGTTGATGCAGAAATTGCAGATTCCCGGCCAAATTCCCCCCGTGGGATTTTTTGCCGCAAAGCTGGGCGTGGCTGAAAGTCTGGATAAACATGGTTCGATCGCGGTGATTTGGCCGCAGCTGATACCCAGTGACGGCGGATCCACGAATCCTATTATTCTTCTGCCTGCTACGGACCCGGACAAGATGCTTTCGTCCATGAATCCGGTTTCGCAGCAAAATGGCATATCATCCGTGCAACCGCGCAACAGCCCGCCGGGCTTTGTTGCGGTAACTGGACATTACGTCGCTTTGAGCGAAGACCAGCAGACCCTGGTCGATTTTCTTGCCTCGAAACAATCTCTCTCCGATGCTTTATCCACCAATGATGAGAATATGATTGACGCGAGTGACATCGGGGTTTACATCAACGTAGCAGCCATTCGCGAGCCCGCCGAAAAAGCCCTTGATGCCAACTTCGCAAATTCCATACAAATGTTTCAGTCCATGGGTATGGCCCAGAATCAAAAGACGCTTGATCAGATGAAATTCAGCCTGGCTGTCGACAAACTTATCATTCATGAAATTCTTGATGATATAAAGGTCGGCGTGGCCTCAGCCACTATTTCTGATGACGGCATTTCCATTGATCTGGATCATCAGTTTGAAACAGGTACGCCCATGGCTGACTTTGTTGCCCAGTCCAAACCCCTGAGTGACAAACCATTTGCAGGTTTGCCGAAACTGACTCCGACCATAGCATTTTCCGCCGATTTATCCGGCGGTTGGCTGAGTGAATTAATAAAAAATTGGAGCGACAAGCTGACGAATGATCCTGATCTCAAATCCAATACGCGTGCTCAGCAAGTCGCGCAGCAATGGAATCAGGTAGCTCAATTAATTCAATTGGCCCACACACAATCAGCAGTTATGTCATTTACTCCGATGCTTAAAGGTTTTTCATCAATGACGGTGGATGATCCTGATCAGGCGCTGAATCTACAGCGGCAAATTGCTCAGAACAGCATCGATAATCTGCAACTACAAAATAACGAGCAGTTGGGATTCAGCATGAGCGGCCAGTTCACCCAGGATGCCCTGACGGTTGATGGGGTAAGTTTTGATAAATCCACTTTCAACATCGCTCCATCCGCTGCGGCTTCGGCAAACCCGGGTTCAGCCATGATCACTCAAATCACGCAGACTATACTGGGCCCGAATGGAATCAATACTTATACCGGTATAGAGGGTAATAACATCATCAGCGGAGTGAATGCTTCTAACGATGAACTGCAAGGTGCCGTGGAAGCCGCGAAAAATTCAACGGATGATCTGGATTCGCAATCTTCTATTCTCGCCGGGCAGGAACACCTGTTGCCCAATGCATCGATCATCGCTTATGGCCAGCCGAGCGCTATGTTTGCAGCCCTTCTCAATAGTTTTCAGGGAAACACGGGTGCCCAGACACCGGCGCCGTCTTCTACTGCTATGACATTATCTGGAAGTCTGGCCAGCTTCAGCCAGTCTGGTTCATTGGGCAGGATCTATTTGCCTACCAGTGAACTCGAAGCTATTTCCAACCAAGTGCATCAAATGCTGCCAATGTTGATGATGATGGGCATGTCACAACAACAGCAGCCGATGCAGCCGAGGCAGTAAAAACAGATATTTTCGCAAAACCAGTGATTCTTAAAAACGGTTTTGGGTCTCTCGGTCATGTTGCGGAAAGCTTCTTATTAGCGGGCCAGGCGCTTGCCTCATAAGCCGGTTGAAGTAAAATCCTGATTCCAGACGTGTTTTGCGACAGCAGGATGCCGCCGCGCTTTGAGCTATTGAATTTAAGGAGTCCAACATGAAACCGGTTTTGAAATGGCCCACGCTCGGCATCATCGCGATGTTGTTTACAGTTTTTATGGGCGGCTGTCAGGACGATAAACTTGTGGCAGAGCGCAACCAGCTTCTCCAGCAAAATCAGCAACTCAAGCAACAGCTTGATCAGGCCAACGCCGATCTTGCTTCGGCTCGAACTCAATTAGCCCAGGCGCAGGCTGCCCAGATGGCGGCTCAGAACGCCGGTCAAATGCAGGAACAAGGCTCGACTGGAAATGGTGAAAGCAACATATTGCCGAGCTTTGGGAATAACCCCGGCGGCCAGCAAAGCGGCACGGAAGGCCCCGGCCAGGTCACTGGTGAGACTACCGGCGGTGGTGAACTTCACCGATTCGTGCTGTCCAGCGATTTGTTATTTGCTTCCGGAAGCGCACACCTGGCGCCTTCCGCTTCTCATCAGCTTACTCATGTGGCGGATATGCTCAATTCTGAATATGCCCACAGGCAGATAGTAATCGAGGGATACACCGACAATCGCCCGATTCACCACACGTATCCAAACAATTACGCTCTGGGTTTGGCGCGGGCCAGGGCCGTCGAACATTATCTGGAAACCCACGGCGTTTCGGCGGATCGCATGAAAGCCGTCAGCTACGGTGATACGCATCTGATTTCAACCACGGATCTGTCTCTTGATCGTCGCGTAGAAATTGTGGTGTTGCGCTGATCCGCGCGATTTTTCTCTTGACAATTTTATTCAGATGCTGTCCGGCATGTTCAAATGGCCCGTTGTTTCGTTGCGCCATTAAGCCGATCAGAACGGATTGCTGTTTTCACCAGAGAAGTTTGTATTTCGGATTGAATCTGCATGCTTACCATCGTTGATTATGGCATGGGAAATTTACGCAGCGTTCAAAAAGCCTTTGAATTGTTGGGCTTTTCGGCGCAAATTGTTCGTACACCGGAAGATGTGCGGCGGGCGGATAAGTTGATTTTGCCCGGCGTCGGAGCGTTTGGCGACGCAGTTGCCATCCTTGAGCATAATGGCCTCGATCAAGCCATTCATGAATTCATCGGTTCAGGTAAGCCGTTTCTGGGAATCTGTCTGGGAATGCAATTACTCATGGCCAAAGGTTTTGAAGATGGTGAACATGACGGTCTGGGCGTGATTCAGGGTGATTGTGTTCGCTTCACGGTGGATCAGCCGCCGGCGAACCTCAAGGTTCCACACATGGGCTGGAACGCCGTCGATTTTCAAGAGTCTACGCGCCTGTTTTCCGGTTTAAAACCCGGTGCACACTTTTATTTCGTGCATAGTTATTACGTGCGACCAAATGACGCGCAATGGATCGCGGCCCGGGCGGATTATGGCGGCAAGTTCGTCGCCGCCTTGAGTAAAGACAATGTGATGGCCACACAGTTCCACCCGGAAAAAAGCCAGCTTGTGGGCCGGGTGATCCTGCGTAATTTTGCCGAATGGCGGATTTAAAGTTATGGCTATTGATCTTATACCCGCTATCGATATTCGCGACGGCAAAGTCGTCCGGCTGCTCAGAGGTGACTATATGCACCAGACCACTTACGACGTGGATCCCGTCGATCTGGCCGTGCGTTTCGCCGATGCCGGCTGCCGATGGCTGCATCTTGTGGACCTCGACGGTGCTCGCGACGGCCGTCCGGCGAACCTGGAACTAATTGAAAAGATCATCCATTCCGCCAAATTGAACGTTGAACTTGGCGGGGGCATCCGCAGCGAAGAAGTGATGGAATACCTGCTGGCGATCGGAACTCAAAGGCTCATTCTTTCCACGAGAGCCATTTCCGACGCGGAATGGTTCAAAACGATGGTACACGACCAGCGCTTTCGCGGGCGGCTGGTACTGGGCCTTGATGCGCGTAATGGCCGCGCTTCAACGCACGGCTGGACCACCGGCGTGAGCGATAATCCCACAGCGGAGCAAATTGTGCAGTCCGTGCGCGACTGGCCATTGGCGGCTGTCATTTATACCGACATCAGCCGCGACGGCACGCTTGCTGGCCCGAACATCGCCGCAACAAAAGAATTGCTCCGGCACACCGGCAAGATGCCGTTGATTCACAGCGGCGGAGTCGCAAAACTTGAAGATATTATCGCGCTTAAATCGCTTCCCATCGCGGGCATCATCGTGGGCCGTGCGATCTATGAAGGTACATTGGACGTGAAACAGGCCGTCGCGGAACTCATCTGAGTCTGATGACCGGTTAGTTGGATCGGACTATAATCATAAACGTTTTGAAGTTTTCAGGATTCCATATGAGTGCGAAAAATAAAACCGAGCATAAAGCTGATTTGGGGCAGCTTGGCGAGGAAATTGTCGCCACCTATAAGAGCCATCCGGAATCGCAGTACATCGGCGCGACCCATCTGCCGAATCGTGACATCATCATTTCGCTGGTCGGGACGATTCGTGAATTGCTTTTCCCCGGTTTTTTTGGGCGCCAAAATCTTTCCGAAGCTGAACTCCCCTTCCACGTCAATTCCATGCTGGGAACGATTCGCGATTTGCTCTTTGAACAGATTCGCCGCGCCATCCAGCATCAGCATCAAAGAAGCGGCAAAGGCGAATGCCCCGATTGCGATTTAACCGCCGCGGCCATTACCGACGAATTTATCGGAGCGATTCCGCGCCTCCGCGAAGCTCTGGCCAAAGACGCCCAGGCCGCTTTTGACGGAGACCCGGCCGCCAGTAATCTGGATGAAATTATTTTCTGCTATCCCGGTTACCTGGCCATCAGCATTTATCGCATTGCGCATGAACTGCATCAATTGGTGGTGCCATTGATTCCGCGCATCATGACTGAATATGCCCACAGTCTTACCGGCATCGACATTCATCCCGGCGCACAGATTGGCGACTATTTTTTCATCGATCATGGCACCGGCGTGGTCATCGGCGAAACCACCATCATTGGGAAAAATGTCAAGATTTATCAGGGTGTCACGCTCGGCGCCCTTTCAACACGGGGCGGCCAGACGTTGCGCGGCAAAAAACGCCATCCAACTATTGAAGACAATGTGATGATTTATCCGAATGCCAGCATTCTTGGCGGCGAGACGGTCATTGGCCAAGGGGCGACCATTAACGGCAACGTTTTTATCACCCAGTCCGTTCCGCCGAATACGCGTGTGAGTGTTAAACATCCGGAATTGCAATATCGCAATCGCCCGGCAGTGGAATTCGTCCAGCAAACCCCGCCTGATTTTCAGATTTAACCGCTTACTGTTCCAGGATCGAGTTGTTTTAATTCATCGCGCAACTTGGCGGCTTCTTCATAATTTTCACCCTGGATCGCCTGTTGCAGGCGTTGCTGGAGCGCAAACCGGCGGGCCTGCATCAATCGCGTCTGCTCATTCGAACCCGCCGGAAGTTTGCCGGTATGCTGCGTGCGACCCTCATGTACTTTGCGCGACAATTCAAGCAACTGGGTTTCAAAAACCGCGTAATCGTGCGGGCAATTGAGCAACCCGCGTTTTTCAAACATTTTCCAGGTCATTCCGCAAACCGGACATGTTCCTCCAGCCGGTGCACCCTTGGCGCCAACAGGAACGATGGCCTGGCCTTCCTCGCCGGTGCTTGCCGGCAAGTCAGTCTCTGTTTCGCTCTGGGATGCGGATTCACTCGGCTTAAAAAGTCCGACTCCGGCGGACAAATTCAGCAGGCCTGCTTCGACGGCATGTTCGATGCACAGGTGCACCTGCATGACCTGTTTGGAACCGTTTTCCAGATTAGCGCTCCCAATTTCCGTCAGATGAACCACTGCGGGACGTGAACATTTAATGCATTTTGTCGAAAGCATGCTGCTCCCTTCCAATCAGGCGCTTGGCGCCCATACCAGACAACTTTCAGATGCCATTATACCTCGGCGATGGTGCGAAAGAGAATATCCAGCCCCTGCTGAATCTGCTGGGGTGTAATAACCAGAGAAGGGCATATTCGCAAAACGTTTTTCTGCGTCACATTGATCACCAGACCATTTTGCAGCGCTCGCAACACCACCGGCGTTGCATCCGCAGCGGTCATTTCCACGCCAATAAACATTCCCATACCCCTGACCTCTTTAATTTTATTTCCCGGCGCAGCGAAGGATCGAAGGGAATTTATGATCATTTCGCCGTTCTGAGCCGCCATTACGGTTAATTCTTCGCGCTCGATGACGTCAAACACGGCTGCCGCGGCGGCGGTGCAAATGGGATTGCCGCCCAGCGTGCAACCATGCGTTCCGGGCTTGAAAAACGCGGCGCGCTGGGGATTGGCTACAATTGCCCCAACCGGCAAACCGCCGCCGAGCGCTTTGCCCAGCGTCATGATGTCCGGTTGAACGGCGAAATGCTGATGACCGAAATACTTTCCCGTCCGGCCTACCCCGGTCCAAACTTCATCCAGAATCAGCGCTGCTCCATACCGATCGCATAAGGCTCTTACACCAGCCAGATAGTCTGGCGCCGGAATGTTAATTCCTCCTTCACCCTGGATCGGTTCAAGAATCACCGCCGTCGTTCGTTCGTCTATTGCCGCATCCATTGCCTTCAGATCGTTAAAAGGCACATGTAAAAACCCCGGCAAAAACGGGGCGAATCCGTTTTGCGCCGGACCTGCGGTGGCTGAAAGCGCCCCCATCGTGCGACCGTGAAATCCCTTATGCGTGGAAATAACGTTGGTGCGCTCCGGTCCGCCTGAAATCCGTGCCAACTTGATCGCAGCCTCCATTGCTTCGGCGCCGCTGTGACAAAAAAATACCCGCCCGTCAAACGACTTATTCACCAGGTTTTCGGCGAGGCGAATCTGCGGCTCGGTGTAAAACTGATTGCCCGTCTGCCAGAGCGTTTGCGCCTGGCGAGTAACTGCAGCGGTCAAAGCGGGATGGCAATGCCCCAGAATGGTTCCGCCGAACCCGGCGAAAAAATCGATATACTGCTTTCCTTCAGCGTCCCACAATAGCGCCCCCTGACCGCGCACAAATGCCACGGGCAGTTTGCCGTAGTTGCCGATCAGCACTTTTTCGTGCCGCTGGATCAGTTCTTTATTTTTTGGCATCCGAAACTCTACATTCCGCAACTGGAACATTTCAGGCTTTGTCTAATCAAAGCGTCGAAATGATAGAACTTTATCGACAGGCCTACAAGCTTCATATATTTCTAAAGACTAAAACCGAAAAATTAAATTAGCGGTGCGACGCCTCATACTGTTTGATCCATTGATCCACCGCCGAAGCCGCCACATCGTCGCTTTTTTGAACCGGCGGATGTTTCATAAGGGCTGCACAAACATCTTCCAGGGGCCCGCCAATGCCCGCCCTCAGCGCCAGCGCCGCACAACGCACCGCATCAACCACGATCCCGGCGCTGTTTGGAGAATCTTCCACAGATAATTTTAAATCCAGTTCCATGGGCAAGCCGCCGAAACCGCGGGCGTTCACGCGGATATAACAGACTTTATTGTCCGCGAGGAATGGGATGTAGTCCGACGGTCCGATGTGGATTTTGTCTTCAGCGATTCCGCCGCTGATCTGGCTGGTTACAGCCTCGGTCTTGCTGACTTTTTTACTTCCCAGGCGGTCGCGCTGGAGCATATTCAGAAAGTCAGTATTGCCGCCGACGTTGAGCTGGTAACTTGAGTCAATACTGATGCCGCGGCTTTGTGCCAGCGCCATAAGCTGGCGGTGAATGATCGTCGCACCGAATTGAGACTTGACATCATCGCCAATCAGCGGCAAGCCCGACTCGCGGAATTTTGCTGCCCAGGTTGCATCGCTGGCGATAAACACCGGCATACAGTTGACCATGGCAATGCGGGCATCCAGGCAAGCCTGAGCATAAATTTCTGTCGCTTTTTGTGAACCCACCGGCAGATAATTTACCAGGACTGTGGCCCCGGACTCGGTCAACCGGCGGACCACTTCCGCCGGGGTGATTTTTCCGGCGGCGGAATCAACCGACACACGACGGTTTTCATCAAACTGCTCCAAATGTTCCGCCACCGCGTCGCTCACGGGTCCCGCATACACCCGTGCACCGTCATCTTCCGGATCGGAACAAAAAACACGGCTGTTATTTGGCGGAGCAAATACAGCTTTGGACACACTCTGGCCGATTTTGCGACGATCTACGTCAAACGCGCAGGCTATGCGAATATCGCCGATCTTTAAGCCCCCGATTTGGGGATGCATCAGCCCCACGATCGATCCGGTTCGCCGATAGAACGTCAGACCCTGAATCAATGTGCTGGCGCAGTTGCCCACGCCGACAATGGCAAGACGTACTTCTCTCATAGGGAAAACATCATAGCCGCGTCATTGACGATCAGTAAGATCGAGGATGATGCAGCAATAGCAAGTCACAAGCTGGGGGGTGGATTCGAGCCAGCGATCGGACCATTTATTGACCCACGATCCATCCGGCTGTTGCAAAACACCCAGTTGCCCTTGCATTTCCGAGCGCCAGTCGTGAACCGTCCCTTGATCGTCCACAATTTCCGGCTGTCCAAAAGCGACTAACGCACGGGTAAACATCAGGTAGTAATAAAACAATCCCGACTTGCTGTCGCCTGATCCGGGGTTGGATTCCAGCGTCCAATGCGAACGTATCCAATCCAATGCCGCAGCCACGCGCGGATCATTGGCTGTGAGCCCTGCATAAATCATGCTTTTAAAACCTGCATATGTCATGCTGCCGTAGCTGGTAAGCGTGCTGGGGCCAGTCAGATGATCAACGTCGCCGAACGAAGATTCTCCTCCCATCGCCGGTGTATAAATAAACCCGCCGTCATCCTGCCCCTTGGCGAATGGCAATGGGTTTGTGGTGTCGAGTTCCTGGCAGTGCGTTACAAAAACCAAGGCTCGTTTCATAACCGGGTCATCGCAGGATACGCCGCTGTCGTGCAGTGCTTCAATGGCAAACGAACTGTTGGAAAGGTCTGGTCTTGCGCTGGTGCTGCCATAACTCCAGCCGCCGTACCAGCTATTGCTGGGCGTTATCGTTGCACCATAGTTATCTTTGTCGGGAGCCATGGCCTGAAGCGATTCGAGAAATTTCTGGGCCATTTTAATTTGATCGTCATATTTGTGACCGGGAAAAATCGCCAGGGTACTTAGCACAATGGCCGTGTTGTAGGTCGGAAGAGCCTGGTCATAAAACCCGCCGTCAGCCTTGTGGAAGCTTTCGATGAACTTCATTCCGTTAACGATCGCGGGAAAATCAGGCGAATATCCAGCCATTAGCAATCCTTTCACGGCCAGAGCTGTAACCGCAGGTCCGGGCTGTGGCACCCAGCTTCCGTCTTTGCCCTGATTGGCCAGAAGATAATTAAGTCCCTTGGCCAATACCGGATCGGTTTGATAGAGCGGCTTATCATCCGATGCGGCAATGGTTCGTCCAATACCCAATAGAGTAATGCAACTTGCCAACAGGACCGCTAGTAACGCTTTGATTTTCACCAACAAACCCCTCTAAGAGAACAACCTCATAATAGTTTAAATTACAGTTTTGGCGCCGCAGAGGCAAGCCAGAAACTCCATATTGCCTTTCTGGCCGGCGATGGGACTTTTAACGATTGCCTGAATGGTAAATCCCAGTGCTTCAATGCGATCGGTGACATATTCTAGTGCATCCAGTGATTGTGCCGGGGTCAGAACGCCGCCCTGAGTTTTGGATCGTTCTGATTCGTAGTGCGGCTTGATCAATGAAATGATTCGACCCATTGGCTTGAGTAATTTCGCCGCCGCGGGAAGAATTTTTTCCTGTTTGGTCCACCCGACGTCGATGGTCACTAAGTCAACCGATTCGGGCAATTTTACGTGGAGAGCATTTTGGCGTTCTTTTACCACCACGCGAGGGTCTTTGCGGAGTTTCCACGCCAATACGCCATAACCGGTGTCGACCGCATATACTCGGTTGGCGCCGAGTTGCAACAGGCAGTCCACAAATCCCCCGACGTTGCTGCCCAGATCGGCGGCGACCAGTCCGGTCAAATCGAGCTGAAGGCATTCGATAGCGGCCCGTAACTTCAAACCACCGCGCGATACATAATCACCCATGGGTTCCGGAGGGTTTAAAACGACGCGCGATCGGGCCTTATCCATGGGCGTGTGAACCAGGCTTTGTCTGAAGTTTATTTCTTGACTGCGTTGAGTTTTTTCATCAGCGCACTTTTACGGCGGGCCACGGTATTTCTGTGCAGCGTTCCCTTGGCGGCATAGCGGTCAAGCATGGCAATCGCTTCAAGTATGGCTGTTTGCGTCCCTGCGGCATCTTTTGAGACAATCAGGCTGGAAACCTTTTTGACCTGAATTTTGATCGCCTTTTTGCGATCACGGTTACGCAGGCGCCGTTTAGCGCTCTGCCGAATTCGTTTCTTGGCCGACAGGGAATGTGCCACGCAAAACTCCTTGGTAATTATTTCGCAAAACTGCGATAATACATCCGGAAGGATTGCGTATCCGCCGCCGTCCGCTCCGGGGAATTCGTTAATATCACACGAATCGAGGTTTCTTGCAACTACCTGACTCATCCCTTTCTTGCCCGCAGGAGATAAAAGCCCTAGAATCCCCTGCTTTGATATTCGCCCTTGGCGCACGTCTGCGTATGACATCGCCGGGCGACCTGTTCATATTGGGGTAATACTCAATGGCAAAAATCCGTGTTGGCATCAATGGTTTTGGACGCATCGGCAGGTTGTTTTTTCGTGCCGCAATCAATGATCCACAGATTGAATTCGTCGCTATCAACGATCTTGTTCCCGCTGATAACCTGGCGTATCTGTTACGACATGATTCGACCCATGGCCGCTTCAAGGGTGAGGTTTCACACAAAGAAGACGGCCTGACGGTGAATGGACATTTTATTAAAACGTTCGCCCTGCGTGATCCAGCGCAGCTTCCCTGGAAAGACCTCAATGTGAGTTATGTGGTTGAGTCAACGGGTTTATTCACAGATCGCGAAGGCTCCGGTAAACACATCACCGCCGGCGCAAAACGCGTGATCATCTCCGCGCCGGCCAAGGACAAGGAAATCCCGACGTTCGTAATTGGCGTGAACGAAGATAAATTCAATCCCGCGACGGATACCATTGTTTCCAACGCAAGTTGCACCACCAACTGTTTGGCTCCGCTGGTGAAAGTTGTTAACGATGTTTTCGGCGTTGAAGAAGCGCTGATGACCACGGTGCACTCCGTTACTGCCACGCAGCCAACGGTGGACGGCCCATCGAAAAAAGACTGGCGCGGCGGGCGCGGCGCCAGTCAGAATGTGATTCCCGCCGCCACAGGCGCGGCCAAGGCCGCCACACTGGTTATCCCCGAGCTTAAGGGCAAAATTACCGGCATGGCTTTCCGCATTCCCACGCCCGATGTGTCGGTGGTTGATTTGACCGTCCGCACTAAAAAGGAAACGTCGTTGCCCGAAATTAACGCCGCGATCAAGGCGGCTTCCGAAGGCAAACTCAAGGGCATTCTCGGTTATACCGAGGAAGAAGTTGTTTCTTCCGACTTTATCACCGATCCGCGTTCCAGCATCTACGACGCCAAGGCGGGCATCGAACTCAACAGCCGTTTCTTCAAGTTAATCAGTTGGTACGACAATGAATGGGGTTACTCCAATCGCGTTGTAGACCTGATTAAATTCATCGGCAAAAAAGATGGCTTAATATAGCATCGACGCAATGCTCGTTTGAGCACAACGGAGACGCGTACGAATGCGTTGGATATGGATCGACCGTTTAGAAATTTTTGAGCCGGGCAAACGCGCCCTGGCCATCAAAAATGTTTCGTTGGCGGAAGACCATCTGCACGATCATTTCCCAGGCTTTTACGTCATGCCCGCCAGCCTGATGATTGAAGGCATGGCGCAAACCAGCGGCATTCTTGTCGGCGACCAGCGTGACTTTAAGGAAAAAGTGATTCTGGCCAAGATTGGCCGGGCGAACTTCCAGCGAATCGTTCGACCGGGTGAACAAATCGTTTACGACGCCAACGTCATTCAGATCAGCGAAGCCGGTGCAGCCATTCAGGGCCATATCCGCGTCCGCCCCGGTGCCGGCCAAAGTGAACAACCCGTGGGTGAAGTCGAAATGATGTTTTCGCACATCGATCAAAACATGACAGGCATGAAGTTTCCTGAATTCAATTTCGTTTTTAATAGCCGCTTTATGGCGCTATTTGAAAATATCAGGCGGGATATTAACGTGCCGCTCGACGATGCCCGGCAGGAGTAACGGGCGGGTTAGGGCGCATAATCTATTTAGAGGTTATTAGTGATTATTTTTCATCGGGCCGGTTGAATGGCGGAATTCCAACCGGCCATAGCAATTTATAACTCCCGGAGGTGTTTATGATTCTCAATATTATTCGTACTATTTTTATTCTTTTAGTCGCGTCCGTGGCCGTTGCCTATCTATCCGTGGTTATCCAAACGACCAATGGAACCAGCAATGGCGCTCTCGTCTGGCCTTACGTAGTAATGGTCGGCGGCGTGGTGCTGGCGCTGGCTGTGATCCTCATGGATTATCTGGTCAAACGGAAAAATCTTTCGGCGATGTCCGGCCTGTTTTTCGGCATATTGATCGGCATTCTGGTTAGCCTGGCGCTGGGATACCTGATCCAGCAGGTATTTGAGATATTCCTGTCCGGCAGCAATTTAACGCAATTTTTGCCCTTTGTTACTGGCGTTAAGCTCCTGGTCGGCTTAATTATATGTTATCTTTCCGTCTCTCTTATTTTACAAACCAAGGATGATTTTCGCTTCGTGATTCCTTATGTGGAATTCAGCCGGGCGATGCGCGGTTCCCGTCCGTTCATTCTCGACACCAGCGTAATTATTGACGGACGCATCGCCGACGTGGCGGCGACAGGAATTTTCGAAAGCCGCATGATCGTGCCGCGCTTTGTATTAAACGAACTCCAGACGGTGGCTGATTCCGGCGATAAACTCAAACGTGCTCGTGGACGCCGCGGCCTGGAGGTGCTGCACAGACTTCAGACGCTTCCCCAGGTGGAAATGCACGTGTGGGATGGAACCTTTTCTCATTCTGAAGCACTGGAAGGCGTCGATCAGAAATTAATCGCTCTGGCGCAGCAGGAAAACGGCCGCATCGTTACTAATGATTATAATCTCAACAAAATCGCGGGCATCAATCGCATCGATGTGGTGAACCTTAATGATCTGGCCAATGCCGTCAAACCCGCCGTTCTCCCCGGTGAAATGCTGCGCGTGCGCATCATCAAGCCGGGTGAAACTGCAGGCCAAGGCGTCGGCTACCTTGAAGACGGTACGATGGTGGTTGTGGATATGGCGCGGGATCGCATTGGACAGGAAATTTCCATGCAGGTCACCAATGTTGTGCAAACTTCCGCCGGACGCATGATCTTTGGACGAGCCGAAAATGCACCGCAACCTCAGGCGGACCGTGCCGTCACGTAAGCCTATTCGTTAACCATCTCGCAGCAAGTCTTGGGCGTTTCCCACACGCGTACGGCTTTAAGTTCAGCCGGTGGTTTAAAGGCTCCGCGCAACTTGTCAAAAATCACGCGGGTGATGTTTTCAACCGTCGGATTTAAACTGGCGAATTCGGGGCAGTCCAGATTCAAATGCTTGTGATCGAAATTCTGAATCACTTGCGTATTGACGATTCGCTGAAATTCTCCCAGCGGCAAGATCAGGCCTGTACCCGGATCGGGTTTGCCGCCCAGCACCACTTCCAGTTCGTAGTTATGTCCATGGGCATTGGGACTGTTGCATTTTCCAAATAATTCCGTATTTCGACGTTCATCTAAAGTATCACAATGCAGGCGATGCGCCGCCGCAAACTCAAAACGCACAGACATGCGAACCATCGGAATCTCCTTCTGGCGAATTTCAAAATACGTCCACGGGCTGGGCGCCAATCGTAAACTGCTCAACGTAAGTGGCGCAAGCGATTGCGAACATTGCTCGTAGCACGCCGAAAGTAAATCAGCGATCCGGGTCGAATTATTTACACCCGCCGGGTGCGAAAACAGCCCAAGAGCAACCCGCCGTAATATGCGGTCAATTTCCTTGATGTTTACCAACATGCCCGTCAGCGGATCAATCGGGCCTTCAACGGCGGCGGCCAGGGACAATACCGGCCCAATCCCCTCATAAGGCGGATTGGCGGAAAAGGTATTTGCCGCCTGAGCAGGCAGTTCCGGACCGCAGGGGGCAAACCGTATTTCCCGAATCATTTGCATCGGTTTATTTTAGCGCATTTTCATATTTCACGCTTCCCCCGCTACAATATCCCTCTGATATGGGTGAAAACGCTCTGCATTTTGACGTGGTCATCGTCGGCGGCGGCCACGCGGGTGCTGAAGCCGCCTGGGGGGCTTCGCGGCTTCTGGGCAACCGAGGCAAAGTGGCCATGATCACTATGGATCCTCAGGCCATCGGACGCATGAGCTGTAACCCCGCAATCGGCGGGCTGGCCAAAGGGCAAATTGTCAGGGAAATCGATGCACTCGGCGGACTCATGGCCCACGCCATTGACGCCACCGGAATCCAATTTCGAATGCTTAATCGCTCCAAAGGACCTGCGGTGCAATCGCCGCGCGCCCAGGCCGACAAATATCGTTATGCCCAGGCGGTGCAGAAGCTTTTAGCTGAAAATTGCCCTAATCTGAGCATCATTACCGACACCGTGGAAGAAATTCGCGCGCAGCCCGCTAGCGAGTTCTCTGGCAACCGAGAACCGAGAACCGACAGCCGCAACGGTCCGGCATGGACTTTGACCGGCCTGGGACTTAAATCAGGCCGCAAGCTCACCTGCACTTGCGCAGTACTTACAACTGGAACATTTCTGCGCGGGCTGATGCACACCGGCGAGAAAAAAACCACTGGCGGGCGTGTCGGCGAACAGGCGGCGATGGGACTTACCGATTCCCTGGCAAAACTGGGCCTACAGATGGGCCGGCTGAAAACAGGCACCCCCCCGCGTTTGGCCAAAGAATCCATCGATTTTTCTGGCCTGGAAACTCAACCCGGCGACGATCCGCCAGTGCCGATGAGTGATTTGACTTCTACAACCGATTCTCCATTAGCCAGTGCGTTCCCCGTTCTGCCGCAGGTTCCGTGTCACATCACCTACACTAACCAACAGGTCCACGAATTGATCCGCGCGAATCTGCATCGCGCGCCAATGTACAGCGGCCAGATTCAGAGCCGCGGCCCGCGTTACTGCCCAAGCATTGAAGATAAGGTCGTGCGTTTCGCGGATAAATCACAGCACCAGATATTCCTGGAACCCGAGGGGCTCGACACTAATGAAATTTATTGCAACGGCATTTCCACTTCGCTGCCAACGGACGTTCAGGAACAGATCGTTCACAGCATAGTGGGTCTGGAAAAAGCGCAAATTTTGCGCTGGGGTTACGCTGTTGAGTACGATTTTTCACCTACACATCAGATTGGCGCATCGCTGGAAACCCATCGAGTTTTAGGATTGTTCTTCGCCGGACAGATCAACGGAACCAGCGGATATGAAGAAGCCGCGGGTCAGGGGCTGGTTGCCGGTATTAACGCGGCGCGCCGGGTTCGCGATGAACCGCCATTCGTGCTGGCGCGCGACCAGGCGTACATCGGCGTAATGATCGACGACCTGGTCACCAAAAACCCGACCGAACCTTATCGCATGTTCACCAGCAGAGCGGAATTTCGCCTGACGTTGCGCGGCGACAACGCCGATCAGCGGCTTACGCCTTTGGCACAACAGATTGGCATGGCGGAATCTGCCCGCGTCCGGCGGCTGGAGGAAAAATTGACACGAATTGGACATATTAACCGGATTTTTCACGACACTAGACTCCCGGGCGGCGTGAGCGCCTGGGATTTGCTGCGCCGCCCGGACATGCCTGCAGGAGCGCTATTGGAGATGGAGTTTACCAACGGCGAAAAACTCCGGGAGATACTTTGCGATCCCGCATTGCGGCCATTGGTTCAACAGGTGCAGATTGAAGCTCGCTACTTTGGCTACATTCAGCGTGAAAAACGCGCAGCGGAACGCATGCGCGAACTGGAAAATAAAATGATTCCAAGGCAGATGAATTTTTCCTCCATGCCCGAATTGCGTAAGGAAGCGCGAGAAGCTTTGGCGCGGTTTGAGCCTCAAACCATCGGCCAGGCTTCACGCCTGGAAGGCGTAACCCCGTCCGATCTGATGGTTCTGAGTTTGTACATCACCGGGCGCGGGTAAAATTGCGGACGTATATCCGATGATCAAACCAAACGTCGCCTGTTTCGGCTCATTAATTATCCTTTCGATTTTTATGATCGGCATCGGAATTGTATTGGCCGATCCGTCGACTACGCAGTCCGCTGCTTTAGAGCCTTCTGGCCCTGACAACACTGATTACCAACTTGGGTCCCAGGATTTGGATAATCGGGATTATCAACAAGCAATAACTTCTTTTCAAAAGGCCGCTATAAAAGGTAATTCCGAAGCCATAGTAGATTTGGGATTAATGGACGCCTCCGGCCAGGGCGTGCCTGAAAATGATCGGCAGGCATTGGCGGATTACCTTAAAGCCGCGGCCCTTGGTAACACTGATGCGATATGCGCCATTGGAACACTTTATAACACCGGCAATAAAGTGCCGCAGGATTACAAACAGGCTCTTGTCTGGTATCAAAAGGCCGCAGCACTCGGTAATTCTCAAGCCATGTACGATATTGGCGTGTTGTATGCTCTTGGCAATGGTGTACCCCAGGATTACAGACAAGCATTGAACTGGTACCTGAAAGCCGCGGCGTTCAACAATTCCCTGGCTATTGGCGCAATCGGAGGGCTTTACGATCTTGGCAACCAGAATTACCAGCCGGTAATAAACGCGTATCAAAAAGCGGCCAACACTGGGGATTCCAATGCCATGGTCTGTATTGGAATACTTTATGACTATGGCTGGGGATTGCCGCAGGATTCCAAGCAGGCTTATAACTGGTACCAAAAGGCCGCCGCACTTGGGAATTCCAACGCCATGATCTACATTGGTGAACTCTATGATGGCGGCGATTTTGTAACAGAGGATGACACGAAAGCAATGGCCTGGTACCAAAAAGCCGCCGCATTGGGTAATCCTGCGGCCATGGTTCAAATCAGTGCGCTGTATGTCCCCGGCGGCGAACTTGATCCCGGCCGTCCACCCGAAGATGACGGTGCGTCAACAATGTGGCTCCAAAAGGCCGCCGCAAACGATGACGCCGACGCTATGTGTGAAGAAGGCCTGGATCAGGACGCCGCCGCTTTGGGCGATTCCAATGGCATGTGGGGCTTGGGTGAAATGTATGAAACCGGCCAGGGCGCGGCGAAGGATTACAAACAGGCCGCAGCCTGGTTCAAAGACGCCGCGGATTTAGGTGATTCTGATGCCATGGTTGCACTGGGCCAAATGTACGAATTTGGAATGGGCGTGCCGCAGGACCCGGCCACCGCCAAAGCGTGGTTCCAAAAAGCCGCCCAATTGGGAAATCCAGACGCCAAAAATGAGCTTGCCAAAATGCCCCAATAACATGGCCCTGAATTGCCTGAGCATATCGTCATTCTCACTGGGGAAAATATCTTTGCCATATTCTTTGAAACAGATATACCCCTCCGCCGGCGTAGCTATGTCCCTGCGGCCAATAACTAACGACATAATTGGTATAGAAGTATTGCGCCATTGTTGATTTATTTTCCGGCATAAACTGAACCGCCGCACAATCCGCGGGATTAGATAGGGTGTTCTTCGAATTTGTTTCGGGGAGTGCATACAAAATATTTTGATTCGCCCACGCCTGATTGATCACCTGGGGTTTGCTATATTTATTCATCACCGCAATGGGTTTAAAAACAGGAGCGACAAATCGTTTTTTGAAGGACCGAGCCCCGCAATTGATTTGTTCCGTGAAACTGTTGGGCGATCCACATCCCATCGCCCATTTCATTTTACGAGAATTTGCCGCATAGGTTGCGGGGTCAGTTATCAGGCCTTGTTCTTTTTGCAGCGTAACAAGAATGAGTTTG
>DATJSN010000083.1:0-8551 GCA_035504095.1 Phycisphaerae bacterium | reverse complement strand
GGGTTTTGCAAACCCGCCTTGTCGCTCTTCCTTGCGGCCAATCCCGTCTACACCAACGCAGACGCCATATCTGTAGTGGAAATGCTCTAGCCGGTTGTGGACATTGATTTATAGGCAATTATCTTTCATAAGCTGCTTCAGCCTTATCGTTTTGCCCCAACGGGGCACTGTCATTGAGCCCGGCGTTGTCCCGCATCGCGGGACTACGCCGGAAAAATGATCGAACCTCCCAACCAACCCTGAAAGGGTTGATGACGTTTGGGGTCCCCTTATCCCGGCGTAGCCCCGATAAATCGGGACAACGCCGGGCTGAAAGATGCTGCCCTTTCAGGGCAGTCCACGAAATGGGCTCAAGTACATTTTAAAAACACCCTTGAAAACCACGGGGTATGCTGAAATTTACCTTGGAAGGCACAATGGCTAATGGATTCAGAGATTCCCCCTGCTACAAAATCGGCAAAAGTCGGCCATCAGCCCTGGATCGGCGATTGGACAATTCCGCCGCAGATATTTATAACTTCAAAAATCCCTCACGTGATCTTAACATTGTGGGGGTTCGGGGGGTGTGGGCGCTATTAGAGCGCTGGAAGGAACCAGGAAATCATGGCCGTAGCCACGGGCAATATTACCCCACCTTGCATCGAAACTTACCTGACGGATGTTAACCGGCTCTTTGAGCAGGAATTGCGCAGCGTTCTGCCGCACGTGCAACAGTTGATTTCGCACGTCGGCAAATTCCGGGGCAAAATGCTCCGTCCTTCGCTCGTCCTGCTTTCCGGCCTGGCAGTCCAAAACAAACCTGCTGAATCGGCTCAGTTGGGCCGCACGCACATTGTTCTGGCCGCCGTGGTCGAAATGGTTCACGTAGCCACACTGGTGCACGACGATGTGCTCGACAGCGCCGAAATCCGCCGCCGCGGCGCCACCATCAACCATCTGCACGGCAATGAAGCTGCGGTGCTATTGGGCGATTTATTAATCAGCCATGCCTTTCATCTCTGTTCGAGTCTGGAAAGCCAGTCCGCGTCGCGTCTGATCGGACATACAACCAACATCGTTTGCGAAGGCGAACTCACACAGAATCACAACCGCGGCAACTGGAAACTCGATGAAGAAACTTACCTGGACATTATTTACCGCAAAACCGCCAGCCTTATCGAAACCTCGTGCCGTCTGGGTGCGGCGGGCACAAACCAGGATAAACGCCAAATTGACGCCTTGGCCCTTTATGGCCGGCATGTAGGCATGGCCTTCCAGATTATCGATGATGTACTGGACATCGCCGGTACGCAGAAAACCGTTGGTAAATCACTGGGCACCGACATTGATAAGGGCAAACTCACGCTGCCCATGATTCATTTTCTGTCCACAGCGGCGCCCACTCACCGCGAACTGCTTATGAGTCTTCTGGAATCATCCGAGGCGGATCGCGTCGAGCATGTCCGGCAACTGTTGATTCCCAGCGCCAGTATGAATTATGCCCGCAGGCGGGCGGGGCAGATGGTTGAGGACGCCGTCGCGGCGTTGGCCGTTTTGCCCGAAAGCCAGGCTAAACAAATCCTCATCGACATGGCGCGGTTTATCACCGTTCGCCAGTCGTAAATTTGAACAAGACTTTGTTAAATAAATAAAGTGGGACAGGCTTCCAGCCTGTCAATCCCCACAAAGATTTAAACGTGACAGGCAAGATGCCTGTCCCACCCTGTGTATTGAGACAAACCTGGAAAAAATCGATTTTAATTCGGCGGCGGCTGATCGCCCGATGGCAGCGACTGCAAATAAGCCGTCACCGCTTTGGCATCATCTTCATCGAACCGATATGCCGGCATAGGCTCACCGGCATAATGGCCGCGCGGATTCAGGCCGGTAACCAGGAAATGAGTCATGTCGTCCGCGGACCACCGATTGCCGCGGAAGCTCGGCAAGCCTGCGATGCCCGGCGCGTGCTGGGGCCAGTGCGGCGGCGGCGGCGTCGGGGCAAAATTGATGTCGGCTCCCTGCAGCCATTCGGAAAGAATATATTTTCCGTCACTGTCCCGTGGGGAATGGCAAGTGCCGCACATGGCCACCTGATTGGTCAGATAGTAGCCGCGGAGAATCAGGGGATTAACTGGCTGGCTGCTCTGCTGTCCGCTGGGCGGGGTATTATCGTCGGCGTTCGATGAGCTTGTACACCAGATCGCCGCAGCCGCAGCCAAACCCGCGGAAAAAACCATACCAGTTACATACCATCGACGTGAAATCCGACGCATGATTTATTCTCCTATATATAAGGACGAAAACGCACCCGATTGAACTTTATTACGCGCGAAGATGTCAGAAGTGGCAAGCAGGCGGAGCATCATAGAACTTATCCCCCGGCATGTAACTATCCCGTTTAGCTTGCAGAAGTTCGCTTTTTCAACTGCCGTCCCCAGAGCGTCAACCAAATCGCAGCAAAAATCAGCATGTACACGAAAAACTTGAAGCAACAGACGAACCAAAGGGAGACGTGTTGAAGATCAGGCCAACTTATGCCATGCCCTATACCAGTCAGCGGCACGAACCAGGCTGGAGGATTGGAATTGGATATGAGTGCCAGGTAAACCACCCAGATCATCAATACGAACACCACACCGACCAGCACCGTCCACCATGTCGCAGCGGCGGCGGCACGCACTCGCATGGTAAATGTATCGTCCATAACGGCCTCCTTTTTAATTCCAATAGCTTCCATTTAATTTTAGGCCTGCGATCGCGACCCTCTTGTGTTGCCGCCGGGCGCGTTACACCGAGGTGACTTGTTCATCCACCTGCCAGTCTTTGCCGTTGCGAATCACCCGGCGATAGAGCGTGTCGCGTTCAACGGGAATGTACCCCGCTTCAACAATCACCCGGCGTATGTCCGCAACCGTCTGTTCCTGGTGCTGATTCCCCCGTCCTCCTTCGCGCTTGGTGATGTCGTACCAGACCACCGTGCCATCCAGGTCGTCAACACCGAAATTCAGGCTTACCTGCGAAAGCTTCATGCTTTGCATGATCCAGAACGCCTTGACGTGGGCAAAATTCGCCAGCATCAGTCGCGAAATCGCCAGCATCTTCAAATCTTCCAGGCCGGTCGGCCCGGGCAGGTAGCCCAGTTCGCTGCCATCAGGAATAAATGAAAGCGGAATAATGGTCTGAAAGCCCGGCGCTTCGTCCTGCAACTCGCGAAGTTTTAGCAAGTGGTTGATGCGTTCGGCGCGCGTTTCCACGTGGCCATAAAGAATCGTGGCGTTGGTGGCGATGCCCAACTCGTGCGCGGTGCGGTGAATCTGCAGCCAGCCGTCGCTGCGCAGTTTGCCTTTGAATACTTCGTCGTGGACGCGGTCGTCAAAAACTTCCGCCCCGCCGCCGGGCATCGAACCTAAACCGTGTTCGCGCAGCGCCTGGAGCACTTCCTTTATGCTCAAACGCGAAATCCGGCTGAAATGATCGATCTCGATGGCGGTGAAACATTTCAGGTGCAGCTTAGGATAGCGCTGCCGCAATCCGCTGAGCATTTCCAGGTACCACGCAAACGGCAGCCATGGATGCAATCCGCCCACGATGTGCACTTCCGTCGCCCCGGCGTCGTAGGCCTGCCCCGCGATGCGATAAATTTCCTCCAGGTCATGTTCATACGCGCCCTGTTCGCCGCGTTTGCGCTGGAATTCACAGAATTTGCACGATAGCGCGCAGATGTTGGAATAATTGATGTGCCGGTTGATGTTGTAATAAGCCAGCCGACCGTGCCGCGCCTGCCGCACGGCGTTGGCCATCGCCCCGATGGAAAAAATATCGCGCGAATTCCATAATGCCATGCCATCGTCAAAATTCAGCCGTGTCCCGGCAGCAATTTTTTCCGCCACTGGCCGCAACTGTGAATCGTCAATGGTTGCAATATCCAGATAATCCGCCGGATTCGTTGAAGAATGTAGTTGATCCATATTTGTTTGACCGGTGGTTGGGTCCTGAATGGCCGGCTGGGCGGAAATCATGGTTAAAAAATCCTCTTTTCCTAAGCCACGAATTATAAATGTTTTTGCGTGTTTCTAAAACCCCGGCCTGACATGTTGTTATAATACTCTGCTTATGTCTGGTAACTCAAAAACAGTGGTGATCGCAATGTCCGGCGGAGTCGATAGCTCGGTCGCGGCGGCGCTACTTAAAGAGCAGGGCTATAACTGCATCGGCGTCTTTATGCGCCTCGGCAATGATCCTGCCGATCAGGCACAAAATCCCTCGAATACACCGGTGGAACCGGTCGCCTGTTCCCCCACTAAAGCAGCCAAAGCCCACCATCAGGGATGCTGTTCAACCGCCGACGCCGCCGATGCGCGTTATGTCGCCGGACTATTAAACATCCCGTTTTACGCACTGAATTTCCAGAACGATTTTAGCGGCATCATTGATTATTTCGTGAGCGAATACAATCGCGGCCGCACACCCAATCCCTGCGTACGCTGCAATGAGAATCTTAAGTTCGGCAAGCTGGCCCGCTATGCCCGTGCCGTTGGGGCCGATTTTGTTGCCACCGGTCATTATGCGCGGATCGAGCGAACCGCCGATGGCCAAACTCGCCTTTTGCGCGGCGTCGATAAAGCCAAGGATCAAAGCTACGTACTCTTTGGCGTCCCGCCGGATGAACTTAACCGCATGATGCTGCCGCTGGGCAATTTTCCCAAGAGCGAAGTGCGCCGTCTGGCCAGCCAGTATGGTCTGCCGGTGCACGATAAGCCCGATTCACAGGAAATCTGTTTTGTGCCCGACAACAATTACATGCGCCTGCTTGAGAAGCGCACGCCGGAAGCGGTCCGCCCCGGTTCGATTGTCGACGCGAACGGCATGGTAGTTGGCACACACTCTGGGCATCAGAATTTCACGCTTGGCCAGCGCAAGGGCGTCGGCGTAGCGTTCGGCTATCCTATTTATGTCACCAGTATTGATCCGGAACACAATATCATCCATGTCGGGCCGCGCGAACATCTTCTGCATCGCCGGCTTATCGCCAGCCAGATCAACTGGCTTACCACGCGACCTGTAGGCCCAATCCCATGCACGGCAAAAGTTCGCTACAATTCCCCGCCGGTCGCCGCCGTCGCCGAAATCACCGGCACGGATCAGCTCACTGTCAGCTTCTCCGACGGCGTCACCGCAATTACCCCCGGCCAGGCCGTGGTCTGCTACGACGGCGAACAGCTCCTCGGCGGCGGATGGATTGACGACGTATCCGAACCCGTCGAATGTGCCGATGCTGCGGCGATAGTTAGTTGAGTTGTAACTCTTAACAAAATGATTTGTGTTCATACAGCGCGGGGTGGGAACCCCGCGCTTAGCTCGATTTTTTCCAAATTGTTGCCATTTATGGCAGTTACTCAAACACCAAATGCTTCTTGCATAATCTGTTTGAGATTCATCGTTTTGCCCCAACGGGACATAATCATTTAGCCCGGCGTTGTCCCGCCGCACGGGACTACGCCGGGAAAATGATCGAACATACCAACCAACCCTGTAAGGCTTGCGTCAAATCGAATGATCCGTGATGCTCACTTCATGCCGCAACCCCTACAGGGTTGACGATATTTTGGATTCCTTGCCCCAGCGTAGTCCCGATAAATCGGGACAACGCTGGGCTGATAGATGCAGCCCCTTCGGGGCAGTACCGAGAATATACTCGTTGGATTATGAAACTGGTTCTCGTACACTCCGGCGCGTTGGGCGACACCCTTTTGTTGGCGCCGCTTTTGCGCAGTCTGAAGCTGCGCTGGCCCAATGCTCGGCGCACGCTCGTGACTCGCCGATCCTTCGGCGAGCTTTTGCTCAAACTCAATCTGATCGAGCAATTTGCCGACGCCGAGGATCTGACACATGCCGCCTGGTTCGGCTCTGGACGCATCACCAATGCCATCACCCCAACCTGGGCGAAGTGTGATCTATTACTCAGCGCTGTAAGTAATGGCGCCGATAACTGGTCATGGCACGCGACCACCCTAAGTTCCGCGAGCGAGATTTTGTATTTTTCTCCCCTGCCGCCGAAAGGTTACCCCGCTCATGTAACAGAATTTTACCAGTCCCAATTGGCTAAACTAAATCTGCCCCAGCCGGATTTGCCGCCGCTTGTTTTTAAAGCCGATGGTCCGGTGTTGATTCATCCCGGCAGCGGCGGGCGAGCCAAGTGTTTTCCACTGGATAATTTTGTCGCCGTCGCCCGGTTGCTGCAGCGCCGCGGCAGGGATGTAAAATTCATTCTCGGTGAAGTGGAACTCCAGCGCTGGGATCAGAAAACGATTGCCCAATTGGCGGAAGAATTTGTTCTTATCCGTCATCCTTCTTTGCCCGATCTGGCCGATTTACTCGCCAACGCCTGTGCCTATCTGGGCAACGACAGCGGTGTCAGCCATCTTGCAGGCGTTCTTGGATTGCCGACGGTAGCAATTTTTGTCAAAGATAATGCCCGGCAATTCAAACCCATTGGTCCGGGCGTCACGGTTATCGAACCTCCAAAATCACCAACTGCGGAACTACTCGTGGAAACTCTGTCTCGCCTTACTCAATAAGAACAATTCTGAAAACTGAAAACGGCGGTGAAACCACGCATTCTCCCGTCTCCCGACTCTCGTCTGAGAACTCGGCGGCGGCGCCGCCCCCTATCCGCCCCTTAATGTCCCGTGATACAATAAATAGATGAAGAAACTCAACCTACCGGCGGGGAAACGATTTATGCGGCTATGGCGCGGGTTCACCTTAATCGAAATACTGGTGGTTCTTCTGATTATCGTGATCCTGGTGGGTATCGGCCTGGCCATTGGCGCCCAGGTACAGGCCAATGCACAAACATCATTGTTGAAAGAGGAATTGCTTAATCTCCAGGGCGCCCTTACGGCGTTTCAGACGACAAGCGGAAATCAATTGCCACAACAGAATGCTTCTGTTAATACCGGCAACACGCCCGCCATGCTGGTTTTTCTGGAAAATTATCAACGTATGAATGCCATTTACAACAGCACAAACAATACTTGGACAGAAAAACCCAATATTCTCACGCAGTTACCTGCTGATTTACTTGTAAACGGACAATTTCTCTCGCCAGACGGCGTACATTATATGACTGGAGTTGTTGAAATACTCGATCCCTGGAACAATCCAATCCAATATATGCCGGCTTCCGGTACGTTCTCTTATTATCCCTGTTTTGGACAATCCCCAGTGATTGGATCTACAACACCGCAAAACTATGATGCCACTTTTAAAATATTTCAAACTGTTACTCCTTCGTTCACTCAAGTTTCGTTTCCGTCTTATGTTTCATATAACAACACCAAAAATTTGCCGCCTACCCCGCCAATACCTGAGCCTCCATCACCATACACACCAGGGTCACCGACTTTGACACAATCGGTTAGTGGTGTAACGTGCTGGCAATACAGTATGACAGCTGGCACAACGCCTCCTCATGCCCCATATTTCTACAGCTTTGGTTCGCTGGGTCCGCAGGCCAACAACATTACTTATGGCAACTACATCTATAGCTACGGCCCATAAAATTTTCATTTTTATGCCTGTATAATCCGCTATTCATCCGTTTAATCCGTGTCAACTTTATGGGTCTCACTTGGCATGAAAATTGCTAAAGTTTTCCTTGGAGTCGCCGCCGTGCGCTGTAGAATCTAAATAGAGAAAGTCGTTCAGACTTTCAGATTCTTTTAAAGAGAGTCAGGATTATGAACGGAAGCGAAAATAATCAGGATTCATGGTTCAAAATAAACCTGGGCGAGTTGCCCATTATCGCCGCGGGTCTGGTCCTTCTTCTTGGCGTACTTTTCTGGTATCGCGCCCAGAACATCCAAACCGCTTCTCTTAATTCCACGCACCAGACCCTTGCCGCTCTGCAGGCGGCGCTGGTGCAATATGAACAAACCGCCGGCGGTTATCCGGCCATCTCCGCCGGTGAAACGCAGATGCGCAGTTTTCTGGAAGATTATCAACGGTTATTCACTTACCGTGCTCCCAACGGTCAGTGGCAATTGCGCTTTTGCGCATTGATTTACGTTAACCCCGCCGCGGCGGTAAAGGGATGGATCACCATGCCCGATGGCAGCCGTTACTATGGTTTGGTAGGCGTCAACGACGGCTTCGGCAACCCGATTCAATACGTCACGAAAGGATATTTCAATCAGATGGTTCCCTGTTTTGTTTCGGTCGTCTATGCCGGCCCCGGCCAGACGTTCAATGTTTACAGCAATAATTAACGTCTTTAAATAAAGTCTTCATGGCGCTCAGCCGGATCGCATGTGCGGCCGGCTTTTTTGTTTTTTTAACTTTACTCCATATCCGCAGCCTGTCCGCCGTACCCGCGGTTGTTGAACTCCGGCAACAAAATATCTAAAATAGTAACCATCTAAACAATGCGTGGGCGAAGTGCGACGGTTGGAACATATTCGGCAATTCCACAGCTTCACATTCCGTCCCGCATGATATTGTCCATTTTCCGGGGGCGAATGATGTTTTTGAAAAATTTGTTTTTCCTGTTTCTGGCCTCTGCCGTGATGGT
>DATJSN010000082.1:0-26746 GCA_035504095.1 Phycisphaerae bacterium | reverse complement strand
GCACTATGTAATGCGACATTTCCTTATGTGGAGGCGATTGCACAAAAAGGTTGGGAAAAAGCCGCGGAGGAAGACACGGGCCTGGCGGCGGGGCTGAACATGCACGACGGGAATGTGACAAACGCGGCGGTAGCGGAGGCGCTCGCTGCGCGAGCTTAGAGGATAGGTTACAGGGGACAGACTTTTATCCACATATTTTATTACCATTAATGGCATGGATTTTTAATAATTTATGATTGGTAACAATCCATGAAGTTTGAGGATCTTAAATTCCCAATCATTGAAATTGATGACGAGGGTTGGTTAACAATCTGTGATGAAGGCAGCAGTATTACGAATACCACGTCAGTTGGCTTTAAACATGGTGTTGGCATCGGCAATCTTCTTGTGGACACTGATGGTCACGTTGTCCAAATCGTGAATATTAAAAAATTGCCAAATGCTAAAAAAACATGGGACTGGTCATTATTAGGAATAATTCCTGTGGTTTTCTTTCCGATAGAAGTTATACTTTCTGAACCCACCCCAATGTCTCTAGATGAAATAAAGAAAAAAGTTCTAGAGTCGGTTACGAAACATCTCAACTTTTGGGATGAGAATTGGGACACCGACAACTTGATGGACCAGATCAAAACCGCGCAAGATACGAAGGAAATTATTGAGGCGTTTGAGAAAACACAATATTGATTAAATAAGTTTTTCATTCTTCATCCAGGCGAGGAATTTTTCGAGGCCTTCGGGAACGAGGACGCGCGGGTTATAGCCAAGCTCCGCACGAGCCTTAGAAATGTCGGCAAAAGTGATAGGCGGCTCCGACGCCGGGGAGGGAACATTTTTAATCACGGCTTTGCGCTTGATCAATTTTTCCAGAACCTGCACGAATTCGATGTTCTCCACGGGGTTGCCGCAGCCGAGGTTATAGACGCGATACCCGGAGGGCGAATCCAACGCGGCCAGAAAACCATCGAGCAGATCGTCGATATAGGTCCAGTCGCGTTTGAGATGACCGGCGTTAAAAAGCGTCAGCGGTTCGCCGGAGAGAATTTGTATGGTCCATTGCCAGGGCATCATGTCCGGCCGGCCATGTGGGCCGTAGACATTAAAAAACCGGAGAATGGTGACGGGCATTCCCCAGATATGGGCGTAACTGTGGGCAAAAAGTTCCATGGATCGTTTGCTCGCCGGATAGGGCGCCAGCGGGCGATCTGCCGCGGCGGTTTCCGGAAACGGCACGGGCGTGGATTGGCCATAAACCGAACCGGTGGAAGCGAGCAGACAATGCGGTTTGCCGATTTGCCTCGCGGCGTCGAGAAGATTGAGCGTCCCCTGCACGTTTACGCCGGCGTAAATATGTGGGTGATTAACACTGTATCGCACAGACGCCATGGCGGCGATGTGGGCGATGGCTTCTGGTTTGGATCGCTGAAGCAGGTCGTTGAGGAAATTTTCATCGCGCAGATCGCCCTGGATGAACTGGAAATTTTTATGCTTTTCAAGATCGGCAAGATTCCGCCGCTTGTGGACCAGAGGGTAAAAATCGTTCATGTTGTCCAGGCCGGCGACCTGGTCGCCACGGGCAAGCAGGCGGCTTGCCAGGCGTGAGCCGATGAAACCCGCGGCGCCGGTTATAAGAATTCGCATGGCGGAATTGTAGCAGAACAATTCACCACAGAGTACACGGCGGACACAGAGAAGGCACAGAGGAATTTATATTTTTTTTACTATAACGGCACAACAAAGGAGACAAGGTATAGGGAAAAGGGCGAATTCTATTTTATGTCCACTGAGTTCGAGGCTTCGCCGGCGGTAGGTGATAAGTATTTCCATTCGATGGCATGGACACGACCGCTGGCGTCCGTAGCGGAGCCGAAAACATCACCATCGGAATCAATGCAGGTGGCGACTGAATCAGTATAGCCAATGGGCAAAAACTGGTGCAGATCGATGCAGCTTGCCGCGGTTGAGTTCCAAACCAGCGCGTGCGTATTGGAACTACCGGCGGGATTTCCCCAGCCCGCCTGTTCGTTGGACGTAATGGCGACGGCCTTAGAGGAATCGAAACCGGCAGGATTTAGATCGACGGCGGCGGGATTTTGCTGCTGCCAGAGCAAGGCGTGGGAGAATTTGGAACTGGGAGGCGTGCCCGTTCCCACTTCCCAGGCGCCGGCCGCGGCGACGTCCGGCTCAATTTTCCCGCCCGGTTCATAAATTGCGTCTGCTTCAGACATGGTAAAGCCGCTCGGATTCAGATCGATGGGCTTGTGCGCCAGGCCCATCCAGAAAAAGGCATGACGGCTATCCCACTGATCCCCGGGAGGAATTGCCATGCCTACGACGTCATAACTACCCACGGCATAAGCTCCGGAGCCGATGAAACCCTGGAGATTTAAATCTTTTACTGAATCAGCATCGTCACCGTTCCAGATCAGGGCGTGTGGCTGGTTGCCATCGGTGGGAACACCCCAGCCGACGCGCATGGATTCTGAAACGTCATAAATTTGCGCCCAGGAAAAACCTTTGGGCGTCAGATCAGTCGCTTTATATGAACCGGAGGAATTGGTCGACTGTTTCCAAAGCAGCGCCAATGGCCGCTCGCCATCCTGTGTTGCACCACCCCCGACTAACTCCTGCAGGTTGCCATCCGCAGCGAGAATGACCGACCACGTAAATCCGGTGGGATTCAAATCGAGGGGTTGATTATTTAAACCCGTCCAAAGCAGCGCATGCGCTGTGCCGCCGTTGGCCGGCTCGCCGGAACCGACCAGTCGAATCGGATCAGCGGGGTTAGGGTTTACATACATAAAAGGCGGTTTAATCACACCCGCGATTTCCGCGCTGGAAAAATCGGGAGGTGTCAGGTCGAGGACTTCATAGGGCGCGGCACGGGCGGCGAAAGCCCAGGAGTTTAGCGCGGCAAATCCGGCGGCATAAAAGATACGCAGCAAAATCTTCTTATGACGCATGTTTTTACTCTTCATACTGATGAAGAATTATAGCTTTACGAGCCTATCCAGCCAGCGCGTTTGGACAAAGAACAACGCTAAAACACTTGGTTCAACAAGTCTGTCTTAGCGAAAATACACCCCTTGACATATTCCAGTATAGGAATATAATGTTTTCATGCCGCGCGCCCCGTCGACTCTTGATCCGTTCACCGCCGTTGCTGAGCCCAAACGTCGGCAACTATTGGGCGAGCTCTCTGAAGGCGAACGGAGCGTAAACCAGATCGCCGGCGCACTCAAATGGCGGCAACCGCAGGTTTCCAAGCACCTGGGCGTGCTCTTGCAAGTGCGGCTGGTGAACGTGCGCCGCGCCGGCCGCCGGAGGTTGTATCGAATTAACGGTCAGCAGCTAAAAGAGATTCACGACTGGGTCGGGGGCTTTGAAAAGTTCTGGGAACATCAGCTTTCGCGCATCAAGCAGCGCGCTGAAGCAAATCAAACGCGAGAAAAACAGGATCTGCAAAAGGAGTAACTACCATGGCCAATGAATTACCCGAACAGTATGTATTGCACATTCAGAAGGAACTCGACATCACCGCGCGAATCCAGAAGGTGTTTGAAGCACTGCTGGAACAAATAGGGCAGGGCTTTGACAGGCCGGATGGAACGCCTATGCCGCTCAAACTCGAACCCTGGCCCGGCGGGCGATGGTACCGCGATCTGGGCAACAACACGGGGCATTTCTGGGGGCATGTTCAAGTGATCAAGCCCCCGACTCTTCTGGAAATCACCGGGCCGATGTTTATGTCTTATCCTGTGGCGTCTCATGTGCAATATCGTTTGACCAAGCAGGCCAATGGGACGAAACTGACGATGGTTCACCGTGCCCTCGGAACGATTGATCCGGAACATCGCAAAGGCGTGTCAATGGGTTGGGAACATATTGCCAAGAGCATCAAACGCCGGGCAGAGAAATAGTACTACCGTGAGCTGTCCGCAGATTAATAACCCCGGCGAGAAGCCGGGGCTAAGACAGGCTAGAAGCCTGTCCCACATTTTTTGAAACCGCAAAAATGAAAGGGACCGGAATATGTCAATTGCACAAGCCATGCTGGAAGAGTTTGAACACGAAGCCAAAACCACACGCAAATTCCTGGAACGAATTCCCGAAGATAAGCTGGCCTGGAAGCCGCACGAAAAATCTCATACCGCTGGGGAACTGGGAATGCACATCGCCCGCGTGCCGGGGGGCGTTTTGACGGCAGCTCTGCTGGATCAATCCCCTTTGCCGGACTTTAAAGCTTTATGGCCAGAGCCAAAAACGGTCAAGGAAATTCTCGCGGCTCTGGATGCGAGCATCGCAACCGTTCGAAGGGAACTGCCGAAACTGGATGACAAGCGCATGAGTCAAAACTGGTCGGGAACCGTCAATGGCCATCCGGTCATGACCATGCCGCGGGTAGTGTTCCTACGGATGATTATGTTAAACCACTGGATTCAACACCGCGGCCAGTTGGGTGTGTATTTGCGCTTAATGGGGGTAAAGGTACCAAGCAGTTACGGCCCAAGTGGCGATGAAGCATAAGCATTACTTGTAATGAATTGGCGCTATCCCACACCTCCATATAAGGATTCTGATACGACGGAAAATAGACGTCGAACGGCTTTGAGGAAGTTCCAAAGAGCAACGCAACAGCCGGGTGCGAAGGACTATTTTCATAGCGGGCTTTGACGGCTTGTATAAAAAGTCGCTGCTTCGCCGGCGATCCCTGCAATTCCACGTCCACCAGCGACGGCCCTTCAAGATACTGGACCTCGTAGCCCGTGTATTGCGGATTCTTTAAGATCACGTCTCCCGCGGCCAGGCAAAACGCGATGGCCGCGGACTGTGAAGGAGCCTTGTAGAAATTAACCTGAGCGCCTTTAGGGATCGAAAATCGCACCAGTGCGTCAATCTGTGTTATGTCAGGATAATTCTCACGAAGCTGATCGACCGCTTCAATGAACGGGTTGAGATTCCCGAATGCAACAGGCGCAACGATGACGACACGCCCGGGAATGTCCACCGAAGCACGGGCGCCGGCGAACTGTGGCTCGGCGGCCAGGCTCGAATTAAAAGCTTTTTGAAAATCATAAGAAAGATTATCAAGTCCAAGCAATTGATACTCATTCCAGAGGAATGGTATGGCCGCCGCCAGAATGATGGACAGAATAATCACGTTGAAAATATTACGTTTGGGCATATTCAAAGCTCGGAAAATTACCGTTTAATTTTGATCTCCCTTACGCAGATTAATCGGATTAAATATACAATAAGGTTTAAATTTGCGGATTCCCCGCTTTAAAATAACACAAAAACATCTATTATTGACCACAGAAAGCCACCTACTACGAATGTTGCGGTTGATACATACATGTCGCTTCAAGCGAAGACCGGTTGCATAAAAGCCTGTGGACAGGGTAGAAAAAAGAGATGAGCCAATGGGACGCCCAACAATACCTGCTTTTTCATGACCAGCGGACCCAGCCCTGCATTGATCTGGTTCAGCACATCGAACTCAAGTCGCCGGAAACAATCATCGATCTGGGATGCGGCCCGGGAAACAGTACAAAGGTGCTGGCCGAGCGCTGGCCCAACGCACTGGTGACAGGATTGGATAATTCCTCGGAAATGCTCACCGAGGCGCGTACCCTGCATCCACAATGGCGATGGATTTTGGGCGATATCCGGACTTTCGCATCAGATCGCGACGGACTCAAGTACGACATGGTTTTTTCCAACGCGGCTTTGCAGTGGTTGACCGATCACGCGCGCTTGTTCCCCCAGCTTTTCAATCGTGTTGAACCGGGCGGAGCTTTAGCCGTGCAAATGCCCGCAGTGTTGGATTCGCCGGCGCAATATTCCATTCTGGAACTGATTCAGAATCCCAGATGGGAAAAACATTTCAGAGAGCCTCTGCGCGACTGGTTCCACCATGATTTGCATTTTTATTACAGTCTTCTCGCGGCGTCTGCCAGAAGGGTGGATTTATGGCAAACGACCTATCTGCATATTATGTCCGGCCCCAATGATATAGTGGAATGGTATCGTGGTACGGCGCTTCGGCCCTATTTACAGGCGCTGCCTGATGACTTCACTCGCCAGGAATTTCTCTGCGAATACAGCCAACAGATTGCTCAGGCTTACCCGGCCCAGCCCAACGGCAGAGTGCTGTTCCCGTTCAAACGCATTTTTATCGTGGCGTATTGCTAGACGGCGTCTCGCCGGGCCTCGCTTTGTCTATGGCCGTGTCCGTGCAGCGAGATTGTCCAGCACACTCATATAGTTCATATAGGCGTCGTAGGGAGATTCATAAATGCTGAACGCGTTTTGTTCCGCCAGGCGCGTGTTCATGTAGAAAAAATGATCGCTGGTGGTTAAACGCCGCCAGTCGGTAAGCAATGGCGCGTCTTCGCGGAACTTGATGGATTCTTCAAGCCGGAAAATTTCCTGCAGCGCATTGGCCTGCATCGCATTGCCCAGCCAGGGAGATAAATCGCGCGACGTATCCGTCCAGCCGATGTTGCGCGGAATGCTCAACTCGGCCACGGGCTTGAACGCATCAATCAGCTCCGAAGGTGTTTTAAAGCTATCGCCCAGTGAAAGCACGTGTCCGGGTAGCGCAAAAAGAAAATCAAAAATGCCGCTGTCGGCGTTGTTGCGTTCGCCAAAAGTTTCCATGTCCATGCCAAGCAGGCAGTAATCTCCTTGCCCGTTGATGCCGTGAAGCCAGGTGGCGTATTTATCCGCGGTGAGCGGCCATTGAATCCAGGAGCGGTTGGCAAAGCGCAGAGCAATGTCGTCGCTGAGATGATAGTGGCGCAGAAGCAATTTGAGATTTTCCCGCGGCGCCTGATAAACCAGCGTGGGGGGGCGCGAACCAAGAACGCCTTCCCAGCCTTCGGCAATCACGCCGTCAAGTTTCAGCGGTCCCAGAAGCCGGCTGATTTCGTTGGAATAGATGAGGTTGGTGTTGCGAAACACGCGCGGCGTCTGGGAGAAATATTTTTTGATCATCTGGCGGTGCAACTTGATCTGTTGGCGGAATTCTTCGGGGGAATAAAGGCAGGATAACGAATGATCGTAGGTTTCGGAAAGAAATTCGACGCAGTTTGTTGCAGCCAGATCCTTAAGCACGGTAATGACTTCGGGTGCGTAAAGTTCAAACTGTTCCATCGCCGTGCCGGTGACGCTAAGGGTAAAGCGAAAGGCGCCCTTAAACCTGAGGCACAATTCCAGCAGGGTGCGTCCGGCGGGCAGATAACTGCGATGCGCTATGGCCTGAGCATAGCGTGAATTAAGCTGGGAATCGAAATAATCGGGTTCGGTGTCAAAAACACTATAGCGGCGGAGCCGGAAAGGCTGATGAATCTGTAAATATAAACAAATGGCGGTCATGGCCGTCATCCTTTTTAAAAGTAACAGGACTGTGTCTCATAATACCTCGGGAGGCGCGACGTATCTTCAGACAGAGCATAACTTACACTCCTCCGTCGGATTTGGCGAGAGTTATTATAACAGCCGCAAAGCGTTCGGCGCTGCGAAAGCCCCGGCGGCATCCCCAAACAGGTCAAACAGGAGAGGCTGTATTCTCAGACCAATTCGTCCTACAATAATGCTTAATGACAGGAATTCGCCGTGGAACTGAAAATGGCTCAGGAACAGCGAACTAAAAAACTATTGACCATCGCTATGATCTACGGCGCTCTTTTGGCGGCGGCGGGATGTTCACAAACACCGGATCAAAGCGCGGAAAAGCCGATCCCGGTTCCGGACACCGGCATGGTCATCGAGCCGGACTGGGGCCAGCCGGAAGGACTTAACACTACGGCGGCCCGACCATGGCCGGCGATGAACGTGACTTATGTGAACGGCACGGTGACGCACAATCCAACTTATATGCACGATTTGGACGAGCCTTTGGAGTATCGCGACCGTCCGCCGACGTTTACGGAAGAGATGATTGGTTTTGCCAATGTACCATGGTTTTATGTAAACCTGGGAATAACTCCAATTCTGATGTGCTTCCAACCACCGCTTATGCAGGTTTATTCGACCGGTGTGGCGCCTGAAAGTATTTATTCCGGATATTTACCCGCACCGGGGTATTCAGCTCCGGTGCCGGAAAAAGGTCAAGTGTCGCAGCCGCAGTCGAGCATAAACGCCTCCACCGATCCGGTGGATGCGGCGACGGCGGCAAGCAAGTAAGGTGAAGTTTAGCGCAGGGAAGCGGCGTCTCGTACGGGGCTGTGGGCCTTGATCGGGCGTATTAAAACAGCCCGACTGATACCGGGCGCGGGGTGAAATTGTGTCTCTGGAAGATATCGACCCATTTCCGTGGTTTTTGCATCAGAAAATACAACTGCCGATCAGCGGCAAGAGTAGTCTGAGCGTGATGATTCGCGCCACAGAATGGACGGATCATTGGCGTCCGCTGCTGGGGCGAATCGCGGAATACCTCAAAACAAATCCCAAGAGACTGATTGTTGGCATCGCGGGTCCGCCGGGATCGGGAAAATCAGTTTTTGCGGCGGAACTGGTGTGGCTTGCGGAGCATGGTTTTCTCAGCCATAGCGGCCAGAAAAGCATCTCGGCGGTGGCCCTGCCGATGGACGGGTTTCATTATCCGGATCCGGTGCTTGCCCAGCGCGAGTTGGTGCTTAAAAATGGAGAAAAAATACCGATGATACGATGCAAGGGTTCGCCGGAAACCTTTGACGTTGCCTCACTTAAAAAGCACCTGACGCAGCTTCGGGGCAGGCCCAAAGTGATGACCTGGCCGGATTATGATCGGGTTCATCACAAACCGATGGAGAGTGCGATAAAAGTGTATGATTCGCACAGCCTGGTGTTCGTTGAGGGCAATTACCTCCTGCTCAATATGCCGCCCTATGATGGAGTGTCGGATTATTTTGATCTGCGGATCTACGTTGAGGCCTCAGCCGGGGCCATGATTGCCAACCTGATGACCCGGCACACGGAAGGCGGAAAAACAATGGCCCAGGCCAAGGACTGGATTAAACGGATCGATTTGCCCAATGCGCGGCTGGTGGAAATGACGCGGAGCCATGCGGACGTGATCGTCCGGCGGGATTCGGAAGAAATGCTCACGGAAGTAAGTTGGAAATAAAGCCAGCTTGCTGACGGAAAAAAGATAAATTAGGAATCAGTATGCGTTTTGTAAAAATGCACGGTATAGGCAATGATTACATATACGTGGATACCTTCACACAGAAGGTTGACCAGCCCGAAAAACTGGCCCTGCGGATTTCCGACAGGCATTTCGGCATAGGATCAGACGGCCTGATTCTGATCGGACCGCCCAGCGAAGAGGGTCGCAAACAGGGCGCCCACGTGCGCATGCGCATGTTCAACTCCGACGGCAGCGAGTCGGAAATGTGCGGCAACGGCGTACGCTGCGTGGCTAAATACGCCTACGATCGGAAAATTTCCACCGCCAATCCCATGCGCGTGGAAACCGGCCGCGGTGTTCTGACCCTGGACCTGTGGATCCAGCAGGGAAAAGTCCACCAGGCGACCGTGAACATGGGCCAGCCGATCCTGGAACCAGCCAACATACCCGTCCACATTACGGGCGTGCAGCAGGTGGTCAATTACCCATGGCATCCGATTCTTGACCTGCGAGCCCAACCGTTTCCCGTGGATTGGATAAAAATCTGCGGCTTGGAAGAACAGATGACGTGCGTTTCCATGGGAAACCCGCACGTGGTGTTTTACTGTAAGAGCACCGCCAAAGTTCCCCTGGAAGCCGTCGGTCCGCTGATTGAACGCCATGAAATATTCCCTCGGCGGGTAAACGTGCATTTTGTGGAACTTAAAAACGCCGGCGAAATCACGATGCGAACCTGGGAACGCGGCGCGGGAATTACGCTCGGTTGCGGCACAGGCGCCGCCGCCGTATGTGTGGCGGGCGTTTTAGCGAAAAAAACGAACAACATTATTCTGGCCAACCTGCCCGGCGGACGACTGGCCCTCAAATGGAACCAGGCCGATCTGTGTGTTTATATGACCGGACCTGCCGCCGAGGTTTTTTCCGGAGAATGGTCGGATTAGGCTCTATCTGGCAGCGATCATAGGAGATGGAGGCACGGTATAGGCCACAGGTAATAAGGATGTAAAATATTTCTTATAAATACCGGCATTCCTTGCTGGAATTGATTTAAGGGCTCATAAGGAGACCGAACATGGACTTAGACCCGAGACACATGGTTAAAAACGTGGATTTGCAGTTTTTGCACAAACGAACTAAAGCGGTCTGGAGCGACTATCGCGATTTTCTTTTTAAGCAAAACGTCTTCGCCCTGGCGACCGGTGTAATCATCGGTGGCGCCATGGGAAGTTTCGTTTCAAAAATCAATTCGGACCTGATTATGCCCGTCGTGAATCTGTTTTTGCGCGACCAGGCCTGGGCTAACGCGGGCATCACCATCAGCACATATATCGGTGCGGATGGTAAATCACATGACAACAAGCTGCTGCTGGGTGACCTGTCATTTGGACTTTTGAATCTGGCAGTGATCGGTCTTGTCTGCTATTTGATTACCAAGTTGTTTGTTACACCGGGCATACCAACGCAGGCCTGTCCGTATTGCCAGGAACAAATTGTGGTGAATGCGACCAAGTGCAAATTTTGTTGCAGCGAAATTCACCCGCCGGCCATTACCGCTCCTCCCGCCCCGTCTCAGATGTAGATTTTATATTTGGGCTGCAACCGCCAGTGGTTAAAATCCACCGCGACGGAGACCGCCTTGCATGAGCCAACGGGAACAGTACCGGCGATCAACCCAGGAATTATTCAGTGCGCCAAAGCGGCCGGCGTGGATTCTTATACCCGCCGGCATCGTCTTGACATTTCTGTTAATGGCTCTGATCGCCGGGTCCGAATTACCCCAGGTTTTGCTCACGTTAACTAATGCTGTCTGGGCAATCGCGATATTAGCGCCGGCTTTCATGCTGGGGCTGGCTGCCACGCGGCCGCTGCGAAATTCCGCTTTAATTGCCTCGTCACCGTGGCCGGATGGCTGGCGGCTTGTGCTTTCCGCGGCAATCGGTTTGGGCTTACTGGGACTGCTCACTTTGCTTCTGGGAAGCCTGCATCTGCTCATCGGATGGTTTCCGGCGGCGTTGCTTTTGGTGAGCGCGGCGGCGGGATATCCGGCGACGCGCGAACTGGCGATTGGCTGGAACCGTCAAATCTGGCAACGCGAACTTTCCCGGCGTCATGCGCTGGTTTTGCTGGCCTGCGCTCCACTCGCCTGCATGCTGGTCGCGGGAACTCTGCCGGCCGGCGCGCTATGGCACACGGAAGGATACGGCTACGACGTGCAGGAATATCATCTGCAATTGCCGAAGCAATTTCTGGATAACAATTCAACGATGCCGGTTGAAGGCAATATTTATTCCTATTTCCCGCTGAATATGGAAATGCTTTATGTTTTGATCGGCGCACTGGTGCGGCTCTGTGGAATGTCGGGAACAACCTTTATCTATTCATTGGTGTTCGGCGCGCAGATTCTGCATGTGCTGATTACCCTTTTGGCCGCCGTCGCTGTGGCGCTGGCGCCGCTGCGGATACGAATTCCCGCAAGAATCCTGGCCTTTCTCGTTGTCATCTCTACGCCTTGGACTATCGTCATTGGCTCGCTGGCCTACAACGACGGCGCCGTGTTGCTTTTCACCATCGTGGCGCTGGCGGTGGCACTGCGCTGCCGCACGCGCGGCGACGCGCTACTGCTGGGAATTCTGCTAGGGTTGGCCGTCGGCTGCAAAATGACTGCGGGTGTAATGATTGCCTTGCCTGTGGCGGCGCTGCTTCTGGCACGGCGGCGCTGGACAAATCTGGCCGTCGTTGCCACTCTGGCCATGGTTGTCTATAGCCCATGGGCTCTGCGGTCCATGGTCGCGACGCATACGCCAACAAGCATCGGAAATCCTATTTTTCCCCTCTTCGCCCACACGCTCGGCATGGATGACTGGAATGATGAACTGGCGGCGCGTTTTGACCGAGGCCACACAGCGCCGGCGAATCAACAATCTCCCATGGCGCGGATCGGAGCGTTGGCCGATCAATCACTGCTGGATCGCCAATTTTCTCCAGGAGTTGCGGCGCTGAGCGATGTACAGGATTCGGATTATCCAAGCCAGACACCCTGGCCGATGCGTTTTGGAATTATCTGGCTGGCGGTGCTGCCGGCTTTGGCGCTGGCGATGTTACGATTTTCGCGCAATGATTCTGGACTGCTCTTTCTTGTGTTTGGCGTTCAGGTTCTGGCGTGGCTTACGTGCACGCAACTCCAAGCGCGATTTCTGTTGCCGGCGATAGCGCCTCTGGCCTGGTTGCTGGCGATCGGGACCGACGCGGTCGAACCGCTGCGCTTATGGACCCGATCCCTATTGGCCATTCAAGCGGTTTTTTGCCTTTTTTTGCTGCGACCTGAAGCGGGGTTGTTTCTTGGCCCGGTCGATCAGGCTGCGCCCGGCAGGCTAATCGGGCAGGTCTTTGTTTTCCCCGAAGACTGGGTGATAAACCATCCGCCGCTGGTTTCGATTTTTTCACCTTCGGACACCTTTTACCTCGAAGGTACATCAAAAGCTTTGTATTTCCCGGGCCATGTGATCTACAACACGGTTTTTGACGAGAACAAACTCGCGGACATATTGGATAAAAGCGCCCCGGCGGCTGCGGTCGCATGGCTGCAAAAGCAGGGCGTAAATTATTTAGTTGTTGATTTCAACGAAGTAGACCGGCTGCGAAAAACCTATGGTTTTCCCGCGTCGATTACGCCAATGGCGATTATGGCGATGGAAAAATATGGCCTAACGCCGCTGGAATATCAGACCGCGCCGGAAATATGGATTCTTCGCGTTCCTGCACAGTAACAACCTCTATTCACTCTTTTCTACCAGCTATTCCTATTGTTGTTTAACTTCTTCAACGGCGGCTTGTTTCGGCAAAGCTTTACCGCACAGCGCTTCATCAACACTACATGGGCCAGCGCCGAAGTAAGCGATGATGATCGCGCCTCCCAGCATGGAGGTATTTTTTAGAAACATGATCTGCTGAATCTGGGCCATTGCGGGATCCTTAACGGCCCAGAAGTTATGCATCATAAGCGTGACGGGAACTAAAAAGGCGATGATCAACCAGGCGCCGATTTTGGTTTGAAAGCCCAGCAAAATGCTTACTCCGCCCAGTAGGGCCATCACGCCGGAAAGAGGAACCAGTACATTGGCCATGGGTACTTCTTGGGCGGCGGCGTAGGCGACATCTTTGGCAGAAAAATGCCCCAAAGACCCCAAAATGAATATCGCGGCGAATAGCAGGCGACCAATGGGTACAAGGTAACGCATGGCAGACTCCTTTCAGTTAGACTTGATGAATTTATTATACAGCAGTTTTCGGTTTTCAGTTTTCAGACAATATGGATTTTGTGATTGATAACCCCTGCGCGGCGAAGTTGCGCCGGGAATAGGGGACTTTAGAGCAGGAGAACTGGGGAGCGACTACACGGGATTAATTTTTTTGTCCAGGACAAGCTTGCCGACTGTTCAGATCCGGGCGCAAAAAAACCGCCGGGTGTTTTTCCCGGCGGTGCAGAGAACCATGGTCGATATGCGAGGTTCGTTTAAACTTTTCGCTTGCGGCGAAGCAGAAGCGGGATTCCGCCGAAGGCCAGGAGCATAAGCGGCGCCGGCTCAGGAGCATTCGCTTCCGCGACAAGGATGACGTCATTGGTGTTTACGTCCGAATCGTTCTCAGTAAAGGACAAGCTGGTCAGCGAGTCAGAGGCGTCGGTCATCGGAGCATCAAGAGGCTCGAGACTACTGCCGAAGTCGCTCTCCAGCGTCGAGATATCGGTCACATCGCCGGTGCTCGTACTCCCACTGTCGCTGCTGTCTGGGCTACTATCGTAGGTGCCTGACGAGTAACTGCCGCCTGACGCCTGTAAATCGTCGGCAAGCGATGTCTCGTCGGTTCCGCCAGTGTAGAGAAAGGCTTCGATCTCATCGGAGGACCCGTTTCCATAATTTGAGTCGCTGACTGTTAAGTTGGTGATTCCTGTGTCCGAAACTGTGTACTGCGACGAAGTCGGATCGCTAGCAGGATTGCTTTGCGGATAATCATTGTAATTACCGGAACTGACAAGTGTGGTATCTATTCCCACGCCGGCATAGGGATCGGCACGACCGCTGATTAAGGCAGCGCCTGCGCCGCCGCGGCCGATCGCCGCCTCCGCGAAGGCATAACCGGAACCAACCGGGGGGTCCTTCGAATAGGCATAGGCCCAATCATAGAAGCCCACTGGCCCTCTGACTAAGATCCAAGCATAGGCCTTCCCAAGCGGGGAGGAGGCGGTCGCGGCAGAATAACACCAAGTCGGTGCGGAAATCCAAAGAAACGCCGCCGCGTTTGCGGGCTTAACCCCGTCCAATGCGCCCGCGCCTAGTACAACCGCTGCCGGCGCCACAACACACAACATCCTTCGTTGCCATTTTGTTTTCATTTTCATTGCATCACTCCTATCTTTCGGTCATCAAATGACGGACAAAACCTATATACTTCTCAAGACTACCGAAGTTGCTCCCCGAGTACGCAAGAAGAGCCAAAATATTAGATGCGACCACGACAGCGCGAAACGCTATGCACTACTAATGAATAGCACGCCCTGTAAATTTGTCAAATAAATTCTTCAGAATTCATCGTTCTCTAATAATTTGTTCTTAAAACCGTAATATAGGTGGGCAATTTGGTTGGTTCCACGCTTGGCGCTCAGTATACTTATGCGTTCGAAAAACACGGTATTTATTCCATTTGTGAATATGGGAGCTTCTTATGCTGGCTAAAGCCAATGCGGTAATCGGACAGTCTGGCGGACCTACTGCCGTCATCAATCAGTCTCTCGTGGGCGTCATCGAAGAATTACACAAGCACGCCGAAATCGGGCAAATCCTCGGCGCCAAGCACGGCGTGCGCGGCATCATCAACAGCGATTTTGTCACGCTCAATGGCGCCCCCGCCGACCTGCTCGAACGCGTCGCCCAGACGCCTTCCAGCGCTCTGGGTTCCACGCGCGACAAACCCGATGAAGAATATTGTCGTAAAATCCTCGAGTCTTTCAAAAAGCACGGCGTTGGATACTTCTTTTACATCGGCGGCAACGACTCCGCCGACACCGCGCGAATCGTCAGCGAGATGGCCGTTAAGGAAGGCCACGCACTGCGCGTCTATCACGTGCCCAAAACCATCGACAACGATTTGCGCACCACCGACCACTGTCCCGGCTATGGCTCGGCAGGACGCTTCGTGGCCCTCGGATTAATGGGTGACGATCTGGACAACCGCTCACTCAAAGGCGTCAAGATTGACGTGATCATGGGGCGTGACGCCGGCTGGCTGACGGCGTCCTCTATACTGGCGCGAACCACGGAAGATGACGGTCCGCATCTTATTTACGTACCCGAAGTGGATTTCAGCGAAGACAAGTTCCTCGCCGACATCGATCGTGTTTATACCAAACTCGGCCGCTGCGTGATCGCCGCCAGCGAAGGCATTCGCTTTAAAGCCGGCGATAAAAATTCGCTGGTGACCGAAAAAGCAATTCAGGGCGGCGAGGTCGATGCCCACGGTAATAAACAACTCTCCGGCACCGGAGCGCTGGGCGATTACCTTTCGGACTTGGTAAAAAATAAACTCGGCGCGGCGATGCAAAAAAAGACCGGCGGCAAATTGCGCGTCCGCGCCGATACGTTTGGTTACCTGCAGCGGAGTTTTCCCACGATTGTTTCCCCCACCGACGCCGCCGAAGCGCGCCAATGTGGGCGCATGGCCGTTAGTTATGCCCTCGGCGCGCCCGAAGGATTGACCAACGGTTCCGTCGCGATCAAACGCAAAAGCAACGACCCCTACCAGGTGGATTTATTTCCAACGGCGCTGGCCAACGTGGCCCGGCAAACCAAACCGCTCGAACTTTCCTACGTGGTCAACGGCTGCGACATCAGCGGGGAGTATGTGAAATACGCCAAACCCCTCATTGGCCCGCTGCCTATCCCCGGGAAGCTAATTTAATTTTTGCCACAGAGAATCCAGAGAAACTTTTTTATCGCAATGCCGCAAAGCCCCCCGGCATTTCATGCCGGGGTTAATTATTTCGTGTTTTTTCGCTACTTTCGTGGTTAAAATTTCCCCATCAAAGGAGCATTCATGTCCGGGTTGCGATACCTTCTACGATCATGTTTCTACGTCTTCCTCTGCTTCGCTGCCGCCCCAACCGCTTTCGCCGGAACATTGGCGTACGTTAATGCCGCCAACACTTCCGGCCGTCATGATGGCCTGAGCTGGGCAACGGCTTATACCAGCATCCAGGATGCGCTCAACTCTGGCGCCACCCAAATCTGGGTTGCTCAGGGAACCTATTCACCCGGCGATTCCCGTGATGCCACATTCCAACTCCGTACTGGCATAGAACTCTATGGCGGATTCGCCGGCTTGGAGACCCAGCGCAATCAACGCAACTGGCTGAAAAACAAAACCATCCTCGATGGCAATGGCGTCTATCACGTTGTCACCGGCGCTGATGATGCCATACTCGACGGTTTCACCATCACCGGCGGCGACGGTTTTGGCGGCCCGCCCGAAGGTCCACCTCAAGGGCCGCCGCCCGGCGAAGGCGGCGGTCAGAGTGTTCATACCACCCCGCAGGCCATCATGAGCGGCGCGAGCAACAACACCGGCGCCGGCATGCTCAATTACCAAACTGCGCCAACCGTCCGCAACTGCATTTTTGAAAATAACCGGGCCGGTAAAGGCGGCGCAGTATACAACATGACCGCCACATCGTTCCCGCCGCGCCCCGGCGAAAACTCCAAAGCTCCGGTCTTCATCAATTGCATCTTCCGCGACAACTTCGCGGGCGGTCGCGGCGGCGGCGTAAGCAACGACCTCGGCACCGCGCCGATATTTCTCGACTGCATCTTTCAAAACAATCAGTGCCAGCAAAAAGGCGGCGGAATGTATGATGACTTCGGTTGTTCACCCACGCTTATCAATTGCCTCTTCATCGGCAATAGTGCGCAAAGCGCCGGCGGCCTCGGCAACGACGGCGGTTCATCGCCCGTGCTTTATTACTGCACATTCACTCAAAACCACGCCGTGGATTATGGCGCGCCTTTGTATCAAGGGACGGGTCCGGCCAGCAATCCATCACTGGTCTATTGCCTGATCGCCAGCAACACCTGCGACTGGGACGATCCCGGCATCTATAACTGGCACGACGATACGCCGTTGATCGTGCAGTCCACTAACGGCGATTCCGGTTACAAGCCCGGCCGATTCACCGAGGCGCAATTACCCCAACTGCTCGAACAATTGCAGCACTATCGCGCCGCACCAGCCCCAGAACCATTTTCAGAGCCGCCGCAGGAGATTCCATCATCAAAGCGCGTCGTCTATGTGAAAGCCTCGAATATCGGCAACGGCGATGGCCGCAGTTGGGGCAGCGCCTATTCTTCCCTGCAGGCCGCGCTTCAGGACGCCGGCGCTGATGGCGCGACGGTCTGTGTCGCCGAGGGCACGTACCAACTTGGCTCCGACCGTTCGGCGTCGTTTGTTTTGCAACCCGGCGAGCGCGTCTATGGCGGATTCAGTGGCAACGGCCCGGAGCGCGACCCGAATAAATATGTAACCGTGCTGGATGGCAACCACGCCTATCATGTGCTGGTTGGCGCCAATGGCGCCGTGCTCGACGGTTTCATCATCACCGGCGGATACGCCAACGGCACAGGCTACGACGGCCAGGGCGGCGGCCTGATCGATTATCAACGTGGTCCCCAGACCCGACCGAATTCTCCGTTTGCTGCCGGCTTTGCGATGACCATCAGCCATTGTGCATTCAGAAACAATTTTGCCCACGATGGCGGCGCGGTTTACAGCTACGACCGCGCCAGGCCGGTTTTTACCGCGTGTGTGTTTGCTGAAAATCATGCTGATAATGGCGGCGCTGTCCTCGACCGCGTTGGCGTTGTGTCGACGTTCACGAATTGTGAATTTATTGCCAATTCGGCGCGCTGGCGCGGCGGAGCTCTTTATTTCGATTACGGTTCACGCCCTAAACTCACCGGGTGCGCATTTCGCAACAACACTACAGGCGGCCATGGCGGCGCCATTTTCAGCGTCACGCGAGCCTCGCAACTTGAAAACACCATTGTCACGCTCACCAACTGCTCTTTTCTGGGCAACAGCGCTAAAGGCTATGGCGGCGCCGCGAATTTCCACGACAGTTCCATCGCTTACATTACAGACTGCACCTTCACCGACAATCAGGCGGGTTTGGATGGCAAGGCCATCGCCGTGACTGACAACTCAACGCTTCAGTCGCAGAACAACACTTTCAACGGCGATGACGTTTACCAGCAGCAGCCGGAAAATCCCGGTGAAAACGGTCCGCCTCCCGACGGCGGCGGCATGGGCGGTCCCTTTGGCCCGGGCTTTTAAACCGGATCTGCTACCAGATAAAAAGGCGAAATTCGTAAAACGGGCTTCAAGATTGCCAACTAAATGAGAGTCCACAAAACACAGGCTACAAACCAAGGAAAAAGTAAAAGTTAAAAAGTAAAAAGCCCTGGCATTTCCTGCCGGGGCCGGTTCTTGTTAGTCTTCATAACCTATCACCTAGCGCAATATCACTGCCGTGCCGTAACAGAACACTTCCGACGATCCGTGATATCCACCCAGATCGCCCGTGTCGTAACGCACACCGACCACGGCGTTGGCCCCCAGTTCCACCGCGTGCTGAATCATCATCGTGTAAGCTTCCTGCCTCGCCTGTTCACACATGCGCATGTAACGGATGTTGTTGCCGCTCAGCAGGCCTTTAAAGCCACGCGCAATCACCTGCCAGACCGTAGGCGTCCGCACCACGATGCCGCGCACCAGTCCTTTGTATTCAAGTATTTCCTTGCCTTCAATATTGTTTGTCGTTACCACGATCATGCTAGATTCTCCAGGGGTGCGATAAAGATCTTTATCGCTTTACCACCTGTATATGTTAAAATGTTAGTTCGCATCTGTCGCGGTTCTGGAGAAATGAGGAAATATGACTGCCGCCACACACACGCATATTGAATCCGTCCTCAATGAAAAACGCCTCTTCGAACCACCTGTTGATTTTGTCGCCGCGGCACGCCTGAATTCGCGCGATACTTATGAGCAGCTTTACCGCCAGTCCATTGATGAACCGGAAAAATTCTGGGCCCGCATGGCCGGCGAACTCTCCTGGTTTGCGCCATTTAACCGCGTGCTGGACTGGTCAAACCCGCCGTTTGCCAAATGGTTCATTGGCGGCAAAATCAATGCCGCGTGGAATTGCCTCGACCGCCAAATCGAGGCCGGCAAAGGCGAGAAGATCGCGCTATATTGGGAAGGCGAACCCGGCGACGCACGCACCTTCACATATTACCAGCTTTACCGCGAAGTCTGCCGTTTCGCCAACGCCCTTAAAGTCTGCGGCATCAAAACCGGCGACCGCGTTGCCATTTACATGCCCATGATCCCCGAAGCCGCCGTCGCCATGCTCGCCTGTGCGCGCATCGGCGCAATTCACACCGTCGTGTTTGGCGGATTCGCCGCCGAAGCCCTCGCCGACCGCATCAACGATGCTAAAGCCGTCGCCGTCATCACCGCCGACGGCGGATGGCGCCGCGGAAAAATTGTCGAACTCAAAAAAAACGTCGATGAAGCACTCGTCAAAACACCAACCATCAAACATTGCTTCGTCGTCAAACGCACCGGTCAGCAAATTTCCATGACTCCCGGACGAGACGTCTGGTTTGAGGACGCCATTGCCGGCATGGAAGGCGATTGCCCCGCAGAAGAACTCGACAGCGAACATCTGCTCTTTATCCTCTACACCAGCGGCACCACCGGGAAACCCAAAGGCGTCGTTCATTCCACCGGCGGCTACCTGCTCGGCGCGTACCTGACCTGCAAATACATTTTCGATCTGCGCGATTCGGATATTTATTGGTGCACCGCCGACATCGGCTGGGTCACTGGCCACAGTTACACCGTTTATGGGCCGCTTTTGTGCGGGGCAAGCGTGGTGATTTATGAAGGCGCTCCGAATCAACCTGATCTGGACCGCTTCTGGGCCATCATCGAAAAATACAAAGTCAACGTTTTCTACACCGCCCCGACGGCCATCCGCGCGTTCATCAAGTGGGGCGAGGAATATCCCAACAAACACAACCTTTCCAGCCTGCGCCTCCTGGGAACGGTCGGCGAGCCGATCAATCCCGAGGCGTGGATGTGGTATCAGCGGGTTATCGGACGGGAAAAATGTCCCATCGTCGACACTTGGTGGCAAACCGAAACCGGCTCGATCATGTGCTCGCCCCTGCCCGGCATCACGCCGACCAAACCCGGAAGCTGTGCGATTCCTTTCTTTGGCGTGGACCTCGCCGTGGTCGATCGCCAGGGCAAAGAAGTTAAGCCCAACACCGGCGGCTTTCTGGTGATCCGCAAGCCCTGGCCCAGCATGCTGCGCACCGTTTATGGCGATGATGAGCGTTTCAAAAAACAGTACTGGAGTGAAATTCCTCCGTTCTATTTCACCGGCGACGGCGCACGCCGCGATCAGGATGGCTATTTCTGGGTCATGGGCCGCGTCGATGATGTGGTCAACGTCGCCGGCCACCGGTTGGGAACCATGGAAGTCGAAAGCGCGCTGGTCGCCCATCCCAAGGTGGCCGAAGCCGCCGTCGTCGGAAGACCCGATGAAATGAAGGGCCAGGCCCTGGCGGCATTTGTGACGCTTAAAACCGGTCATCAGCCTGGCGAAGAACTTAAAGCAGAACTCAAGGCGTGGGTCACACGCGAAATCGGCGCCATCGCCCGCCCCGACGACATCCGCTTCAGTGAAGGCCTGCCCAAAACGCGTTCCGGCAAAATCATGCGGCGGCTGCTGCGCGACATCGCCGCCGGCAAGGAATCCATCGGTGACACCAGCACGCTCGAAGACTACACCGTTCTGGCCAAACTCCGCGAAGAGCAGGAGTAGTCGCCACGATTTCGTGGCGCGGTGTTCGGTATTCAGTTTTTGTTTCTGCTTGTCGGCTTTTTATTGTCGGATAAGATGTCGCCATGAGTGAAACAAAACGCTATAAAAATGCTCCTGTTGTAGAAGCATTGATCAATGTTTCAATACCTGCCCCTGATGCCGCTTCTCCACCACCACTGGATCAATTTCTAGCTGGAATCGGGCAATCCTACAAACTATTTGCTGCCCTAGGGAATAACCAGTTACAAGTTACTCCACAACCGGGGCAATACGATGTCCACCTGCAGATAAAGCATACCGGCTGGTCTTACCTGGCGAATGACGGCAAGTTCGCTCTTCAGGTTCGGCCAGATGGAATATCTTTAAGCCGATTAACGCCTTATGAAAATTGGGAAGCTTTAAGAGATGAATTCATTAAAATTTGGAATGACTATCAGACTAAAATGAATGTTAAAGCAATTACAAAAATTGAGGTTAGATATATCAACCGATTTGAATTTCCGTTGCCAATGGGTGATTTAAAAGATTACCTTCTTACAGTGCCGGAAATTGCCAAAGGATTACCCCAGGCTATGGCTGGATTTTTAATGCAGGTTATGCTCGCTTACCCAGATATAGAGTCGTGGTTGACTTTAAATGAAACAATCTTGCCGCCGCATAGAGAAGATGGCGTATCGATTATGCTGGACATCGATCTTTTTCGAGAAAAGGAAATTCCGATAGACTTTTTTGACTTGCTTGAATCTCTTCGTAGGCGTAAAAACGAAGTGTTTGAAGCCTGCATTACCGATAAAACTCGGAGATTGATTAGCTGATGCCGACTTTAGCCGCACATAATTCTTTAGAATCGCGCAATTATGAACTATGGCAGACGAGCGATTATGCCGATTCGCTCCTAGACAGGAGTTCGCCAGCTCGTCAAGAATTGGCACAACAATTCCGGGAAGTGGTTGAACTTCAGCGACAAGCCACCTACTTGAAAACAGAGGCTCACTTTAGAAGGTTTGCTCAGCAATGGAAGAACGACTGTGCACATATTTCCTCTGTACTTCAATCCTCGCAACATCCTGCCTATCAGCAAATCATAAGAATGGGGCGGCCTGTTATTCCATTTTTGCTTGCTGATCTTGTTCGCACTCCCGCATATTGGTTTTTTGCGCTTCGCGAAATCACTGGCGAAGATCCTGTGCCTCCATCGAGTCGTGGTAAAGTTCGTGAAATGGCACAGGCTTGGATTCAATGGGGGCGAAGCCAGGGATATAAGCTTTAAATGCCATCGGACCTCGAAGACAAATTTCCTTTGCTTGTGCAAAGCGGCTATCGCGTTACCAGTGAAGCGACAGTTGAATACAACTGTTATGCTTGGGCCATCGGAAAAAATGATTTGCGAATAGATCCCAGTGGCGGTTATTTTTGGCCCGAACAAATACCATCAGATGGCAGTTTGGATTCATTCAGCAAATTTTTTAATTTGCATGGCTTTGTTCCGTGTGAAACCGAAGCCTTGGAAAGCGGGTTTGAAAAAATTGCCCTTTACGGCAATGCTTATGGCTGCACCCATGCTGCTTTACAACTTCCTTCAGGAAAATGGACCAGTAAACTCGGATATCTTGAAGATATCGAACACAACAGTCTCGATGGGTTAGCTTCCCCGGAATATGGTGTTGTGATTCGCTTTATGAAACGGGCAAAATCATAGTTTTTACAACGAAGCCACGCAGGTCCCATAAAATTTTCTAGCCGGATTTTTCTTGCTCCCTTCATTATTCATTTGCTACGCTGCTCCGTTAGGTTATGGCCTGTCGGATAAGAAACGAAATTAAGTGTTTCTAGGGATTTTCAGCCATGGACGGCGAAAACAAACCGGGAATTAATCTGCCCGCCCGCGTTACCGTAACGCTTCGCGCCGGCGCTTTAATCGCGCTGGCCAACGTCATTTGCGCCGCACTGATCATCTTCGCTTACCTGCAGGTTCATGCCCCGCAAAAAAGCATCAGCGTCGTGGGATATGCCCAGAAGGACATCGCTTCCGATCTGATTATCTGGTCCGCTACCATCACAGGCGATAACGCCAGTCAGGTGCAGGCCTATACCCAGCTCCAAGCCGGCATGAACGCGACGCTCGCCTATCTGCATTCGCACGGTATTTCGGACGAGAAAATACAGATTTCTTCGATCGATACCACCGCCAACTTTAAACGCGATGCGCACGGCAACCAAACCGACCAGATCAGCAGCTGGACCCTCTCTCAGACCATCACGGTCACCAGCCAGGATGTTCAAAAAGTTGCTGATGTCAGCCGCCAGATCACGGACCTGATAAAGTCCGGCGTGCAAATCACGTCAAACGATCCGCAATTTATTTACACCAAACTTGCCGATCTGAAGCTCGTGATGCTCGCCATGGCCACCGCCGACGCCCGGGCCCGTGCCAACCAGATTGCCTCCAACAGCGGCGGTGCACTTGGCCGCATCATCGATGCCAACATGGGCGTGTTTCAGGTCAATCCGCTTTATTCCACTGACGTTTCCAGTGAGGGCAACAACGATACGACGTCGTATCAAAAAACCATCATGGCCGTCGTGCACGCCGATTTTTCTCTTCAATAATCGGCAGTGCGAAGTCATTAAAAAATTCTTGTTTCGTTCATCTGTTTACCTGATCCGGATCCACCCGATCTTGGCGCAGCGCCGTCTGATAACCCCCGATTGCGCAGAATTGCCTAGGCCTCTGCAATATTTCTTCCGATAAATGTCATAGTCCCGCGGGTTTTTGCCGTCCCAGCGTCCGTGGAGATTCCGATAATCCGGCCGAGGACTTTTTAGCAGGTGCGCTTATGTCAGCACGTTTGAAACAGGCACAACATTCCGCGGTTCTGGATATCCGCCATGAAACCATCCTTTTGCACCAGCCTCGGTCTACTGTCAGGCTCTCTGAAATTATCGGTCCCTTAAGTTATGCCATTGATCTTGCTGAAGGGCATCCCGCCGGCCATACCCTGCGCAGTTGCTGGATCGGCATGCACATCGGCGAGCGAGTCGGCCTGGATTCCGAAAAACTCTCTGATCTGTATTTCACTCTTCTGCTCAAAGACATCGGCGGCACCGGAATTTCCAGCCGGATTCATACGCTTTTCACCAACGATGACATTAAGGTCAAAAGCCGGTATCGGCTCGTGGATACATATAACTTCGGACAGGCGCTCCGTTTTCTCTGGCAAAACGTCGCGCCGCGCGACTCTTTCTTCAAACGCCTCGGCAAAATAGCACAGCTCGCGCTGCAGGGCCGGCAGATTCAGCGCGGCCTGATTAAATTTCGTGCGCAGCGCAGCATCGCACTCGTCGCCCGCATGGGCCTCTCTCTTGGCGTCGCCGACGGTATTCGCTGCCTGGACGAGCATTACAACGGTCATGGCGAACCGGAACAGAAAAAAGGCGACCAGATTCCCATTGCCAGCCGCATCGCCTTGCTGGCGCAGGTTTTTGATCTTTATCATTCTTCCACTTCGCTTAAAGAGGTGCTGAATCATATTCGCCTGCTCAGCCGCACGTGGTTTGATCCCGTGTTTGTGAGCGCTTTGGAAGGCCTTGCTGAAGAACGCACGTTCACCGATCCGCTGCGCAACTGCGACATTCTGCATCTTGTCCGCGACCTGGAACCCGCGGAATATATTGTGCAGATTGACGAAAAGCAGCTTAACAACGTCGCCGAAGCTTTTGGCGAGGTCATCGACGCCAAAAGCACCTATACCCACGGCCACGCCGTTCGTGTGGCCAATTACGCCCAGCTTATCGCCAGAGAAATGGGGCTGCCGGAAGACGACGCCCGTCTGCTCTATCGCGCCGGTATGCTGCACGACATCGGCGTACTGGGAATCAGCAATTCGATCCTGGATAAGCCCTTCAAACTCGGCGCGGATGAATGGCGTCGCGTTAAATTCCATCCGGTTTTTTCCGAACAGCTTTTGAAGCGCGTGGATGGCGTTTCCGAACTGGCCTTCCTCGCCGGCGCGCATCACGAACGGCTTGACGGCAATGGCTATCCGCGCGGGTTGAAGGCCGACGAAATTCCGCCGCACGCCAGAATCCTGTCATTGGCCAGCGCCTTTGATGCAATTTATCACCCTCGGGCCTATCACCCTACGCGAACCTGCGACGAAACGCTGGCGATTCTGGAGGAGCAGCGCGGGCTGGCCTACGACGGCGAATGCCTTGACGCCCTGCGCCGTGCCCTGAAAAAAGAAGCTTCTACAATCGAACTTTTTGAAACCGTCTGAGTTCAGCGACACAGATCATAGAGGCTGCGGAGAGGAAAAAAGCTCTCCGGTTTTTCTCTATTAGGCTTTGTGTCTTCTGTGGTTAAGTTGTGTTTACCGCACGATCATCACCGGCGGCGGGCTTTGAATAACAGCCGCATGGATCAACGGACCGCGATATATCGGCGGCGGCGCGACATAAACGGGCTGCCCCACCTCGACCTCTTCCGACGAAGCGGACTCCCGATTTTGCTGACAACCGGACAGCAGAGCCGCAAAAACAACGACAATCAAGAGAGAGTAAAATTGCGTGGGAAATTTCATAGAGCCGCTCCAGCTTTCTGATGCCCACATTTTATTCTTATGGTGCAATTTTCGGAACCACTCCGGAATATTTAACCCCGGCAATGAATGCCCGAGCTATAAATTCCACAACGATGGGCGCTAGACCTGCGTCGGCACTACTTCTATATAGTCATCAGCCGACCGGGATAAAATTTTTGGAAATTTTTATGTGGAATATAGGAGATTAGGAAGACCAAAGTACGCTCTGAGAGCCTTCCTAGATAGAATACAAACAACAGTTGTCCAAGATTAGAATTTAACGAACGTAATTGGAGGCTGTCTTTGTCAGAATCATCTCAAGACAATTTAGGTCTATTACCAAAATCAGATGCAAATGCTGGCCTGCAACGCACTAGCATCAATGCCCTAAATGCATTCTTACGAGGACAAGACAACATTATTTTTCGTGATGAACGTATCGAAGATTACGGTGTCGATGGATCTTTTGAACTTAAAAAATATGGACTTATAACTAATCTTCGTGCACAAGTCCAGCTTAAATCGAGCAAATCCGTTGCGACGAATAAAGATGGCAGCATTTCGTTACCTGTAGAAACTAAAACTTTGAACTATCTTCTCTATGGGATAAAGCCGCTCTATAAATTTTTTGATGCTGTGAAAAATGAATTTTGGTAACCGTTTTTATGGATGGAAATCTCCGCCTCGCCATCCATTCGAGGGCATCTATTGCGAATTGGCACAATTCTAGAAATGCGGTGGACTCAATAAATCCCGATCGGGGCTTTTTAATTCCCAAAAAAGATTGTTGAAAAGTCTATTCAGGTTAAGCGGCTCCGCCGCAGTTCTGAGTCGGGCGATGGCAAATGCAATTGAAACAGTAAGTAATCAACGAAGAGCGCTCACCGAAGTCAGATTCCACAGATGACGCCCTACTCAGCGCGTTCGCAATTTTGCGAACAAGAACAAATCTTGCTGAACATCCTTATTTGAAACTATGAAGCAAGCCTCGCAGTCTGGACGAACGGGGTCAACCTGTGTTCAGATCGCCACCAGCCAGAAAGGAGGCTTGCATATGTACTACGTAGGTGTGGACGTTCATCAACGTCGGTCGTCAGTGGAGATTCTGGA
>DATJSN010000081.1:0-7600 GCA_035504095.1 Phycisphaerae bacterium | reverse complement strand
ACCAGACACGCGAAGAGTTGCGGGAGTGTAAAATCATGCCGGCTGAACTTGGTGGAGTATGCAGGCAATACTCTCCGGGCGAAATGGTGAGCCACCAGCATCACCTTCCGTGGCGATTGACAGGTCATCATCCTTAATGATTTATCCTAACCAGCGCCAAAGCGCAAGTTTCATAGGCGCGAATAATCAAGGGGTCGAGACAGAGCCGGACGCAACTGGTTTTTGATTTGAAAAATCCCCAAAATAGTCGATAACACAAACCAGCTGTGTCCAGGTTTCGCTCCGCATTCCAAATTCTGAGTTTTCTGTGACCTTTGTGGCTAAATAACAATAACTAATTTTTTTCCACAAAACCCACGGGAGCGGCGAGAACAACATCGTCGCTTTGAATCAGACGCACGATCTGAAACATCTCAAGAACTGTTTGCTGATACTGATGGGGCATGCCCGCAAGCAGTGCCGATACTCCAATGGGCAAACTGGTCTGAACCCCGAAACGGTCCTTGATGATTTCAGCAAAAGTTTTGGCCTGCGGATATACCACAATATCATAAGGTTCCTGCACGCCTGCGGCGTCGGCCGCAAGCTTGATCGTATCGTCCAGAGTGCCGACTTGGTCCACAAGTCCCACTTTCACCGCTGCTTCGCCGGAAAACAGGCGTCCATAAGCAACCTGATTGATATCGGCGATTTTTTTACCCCGGCTGGCCATCACGCGCTGTGTAAAAAGCGCGTAAGTTTGCAGCATCATTTTGGTGACGAATTCTCGCTCTTCTGGACTGAAGGGTTGAGTTTCATCAAAAAGCCCGGCGTGTTCGCCCAGCGAAAAAGTCTGTGTGGTAATGCCGACTTCATCAAGCAGCGGTCCGATTACGATTTTACCGCCCACCACGCCGATCGAACCGACGATGGCGCACGGATCGGCAACAATTTCCCGTCCTGCAGATGAAATATAATATCCGCCGCTGGCGGCCTCATCACCCATCGAAACAAACAGAGGCTTTTTTAGATTGGCCGCATGAAGCGTCTGCCAGATGATTTCGCTGGCCTCTGCCGAACCACCTGGAGAATTCACCCGCAGTACCATCGCCTTGACGTTCGGATCATCCAGAGCACTTTGGACTTCATCCCTGATATTGGCCGGCATAATCACATCATCGTTTTCATCGTCGGAAGCGTCAGGTGTGTCATCCACAATGGTTCCCGTGGCGCAAATGACGGCAATGGCTGGATGCTCGGTACGTTTGTCAGGTGTGGATGAGCCCAGAAGCTGAAATAATGCAAAAGGACTGCTCAGATCCACCTGTTGCGGGGTTTCCTGGTCAAAGTCGTGAATCAGCGCGCAACCGCCTTCAAAGTTCTGCTGAATCCATGTATTGATGTCCTGCGCGTCCACGAGGTTGTCGACCAGTCCGAGTTGTTTGGCGTCAACGCCTTCCATAATCCCTTCATCTATGGCGTTGATGGCCGCGACGCGGGAAATGTGTCGATATTGGACGATTTCTGAAATAATCTGGTCATACCAGGAATTCACCAGGCCGGTGATCTGTGCGGCAAACTCCGGGCTTGCCTGCGAGCGTGTGAGAGGCTCTTCCGCACCTTTGAATTTGCCAATCTGCACCATGTCGGCCTGAATGTGGAATTTATCCAGCAAGCCCTTGAAGAACATAAGCTGTAGCTCGACGCCGGGAATATAAAGTTCGCCATGTGTAGCCATCGCCAGCGTATCGGCATGTATGCCCAATAGATAAGTGTTGGTGTCAAAATCAGAAGCATAAATGGCGATCTTTTTGCCGGCGGAGCGAAGCTGATCAAACATTTGGCCAAGCTCCTGTGTCTGCGCCAGCGTAAGATCAAAATCACTTAGATTCAGATATACGCCCGAAAGAGAATCGTCGTCTTTGACGCGCTTGAGTGTATCAAGCAGCTTGGTTAGAGAGGGTTGATCGTTCGGTCCGAAATTGTCCAGGGAGAGTGAAAAGCCGCGGGGCGATTCAAGCAGTTCGCCGTTCAGATCGATTTCCGCCACCAGATTCAAACCGCCGTTGTCGGAGGATTCTGATGGTTGTGAAGTTGCTGCTGCAGGCTGGGTGGTTGCAGTAGCGCCGGCAAAATTCGCGGCTCCGCCGATACCAAACAAAACCGCTAGTGAAGCGATGAGTGCCGTGTTGCGCATAACGTATGTAAAAACCATGACCGGAATTCCTCCAGATTTAAATAATAGGGCCCTTAAGTTCGTTCCGAACATTATAGCATTTTTGTCTGATCACAAACAGGTTAAGCGAATGGATGTCCCCGACCGGTCATGCAAATGATAACTCGATGATTAGAGCCGCTTATTCTTCCTCAGGAGGTTTATATTGTGCGGCGATTTTCGCCTGAACGGTGGGTGGCACCGGGTCATAATGGGAAAATTCCATCACAAAACTCCCCTGTCCGCCGGTAGCACTGCGTAGTTGGCTGTCGTATTGAGTTAATTCAGCCAGGGGTGCTGAGGCCCGAACCACCGCCATTGAACCGGGTAATAAATCGGTTCCGGTGATTCGCCCGCGGCGGCCATTCAGATCGCCCGTGATACCGCCAAGCTGGGCTTCCGGCGCCACCACTTCCAGCGAAACAATCGGCTCAAGCAACGCCGGCCGGGCTTTCATGATCGCGTCCCGAACGGCGTATTTTGCGGCAATGCGAAAAGCGATGTCTTTGGAATCAACCGGATGGCTTTTGCCGTCATAAACGGTAATGCGAACATCCTGGACCGGATACCCGCCGAGAGGCCCGCGTTCCAGGGCGTCCTTAACGCCTTTCTCCACCGAACCGATGAATTGCGATGGAATCGTACCGCCGAAAACTTCATTCACGAACTCACTCCCCGCGCCTCGTTCCAGCGGCTCAATCCGCAAAAATACTTCGCCAAATTGCCCGGCTCCGCCAGTCTGCTTTTTATGGCGATAATGCCCCTCGGCTTTGGACCCGATGGTTTCGCGATATGCAATGCGCGGCGGGCGTGAAACGACTTCCAGATTGAAACGATTTTTCATTTTTTCCAGCATCACCCGCAAGTGCAGATCGCCGAGGCCGTGGATGATCAGTTCATGTGTCTGCGGATCGTGTGTGGTGCGAAAAGTAGGATCTTCTTCGGTCAGCTTGGCCAAGGCGGTGGAAATTTTAACTTCGTCGCCGCGTGACTTTGGTTCCACCGCCATCGAAAACATTGGGGTGGGATATTTGGGTGGAATCGGCCGGAGGTTGTATTCCGCCGCAGGAGCATGAACGATTTGATCCACGTGCAGGTCATCGAGCTTGGCCACCGCGACAATATCACCGGCATAGGCCACAACCGCTTCAGGATGATCGCGTCCTTCGACCTTCAACACATGCCCCGCCTTATGCGTTTTCCTGTCGGCTCCGTAAAGGAATGCCGTGCTTGAATCGAGCTTGCCCTGCAAAATGCGCATCATGCACAGCTTGCCCACATATGGGTCGGTGGTCACCTTAAACACGTGGGCCAACAGCGGCGAGTTCGCTTCGGCGGGGCATTCAACAAGCTGGCTTTCCTCGGTATTGGCCGGATTGACGCGTCGCAGGCGTTTGGGTTTCGCCGTCACCGGCGATGGCGCGTCTTCCGCCAGGATATGCAGAAGATCGTCAATACCGACCTGGTTTTTTGCCGAAGTAAAAAGAATTGGAACAACATGACCGGCGTTCATGGCCTTGATAAAACATCGCCGCAGTTCTTCCATCGCGATCGGCGTACCAGCCAGATATTTTTCCAGATCCTCATCGTCCATTTCCACAATCGACTCGACCATCTCTCGATGGATTTCCTGAACGTTGCTGAAGTCCGCTTCGCCCGCTTCGTGGTCGAAACAATCGATTACATCCTTGCCATTTTTGCATGGAAGGTTTATGCAATGCAGTTCCGAACCCAGGCTGCTTTTAAGTTGTTCAACCAGCGCCTCTAAATCAGGCGCCAGATCGATTTTGTTAATCACAATCATCCGTGCCAGGCCCAGTTCACCTGCGGCGTGATAAAGTCGGCGTGCATTGAATTCGAGCCCTTGTTGTGCATTCACAACAATCACCGCCGTTTCGACCGCCGGCAGCGAAGCCAGCGCCTGGCCGATGAAGTCCGGATAGCCCGGCGTGTCAATCAGATTAATTTCGCGCTGTTGATAATTGACGAATAAAAGGACGGAATTGGTTGAGTGTTTATGCTGGCGGGCTTCCGGCTCAAAATCGGAAATCGTATTGGCTTCTTCAATCGAACCCATGCGGGTGATTACACCGCATCGATGGGCTATAGCCTCAGCCAAAGTGGTCTTTCCAGCCCCAGCATGGCCAATAAATGTGATATTGCGAATATCTTCGGGTTTAAAACTGGGCAAATTAGACACGACTGCACTCCTTCACCGCGGCTGCCTGCAAGGTGTTTTTAGGCATTGTAATCGGACTTTTGCGATGTTAAAGGGAAAATAGGGGGTTGGAAAGGGTAAAAAATTTCAAAAAATGATTTGTATTTTCGTACCATTGACATATAATGCTTTACGCCTGTGGGCTGTAGCGCCCGAGTTCGAGGTTGGCCGAAGCCATTCCCGCACCGCCCATCGAGTTTTTTCACATCTCATGTCTGGTTAACTCCAGGGAGCACAAGTATGTCTTATGAAGACAAAACCATCGTATGCGTCGATTGCGGCGCAGAGTTCACGTTCACTGCGGACGAGCAGCAGCGGTTCGCCGAACGTGGCTTCACTAATGAACCCAAACGCTGCAAGAGCTGTCGCGAGGCCCGTAAGAGCCAGCAAGGCGACGGCGGCAACAGAGGAGGTCGTAGCTTTTCTTCCCGTTCCGGCGGCGGAGGGGGCGGCGGCGGCGGTCGCGGATTTTCTTCAGGCCCGCGTCAAATGTTTCCAGCCACATGCGCGGCATGCGGCCAACAGACTGAAGTTCCTTTTAAACCATCCGGCAATCGGCCGGTTTACTGTCGTGACTGCTTCCAGTCACAAAAGGCCGGCGGACGCTAAGTTCGCCAGGTTTTCCCCCGAGCGTTCGTTTTTATAAACCAGGGCGCTTGGTTTACGTGCGGCCATCCGTCGTACGGCCATTGATCTGGTGACACGTTGTCACCGGCGATGTGCGCAGTGATCCACATAGTTGTGTGGGTTACAAGGCAAATAAAGTACCACAGGCAAGCGGGCCGGTTTTCAAAAACCGGCCCGAACTTTTTGGCGCAAACCAGTCTCTATTTTCAACTTACTACTTTCTCCGCGATTTCGCCGCCGCCTCATTTATCCGACTAAACCACGGATTACACTGATAGCACGGATTTGGAAAAAATCAGGTCAGTTTTATCAATGTCATCCGTGTAATTCTATGAAGCCCATCGTGTTGAAAAAATTAGAGATTCTCAAAAAATTTTTGTGATTTTCCTTGAACCACTCTTTGTAAGTGCTATACTAACTTATGTAGCCACCGCAGGTCGCAGGCACGGAATCGTCGGTAAAACGACACGCCTTGGCGATGCCCATAGATGGTGATTCCAGGAGCGACCGCCAAGTGGACAGGCAAGGTGCTGACAGGCGCCCGAATAGCTGGCGGCGCTGACAGGCCAAAGCCTCTCCACTTTCCAGAAAAAGCGGTGGCTTTATTATTTTGTGAACAAATTGAGCTCATGAATATTTAACATTTGCCCCCTTTTATCCCCGCCGTTTCCGGATAAAATTTCTTATTGCCTATAAATCTAAAATAGAGGACTGTCTTATGGCCAAAATCAATCGTAAAGATCTCCTGCGTCAAACCATCGAACATTTTGACATCACCGCCCACCCCGGCATCGTTCCTCTGGTCGAGTCGATGAAATCGATGGCCTTTTCTTCGCGCGATCTTTACCGCGCTGCCGACATTTACGATCGCATGCTTCGCGACACCGAGTGCGCTGTGATACTCACACTCGCCGGTTCGCTGATTTCCGCAGGACTTAAAAAAATCATTGTCGATCTGATCCGCAATAACATGGTTGATGCCATCGTTTCCACCGGTGCGAACATTGTCGATCAGGACTTTTTTGAAGCGCTCGGTTACCGCCATTACATCGGCTCACAATACGCCGACGACGTCATGCTTCGTGAACTCCACATCGACCGCATCTATGACACCTATATTGATGAAGACGAGCTGCGCATCTGCGACGACACTACGCGCATCATCGCCGATTCGCTCGAACCCGGCCCGATTTCCAGCCGTGAATTTATCCAGGCCATGGGACGCTACCTGACCACCAAGGCTAAAAACCGCGACAGTATCGTGCTCACGGCTTATGAAAAGGGCGTGCCGATATTCTGCCCGGCGTTTTCCGATTGTTCCGCTGGTTTCGGCCTGATCGTTCACCAACTCAACCGTCCGGACAATCACATCAGCATCGACTCCGCCAAGGATTTCCGCGAACTTACCCAGATCAAACTCATGAATCGTGAAACAGGCATCTTCATGATCGGCGGGGGGGTACCCAAGAATTTCACTCAGGACATCGTGGTGGCCGCGGAAATTCTCGCCGCCGACGCCCCGATGCATAAATACGCCATTCAAATTACCGTCGCTGACGTTCGCGACGGGGCGCTATCGAGTTCCACGCTGCGTGAAGCCAGCAGTTGGGGCAAGGTGGACATCGTTTACGAACAAATGGTTTATTCCGAAGCGACCCTAGCGCTTCCGTTGATCGCCGGCTATGCCTACCACCGCAAAGGCTGGAAAAATCGCAAAGCCAGGGATTTCGCGGGCAAATTAGACGCCCAGAACCGTGGTGCGGGTATCGCCAAAGAAGCCCGCTCGACCGTCAAACAGGTCCGTTCCGCTTCCGAAACCGGCAAGACCAAAGCCGGCAAGAACGGTTCAAGTAAAGCGAAAGCAACGGTATAGGCTTTTTATGGCACGATTACTTTAACTGATCCATATCCTGCGGATGAGAGGGTGATGGTATCACCGGGATAAAAAGCAAAGCCCGTGTCATAGCCTATTTCGTCGATCTTGCCGGGCTGCAGGATCATTGCTTTTTGTACGGTTTTATTGAGCGCAGGATTGATAAATATTCCCACAACAACCAATGGTTTAGTAGATGTATTTCTAAATTGCCCAACCAGTCCTGGACCCAGTGGAGTTTCGTGAAAACTTACTGTGACTGGAACAGTTGGCGCGGCAAGCTGAATTTGCATATTCGCAACCTGAGCTTGCAAATAAGTAAGCTGAGTTTGGGCATTGGAAAGCTGGGCTTGCGTATAAGTAAGTTGGGTTTGAGTATTCATAAACTGGGCTTGAGTATTGGTAAGCTGAGTTTGGAGATTCTGTTCGGTGATACGGGCTATATTCCATTCATATACAAGTGCCAGGAAAACAATAACCAGACATACCAGAACCAGGCCCACATTCATGCCGTATGTCTTTTTAGACGCATCCATATTTGATTTATCTCCTTATGATATGTCTGAAAAAACATATCCGGAACAGACAATCCATAATCTGGCTATAAATACCCATATGGATATCATTCAGACAGGGAACATTATATCGGCTTTATAATTCGTGGTTAAGAGTAAATCCCCGGTTTCAA
>DATJSN010000080.1:0-32651 GCA_035504095.1 Phycisphaerae bacterium | reverse complement strand
AATTTGGAACAGGAGATCAGGAGAGCAAATAAGGCTGGGGAAAAATAAAGGCTTCCTGTAATCGAATCTTTTCACCTGCGGTCTACTGTTCACCTTTTCTACTGATCAAAATTTTAACCATAGGCCAAAATAGAGCAGGTGCGGGTTGAGCAGGAGATCAGGAGAGAAATAAGGCTGGGGGCTAAATAAATATATTTTTGCGGGTCTCGTATCACCTGCGATCACCTGATCACCTTTCCCACAACTACTATCTCGGCGTGGCTTCGCCGCGCCGTCGCTCCCGTCTCCTGTCTCCCAACACCCGACTCGGCTACGCCGTTCTCCCGTCTCCCGACTCGGCGTGGCTCCGCCGCCGAGTTGGGAGTTGTGAGACAGGAGTCGGGAGTTTTTACCACGACGACACGACGATGGCCCCGGGAAGAAATCCCGGGGCTATGCTCAGGCTAGAGAGCCACGGCATGGCATAGCCACGCCGAGAACAGGCGAATTTAGATCAGGTGAGAAGGCGAGCAGAGATGTCTTGGCTTTCTTTGCACATAAAAAAGCCCGGCAACTCAGCGGTTTAATGCCGAGTTGCCGGTGCGTGTCTCTCCCCACCTCCCTCTACCTCCAGTGGGAACTGCAAAGCGCAGAACGTCCTTGAACCCCGTCCGTGGTCACGCAAATTTTTTGTGTTCGCACCGTCTGGCGCGGCGGCTCAGACTGAGCCATATCGATCTGGTGCATGCTTATGCATGCCTGTGTAACTACCTCTCACTCCCTCCGGAGGCTCTCGCTCCCTCCGATGGAATACCGATTCAAATTTTCAATTCTCAACGTCGTTTCGGTAAGACAGATGCATCAGGATCGAAATTTTTCCAGCAATAGATTTGCGCCGGTTTATCGTCCTACGTTCTATTCTGTCTTTCCCAGGTACCGATCTTCAGCAGATTTGCTTTTGACTTTCGTCGATCAGCACAGATTTACTATCGACAGGTTCAGCGCATGACATCGAAAAATATTGGCGATTTTCCCCTCGTTTTTAAGGCATTTCCGATAAACATCGTTCGCCTATAAATACAATTCTAAGCTCGCAAACAAATAACATTTTCCGGACGCGACGCCGCCGCTGGCAGGTGCTATAACGGTGGATTATCTTAAGCAGCCTGAAGAGCGCTTAGACATGAGCGAGAAAAAATGCCCACGACCGGTAAAACTTTACCTGAAATCTACCCGCAACGAGGCAGCTTCGAAGCCTTAGTGGTGGAAAATGTTCTTCTTTGCCGCGAGCACTATCGGCTAACCGTGCGGACGCCGGAATTTCCGGCCAGTTATCCGGGCAATTTTGTCCAAATATTGGCTGATAAAAAACCGGGGGCCGGTGAGAATGACTGCGAATTGCGTGAATTGGAATGGCAATTGGGCCGCCCGGCGCCGAAATTCCGTGAGCCATTTTTTCTTGGCAGCCGGCCATATCTGCGCCGCCCGTTTTCCATTGCCGGACGGCGTGACGCTACGGACGCCAATGGCCGGCCATACGCTGATTTGGACATTATTTATCGCGTGATCGGCAAGACCACACAAGCCATGCAGAAACTAAAAACCGGTGACGCCATGGACTTATTAGGACCAATGGGCAACAGCTTCGAGCTTCCAGGTCCCACGGGTCTGGCGTTATTGGTCGGCGGAGGCGTTGGCATACCGCCGATGATTTATCTGGCCGAATTCCTCGCCTTAGCAGGCATTCAAGCCGTGACTTTTATGGGCGCACAGTCCGCCGATTTGGTTTCTCTGACTTTCCCTCCATCGGCGCCGAAGCCCAGTGCGGAGCCAAACCCATTGCCTTGTGCCCAGGAATTCGCCCGACACGGCATTTCCAGCATCATTACCACCGATGACGGTTCGATGGGCGTTAAAGGATTTGTCACCGCTGCTTTACGCGACTGGCTACAGAAGAAACGAACTTCCCTGCCGCCGGAAACGATTGTATTTTGTTGCGGCCCGACGCCCATGATGCGCGCTACAGGCGATGTCGCTGCGGCATTCAACCTTCGTTGCCAGGCTTCGCTGGAACAGCCCATGGCCTGCGGTATGGGAACCTGCCAGAGTTGTGTAATTAAATTCCGGCCCGCCGGCTGGAAAGACTGGGTTTATAAACTTACCTGCACTGATGGACCGGTATTTGACACCGCGGACATCCTGTGGGAATAGGCGACAACGGAGGTGACAGGGGACAGGGAACAGGACGGCGGCGGAGGCCACGAAGTATACGACGAATCCGCAGATGGCACAGATTGGCACTGATTTGGACCATGAAGCCCCGGGTTTCCACCACGGTGCTGTATGGCTCAGGCTAGAGAGCCACGGCGGCGTTGCCGCCGAGAACAGGCGAATTTAGATCAGTGGATCAGGAGAGCATTTTTAGGTAATAGGTGATAGGGTACAGGGAACAGATTTTGAGGCAGGCGGGACGCCTGCGTTCCGAAAACGTGTGCCACAATGAATGTTCTGCATCTGGTTGACTGTACCTGCGGCCTGGACACATTGGATACCGTCGCGCTGATCGCCAACGGCGTACCGGGACGCCATACTGTATTGGTTTTAGGCCATCGGGACTGGGCTGAAGCGGCGCTTTTAGCGGGCATATCTCGCGAGTCGCTGAAATGGAATCGTGGGATTTCCATCTGGGATCCGGCAATTCGTCGCGGCATCCACAAAGTCATTAAATCTTTCGAGCCGACTCATATTCATGCGTGGGGAATCTGGGGGCTCCGGGCTTTATCAAGTAAAATTGAGTTCGATGGCCCACACATTATTTTTCTTCAGACCCCTTTGTCGCAAAATATGGCCAAACCAGTTCTGGACTCTTTTCGTCAAAGACCCTGGCTGTTGGTATCTCCCTGGCAATCAACGCTGGATGCCCTTTTGACCTCGGGCATTGCACCGCAGCGAATGGTGAAGATTAACCCCGGAATCCGGCAAATAAACGCCGCTCCAACGCTGCCCAAAGATTTTCGTCGTTATCTGGGCATGGAACCAAAGGACGGCCCTGTGGTGCTGCTGGGCGGCTGGCCGGAGAAAAATGTCCATCACGAGCATGGAATCTGGGCGCTGGCGATTGTAGCCAAAATTCGGCCCCAGATTTGGGGCATTATCCGAACAGATTCAACTATCTGCAGCGAATTGAATAATTCACTGACCGGGTATAAATACTTCAGGGACACGATCGAAGATCCGGGTTTGATCGCCATGGCGCCGGGACAATTATCATGGCGCCAGCTTCTGAAGATTTGTGAACTTGTCGTGTTTACTCCAGATCAGATTGTGGGTATGAATGGCCTTTTGGAAGCGATGGCGGCCGGAAAGCCGATTATAAGCACTGCAACAGCGCAAACACGGGAAATTCTTCAGGATGGCCGCAACGCGCTATTGGTTCCCGCGCGAAATCCTAAAGAACTGGCCGGGTGCATCAACACGCTCGTCGGTGATTCTCAACTTAGAGCAAACTTGGGACGCGAAGCAAAAGCTGATTTTGAGAGCCAATATCGACCTGAAATTTTCCTTGGGCAAATTCAATCCATATATGCCCAGACCAGTCACGATCCACAACTCAGGCAATCCGTGGTTCTTTCAGAAAAACTTAATAGTTTTATTGGCAGTGCTGACTAACTTTTTCCATGGGTCATTTGATTTAGGGGATAGATTAGGGGATAGGGTACAGCTGACAGTGAATAGATTAAGTCAAAAGTAAAAATTAAAAATGACAGGCAAGATGCCTGTCCCACATGACTTAGCCCCGGGAAGAAATCCCGGGGCTTGGAACAACCTGGAGAGGTTGTTCTACATTTGAGAGCACAGAGAGATTTTTTACCACAACAACACGACGAATCCGCAGATGACGCAGATTGGCACTGATTTGGACCACGAAGCCCCGGGTTTCCACCACGGGGCTGTATGACTCAAGCTGGAGAGCCACGGCGTGGCCATAGCCACGCCGAGAACAGGCGAATTTAGATCAGTGGATCAGAAGAGCATTTTTAGGTAATAGGTGACAGGGAACAGGACGGCGGCGGGGCCGCTTCATTTTGGAAGAGGCTCTCAATCGCGATAACTTCATCAAGCCGATATAATGGATGGTTTCAGGCAGCAGAGCGCCTGTGGAGTTAAATAAACGATGCCTCAGCCAAGCGTAATTGAAAAAAAGTCCATTACTCCGCCGACCGCCCCCGCCGCGGGTGAAAGCCGCTTTTTTAACCGCGATTTAAGCTGGCTCGATTTTAATTATCGAGTTCTGCATGAAGCCATGGACCATCGGAATCCATTGCTGGAAAGGGTCAAGTTCCTGGCGATTTTCGCCAGCAACACCGATGAATTTTTCATGAAGCGCATTGGCCTGCTCAAACGGTTGATCGTCGCGAAACCTAATGAAATTGGATCTGACGGCTTCAGTCACAGGGAACAGCTCGATCTGGTGCGCAAACGGCTTTTTGAACTTTCGAATCTTCAGGATACCATTTGGCGCGAACAGCTCCGGCCGCAACTGGCCCAGCAAAATATATTTTTGCGGACTTATGATCGCCTGGAATCCCACCAACAACAGCAGGCGGGGGAATATTTCCGGCGTTATGTATTTCCCGTGCTTACTCCTTTAGCGGTGGATCCCGGGCATCCGTTTCCGTTCATCAGCAATTTGAGCGTTTCCATAGGCGTTTTACTCAAACAACCGGGTCATATCGAATCGCTCTTCGCCCGCGTTAAAGTGCCGCGCCTGTTCCCACGCTGGTTCAAAATCGAAGAAGCCGGGGCCATTAGTTTTGTCCCGCTGGAAAGCCTTATTCAGGGGCAGTTGCAGACCTTGTTCCCGGGAATGGAAATTGTTGAATCGCGCTGCTTCCGGGTGACCCGCAACGCAGAAGTTGAAGCGGACGTGGACGATTCTGAGGATTTGCTGGAAGTGGTTCAGGAGGAATTGCGTGCGCGGCGTTTCGCGGAAACCGTTCGCGTGCAGATTTCGCCGGATATGTCCGCGGAAATGCGGCATTATCTTCTGGACGGCCTGGAAATCCACGAAAGCGACCTGTTTGAAGAACCTGAACCGCTGGGCATGGTCGATCTGATGAGCCTTGGATCATTGGATCGGCCGGCGTTGCGCTTGCCCGTCTGGAAATCAGTTTGTGCACCTGCCCTGGCGGATCCCGACGCGAGTATTTTCGGTATTATCCGGCAAAACGACATACTGGTGCATCACCCGTATGAAAGTTTCAATAGTTCAGTCGAACGATTCATTCTCTCCGCCGTGGATGATCCACAGGTCCTGGCGATCAAAATGACCCTTTACCGCACCAGCGGAGATTCGCCGTTCGTATCTGTGCTGGCACGGGCGGCGGAAACGGGCAAACAGGTAGTGGTTTTGGTTGAACTCAAGGCGCGTTTTGATGAAGAGAGCAATATTCAATGGGCTCAGGCCCTGGAAAGCGCCGGCGCCCACGTGGTTTACGGCATACTGGGCCTTAAAACGCATACCAAAATAGCCCTGGTGGTCCGTCAGGAAGATGATATGGTGCGTTCTTACGCCCACATTTCCACAGGTAATTACAATTCCCGAACCGCGCAACTTTATACTGATTTGGGCTTATTCACCTGTCAGGACGACGTCTGCCAGGACGTGGTGGATTTGTTCGCCTTTTTGACCGGGCGCTCGCTGAAAAACGATTATCGCAAGCTGCTGGTAGCACCAGTGACGATGCGCAAACGTTTTCGAGACATGATCCAGCGGGAAATCGAACACGCCCAGGCCGGACGCAAGGCGGCACTGACCGCCAAAATCAACGCGCTGGAAGATCCGGACATAATCGAGCTTTTATATAAAGCCAGCAACGCCGGCGTTAAGATTGATTTGATCGTCCGAGGATTCTGCTGCCTGCGACCCGGGATTAAAGGCATGAGCGAACATATACGCGTGCGCAGCGTCATCGGCCGGTTCCTGGAACATTCACGCATTTTCTGGTTTTACAACGACGGCAAGGAAGAAATATATACCGGCTCCGCCGATTGGATGAGCCGAAATTTGAACCATCGCGTGGAAGCCGCAGTGGGGATTGAAAATCCCCTGCTGCGGGCGCGGCTGCGGGAAATTCTGGATGTCATGCTCGCCGATAATCGGCAGGCGTGGGAACTTTCATCCAATGGAACCTGGACTCAATTGCGTCCGGAACCGGGCGAACCCGACCGCAGTACACAGGCAAAGCTTATGGAGCTAACCGGTCAGCGCCAGCAGCCGATAGCTTCTAAATAATTTCCATATCCAACGTGTATATCAGGATATTTAGAGCAGTTCCACTCCAGCTATAGCGTCCGCGTCGCTTGAAGCGACCCTTACGGGTTGGCACAGACGGGGTCGTCCGCTGCGTCATCGCTGAGCGACGGGTTTTGGCAAACCCGCCTTGTCGCTCTTGCTTGCGGCCAATCCCGTCTACACCAACGCATACGCCATATCTGTAGTGGAAATGCTCTAAGGGAAACTTTGTGTACCTACAGCGGTTTAACCGCTTCCAAACGCACGCCTGTGATAAATTCTGAAAGCCATTGGTCTTTTTGCGGTGGTGGTTCCGCATTGGAAAAAGCAATATTTCCGGTCATTTCAGAATGACCGTTATTAAATCGAACAACCCTCGGCTTAAATGAAGCCGGCGCATCTTCCCAAAGCGAATGGATTCTGTGCTGCAGATCCCATTCCGAGGCCCGAACATCGGTAAAGCCAACGCGCGCCGCAACATGTTTGAAACTTGAAATTTCAATGGCACCCGCCAGACCACACGCGAATTCGGCCATGGAGTCGGCGATTTCCGGCGGCAGTAACTTTTTCACGGCGATATCGTGAACCAGCATGCGTCCTCCGGGCTTCAGGGCGCGATAGATTTCGCGAAACACGGCCATTTTGCCCGCCGCGGAACAGGCAAGCCCTTCGCTAAGCACGCAATCCGCCGCGTCAGCCGGCAGCGGAATGGTGTCGATACGGCAAAGATAAAATTCCATATGGCTCATGCCGGCCTCGGATGCGATCCGGCGTGCCTGGGCTATGGCCTCGGGTGAACTTTCTATGCCAATGACGTACCCCATAGAACCGGTCAGGCGTCCTAAAGTCATGGCTCGTTCGCCGCGTCCGCAGCCAATTTCGACAATCGTGTCGCCTGAACGAATGATCCGTGCCGCGCTGTGCAAGAAATCGGAAGTTGATTCGACGGGAATAAAATCCGGATTGGGCATCTCAGGAACATTAGAACGGAATTCTGAAAGTGGCGGAATGTTGTCAGTAGATGAATCGTTGTTTAGTTTTATTTGAGTTTGGGCATAAGCGAGGGGCATCCGCATCGGGCTCGACATCCATTTCTCCTCAATGCACGAGGCTGCCTCTGGCAGCTGTTTAAAAATGACCGCAGTTCAAAGCGAACATACATGAAGTGCTAGCTCGGGACAGGTCTTATCCCCGGACCACACCATTTCGTGACGGAAATTAAAAAAACATGCATTTCCGCACATATAAATCATATCGGCTCTTAGGTCCGGATAATCTTTACTAAATCTTTTTGTTCTTTATTGCGAATTATCCGCCAGCGAAGTCCACGAGATCGTCCCAGTCTGACTGATATTGTCGAGCGTTGCGTATGTGAGGCCGCCGATTTCGCGCACCATGTCGAGCATATCGGTCCGCTCAGCATAGATAGCCCTCACATAGGCCAGTTGGGCGTTTAAAGCCTGATCTTGGGCGGTAATCACGTCCAGATTGGTCGCCAAACCCACACTGTATGAATGCTGTGCCTGTTTCCATGCGGCCACTGCCGCGGTCATTTCGATATAAAAATTATTCGCCTGTTGAACGCTATTAAGCCAGTTGTCACGGGAGATCTTTACCTGCTCAAGAACCTGACGAGCCAGATAGTGCTGCTGCAATTGAGCCTGGCGAAGCCTGGAATAAGCATTGCGAATATCGGCATAAATCATCCCTCCTTCAAACAGAGGCATATTCACACTAAATAATCCCGTCCACCATTGATCGGATGGAAACTGTTGCCTGAAAAGAAATGTATTAAAGTTGATCGAGATCGTAGGTGCAAATTCCTCATAAGCCGCGGAGAGATTTTTTTGTGCAACTTCCACCGCGGATGAGGCGGCCATCAGATCTTCCCGCTGTGTATATGCGATTCGTTCCATTTGATCCATATCCGGAATCTTGTTCGGCGTCTGAAAACCGTCAACCAGTTGGACAGAATCCAGTGAAGGCACGCCGATCAGAAAGGCCAGCGTTGCGCGGCCGTTTAGAACGTCATGTTCCGCACCTGTAAGATCGCTCTGGGTCTGTGCGGCCTGGGCTATGGATTGCAAAACATCCAGGCGCAGTACGATGCCTGCTTTTTCTTCACGCTGCATGGTCGCTACATTAGCCTGCTGAACCGCAAGTGTATCCTTGAGAACCTTGACCGAGTGTTCGTCGGAGAGTACCTGGTAATAAGTTTGCGCCGTCTCCAGCAGAATGTTGGCCTGCATATCCAGCAGCAGGTCTTTGCTCTCGGTGGAATATATGTCCGCCGCCGAAACCGCCGTGGCATCCCGCAGTACGTTCACGTTAAGTTGCGTTTGCAATGGGGCATTAAAATACCAATTTTGAAAGATCTGGGTGAAATTTGGAAAGGGAATTGAAGATGGAACGGTATACCCTTTAGCCTGGTAATCCTCGGCGCCAATGCTGACGCTGGGCAAAAATGTGGCAAATGCCCGGTTAACCGCGATTAAAGCCTGCAGATAATCTTCACCGGAAATCGCCAGTTGCTCATTATTCTCATTGGCCATCCGCATGGCTTCGGCAAGCGTGAGATTTTTCGGCGCCTCAACCGGCTGGGTCGTCGGAGGCTGGTTGTGCAAAACTGTCTCGTAATGCGCGACTTCTTCCCGTTGATCGACGCATCCGCCGGCGATCAATAAAGCCGCGGCGGCAATCAGCGAAAAACATTTTTTGGTATTCATTATCTATCCTCCTGACATTCAGGCTTTATTCTTTCATCACAGGGCGGCTTTTAAACGACGGTGTACGCAATAACAAAGCAACAGGAATAACAATCAGAAAAAATGCGGCCAGAACCTTGAAGGCATCCAAATACGCCAGTACGCCTGCCTGGCTCTGGACCAGGTTATAAATCATCGACTGTGCCGTGGCATGGGCTGATGACGATGCTTCACCGGAACGCATTAAGGCCGCGCTCATATTATTGAGCGAATTCTGATACGCAGGATTCAGGGGGCTGATATTTGCCGCGAGGAAATTCTGGTGCGTCTGTGCCATTTGACGGACATAAGCATTGGTCAGGGAAATACCAAAGCTCCCACCGAGATTGCGCGCCAAGTTGATAATGCCTGAAGCATCGCTGACGCGTGCAGGCGGCACAAAACCGAATGCGGCGGTGTTGAACGGCACAAACAGAAAGGCCAGACCAAGACCCTGTACAAACCGGCACAAGACCAGGCTGAAAAAATCGGTCTGCAGGTTCAGCCACGACATCATGACCAATGCGGTAACGTTGATTAACACCGCAATAATAATTAACCAGCGTGTTTGCACGCGAGGTATAAGAAATCCGATCAGTGGCATTAAACACAACACCGCAACACCACCAGGCGCCAGTACTTCTCCGGCCAGACTGGCGTTGTAGCCCATCAGCGTCTGCATCATTAGCGGAAGCAGCGTCGTGCTGCCGTAAAGTATGCCGCCGAAAATGAACATGCCCAGCGTGGCCAGGCCGAAATTGCGCTCCTCAAGCAATCGCAAATCCACAATCGGGTGTTTTTCAAACCATTCCCAAACGAAAAAACATAACATGCCGATCACGGCCAGCAATGCCAGGACACGAATCAGATTCGAATTAAACCAGTCGGCGTCCTGGCCCTTATCGAGCATGATTTGCAGGCTGGCAACGCCGATCACCAGAAAACTCAGGCCGATATAATCAAAACCTGTTTCCTTAAGTTTAATGCGGCGTTGATGCGGCGGATCGGTTAACAGCAGCATCAAAAGATACAATGTGACAATGCCGATAGGCACATTGATCAAAAAACACCAGCGCCATGAAAAACTATCCGTGATCCAGCCGCCCAATAGCGGACCAAGGATCGGGCCTACTACCGCCACAATACCGTAGACCGCCATGGCCGCGCCTATTTTTTCCACGGGAAAAGTATCGCGAAGAATGGCCTGAGCGCCCGGCTGCAGGCCCCCACCACCCAGCCCCTGGATTATGCGGAAGAAAATAAGCATTTGAAAATTCGGCGCCAGTCCGCATAAAAGTGAACTGATGGTAAAAATAATAACGCAAAGCATGAAATATCTTTTTCTGCCGAATAGAGCGGATAAAAATCCGTTTAAAGGAAGTACTATGGCGTTCGCCACCAGATAGCTGGTGAGCACCCACGTACTCTCATCAACCGTTGTGGCCATGTTGCCGGCGATATGCGGCAAGGCCACGTTGGCAATGGTGGTATCGAGCACTTCCATGAACGCCGCCAATGCGACGAGCGGCGCAATAATCCATGGATTAACCGGTCGCGGGCCGGACCTGGCTGCAATCGAACCGGAATTAAAAGCCGCTGCGCTCACCGCACTTTTACCTCGGGTTCAACGGACATTCCCACTGACAGATAAGGCAGATTTTGCGGTAAATCCTTGAACAGGATTTTCACGGGAATACGCTGGACTACCTTTACATAATTACCTGTGGCATTTTCCGGCGGAAGCAAACTGAACGCCGCGCCGGTTCCAGCCTGTATGCTTTGGACATAACCATCAAGCCTGACGTCGGGATATGCATCCACCCTGATCGTCACTGGATCGCCCGGTGTCATGTAAGTTAATTGTGTTTCCTTGAAGTTGGCGACGACCCACATATCAGGCTGCACAAGACCCAGCAGATTCTGGCCTGGGGTAACATAATCGCCGGGTTCGACGTTTTTTCCGGTCACATAGCCGTCAACAACGGCGTAGATATTGCAGTAAGAAAGATTGAGCTTAGCCTGGGCCAGTTCGGCCGCAATTTGCGCGACTCGGGCCGTGGCACTGTTGTAGTTGCTCTTTTTCTGTCCAACCTGTTGAGGGACAACATTGACCGCCTGCAGCTGGGCCTGGGCCTGGGCGATGTCGGCTTGCCGGGCGGCAATGGTTTTTATGTCGGCGTCAACGATTGCTTGCGCACTTACGGCAGCGGCGCGATATTGATCGACCTGGCTCGGTGTTACATCACCAGTGGCCAAGAGGGAAGAATATCGTTTGTAATCGTTGGAGGCTTTTAAGGCCTCGGCCTGATCGGCCAGCAATTGTGCCTGAGCACGGGCCAAATCCGCTTGAGCAGAAGCTACAGCCGCCTGAGCTTGTCGGAGCGTGGCAACAGCGCTTTGCTGCGTCTGTGAGAGTTCGTAAGCGCTGGCATCACTGGCGGCTTTTGCCTGATCAAGCTGCGCTTGAAGATTGTCAACTTGCGTCTGGTAGTCTGAAGGATCCAATTGCACCAGCAGATCGCCGGCTTTAACCGATTGATTATCGTTGATCAAAACTTTAATCACTTGCGCAGCCACGCGCGGACTTACATAAGTAACATCGGAAGTAATAAATGCATCGTCAGTGGATTGATACTTTTGTGCGTGCAGATACCATGGAACGCCCAGCGCCAGGCCAAGCACCAGAAGGATTCCGCCTCCGATAAGAAATACTTTCTTACGGCGTTCTCCATTCGCCGGTGATTGAGCCGCCGCTCCGGCCGGCGCCGGCGCTGCCGCCGGACGAGATGGTTCCGTGGTGCGGCTGCTGGGGGCGGCCGGAGCAGCTTTAGGAGGTTCCATTTTTGGGGGTTCTATTGTCGGCGTTTGTGTATCCATTATCAGTTACTCCTGTGTATCTTGTCCGCAGTGGTCTGACCAATTAAGGACCGTATTCCTCCAATGGAAAATGCCGTTACATGTTTTTCAAACTCATCTATATCCGAAGAATCGTATCCATCTTTTACATCTTTCCCACGCAAGCGAAGAATAACCGCCTGGCATTTGAAGAAAAAATGACACTGCCCCACCACACTTTGAGCAATCAGGTTCAATTGTCGCTCGGGTAATTTGGCGGGACTGAACGTGGCGACAATTTGTGTTAATCGGCCCATCCACGGCTGGATCACATCTTCAATAAAGCGATCGAGTGCGGGGGTTGGCTCAATAAATTCCCGCGCCATGATGCGCAACAGCCACTTTGGCCGTTCGGTGGATAATAACGCATCCAGATAAGCCCGAATAAATTGTCGCAGTGCTTTTTCAGGATCATCTGTCGACAATTCCGGCGGCAGCGCGGAATCCAGACTGGCCGTCTTGGAACGGCCGAATTTGATCGTCTCGTAATATAAATTTTCTTTGGATCCAAAGTAGTAGTTGACGGCGGCGATATTGGCGCCGGCCTTTTGGCAAATCAATTGAATCGTGGCGGCGTGAAAACCGTGATCGGCGAAAACCTCGCCTGCAGCTTCCAGCAACCGTTTGCGTGTTGAATCACGATCTGTTGAATCGATCATAGTCCGCGACATTTATGTTTCCCCCCTGAGGCAATACACTTGAATTACCATTTTAAAATGTTCATTTGAAATGTCAAGTTTAAATCGTCTTTTTATATTAGCAAATATAATGATCATTGTAACGAATATTTAATTGGTATGGCACTCATAGAGTAAATGAGTTACGAATTTTTCACCACTGGTCTGTGCGGAATGGCAGCGCGGGAAGACCTTCTTTATTCATCAGATTTGGTTCGGCTACATCGCTCCAACCAAAACGAACGGCAACCGGGTTCACAACAGATTCAGATTCAACAACTACTGTGTCCCCCACAATTTGTGCCTGCGCCGGCACAAATTTCCGGTCAGCTCCGGCAATCTCAAACCAATTGAGCGGTTTTCCATCACGCGAAACCAGCCCTCCCCCAACATCATCAAAATGGATAATGATTTTGTTGTGATCCACTTCCATCGATTTATAAATCGGTCCTGAATAAACAAGGTCAGTTTGTCCATAAGTTTTGGCCAAAGCCCACAAGGCCAGACGATGGGCGACATCGATTTTGTCGGCGGGGTGGATGTTGATCAAATTGCCGATGTCCATCGTTGAGGCGATTCCCGTATTCGGAATTTTTTGAGCCGCCTGTTCCTGAGCTTCCCAGATCAATGGTTCGTAAGTCGAACCCACGTGATAACCACCGTAAGGCGCGATCTGCACGATATAAAATGGAAAATCGCCTTCGTTCCACACTTTTCGCCAGGAATCAATCAGGCTTTCCAGATGAAGAAAGTAGATTGTATCGCGTTCTGAAACGTTGCTTTCCCCCTGGTACCAAATCACCCCCCGAATGGTGTAAGGAACCAGAGGATTAATCATGCCGTTGTATATCGTCGTTGGACTTTCTCGGCTCCATGTATTTGCTTTTGATAATGCAGACATGCTGGCGGGATGGGTCGTAGTAGATCTTGCGGGAGTCGTAACAACGGGAATCGGACCATTCTCGTGCGGCGCCGCCTGAATCCAGTTCAAATCCTTCTTGAATTCCGGGGTATTCTCAAATACTTGCAGTGAAAGCCATGGCTCAATGCGCGTGCCGCCCCATGTAGATTGAATAAGACCCACAGGGACATTAAGTTTCTGCGACAATTCGCGTCCAAATAAGTAGCCCACAGCCGAAAAACCAGCGACGTTTTTGGGCGTACAGACCACCCATTTGGCGTTTAATTGTTCCGAAGGCGTCGTATATAACGCATGCGGGACTTTAAATAATCGGATTTCCGGGTTGTTCGCGGAGGCTACCAAAGGCTCCAGATGTCCCCCGGGAGTCCATGCCTGATGCCCGCCGCCGGCCATGGCAAATTCCATGTTGGATTGCCCGGAACAAACCCATACCTCCCCTACCAGAACATCGTGAATGACAACGTGATCGGAATCGTCGGAAATGGTTAGATCGCGCGGCTGAGAATCGGCAGGTTCAGGCGGCAACTGGGCTGACCATTGACCATGGCCATCGGCTTGCCCATGGGCAGTTATATCCCCAAAAGAAATGGTGATCCCTTCGCCCGGATCAGCCAAGCCCCACACATGAGTCGGCATATTCTGCTGCAAAACCATGTGATCGCTGAAAATGCCAGAAACTGAAATGGCCGCGAATAAACTATGGTTGCAGATCACAGGAAAAAAGCAGGCCATCAATATCGCTAAAAACAAAGTCCGAAGCATAAAACTCCCGAGCAATAGTAAAACGGAGATGTAAGTAATTTATTACCTATGGAATCAATAGGCAAATGATCATATACCAATGATAAGTATTTCTTCGTACGATTTAATGCTGCAATTAATTATAATTTTTTAAAAAAAATTAGGAACCCCGCTTGATCAGCAGCGTATAATTAAATGTTGTCGGTGGGTTACCACGGCTTGCCGACAACATAGTTCCTTCCTTCTCCCCCACGAAGCCGGCGGTTGTATCCCACGCGACCGCCGGCAGTTTTATATGAACACCGGGAATTGATCCTAATAACAAAACAAAAAAAAGAAGGTGAACCCGGAAGTCCGGATTCACCTTCAAGCTATGAAGAATGGCCGTTTAATTGGCCGGTTAGCCGACTTAGAACGCCACCTGAAATTGTACTTGAGTTATATAGTCACGGGTATTTTGGGCAGTACCATAGTTTGCATCGGTAAAGGCCGCCAATGGCGTATAGGTTTCCGCAACCTGAATCTTGGCGTTGTTGCCGAACAGGTAATAATTAATGCCACCCTGAATGTACGTTGCGGCGTTATTCGCGTCCGACACACCCAGTGTGTAAAGCTGGCCAAAACTCGCGGCAATTTCCCACTGGTGCGGCACGAGGAAGTAGCCCCCCTGCACGTAATAGCCAAGCTCCCCGACGCTGCTTGTTCCGTAATATGCTGAGAGTGATTGAGTTGACCCGCCCGCGGTCGCGGTTGTTCCGCCGTTATCGTTGACCTGCTGATAGAACACGACCGGGCTGATCGATAGCCCTTGCCAGTGAAGGGTAAAATCGCCTTCTGCGCGGTAATTATCGCCCGAGAGTGTGTAATTACTGATAAAACCGGGCGTTCTGTGCGAACTCAAACCTACGATCACGCCTGTAGTTCCTTCCGAGGTCACGGCCCCGCTGCCATCGGATGACAGTTCATGATTGGGATTTTGAGAGTCATACAGGAAAGCAAATCCAAGCATCCACTCGAGGTTCTTGGTCCAGTTGATGTCCGGTTCGCTGGTAAAATCTGCCGCATCGGCGCTGTCGAACATTTCCCAGCGCGCGGCAAATGCCGGCCGGTTATCGCCATTTGTTGTAGAACCAAACGCCGCATCATTGCCTGTGGTATTGGTCTTAGGACCGTTGTTGACCTGGACTTCGTAATCCATCTGGTGAGGAATAATATCACCAAACACGCTCACGCCCTGTGCGCGAACCGGATCAAATGCGTCGACAATGGGATTAAATTCCGGGAATTCAAGACCACTGGAAATATATTCCACGTGGGTGAACGGGATCAGCATCGAACCGCCTTTGACCTGCAACCACGGAGCGAATTTATATCCGATAAACAGGTCCTGCATAGAGAAGTTGCCGCCGTTATTCGTTGAACTTGTGCTGCCGAAATCGCCCATCACCTTAAAAAAGAGATCGGGAGAAAAAACGTTACCGGAAAAGATGATACGAGCCCGGCGCCAAGTAAAACCGGAAACGTTGCCTGTGTCCGGAAGACCCGGATCCCATGAAAGGCCGAATGCCGGCCCAGTAGGACCAGGCTTGTATTGGCTCAGGTTGTTGGGATTGGTAGCGTTGGCGTAGGTATATCTGAATTGTAATTGACCGTTGATATTCAGCTTGAAGTCCTGGTCGGCGGTCTGGATGAAAAAGCCTTTGTTGTAGCCGGCCTGTAACTGGTCATCCATGTATTGCGAACGGAACTGGGCGTCAGAAAGAACCTGCTTGACGACCTCGGTGATTTGAGCTTCGCGAGTCGCATCATTGTTTTGCTGATTCTGCTGCGCCTGAAGCTGATTCACCTTGGTTTGCAAAGCTTCGATTTGAGCTTCGAGCTGTGCTGTTTGAATCGTGCTGTTCGTGGATGTCGTGGTGGTCGCAGCAGAGGACGTAGTGTCGGCCATCGCGACGCCGCTGGAAGCAACTAAACCTGCAACAACCGCAGCCAGCAAACCGTGCCCTTTGATCATTCTGGTGAACTTTCGTGTAGGGTTAGCCATAGTCGTTTCTCCTGCTCAAAATAAAACTACTAAAACACTGCTCGCACGACCGAACGATCGCAGAGCGTTCTCACGAAACAGCCGCATATTATTTCCGTATACGTTAGGACTGCGCTAAGGTAAAATTTATTTTTTAATAAACCAGTCAACACTTTAACTATACAAATTCAGCGAATTCTTTGTAAAAACGCCAGGTTCATGATCCTGCATAGCAGATAATGGGTTTAGAATGCATAAGATCGCATTTAAACGATACTCGGATTCATCGCTGAGGGCGCATCAATGGCCGCCGGTTGAGTAAACGGCCAGATACATCGAATGGTGGTTCCTTTTCCAGGTTCACTTTGTAATTCCACTATTCCTCCCATCGCAGCCACTGCATGTTTTACAATAGCCAGGCCGAGCCCCGTGCCACGATCCGCTCCGCCCCGACTACGATTGACAGTATAAAAACGCTCGAACACACGATTGATATCTTCCGGCGGAATACCGCATCCGGTATCTTGCACTTCAAGGATAACATACTCCTCCACATGATCTGATGCCTGATGCACACTGGAAAGCGATTCTTCGATCGCATGCATTTTTTTTTGCCGATGCCAACGAACCTCAACAAATCCCGAGGATGTGAATTTAAGAGCATTATCAATCAGATTTTTCAGGATCAGCATCATGAGGCGTTCATCGCCATGAATCGCCTGCATCTCGGGGTCAAATTTAAAGCGAAGTTCCAGATGCTTTTCCGCGGCGATTGACCCAAAAAGCGACTCGACAACGCTGCGCACATCATCAAGATTGATCGGTTCCAGGCGGACAACCGCTCTTGTATCTTCCGTACGCGACAAATCCAAAAGATCCTGCACAAGCAACTGAAGCCGGAGAACGTGCCCGCCGATAATTTCCAGACACCGTTTTGCCGTTTGTTCGTCATCCAGGCCGGTATTTTGTATGGTCTCCACCGCGGCTCTGATGCTGGCAAGAGGCGTGCGCAATTCATGGCTGGCATTGGCGGCAAAATCCGCTTTCATCTGGATGCTTTGAATTAATTCCGTCTGATCCTGAAGAACCAGTAAAGTGCCGGAAAAAAGATTTTCACGCAGCACCGGCGCCACAGTAACCTGGATAATACGCGGACGAGATCCGACATTCAGACGAATCTGCTGACTTTGGGACTGCAAACTGCTTCGGCAAGCCGCGAGCTGGTCACTTACGGGCGGTTGTGAAAATAATTGTTTAAGGGCTGCATTTTTATCGCCTGAATTTTGCGGAAGGAATTCGAATGCCTGTTGATTTGCCAGAACAATGTTCCCATCCGTGTTTAATAAAATAACCGCGTCGCTCAGACGGGCTAAAATAGTCTGAATGTAGCTTGATTCCTGCAATATTCGATCACGTTCCTGGCGGGAAAGCTGAACCAAACGATACACCGAACGAGCGAGTTTTCCCAGGATTCCCCGTCTGGGCAGAACATATTCAGACACCTTTCGACCGGCACGAAGAGAATCCAACAGATCCATAAGATGAAACATGACGTGCCGCCGACGCACGGCAAAAGCAATAAAAATACCGACCAGGATGAGCAAAATAATGATGATCGCCCACAGCAACTCTACGGGTATGAGGGAAATGCTTGAAAGAATCAGAATCATCGGCGAGTACCCGAAATAGAACGACCCAGGACAGTCCCAAACCCGGTCAACGCACACGCCAAGAGATACGATCATCGCTTGAAATTAAGATTTGTCCAGCAAGGTTTAATCGCACATTATCAGATTTTTTTGACGTGCGAGGTCATTATAAAACGCCTCAGGCAACGTCCTCTTCCTTGGCCTCTATTAAGCGATAGCCCACCCCACGGACGGTATGAACCATCCAGGCAAAATCGCCCAGTTTTTTACGCACCGCCGTCACGTGAACGTCAATGGCCCGATCCGTAACATAAACATCGGCGCCCATGACCCGATCGGTTAACTGATCACGTGAAAGAACCCGGCCGCGTGCCGCCGCCAGTGCTGTAAGCAATTTAAATTCCGTCGGCGTTACGCTGACCGATCTTCCTTGCAGCGTAATTTCATGGCGCGACTGGTCGATCACCAGTGGGCCGGCGTTAAATAACTGCTGTTGAGGAGATTCATTGCCGGACTTGCGGCGCAAAACCGCAGCCACGCGAGCCATAAGAACTTTAATGGAGAACGGCTTGGTTACGTAATCGTCGGCGCCAAGAGACAAACCTACGATAATATCTGTTTCCTCTCCGCGAGCGGTTAACATTAAAATGGGAAGTGCGGTGGTCTGAGGATCACCTTTGATCCGAGTAACCACTTCCTGGCCGGAAAGCCCAGGCATCATCAGATCCAAAATAACCAAATCCGGAAGTTGTTTACGAGCCAGTTCCAGCCCTACTTTGCCATCATGAGCTGTGATAACTTCGTATCCCTGACGCTGCAAATTCAGACTGATCAAATCGACCAAGTCGCGTTCGTCATCCACAACCAGAATTTTCTTCCTGCGTGACACAGTTAATGCCTTTTTTAAGTTCCATTAGTAAGCTGTGCTAAACATCGCGCGTTTATAATAAAAATTCAAGGCGCAAGCGGATTCAATTGTAAATATTAACTTGTTCTTAACACAACCATATCACTACGCAAATAAAAATCACGTGATTTTTGATCATCCGGGTTATTTATTTAAAATGTAGTCAAGAGCACAATTAAAATAGCTATCCATGCGGCGTCAAGAAAATGCCAGTAAATAACACTGTAACGAACGCCAGGATAATAATTTCGGGAATAAACCCCAAGAAAAGCCTTAACTACAACCACAAGAAGCGGAATAAGTCCGCCAACCACATGAACTGCATGTAAGAACGTAAAAACGTAAAATACCTTTAACAGCGTGTCGCGTTCCACTAAAGGCTCATCCGGAGCGCTTACTCCACCATTACTGTTCAGCACCGGCACAACAGATTGTTGAACCGCCTGCTCAGCATGACGCAAATCCTGATACAGTGATATCCAATTTAAGCTCTGCACCACCAGAAACCCAATACCCAGTAGAAAGGTCAATAAGAGAAAATTGCAAAGTCCTTTTTGGCGATCCGCGCGAATTGACTGTATTGCCAGGTGAATAGTCACGCTGCTGATAAGCAAAAGACCCGTGCTCAACCATAGCCCCGCAGGCAGTTTAACGGAAACCGGGGCATGAAATCCGGCGCGAATAACAATGTAGCCGATCAGCGTGGAAATAAAGAGAATGGATAATGAAACTACCAGAAGCGCGACGCCCAAGGTACCAGCGCCGGCTACGTGCAACGGCCGGCTTTTACCCAGGCTTCGAGAGACCGGATCTGAAGGCGGATTTGACTCGAACTCGCTGGTCATATTTGCCCATCCGCCCCGGAACGGGTTCAGCGGCATAATCCGGCAGGATTATCAGTGATCGATCACTGGCCCACGGCGCTATTAGCCGACTTCGACGCGGGAGTCGCCTGTTCGGCATGAGCCTGCTGGGCCTGAACCATCGCCGGCGCCTCGCCTGGAATGAGATCTGATCGATAGTTGGCTGTATCGGTAAGCGAAAAAGTGATGAACAGGGTAATAAAGATTAAGGTAAGCAGCATCACAACAACGTTGAACAAGCTGTCGTAGCGCAAATGCATGAAATATAAACCAGCGATTACGGCCATAGTGGAAGCGATGATCATGGCGACAAGTACGCCGGCGCCCGATAAGTTCATGTTTGCCAGCACGGCATTCAGAATCGCCAGTGCGCACAAAACAACCCAGACGATGAACAGCATTCTCAATGGAACAAGATGCGATTGAGCCGGCTGTAACTGAACATCATGCTCGTGATCGGACATAAATTCGCCTTTTTTCTTTAAATTAATGAATCAAATACAGTAATGGAAACAGAAACATCCAGATCATATCAACGATGCCCCAATACAACCCGACATAATCAACGGGCGCATAATATGTGGGGCCAAAATCATTTCTAAGCGTACGAATTAATAACCAGGTCATAAGACCAACGCCGACGATGACGTGAAAACTATGCAGACCGGTCATAATGAAATAAATGCCGAAGAATATCTGTACGTTATAAGGCTGCACCGGCGGCAGTGTGGCTGGTTCCGCTGCAGCACTTTGGACTATGCCCGAAGGCCCGTCCGCAGCAGGAGCGATATCTGAATGCGAAACGATATAACCAGCCTGGCCCAACTGATTTAAGAGCGGCCAATCGCCCGTACGCGCAGGTTGCGAACCGCCAACGAGTGGCGCAGCTGAAGCCTCCTGCAAAACAGGTTTCCCATTTCCTCCAAGATCGGGATTATAAAGTGTTCCCCACAAAAGCCGTTCACGGTACTTGTCAAAATATTCATAGCCGTGGATCGCTAAAAAAGTCAGACCGCCCGTCATGGTCAGAATCAGACAAACAGCCAGGCCTTTCTTCTTACCCATTTGCGCCAGGCGAATTCCCCAAGCCATGGTAAAACCGCTGCTGAGCAACACAAGCGTATTAATCAGGCCCGAGGTCCAATCCAGCCATTGCGCGGCAAAACGAAAGATATCCGGATGCAAGGCGCGATAAACGGCGTAAGCGCAAAATAAACCGCTGAAAAGAAGCAACTCGGTAGCCAGAAACAGCCACATCCCAAGCTTCCCGGACTCAAATTGTTGCTGCGGAGTATCAAAATGATGCGCCAGGTGTTTGCGGAGAATTTCCTGTTCATTGGTGCTCAAGGGTATTGCTTCGCTCATGAAATCTCGCTTTTATTTGCTTAAGTCAAAAGTAACAACATGACTTAGGTTCATTACAGTATTAATGTCCCGCCTGTTGTTCCGGCATCGGGATGGTGCTGGCATAATCATGCGAACCTTCACGGTCTACTCGTATGTATCCATCAAGAGCTGGGTCGTAAACCAAGTTGCTGTAGTCATAAGGATCGCCGACTACAGGCGTTGTATCAAAATTATCGTGCGAAGGGGGGGATGGCGTGGTCCATTCGAGCGTGGCGCCGCCCCAGGGATTCGCCGGTGCTTTTCGGCCGCGGAACAGCGAATGCAGCAGGTAAGCCGCCATAATTAAAAATGCGACAAGCTGTATGTATGCCCCGATGGTTGAAAGATCCATATAAGGCTGATATTCCGGCAAATATGAAGCGTAACGCCGCGGCATACCATAAGCACCCACAATCAATTGCGGATAAAAAGTGACGTTCACACCAATAAACAGGATCACGCAAGCGATTCTTCCCCAGAATTCGCTATACATTCGGCCAAACATCTTGGGCCACCAGTAGTGTATGGCGCCAATCAGTGCAATGATGGTGCCGCCGAACATCACGTAATGAAAGTGCCCGACGACAAAATATGTATCATGTAAAACCACGTCTGTGGCCAAGGCGCCCAAAACCACGCCTGTCAGGCCGCCGATGGTGAAGAGCACAATGAATGAAATTGCGTAAAGCATCGGCGTCTTGAGAACGATGGCTCCCTTGTACATCGTGGCCATCCAGTTGAAGATCTTTACGCCGGATGGCACAGCAACCAGGAAGGTCAGGAAACTAAAAATCGCGTCTAATTCAGCCGACTGACCGTTCACAAACAAATGGTGGCCCCATACAAAAAAACCAATTAAGGCAATGGCCAACGAACTGAAGGCAATAAATTCATACCCGAAAATATGCTTGCGACTGAAAACCGGAATAATTTCGCTGATGATACCCATGGCGGGAAGAATCATAATGTACACCGCCGGATGGGAATAAAACCAGAAAAAGTGCTGGAACAACACAGGATTGCCGCCCAGCGCGGGATTAAAAATACCAATGCCCATTACACGTTCGAGTATGAGCAACAAGAGCGTCACGCCGATGACGGGAGTGGCGGCCACCTGGATAGCGGATGTAGCGTAAGTGGCCCAAACAAATAATGGCATCCGAAACCAGCTCATTCCTGGCGGACGCAACTTATGAATGGTCACAATAAAATTCAGCCCGGTAAATATGGAACTGAAGCCAAGCAGAAAAATGCCGCTAACCATAAACACCACATAAGTATCAGTAGTGATGCTGTAAGGCGTATAAAAGGTCCATCCGGTATCCGCCGCACCGAATATCATTGAAGCAATCGCTAAAATCACGCCTGAAACATATAACCAGAAACTGATAAGGTTCAGGCGGGGAAACGCGACGTCTTTAGCGCCCAGCAACAACGGCAGCGTAAAATTACCAATCGCGCCGGGAATGATCGGAACGAGCACCATGAATACCATGATGATTCCATGGAGCGTAAAAACCTGGTTGTAATGTTTGAAGGCGGTATATTGCGCCTGAATTGTAGACCCGTTGAAAATTAGTCCCTTGGGCACCAGCAATTGGGTCCGTATAATTTCAGCCATCAGACCGCCGACAAAAAATGCCAGCATGCCGAGCGTTAAATACATAATACCGATGCGTTTGTGGTCCAGGGTCAGCAGCCAGGAAGAGATGGTGCGCGGATAGTTTAAATAATGATGCTCAACAGGCTTTTTTTCGGTTGTCGATATTGTTGCGGTTGTAGCGTGTGACATAATGATGCTCCTTATTTGGCAGCCGGTGTCGTCGGATTATCCGGTATCGGCGGTTTACTGGCATTATTAGCCGTATTACTTACTGAATTAATGTACCAGATAATGGCGTTCAATTTCTTCGAATCCGGGTCGGCCGCTCCGGATAATTGCTGGGAATAATTAGGCATTACGTTGGGGAATCCCGCGACCATTTTCTGGCCCGGGTATAGGATCGCCTGCTTTAAATAGGCATAATCCGCGGTAAGAGATAAACCATTAGCCATCTGGACGCTGCTGCCAGCCAGATTTTTCCAGGTTGGACCGGTGCCTTTGCTGCCATCCACAGAATGACATCCAAGGCAACCAAGCGTGTCATAAAGTTTTTCGCCGACTTTGTGCAACGGCAGCAATTGGCCGTTCGGACCCGTCCAGATATCGGCGGCTTTTGCAATGTCGCTGTCGAATTCTTCCCTCGACTCAACGACCACATTCGCCAGCATCAGCGAGTGCCCGGCGCCGCAATATTCCGCACATTGCAATATATATTTGCCGGGAACGATGCCGTTAATCCAGATGTTCATAATGCGGCCGGGAACGACGTCTTTCTGAATGCTCAGTTCCGGAATCCAGAAACCATGAAGGACGTCCTTGGAAGTCATGGAAAGTTCAACCGGCTGGTTTGCAGGCAGGTAAAGCGTGTTGCTGATGGCGCCATTGGGATAGGTAAAGGTCCAGCTCCACTTTTGGGCGCTCACGCCGATGTTGTATGCACCGGCGGGAATGGTATCGATGTCCATGTAATATTTGAAACCCAGAGCGAAAATCACCATAACAATAATCAGAGGAATCACGCTCCATGTGATCTCCAGCGGCATATTATGATTCACCGACGATTCGGCGTGTTGTCGCTTATCGGTATAACGATAACGGATACAAAACCAGAGTGTCACGCCTACGATCAATACGGTAAAAAAGATGCCAACGATGTAGCAGAAAATCCAGAGAATCTGCACTTCGGCGCTAAATGATGATCCGGCGTCGGGCAGTCCCCATGACCCCAGCATGTCCCGGAATCCAGCCATATTTAATTGATTCAATAAACCCATCAAGCTTGCGTCCCCAACGAACCACGACCGCGATGTTTGTATTCCCAATAAAACAACGATCCGATTATAGAAGCCAGGCCAATCACCACAGCCACACCGGACAAGGCCATCACCCGCAGCGCAATCGGCGTATATTTGCCGGTTTGTGGATCATACGAACAACAGAACAGCAAAATCTGATCGAAAACATTGGTGATCCTGTCGTCACCCGCCTGAACCAGCGCCAGATTCAGATTGGTCGGATCATATTCAAGACCTTCAAAAACATTGGAAACGCGGCCATCCGGTGTACAGACGAAAATACCGGCGGGATGGTTATATTGGCCGAATGCCGGATAAAAGATGTAATGGAAACCCGCCGCTGTTACTGCCGCGGTAATATTCTTTTGATTTCCCGTCAGAACGTGCCAATGCGCGGCGACGTCCTGTTTGTCATTGCATTGCGCAACATAAGAAGCCTTTTTTTCAGCGGCCGCGGCAGGTGTATCAGTCGGATCAAAACTGATTGAGACTACTTCATAATCTTTACCGATCACACCGGGCATTTTATTGATGTCTGTCGCCACGCTCTGTTGTACGTACGGGCATACTCCCGGGCAACGGAAGTAAATAAAATCCAGAATGACCGGACGCCCCTTGTGAAAATAATCACCAAGATGTACCTGATGACCTTCCGAATCAGTGAATACAGCGCTTAAGGGAAGTTGTGTTCCGGGTTTAGCCGTTATGCTTAAATTTTGGGCGTCCTGGTTTTGTTGTGCAGCGGACTGAATGTCACCGAAGTCATCGGCAAATATTTTTCCACATGCCAATGAGAATACCGCCACAAAACACATTACCAGCGTTATCCTGTTGATTAAATATTGCGTAAGCTCTGAGCAAAGCCTCTTTTGTGAAATAGATTGATTAGTCTTTACGGTCATAGCGACCTCCTCAACCGAAGGAGATTGGTGCAGTATTGTTTTCGTGATTAATAGCATTTAGGTATTTCTCAACAGCTTTCTGAATCTTAGCTTACTAGCCTCCAGACGTATCGGGAATCGGCGGCTGCGTAGCCTTACTGCTCTTATCACTGAGCGTATTAATGTACCAAATTATAGCATTTAGCTTGGTATCTTTGGGATCACTGGGATCCATAATCTGGTCAGATAAATCTGTCATAATTGGAGGGAACCCCTTTACTACCATGTCCTGATCGGGATGAAGGATCATGTACCTCAGGTATGCGTAATCCGCAATTACGGTTTTTCCATTCGTTAACTGCTGGGGATAACCGGCTACATTCTTTAATGTCGGTCCTATACCTTTGGAACCATCCACAGTATGACAGGCGCTGCAACCCACACTTTGAAAAAGTTGCTGGCCAAGCACGTGTAATGGAACCGCTGCCGCCGCTGGCGTGCTGCCTGATGATGTACTTGTCGGCGTCGCCGAAGACGGTGAAGCGGCAGATTGTGCGGCAGGAGGTGGTGGCGCCGCTGCAAACATTGGTGTGTTTACGGGACTTGTATAATCAGCAAGCACCGTTTGTTCCGCCGCATTTAGTCCAATCGTGGCCTGTGTATGGGCGCTATCCACGTAATGTGGCGCAAGATCCGCTTCCTGTTGTGCTTTTAATCCGGCCGCCCATGCGCCCAGATTGACCATTCGCTGATCTTCAAGCTGATACTGGTAATAGTGGAAATAGGCCATCAAAGGGATTACCAGAACCACAACCATAAGCATCAGGAATGATCCAATGAGCATAATGCCCTTGGCGTCCATATCATCGATCTGTGCATGGGCGCCGGGTTCCGGGCGAATCGGAGAGGAAACATGTTCCGGCGGCAGGTGATGGGGGTTTGGATCTTGATCCATGATTGCACCTCAAATATTCTCAAAAGCCAGCGACTCAGACAAATGCGGGTCTTTGACCGGCAACAGCGGCTTGTCGCGCAATAGATAAAAGCTGTGGGAGAAAAATAAACCGCCTATCCCGACGATACATAGGATGTCCATCACGATCGCTTTAACGCTCAGCGGCGCCCAGAGAAGTTGCTGCATCTGCAGCGGCGCGTTAGTCATCAGATGATAGGGATTTTGTCCGCTGATCCAGTCGATAAGCCCCGGTGTATTGACCCAAAAACCGGGTTGAATCTGCCAAAACATATCCAGATAGCCAAAAAATAACAGCCACACGCACCAAAATGCCAGCGCTGCTTTGTTCCGCTTGACGTGCCGCGACATCAGCCCCAGGAACGGAATCAGAAAATGACCGGCCAGCAAGGCAATAGAAATAATGCCCCATGGCCCCAAATCACGGAAAAGGAAAAATCGCGTTTCATCGGGAACGTTGCCGTACCAGATCAACAGATACTGCGCGATGCAAATGTAGGCCCAGAACGTCATCCAGGCAAAAAGCCATTTGCCCAGATCGTGATAATGTTCCACGGTAACGGCGTTTTGCAGCCGGCCATTGCGCTGCAGCCACATCGACATCAGCGTAAGAACGGCATAAATGGTCATCACCGCCCCGGAGAAAAATAACAACGGGGCCGCATAGCTGAGCCATTTGGGCTGTAGCGACATCACCAGATCCGCTCCTACCAGGTTCATCACCCAGATCACCACAAGGAAGCACCATCCGCTTTGTTTTCGCAGCGCCAGGATGCGATCCACGCCGCCATTGCGATCCTGCATATAAGAAACGTGATAGTAATAAATGCTGATGCCGATCAAAATCGCAAAGTAGACCGCCATGCGAATCAGGAAAAAGTTCTGATTCAGATAACCGATTTTATTGGTCAGTTCCTGATCCGAACCCATGAACGAAGCATCAGTCCAGACATACAACTCTTTGAGCCCCAGGGCGATAGGAATAAAAAGAACCAGAAGCAGAACAAAATTGCAGCTTAAGGCTTCTGCAAGCCGCCGGAGCACCACGCTCCAGGAAGCCTTGAACAAATGATGAGCCAGGACAAAAAACAACGCCGACGAAGCGATGCAGAAAAAGAAACACCATGCAGTCAGGTAGCCGAACAAAAACTGCCGCCAATTGTCATGGAAGCTTTCACCCAGACACGTCGCGACAACCAGGGCCACAATGCCGATCACCAGCCGCGATCCGATGATGCGCGAACCAAGCTGCTGGAGATAAAGCTGACTTTGAGGCCCCGATTCAATTGCGCTGACAGGATTATTTTCCACGTTTGTCATGCTCCCGTTATTGCGATTCCGGAGAATTCAGTTGTTCACGGACATTCCGGGGCAATTGATCCACCGGCACCTGCTTTTGCGACATTTCCAGTGATCGTACATACGCCACAATCGCCCAACGATCAACGATTTGTATCTGATCCCGATAAGAAGCCATGGCGGCAATCCCATTGGTAATGATGTTGTAAACCATGCCGTCAGGCAAAGATTGAACTGCGGCACTGGTCAGATCCGTCGGTTCCACCCATGTCCCGGCGTTGGGATCGTTAGCGGCCCGTAACTGGTTGACAAATTCATTAACCGTGCCATCACCCTTGCCGTTATAGCCATGGCAAGGGGTGCAGAAAATATTAAACTCTTCCTGGCCGCGCTGAATGAATTCCGGCGTGACAGGAATCGGAATCCGAGAGACAAATTGTCCGTTGCCATTGACCAGGTTCTGGCCGAACATAATGCTGTCATAATCGGCGCCGCTTGTAATTCGCACATTGTCGGCCGCAGCGTCATCGGGATGCACCTGCATTTCGGCAATATTCGGCAAAACCATATCTTCCTGCGCCAGCGTGCCAAAAACCTGCGGCCGCATGCCGCGATCATCCGCGAAAAGCGCGCTTTCTCTCAACGGTTTGAGATACGCCTGCTTATCCAAATCCTGAATAATCTCCAAGCGCGGCGTCGGCGTTCGCTGTTCACGCTTCAGCGCGATAATGGACAGCGGAATCAGCGCCAAAAGTATGATGTCGCCGTAGACGAAGAATTTTTTGGATGAGGCCTTCATAAGTTAATCCCAGACCTCCTCTACAGCGATCGCACCCAAATCACGAAACAGTTCGGCGGTATTTTTGGGGCTAAAGCAGGGATCGGTTGCCTCTACCGCGATAAAAAATCCGTCGTCGGTTGCGCGGCGGAAGCGCTCGATGGTAAACAAGGGATGGTGAAATCGCGGCAAGCCGGCCAAAATCCACAGCGTTACAAATGAAGTCACCACACCGGTTAAAACCATCGCCGGAAAAGCCACGGTGATATGCGCCGGCATTCCCCAGTAAGGTTTGCCGGAAAAATTCAATGGATAATCAAAAGCGTTGCAAAACCAGGCCAAACCGAATGCTCCAATCACCGCACTAAAGGCCGCGCCAAATACCACCCAGGGAAGAATAGTTGGTTTCACGCCCATCACCTCATCTAGTTTATGCACCGGAAACGGCGTGTAACAATCCCAACGCTTATAGCCGGCCTTGCGAAGGGCGGCGGCGGCTTCAACCAACGTCTGCGGATCGTGGAATTCCGCCAGAATGCCGTAAAGCTGAGGCTTTACATCAGTGGATGAAGTTGTGGTTGTGCTTTCATACATGGCTATTCACCAGATTTTAGCGCTTTCTTAACTTCACGATGCACGTCGGACTGCGGCAAAATCGTTTTAATTTCCGACATCGCTATGACCGGTAGAAAACGGCAAAACAGTAAAAACAGCGTCATAAACAGGCCGATGGTTCCAGCAAACGTGGCGATGTCCACCCAGGTCGGTGCATACATATGCCAGGACGACGGCACAAAATCGCGTTGCATGGAGGTTACGATAATGCTGAATCGCTCGCACCACATGCCGACCAGCGTCAGCATGACCGTAGGAATAATGATCCACCAGGTTTTACGCGCGTAACTGAACCAGAACACTTGTGGAAATACGCCGTTGAAGAAATACATGATCCAGCCCAGCCACCAGTACGGTCCGAACAGGCGGTTCATATAGGCATATTGTTCATAGAGGTTGCCGCTGTAATAGGCGATGAAAAACTCAATCAGGTAGATGTAGCACATGATCGAACTCATCACCAGCGCCAGCTTGCAAAGATTGTCGATGTGCCGCTGCGTGATGAAATCTTTCAAACCGAACAGCGAACGCGCGGGTATCGCCAGCAGCAATACGGTCGCAAAACCACTGAATACGGCCCCCGCGGTAAAGTAAGGCGGGAAAATGGTTTCATGCCAGCCGGGAACCTGCGATACCGCAAAATCCGTGCTGACCGTGGAACTCACACCCAACACCAGCGCTGTGGCGAACGCCGCAATCACCAGGGTGGCCCGTTCATAAATATGCCAGTGCCGCGCCGAACCGCGCCAACCCAGGGACAAAATGCCATAAATCGTATGCGACATGCGGCTTCGCGCCCGGTCGCGCAGCGTAGCCAGATCAGGAATCATGCCCAGGTACCAGAACAAAACTGAAACGGTGGTATACGTCATTACAGCCAAAGCATCCCAAAGCAGCGGGCTGAAAAAGTTGGGCCATATGTTCATCGTGTTCGGATATGGCGCCAGCCAATACGCAAACCATGGCCGCCCGACGTGTATCGCCGGATACAAACCAGCGCAAATGACGGAGAAAACAGTCGTGGCTTCCGCGAAGCGGTTGATCCCGGTGCGCCATTTCTGGCGAAACAGCAGAAGAATCGCGGAGATCAGGGTCCCGGCGTGCGCGATACCGACCCAGAACACAAAGTTAATGATGTCGAATGCCCAGAAGGACGGCGATTCATTTCCCCACACGCCTACACCGGTAAACACCTGGTAGCCAATCATGGCGCCCAGAACTCCTAGCAGCGAAACGGAAATGGCGAAACTGATGTACCAGGTCCGCGGCGGATGGGGAGATTCCAACGGACGGCAGATTTTCCGCGTTACTTCATGAAATGTCGCTTCCCCGGTAACCAATACAGGTTTGTTTACACCATCGTCCAGGGTGTTGTCGTATCCCGTTACCACAGGTGCGTTGGTCAAAATTGCGGTCATGGTTTAGCTTCCAAGCTTCTAAAAATCTTTTTATTCCGTACTCAATATTCCCAACGGCGCTTCGGCCAGCGCGGCATTGGGATTCCATATTTTCGGCAAATACTGCGTACGCGGTCTGGTGCCCAGATTTTCATTGAGAATACCGTAGCAGCGCTGCTGACTCTGGAGCACAGCGACGCGGCTCTTCGGATCGGCTTTGTTGCCAAACACCAACGCCTGCGTGGGACACGCCGCGGAACACGCCGGAGTAACTTCCCGGTCTCGTATGGACCGATTTTCGCGCTCGGCCACGGCTCTCGCCGTATCGATGCGCTGCACGCAGTATGTGCATTTTTCCATCACGCCGCGTACGCGTATGCTCACCTGCGGATTTTTTTGCATGGCGACCAGCGGATCCATTTCAGAACGCAAAAGGTTCGGCTTGTAAAGGTCCTTTAAGGTACCGCTGTTGTAATCAAAGAAATTAAACCGGCGAACTTTGTAAGGGCAGGCGTTGGCGCAATAGCGTGTTCCGATGCAGCGATTATACGTCATCATGCTCAGCCCTTCCTGGCTGTGCGAGGTAGCCGCGACCGGACACACCGCTTCGCACGGAGCATCTTCGCACTGCATGCATAAAACCGGTTCATGAACAGCGGCGGGAGTCGCGGTATCCGGGCCGCGGAAATACCGGTCGATGCGCAGCCAATGCATTTCGCGGCCATTGATTACCTGCTGCTTGCCCACGATGGGAATATTGTTTTCCGCCTGGCAGGCCAGCACGCACGCCGAACAGCCGATGCACGCCGTCAGATCGACAGCCATGGCCCATTGATATTGGCTCGAGAATTCCTGCTCCGACCAGAGATTGATGACGTAGGGCTTTTTATATCCCAGCGACGGATCTTTCTGGAAATCGGTGAATGCGGCCTGCTTGATCAAATCGGGAATGCGCGCCGCAATCGCCTTTTGGCTGACGGATTCGATTACGTGATGATTCTGCGTGGTCGCCAGTTCGTATTTTTCGCCGGTCGGCCTGGCGACCGCACCGGTCTGGCTGTTCATGCCGGCAGTGGTGCGTAATTTGTAAGCGTTAAAACCCGCCCCATTGCCGACGCTGCCGGCGGCGGTGCGTCCGTAGCCCAGGGACAGGGAAATCGAATTTTCCGGCTGGCCGGGCAGAACATAGACCGCTACTTGCAGAGTATTGCCGCCAAGCTGGATGTTGATTATCGGATATTCAAATGGGTTAAGCCCCAGCGCTTTGGCTGTATTTGGATTTAACAGCGCCGCATTATCCCAGGTAACGCGCGTCATCGGCTCGGGCAATTCCTGCAACCAGCCGTTGTTGGCGAAGCGGCCGTCATAGACCTTGGTATCCGGACGGAAAACCACTTCCAACGCCTGCGGCGAGAGCGCTGTTGCGGCGGATTGAGCCGTCAGTTTAGCCAGCGCCGCGGCCAAAGCGGTTCCCTCAGCCTGAGCATGACTTTCCGACCATGCAGTCCCTTCGATAAAGCCATCAAAGAGCGCTTTTTTGAATTTCCAATCGAGTGCGGAAATTCCCAGCGATCGCTGCACGATGCTGTAGCCATCCTGCAAAGAATCCTGCGTGATCAAGGCCAGCAATTCAATTTCGCTGCGTCCGCCGAAAATCGGTTCAATCAACGGCTGGATAATGCTGATGGTTCCGTCGAAGGTACGCACGTCGCCCCAGTTTTCCAGGTATTGGCTTCGCGGCAAATGCCAGTTGCATAACTGTGACGTTTCGTTGAATGAATCCGACAAATGAATCTTTGTGGATACTTTGGCCAGCGCCGCGGCGAAATCCAGATCGGCTGGAGCGTCATATACAGGATTGCCGCCAAGGATTACCAAGGTGTTAATCTCTTTGTTTTTCATGGCAGCGGTGAGTTGAGCGATCGCCGCCGTGTGCGTCGGCCGGTCCGGTTGCGGATCGGCATAATAATTCACCGTCCGGCCCGTGTTCTCCAAAGCTTCATTAAGAACAGCAACCAAAGCATGCAGTTCGGGCGGCTGGCCGGCGCCGGCGACAAGAACTGATTTACCTTTTGCCGCCGCCAGATCGGCCGCCATTGCAGCAATGATCTGCTGATCAACGTTTGGCTGCGCTCCGGCGCTGGGCAGGCGCAAGTCAACATTAACCGGGACTCCCTGCTTGTTAAGCTCCTGAGCCAACAACATGGCAATAGCCGGAATGTCCTTGGCCGCCGCAGCGATGCGATGGCGATTATTTTCCGCATGTGAGCCGGTCATGCTGAATGTGGATTCAATCACATAAAGACGATTCATGGATTGCGTTTGCGGCTTGCCGTGTTCGTCAGTAAGACGGCGGCCTTGGGCAAAATCACGCGCGAATTTCACGGACAGCGGATTACCGACAAACAAATCCAGGTCGAGAGATACAATAACCTCCGCCGCGGCGAGATTGGGTACGACCGATAGCGGCTGGCCAAACGCCAATCGCAAACCTTCGCGGACGTTGTCATAAGAGACTGGTTCATATTCGAACCACTGCGATTCGGGAAACAATTTGGCAAGCCGCAACCGCATATCGGCGATGCTTGGCGAACTCGAAGAGCCGGCAAGAACGGCTAACCCTTGGCCATTGGCCTTGTTTAAGCCGTCAAATTGCTGTTTCCACGCGGCCTGGAAATCATCCCATGTACTTTGGCTGGTTGTTCCGGCGTTATTAGATAGAACGCCGC
>DATJSN010000079.1:0-88650 GCA_035504095.1 Phycisphaerae bacterium | reverse complement strand
GACTCCCTGGCTATTCGCCATAGCGGTGGCAGAAACGGAAAAACTGTTTTGATTCAACGCCGTCACACTCACATCAGCGTTGTTGGAAAGATTGATATTGGCCCCACTGGCTATGCTTGCTGATGCATTAATATCCGCTTCGCCAACGGACACGGTCGCCGCGGTATAGGAACCCGTCGATGCTATTACCGTATAAGCAGATATATCCAGCGTATCATTATTTGTCGCCGATACAGTCAGACTGCCGCCGCTGTTAATGTTGATCGTGGCGCCCTTGGCGATCGTAGCAGCAGACGTGGCGTCAACTTCGCCGTAGATCACACTGGAGGGGAATGGGTTGAAACTCGAAAGACTAATATTGTATTCCGGAGAGGAAGCTTCCTCCGACGTTTGTGATTCAATGGTTACATCTGTACCGGTAATCGTGGCCGTAGAGTCGATGGACACCGTCGAGTCGTCTTGCGCCAGGACGCCTTCGCCGGCAAGTCCAAGAATGCTTCCGGCAATAGTAGAGGCGGAAAACTCCGCGATGGCCGTTGTATTATTGTTATAAACGGAATTGGTAAGTGAATTGTCGTCCAGGGTAATCGTGCCGCCATTGAGTGTGCCGTCAATGGTGATGGCGAGCGTCTGACTTAAATCCACATCAATGCCGGAGTTCAGTTGTTGTCCGACTTCAAAATCAATAGTGCCGGGCGAACCTGTTCCTGTGGTATTAATCGTTGTCCCTGCAGGCAATGAAACGCCATCAGCAGCATTGACTGTCACACTGCCACCATGAGTCGTGATTGATCCCAGGGTAGTAGTGCCGGAACCATCCGAACTGCTGAAGTTCACTCCTGAATCCAGAACCACATTACCGCCGCCAGTTTCGATACTGCTCCCGGAGTTAAAGGTAATGTTGCCGGATCCACTTCCTGTTCCAGCTTCCAGGGTAAGCGTTTGGGTTTTCAATGTTGAAGAAAGGTCCAGATTCGTCGAAGTGTCATTGCTGCTGTCGCCGACGGTTATTGTATCTGACGCCGATAAAATTATATTTGTATCACCCATCCCCTGGAGTGTGCTCACGGAAATTGTACTGTTAGGATCACTGCTGTCATTGGTAATATCCAATTCCGTTGGGTCCAATAGCAGCGTGCCGGTCTGTCCCATGGGCGCGGCGGTGTTCACCTGGCCAAGAAAATTCAATCCTGTCTTCGCGGAAACTTCGACATATCCACCGTTGCCACCCAAAGGGCCGCCCTCGGCGTCGATGGTCCCGGCAAATGATGTCCCGTTAATGCTCCAAAGTGCTACATTGCCACCATCGCCATTGGACGTGGCGTTGGCGGTAATCTGGGCTCCGGATGCCACGCTAACCTGCTGAGCATCAGTCAGGGGGCCATTGCCATGAAAATTCCCGCCCAGAAATACGTTTCCACCTCCGTCGGCGCCTGAAGCATCAATATGCGCTGTGCTTTCCACGGTTACCTTGGGCGCCGTTACGCTAATGTTGCCGCCTTGGGCTCCGCCAACATGCACATTGCCGGCCAAATCTACATCGCTGGATGCCACAATCGCAATGGAGCCGTCGTCTTCCGCCAGCGCCGCGCCCTGCTGTAAACCTGTGGTGTTCACTGTTGCTTTAAATAACGCATCCTGGAGTTTTGCCGAATCGCCCACGGTGAGCACCGACGATTTGGCGGCGATGACTTCAGCCGCGCTTAAATTCACGCTCGTGAGAGCGTTAATTCGCCCGGCGATGTTGATCACCGCACCCGACGAAAGCGGTTCATCGCCGGCGATCAATTCCGCGGCCGCCTGCGGATCGACTTTTCCCGCCTGGTTGAGCAATTCGTTCATAAACGCAGGCGTTGGAGTGGTTATCGTCAGCGATCCGGCATTAATGACGCCTGATGAACTGACAATCATTCCACTCGGGTCGGCGAATACAATGTTTCCACCAATCTGACCGTTTTTATAAGCATTCAGTATGCCGCCGATCATCACGGGTGAATCATGCACGAGATTGACCAGGTAGTTGGCCGAATCAGGAACGATCAGATCGACCGTATTGCCCGAACTGACCTGAAAATTAGAAAAAGAATTAAATGCGTCACTGCCGGAAATTGTTTTTGTAGTGATGGTGGTCAGCGCCCCATTGACCTGAAGTTGAGTCTGTGTGCTACCGTCCGGTGTTATAAGATTCGGCGCAGCCTCTGTTATGCGAACGCCGCTGAATCCAGCGGCGGCGGCCGCGGCCAGATGCAGTGTTCTGCGGCTGCGGCGCCGAATGCGCCCCCACAAGCCCCTATAAAACTGTTCAGTGCGTTGGCGCGCTGATACATCCCTGGGAGTCATGACAACTACTCCTCATTTACATTCAGCATCATCTAATTTGGCGACTGCCCACTTACCAATCAGATTAACGGCTCTCGTCGCCCACCGTGCATCGCACGGGATCAGCTTTCCTGGGTACTAGGCACAGCACTGGGTTTATTGGCCAGATTTAATAATTTGTATGCGTTTCCCATGGAGATTATATGAGCATGTATCCAGCCAAGAAATCCCTGCCGATACAATTCGCTGATTTGTGCATCAGAAAGATTGTTCAAATGTTGTTCATCCACGGCCATAAAGCCCCTGAGGACCAGCGGTTTGCCATCCACACCTGGAATTCGCAACGCACGTTCCTGAAGTAAATTTAAATCAGACAATTTCTTTGTAAATTCCAGCGTCCGGCGGATATTTCCCTGGTATTGGCTTAAAAAATCAATGACGTTTTTGAGCAGAGGCGTTTCTTTGCCTTGTTCATCAAACAGAGCCTGACCTTCATCAACTCCAAAACCATTAAACGAACTGTCAATGCAAACGGAGAAATCACCGCCTCCGGGTTTTTCCGCCAACACAAAGGGATAACGTCGAATGAATGCCGGAATGTAGGCGTTGGTCCATTTTCCTTCTTCATCTACGAATAAATTTTCGTTTTCCCTTATACCCAGCAAAACCGCCGGAAGAATCTTGTCAGGAGTCTGTCCGGCAAATACTATTGGATATTCCAGAGCGGCACGAGAAAACTCCACTCCGGCAATCGGCACAGAATTGGTGTGACGCGCAAAGGTAAAGCTCGGCGTTGTATTTTTTACCTTCAGTGTTCGATGAGCCTGACGATTTAAAACCACCGGACGTTGATAAAACAATACATCAGCCAAGTTTCTTACCTCCGAAAAAAGTTGTCGATCTCAAGGACCCTATCTCAGACCAATGGGTTTGTGAAGTGTATCCTGTTTGCGCACCTATTACAACTTCAAATCATGAAAAAGTCCCTTTTTTCATCAGGTTTTGCCGTTATGCGCTATGTTAAAGATTATCAGTCTTCATCATCATCATGACGATGATTACCGGCATCGTCACCCGATCGGGCAACAGGTCCACCGACCGGAATCAGGCCCAGGGTGGCAAGAATTGAACCATCGAGAAAACCTTCCAGTTTTCGCGAACGCACAGGATGCTGGAGTTTGCGCAATGCTTTAGCTTCCACCTGCCGCACGCGCTCACGCGTAACCTTGAATATACGTCCCACTTCTTCAAGCGTATATGTGTATCCGTCGCCGATCCCATAACGCAACTTGATGATCTCGCGTTCGCGATATGTCAGTGTAGTGAGTACCTGGTCGATCCGGTCACGCAGCATTTCCTGCGTCGCGGTTTCCACCGGATTTTCCGCCGCTTCGTCCTCAATAAAATCGCCGAAGTATGAATCTTCCGATTCACCCACGGGACGATCCAGCGAAATAGGATGCCGCGCGATTTTGAGTACGCGCCGGCATTCCGACACCGGCATTTTGGCCTCGCGTGAAATTTCTTCGATCGTCGGTTCGCGTCCCAGGTCTTGGAGCAGTTTCTTGCTGATGTTTCGCAGCTTTGACATTGTCTCGATCATGTGTACGGGGATGCGTATAGTTCGCGCATGATCGGCTATGGCGCGGGTGATCGCCTGACGAATCCACCACGTTGCATAGGTGCTGAATTTGTACCCGCGGCGGTATTCATATTTATCCACTGCGCGCATCAACCCCGTATTGCCTTCCTGAATAATGTCCAGAAACGAAAGGCCGCGATTGCGATACTTTTTGGCGATGGAAACCACAAGTCGCAAATTACCGCCGGACAATTTCCGTTTGGCATCCTCATATTCGTTAAATACCGTGCGGATGCGCTGGCAACGACGGCCCAATGCATCTGGATCTTCGTGAACCAGATCCACGAGACCCGCGAATTCTTCCTGCATGGCTTGCTGATCGTCTTCGGTAAGCCGCAGCGATTTATCCGTTATATTCTGTTTAAGGCCGCTGAGCTTGGTGCTGATCGACTGGAGTTTTTTCATCAGCGGAATTACCCGGCTGGTCCGCAGTGAAAGTTCCTCAAGCAGCGTAACTGCCTTGCGGCGCGTACTATTGATCCGGAAGCGAATTTCCGTCAACACTCCATCGGAAAGCGAGGCGTCATTTAATTTTTCCCAGTCTTTGCTGTTGCGTTGCAGCATTTTGCGAATCGTATTTAAGTTCGCCGGTATACGCTTGGAAATGGTGCCCTTGGCGTCGACTTCCGCCGTGGAAATTCTCATTGTCCGATCGAACGGCAATTCGCCGGACTCGACCATTGCCAGAATATCCACCGCAGAGTTGATGCAATAATCGCTCTCCAGAACCTTCCGGCGGAAGGCCATGCGTGTTAATTCAATTTTCTTTGCCAGGCGGATTTCTTCCTCGCGCGTCAGCAGCGGAATTTCACCCATCTGCGTAAGGTACATGCGCACCGGATCGTCGATGCGTTTGGATCCGACTTCAACAATTTCTTCTTCCTTGAGGCTATCGACTTCCTCCTGAGCCTGGCGAATCATCGATTCATCAGGTTCATCCGGCGAAAGCCCGGCGAGCTGCTTGCTCCCTTCCGCCTCATCTCGGTCGCGTAATTCGATGCCCGCTTCGTCAAACTGCTGCATCAGGGCATCGAGCCTGTCTGGAACGATGACATCGTCCGGCAGCAATTCATTAAGCTCTTCGTAGGTTAAATACCCTTGCGATTTACCCTTATCGATTAATAGCTGAATATTGGCATTCGCGTGCGCCGGATTCACGGTATTAATGGTTGCCGGCGGTTGTACCTGCGAATGATTGGAATGACTCACACAATTCTCCTGTTGTTGCGGCTGCCGGAAGGCGCCAAACAATCTTCATAATGACATCCCCAGCCTTCCGGCGTTGGGCTATAAATTTTCTGAATATTCCTTCTTAATAAGTCACAGGCGTATGAATTCGGCTCGCCACCATATCCGCCTCATCAGGATTTTTCTGATTACTTGCCTGCTACTACACACCTTTGACAAAAACACTTCCCAGCCTGGACTTTGACCGATAAAGTCCATCGAGACCCATTATTGTAGCTTTAAACGCAGCATTTTGCCAAATAACACATATACATTATGTGTTGCCGTGATGATGAAAAATTTTCGCTCTGATCAAGGGTAGAGCAAAAAGCAGGCATTAGACTCCGCCTTTTGGGGGCCTTAAAACCACATCTCGTCGACTCACACCCGATTTGTCAGCCTGTTTTCGCACTTCGCATATGGCCGCCCAATCAGGTTGGCCTTCCGGAGAGGGCTTATTCTGTTTTGTGTGTAACTGCCGATCATGCTGCAGCCTTTGAAGGGCGTCGGTCAGTTTTTGTTTTAATTTTCCACCCTTTTCCGCCTCTGTTTGTGCAGCTATCGCTTGCTTAACCTGATTTTCATCTTCCAGGATCCCCAAAAACTCCGCTAAGCTGCAAGCACCCAATTCTGCCGCGCCTTCCAGATATTCCACCAGTTTTGCCACCATCGGACGCAGTTCCGGCGTAAAAAGTTCCAGGTCAATTTCATCCCGAAAGCCTTCATAAAGGAAAAAATCAGTTAAAAGTGATCCAAGCACCCACTGTTGAGCAACTAATGCTGTGTTATCAATGGGCTTCGTATCTGCCATATCCTTCGGCGTTTGGACGGTTGTATCCATTCGCCGTTTCTGACTTGTCTCCATTTTTCGAATCGCCGCGTAAACCTGCTTTGGCGGTATGCCGATCAAATCACCGATCTGCTCTTCCAACAGTCCCCGGCGAATTGGATCAGTTTCCGGATCCATCACCACAGGCGCCATCAGCCGAAGCATGGCCGTTGCGGCTTCCTGTTTTTGAGCCAGCGATTCGGATTTGTTGAATGTCCCAATCAGCAACTGCCATTTAAACTCCAGGGCATCCGGTGCATTGGCGATTAATTCGCTGAACGCCTCACCGCCGTGTGTCATGCAGTAATCACAAGGGTCTTTGCCATCCGGCACACTGGCGATGTGCACATCGACCGGATATTTGAGTAAAAGTTCAATTGCCCGGTCGGCGGCGCGCCGGCCGGCTTCGTCACTATCAAACACCAACACTAATTTATTAGTAAACCTTCGCAGTAATTTGACGTGTTCTTGTGTCAGCGCCGTTCCCAGAGTCGCCACGACATTGCCCACACCCGCCTGATGGCATCCGATCACGTCCATATAACCTTCAACCACTATCGCGCATTCGGATTTCATGATTGTCTGGCGCGACTTATCCAGGGCATAAAGCGTTTCGCGTTTGGAAAACAGAGTCGTCTCCGGCGTATTTAAATATTTCGGTCCCTCTTGTTCCGCCTCGGCTTTTGCCTCAGACGTCTCCGCAGTTGTATTACTGCCGGGCAAAATCCGGCCGCCGAAACCGATTATCCGGCCGCCTAAATCCTGAATGGGAAATATCACTCGATTCCGAAACGCATCGAACGGACTTCCGTCGGAGCGTTCTTTCAAGAGTCCTGAACCAATCAATAATTGGCTTGATACGCCATCGCGGACCGCAGCGGAAACCAGATGAGTCCATCCGTCTGGGGCAAAACCGAGTTCGAATTCTTCAATGGTTTTATCCGTTAATCCACGCTGAAGTAGATATTTTAGTGCGGTGCGACCCGAAGAATTCCGCAAATTTTCTTTGAATATTTTCGCTGCCCACTGGTTGGCGGCGAACGTTTTCTCGCGCAACGAAGCAGCTTGTTTAGCGCCCGGGCTTTCCGAACGAAACTCCGGCAATTTGACGCCATATTTCTGTGCTAAAAATCTCAGCGCTTCGCCCGCGGACATCTTGTGATAGTTTTGTACGAAGCGGAACACATCCCCGCCGGCTCCGCAAACAAAGCACCAATAAATCTGTTTATGTGGAACCACATGCATCGATGGCCGCCGGTCATCATGAAACGGGCACAGCCCCACCAATTCACGACCCGCCGGCCGCAGCGATACATGTTCGCCGACGACTTCTTCAATCCGCGCCGCATCGCGAACTTTTTGGAAAATGTAAGTCGCTTCGCTCATAAACCAAATGAACCGCTATGATTGTAACCGATTCGGACCTGCAAATATCTGACTCGCAGTCAATTTATAATAGCCCCGGCATTCCTTGCCGGGGTTTATAAATTACTAATTCCTAATCGTTTGAACACTGAAAACTGTAATCTATAACACAAATTCACTGTGCCGTTGGCACCCATGCAATTACATGCCGCTTGCCATTCTTTACCGTTGCATAACCGAAAATTACTCCAATGGCGTTAATTGAATTGGCCTGCGACTGCACAAATTCCACCGGCAAAAATTGTTGTAAATCCAGGCAGCTTTCCGCCGTTCCCGACCACAACAGTGCGTGTTCATATCCACTGTCAATCGGTGTTCCATATCCCACCTGCTGTGTGGCGTTATTGCCTACTGCGTGTGAATCAATGTATCCGTATGGATTCAAATCCACTGCACTGGCCGCTGTGCCACTCCATAATAATGCATGTTCAAACGTTGAATGGATTGGCATGCCGTAACCGACCTGCTGTTTGCCATCTGTTCCATAAGCCTGTGATGAAACAAATCCGCTGGGGTTTAAGTCCACCGCGCTGGCCGCCGTACCCGTCCAAACCAGAGCATGCAGAACGTCGTCGTTCGCCGTCATGCCAAAACCCGAGATTTCATCCCCCGCGATATCCTCGGCTTCGGAACTGATAAACCCAACCGGGTTCAGGTCCATTGCGCTGACGGGAGTCCCGTTCCATATCAGGGCATGAAACGCGCTCGAATCTGGAGGAATGCCGTATCCCACCTGTTGTTCGCCATTGGTGCCGAACGCATAGGATTCCACAAATCCGTTGGGGTTCAGGTCCACCGCACTTTTTGCCGTTCCATTCCAAAGCAAGGCGTGAATTTCTTCGCTGGTCATTTGGCCATAGCCTGCCTGTTGATTGGCATAAATGCTTTCGGCGTAAGAATTGATAAAACCCGCGGGACTTAAATCCACGCAACTTGCCGCGGTGCCCCGCCATAATAATGCATGTGCGCGCGTATCCTTGGTAAAACCTATTCCCACTTCGCCGTAAACGGAAAGGTCCACTCCCACACCTGCAACAAAACCCGTCGGCGTCAGATCAACCACCCGGTAACTGATTGCCCGAGCCGATGATGCTGACCCGGCAGCCGCCGCAGCAACCAGCGTCACCGAAAGTAAAATCTTTTGCACCTCTTTTTACCTCGATAAACCCGATCATATAACGTCAACAGAGCCTAATTCCCATACAATCGTAAAGCAAATTGCTCAAATCTGAGCTAAAAATGCCGGGGCTTTTTTAGCTAATCTTTCGTGGACAGGCTTGCGATACGATCGGGAAGCGGTAAACTTACTCCATCATGCAAACCCTGATGGCCGCGGATGACATTCACGCAGCGCTATCCAAACTGGTGCAGTGGATTATTTCCGATCCTCAATTCAATCACATTGACTCAACCGCGATCGCTTTGGTAGGCATACGCCGCCGCGGCGAGATCATCGCCCAGCGCACCGGGGAACTTCTAAGCCGGCATTTTAAACGCCCAGTGGATGTTGGGGCTTTGGACATCACCATGTATCGCGACGACGTGATGGGCAATCGCCCGATTACCGTTCCCATGGGCACGGACATGAATTTTCGACTGGATGACCGCGTGGTAATTTTACTTGATGACGTATTGCAAACCGGCAGAAGCGTTCGGGCGGCGCTTGATGCGCTGGTCGATTTTGGCCGCCCGCGATTTATCCGCCTCGCGGTGCTCGTAGATCGCGGTGGACGGGAATACCCGATTGCCGCCGATTTCGTCGGCCGTAAAGTTGATGCCGACCCACAATTTCAGATTCTTGTGCGGTTAAAACCGATTGATAGCGAAGACGCCGTCTATCTTGAGCCGATTTGTGCATCTGAGAAAATCGGAGCGACAAGATGACCATAAGCTCCCCTACCGCCGAAACTTTTGTGTGGAATCGCTCGCACCTTATCGCGTTGGAAGATTTAAACGCCCGGGAGATTATTGCGGTTCTGGATACCGCCAAATCGCTTCAGGAAGTCTCCACACGCAGCATCAAAAAAGTGCCGGCACTGCGCGGTAAAGTGGTAGTAAATCTGTTTTTTGAAGATTCCACCCGCACACGCATGAGCTTCCGCTTGGCGGCGCAGCGGATGAGCGCTGACGTTCTGGACTTTTCTGTTTCCACAAGCAGTGTGAGTAAAGGTGAATCGCTCGCTGATACGGCGCGCAATATCGAAGCCATGGGTGTGGATGCCATGGTCATCCGCCATCGCAGCAGCGGCGCTCCGCTGGCCTTAAGTGAACAGGTGCATTGCAGCGTGATTAACGCCGGCGACGGCGGTCATGAGCATCCGACACAGGGACTATTGGATTTATTTACCATGCGGGAAACTTTCGCCCCGCACGGCAAGGACTTTCCGAATCTGCATGTAGCCATTGTCGGCGACGTGGTACATTCGCGCGTGGCGCGCAGCAATCTCTGGGGACTTCTGAAACTGGGCGCAAAAGTCACTCTGGTCGGTCCCAGTACGCTTTGTCCGGATTCACTTTCGAGTTTTGGCGTCAATGTCACGCACGATCTGAATTCCATATTGCCGGAAGTGGATGTAATCAATGTTTTGCGCGTGCAGTTTGAACGGCTCACTTCTTCGGCGTTTCCCAGCATCCGCGAATACAACAGGTTTTTCGGGATCGATAGCCAGCGGCTCAAACTTTGCCGTCCGGACGTTTTGCTGTTGCATCCCGGTCCGATGAATCGGGGTTTGGAAATCAGTTCGGACGCCGCCGACGGCCCTCATTCGGCGATTTTGCGGCAGGTCAGCAACGGTTTGGCGGTCAGGATGGCGGTTTTGTATTTGTGCATCGGCGCGAATTCATTGGCGGCGGCGAAGCCGCCGAGTAAGTAGAGAGTAGAAAGTTGAGAGTAGAGCAAAAATATGCGAACGCCAAAACTCCAGCGATCCGACTATTTTATTATCGGCGTGGTTATTGTTTTGATAATACTTATGGCTACAAGATATTCGGCATTTGTACAAAACTACAACCACTTCGGGCCTTATGGCGTTCATGGTTTTCGTATGAGCTTCTATGGTTGGCATGGCTGGTAAAATCTATTCATTCATTTGCGTTGGCAACCTCTATGTCCTCTGTCATTTTTATGACTAAAAGTCCATGCTTAATTTTGTCCCGTTGGCGCAAGCATAAAGAGCGTCTGCAGGAAATGGGCGTCATTGAGACGGTCGAGAGTTTGGACCTGCCGATGAGTCGCCGCAGCAATCTGATTTAACTCGTTCCGCCAGGGTGATTCGTCGCGCGTTAAAACATATAACGGCCCGGTGGTCGAATTGGCTATCTTTTGCAACTGGTCAGGTGTCTGTTCGGGAAAATCGGTGTTGGCGTAATAAAGCACCGGCAACCAAGGTATATCGCCGGACAAACAATAAATCGGCTTGCCGCCGGACGCCTGAACTAACTGCTGCGACGGAATTCTAAACTCGCTGTCCTGATAACCCTCACCGCCAAAGTATGCCCACGTAACGCCAAACATCAGCAGCCATGCGCCAGCTGAATAGGCAGCGAAGGCGTAATCAAAACGCCGGGCGAATTGCCAGCGCCACAACGCAACGCCGGTTGCAACAAGCGCGATGGCTATTAACCCCCAGCCGACCGGCGTCAAAATCACCAGGCCCGGCTTAAGCACCGCCAAATCCTGGGAAAAGGTCCAAGTTGTATCCTGCCATGGTGGTACGGGAGTGGAAATAACAACCAGCGGAACCAGAATCGCAATGACAAAACCCATGAGAATAAACATCAGGGATTGCACGGCCAGAAGAACTTTTGCCGCCGCTTCGATGGGTTCTGACGAACGCAAACGAGAGAATTCCTGCCAGACCATTGCAATAAGAAGCGCCGCGAACGGAAACTGCTGGAGGGCATACCGCTGTTTTTTATCATGCGGAAGAGTCAAAAGAATCAGGCCCACCACCAGTATCAGCCAGAAAAGCCAGCGAGCACGGCGTTCCTGCGGGGTCGGGGCTGGATCGGATTTGGAAGGCAAAAACGGCAGAACCAGACCCGCGATTAATGCGGGCGTCCAGGGAAAAACCCACGCGACCATCGCCAGATAATACCAGCGTGTGTCGTTTTCATCTGGAGAATCGGAGTAATGGAATAATTGGCCTATCCACACGGTCCAGGCGCCTTGGGCATTTTCATGTTGGTTGCTCACGGCCAAAAGCCAGGGAACAAAAGTCCCCAGTCCAGTTAGAAAACCAATGGCCAGAGTGATCCACATGCGCGGATTTTTGCGGTGATAAATCAACAGCCAGATGCCGAAAGGGATCATCACAGCCAGGAAAACGGGGCCTTTGCTTAAGGCCGCCAATCCCAATGCTGCGCCGCCGAAGACGGCCCAGAGCCACCACAACCGTCGGGTCTGGATCGCGGCCAGCAATCCAAAAAATCCAAGTATAATGAATGCGGTTGAATAAATGTCATAGGAAGCCAATCGCGCCTGGCGGATGAACACAAGCATGACGGCCAGCGCCAATGCCGCGAATAATCCCACTCGCCGATCGCGCGAGGTCAAACAGCCGATGCCATAGGTCGCCCAGCAGGTCAACACGCCCAGGATGGCTGAGGGAAGCCGGACGATCCAAAGGCCGTCTGAATGAAAGAGCATAGCAAGACCGCCCGGGATCCATACCGGCAAGGGCGGTTTTTCCAGCCGCGGAATACCGTTGAGCGTAGGCATGAGCCAATGGCCATCGCGAAATGCCTCGCGCACCGGCACAAGATTGAACAACTCCATCATGGCGTTGGCGTCTCCGGTTCCCAGGCAAATCAGATAGAGCGGCAGCGCCGCCAGGGTGATGATCAGGAGCGCCAATGCGTGCGGAATTTTTAAATCGGACGCGGCGGATGCGGCGGCGGGGTCACGAATGGTGCTCAATTATTCACCTCTCGGTGAGAGGTAAACATGGCTTGAATTTCCCGGCCAGGTTTGGTTTCCGCGGCGGATTTCACGCACCGTGTAGACCGGCTTATGCTGGGCTTCAAAATAGACGCGGGCGATCAGTTCAGCCAGTAAACCGGTGGAAAAGAAGACCAACGACATCATCAGCAGCATTACGCCGAGTATCAGCAGAGGGCCGTGTTCGACCAGAATACTTTGTCCGCGAATTTTTCTGATGATCAGGAAAATTCCGATCAGAACGGACCCGGCCAGGCTCGCCAGCCCGATTGTGCCAAATAAATGCAGTGGACGGGTCAGATAGCTGTTGAGAAATTTGATGGTGATCAGGTCCAGCATGACGCGAAACGTGCGGCCGAGACCGTAATTCGACCGGCGATATGGAGCGTTGATGTTTTTAATGGGCACTTCGGTGATCGTTGCTCCGGAAATGGCGGCCAACGCCGGGATAAACCGATGAGCGTCGCCGTAGAGATTCAGGTGTTCAATAATGTCTCGGCGATAGGCTTTAAAGGTGGTGCCGAAATCGTGGATTTCCACGCCGGAGATTTTGCGAATTAGCCAATTGGCCATGGCGCTGGGAACGCGCCGCATAAAAAACCCATCGACGCGGCGCTGCCGCCAGCCGGAAACCACATCAAAGCCTTCATCTATTTTTTCAATAAATTTTGGAATTTCATTCGGATCGTGCTGCAAATCACCGTCCATGGCCAAAATTACCTGGCCGCGCGCATGATCGAAACCGGCGGCGAGGGCCGCGGTCTGGCCAAAGTTGCGGCGCAGTTTGACGATCCAGACGTGCGGATCGGACTCAGCAATTTGAGAGAGAAGCTGGTAAGTGTTATCGCGGCTACCATCGTCAATGAAAATGATTTCCCATTCCTTACCGAGGCGGGAGAGATTGCGCACCAAACCGGCGTGAAGTTCGGCGACTGAATCAGCTTCATTAAACATGGGTACGACCATGGAGTAATAAGGCGTGATGCCGGAGTTGCGGGAATCGGTAGATTCCGCAAGCCCGGCACTGGGTTCGTGTTGGGCTAAAAAGCTCATGGGCCATTATTTTAAGCCAAGAAAGGCCGGCAGGGAATGTCAGATTAAAAGTAAAAAGTTAAACGGCGGCGCCGCAGTGTTTAGTTTTCAGATTTCTGTGAATAAATGATAAGGAATTTTAGGTTGGTTTTAATTGGCCCTCAGGTTCCATCCAGTCCCGATAGCCATCGGGATTGGGCCTGTATAATTAATGTTTTTCCTCGACATTCCGATTGTGACGCTCAAAACCGTGAAGGATTACAAAAATAAAGGCAAAAAAGCCGAGGAAGGCTGCCTTATACAAACAGGATCATGGAAAGTAGTTTGGTTACGCACGCCGCAACAATGATCGCCGCGGGAACGACGAGTGCTGCCCAACGCGGTTGTAAGCCCGCAAGGTCCTTGAGACCATAAAACAGGGTTAAAACGAGCAGGCTGGCCGAAAAAAGCCCAAAACCGACGGCGACAACCGTACCGGCGTTACCGAGAGCCCCAAGGGAAAGACCAACAAGAAAAAACGGCGCCAGAGCCGCGCCAGCGGTTAATGAGTCCCCTGCTCCTCTGGTTCCCGGACGGCAAAGTGAACGCGTAACAAACATCGTGAGCATAAAAATAATAAAGGGCATCGTGGCTACGGCAGCGATTTTGATCCAAGCAGTGACCACATCAGGAGTTCGAACAGGCAAATGGTGAAGCGTTTCGCCGTTGAATATATAGATGAACCTGAGGAGGTCCAGAAGATTAAAGCGGAACGCCAGAGGAAACGAAAGTTCAAAGATCAAGGTACAGACGAGTCCAACAGCGATGGATTTGTCGGGTCCCAATTTCTGACATGCTTCATAAATGGCAACTGCGGGCTTGGTTATCAATACGCTCAGTCCAACAGGCAATGGTTCTACGCGCACGGTTTTGGGCAGGCCGTCATCAGCGAGGCTGTACAGATTTCCACCACTAGCGCCGGGCTGCTCAATAGACTCTGTAGAATCTGAACCATCAGACTCGGACTGCTGCTGCTCTCGAGCCTTGGAAAGGATATTCATCCAATTTGTTCCGCCGGCATCGGGAGGAGCGGAGGGCACCGGTCCGGCAATTCGCTCGTAGCATTTAGTGCAAAGCTCCTGACCACCGAGCTGATGGGACTCATTTTTAGGAAATACAGCACCGCAAGAATTGCATTGAAACGTTGAGAGATCGGGCGGAACCGGCACACCCGGCAGATCGGGCGTGGCGATTCCCACAGAGCTTTCTGCAGTATGAGCAGGTGTTTTGCGGCTGATTGGAGCGAATAAACCCCCGACGCTTGATGCGGGCTTCCAGTTCTGTCGATCCGACGATATTTCGTGAACGCGCGAAAGCTGGCCACGTTGGACCATTCGTTCAAGGGTGGGCCGATCAAACGGACCAGTAACTTTTCCTCTGATGCGAACGTAATATGATTCGATTTCATCGGACATATTTGGCGCCTTTAATTGCCCGAACCACCGGAACCATTGGTAACCAAAAAGACGAGCATTCCAGTTTGCACCTGACCGACCATGATCTGATCGAACGTCCAGGCGCCGCCGCTATAGGTGCCTATTTTGGTTAAAGCCGACTGATCTCCCGTGGATAACAGAACACAAGCATTCATGCCTTCCGTCGGGCTCGCGGTGGTGATCAGCGAAATTCCCTGAGAAGTTTTGTTTATAACCGCAAGACCCTGCACCTGAAATTGCAGCGTGGCGACCATCTGGCGCTGGCGCAACAGAAGTGTATTTTCGATCAGATTAATATCCGGCAATCTGTTCACGGCATCATTGACGGTGTCCACGGTCGTTTCCGAAGGGGGATTATCCGGATCCAGCCAGTTGATATTTTCCAGCCCGAGTGGTTTGAGCAAGTTGATGGTCGGATTAAACTCGTCATTAATATCCGCCGGCAAAAGCGTACTGTCAAGAATGATCAGGTCATTTACCAGAATGCCTTTGACTATGGGATTCACGGAACTTTTCCGCAACGCGTCCAGCAAATTCAGGCCGAGAACGTATTCATTGATCTGCATGGCATCGATCTGATCCAGCGCTTGATGGGAAAATTGAGCTTCGGGGCTGTCCTGCGGCGTGGTGGAAACCAGTTGAGAGGCCGCCATTCCGATCAAATTAGACTGGGTGAGGTCTGAACTGGTAACCGCCTTAAATGAAACTTCCTGTGAATCGCCGATGTTGCTCTGATTGACCTGTGAACCGGGCATAATGTAATATATTTTACCGTCCGTGGTTTGCAAAAATTGCAAGTCATGCAGCAAAGGTTTGTTCAATATCTGGGCCAGCGACTGCTTCCATGGACCGTCATCAGAATCCGCCTTGGCGTATGCATCCATGTATGACCGGTAAGCCTGAATCTCCGACATAAATGGAGCTGCCTGATATTGCGTCATATATTGATCCATCGCACTTACTCGATCTTCGGCTTGCGCCATATCGGGAGTAAGAAAACTTTCCGTCCAGTTCGCGGTCATACCTGACCATGCCTCAACGGCGGATTCCGCGGCCAAAGGACCCGCAAGTAATTTGACTTGCGCGGCATAAACTCCATCTGGATGATTTTGCAGATAATTATTCACCGATGCGGCATAAGCGGCGACATTCGATGGCGCCTGAAATATCTGCTGATAATCCTGCTGGTCGGATTGCTGAGCGGCGATTTTGTCCTCACCCTGTTTAATCAGCGCCATTAAAAAATCAATCTGGGTATTTTTTAAGTCGCTGCTTACGCCGGTCCGGGCTGCAAGAGCATCAACCTGGTTTTTCAGATCGGCAAGCGCCTGCCTGGCGCTTTGAATGCTCTGATTCAATATGTCGTAGGTGAGTTCATATTGAATTTTCTGCTGCAAATCGCCGGCGGCGCTGGAAAAAGCATCGTCATGCAATGTCTGTTGCTGCTGTTCAAACGCGTTAATTTGCGCGCCAAGCGTCTGAAGCTGCTGTTTCTCCGCGGGCGTACGCGCCAATTGCTCGGCCTGATCAAACATGTTCGCCCCGGCAGCGGTTACTCCGAGCGATTGAGCGGATGCGAAGGCTTTCTGGAAATTCGCAGCGCGCTGCTGATCGGCGGTGATGGCTTCTTGAAGACTACTCGCGGCTGATGCAACGGCCGGATCGTTGCGCACGCCGGAGGATGCCTGCGCGAGACTCGCAAGCACTGTCTGAGCAGATTGTTCATCGCCGTTATTAACCACGTCATCGCGAACGGTGGTAAGCTGCTGTACCCAGTTGTTTACGGCGTTTCCGTGCATGTGCATCAAAGTGACCACAATCGCAATAACCAGCAGCACTGTTAAGGTAACCGCGGAGACCAATAAAATAAGTTTGCGCTTGCGGGAAATCTGTTCTTCGCGCCATCCGATGAATTTCTGATAACGGTCCTGAAGTTCTTCGGGTAATTCGGCGCCATATTTAGTTACTGCCAGATAGGCCTTCCGGACATCGACCGTTGGCGCATCGTTGTCCATCGCCTGCTCGAGCGCGTTGCGGAGATTCTGAAATTCCTGCTGCTGGTGGTGAGCCTGCCGTTGGCGCTCGAGCCATGACTGAACGGCCATGATGCGCTGGCGCAACAGATCCGGGGCAGCCGATCCCGCTTCAGATAACAAATTGCTGCATTGGGCGGCGAGCGTTTCACAGCGCTTTTCATCCATGGCCTCATAGGCAGCATCCAGATCTGGCATCAGGAGTTCCAGATCGCGCAGAACTTTTCTGTCGCGCAGGCGCGCCGCGGCCGCATCGGCTGCTTTTTTCAGTTCGGGTGGAAAATTGATTACCCAAGGCGCGGTGTCGATTTCCCGCTTCAGGCGTTCCGCCGTGGATTCTTCCATTCCCGGTTGATTTAACTGCCAGCGCAGTTCCTCGATCCGCGCATCTTCAAAGACCCGAATATCCTGCTGCCAGAATGTTGAAGCAGGATCAAGTTCGGAGAGTTTGCGCATCACCGCAAGCCGCTCGGAAAGCGGCGCCATGGCCAGCGCCAATCTGCGGTGCCGGATCAGCAATGCTCCCTGCGGTTCGACCAGAGCATAGGCTTCATTGAGTTCAACGGCGGAGTCAATGTCGAGACTGGGCGGCTCCGGTATCCCGTGGGTGGCGCACAATTTTCGCCATTCCTGACGTTCAGGGAAATCCAGGATCGCGACCAGATCCAGAAGATTTGGGTCCGCCTCGGCAAGATGAATGGCTTCGGTGCGAAGATTCTGTCGTAAAAAATGAGAACAACGCCGCAGGCGATCATTCGCGGAACGACAAAGTTCGAGGTATTCGGAAGCGGTGTCCATAAACTCGGACGTTTGCGACTGATCGGAAGAGTCGAGAATGTCGCGCATTCTGCCGATAAGTTGCTGTGCAAATGACATATTGGAACTGCCTTTCCTCTGATCCAATTATGGCTTAAAGTCAATATAAGCAATCACCGGGCCACCCGAATAAAGATCCAATCGGAGTTTCACATCCTCCAGAGACTGGAGCAATTGTATCTGATTTTGAATATTCTCAAGCGTATGTTGATTTGTTCGTATTTTTTTGGATAAATCATTTAATTCTTTTTTATCTTTCTCGCTAAGTTGGGCTTTATCTTTCAACTTCTGCAGAGATTTCTGGTCATTGACCAATCCCTCTTTAAAATCGTCTTGTTGCTTCTGCAGAAGAATCAATTGATCCGAATAATCGCAGGTCAACACTGCATCATCAAGATTAAACGTAACATTGACTCCGGACGTCCCTGTCGTATCTGAGGTTAATTCCAAAACGGCAGAGTCCGCCGTGGCTTCCGCCAGATCCACTTGAGTTCCGGAATCGGCATTTACCGTGGCCGCCTGAAGCTTCATATCGCCCGAGAGTTTATTACCCGTGGCGTCCTGCAAAACAAATGGGGAATTTTCCAGCGAAAAGTTCAATTGCACCGGTTGAGCATTCAGAAACTGGAGCCGAACGTATTGCGTCGGGCTGAGCCGGCAGTCAACAACCATCAGTCGGAGGGCATCCAAGGCATCCGCCGTCTGCCGAGAAAGCGATATTTGATTCGTTGTGACACTTATATTTTGACCATTCACCTGAATAGCAACCGGCGTTTGCGCGCTATTTGAGAGCGCCAGACCTCCGGCGCCACCTTTTAATACAACATCCAGTTCCAAAGTCCGATCATTGGGCACAGTGTTCCATCCATCGGCCTGCTGGCCGTCGGGAGTCAGTACGTTGTAGAGCGAAGCTGCTGCTCCTGCGAGCTGCACATGCACAGCCTGAACACCAGGCACGATGGCGCTGAGCGATCCAGAGCCCTGTGCGGCATTGGTGAGCATTAAACCGCTGGCCGGGCCGCTGGGAGTAAAAATAGCTTTCGAAATAGTATGTACAATTTGGAATAAAATTTCACCTGGCGCTGCATTCAGATCGGCAAAGAAAGTCGACAACGGACCCACGAGCGCTGGGATCACGGGTGAATTGTTGTTAGCGGTTCCAACAGCATTTGATGAACCAGACGCTGGTTTGTTAGCTCCCGACTGTGACGGCAGCGAAGGGATATTCGGCATTTGGGTGGGTGCTCCAGATCCGGCAACACCTGGAGTGGATGGTGAGGCAGGACCATTGGGAGAAATTATCGCTGGATTATTTTGCCCGGGATTTAGTCCCAGTCGCAGCGGTGGCGAACCACCGACCATGTTGCGATACATAAGCCAGAGAACCATCCCCAGAACAAACAGCAGCACCAAAAAAATAAAGACCGCGGCGATCCACGGAAAACGTTTATTGTGCATACGCTGAACATTCGCTTCATCCAGATTTCGACGCGTGGAAGCGCTCCAAGATTCAAAAGACGCCGGCAATGAAGGCGGCGGCCGCTTGTATTCCGGTTTCTCCTCCATAGGCAAAAGATCTTCGACCCGGAAGCCTGAGGTGGACGGGGTTACCGCGGCTGGTTGCGGTTTGGAATTCAATGCCGGTTGCTTGGCGACTGTCGCAGCCGCCGGCGCTATCTCTATAGGAATGCCTTTTCGGGCCGCGTCGACATAACGGCTTGAAGGAATGGTTTTGGGCAGGTGCGTCAGGTCAATGACCAAAGCCCGCGCGCCGATTTCATCGGCCTGTTGGGTTCCCGCGTAAACGCCTCGCCAATGACAACGCATACCGGCTACAGGCAATCCATTAAAATAGGTGCTGAAGCTAACATCCCAGCGCTTATGAACGGGTAAAAGCGACAACGCTTCTTCAAAAAGCCCAAGAAGATTCTCGCCTGGCCGGCACATGATATAAACAGGAAGGTCAGGCTGTTCGACAAAACTCTGCACTAAGACCCCCGCCCAGCCTGCATCACCAACGAGAGTTTTCCAAAGATTACACGGCGCGGGCGAACGGTCGCCGCGTGGAATCTCACGCCCACGGTCCAACCAGCATGGTTCGCCGGACCACGTATCCTGCATCAGACCCGGTTGCCGGAGCAACCACGCCGGCCCGCCATCGGGAAGTTCAGAGGAGCTAAGCACCAGATAATGAGCGATTTTATTGGTTCTGCCGCTGTAATCTGCAGGCGCCGGACCGATGCGACCAAGGACGTGCAATGTGCGTCCGCGGACAGAAAAAATCCAATGGCCGAAATTCACCGGATTTTCTCTTTTCTGTGGGTCGTTCAGCGCAAAGAGATGACGATAGCCGCTGAGCGATTCAAGGTTGCCCGCTACCGGCTCGGGCAAATCGCGGGTCATGGCAACCGTACAGAACCCAACGGTTCCGGGTTTGAGTCCCTTTTGTGCTGAAGTATAAACAAGCTCCTGGCTCATATCGCATGCACGGTCCAAATTAATTTCGCTGCGGTGTTGCCACGGCAACCAACCCGGTCGTCCATTTCACCAGTGAATAAAGTATGGGGACGGTTACCCAATGCGGGGTGATGTCACGGGGGCGAATGGCCAGAACATTCGGCAGCGCCGGATGAGACTCGGGAGCCCTTCCAAGAGAACTGATCGGGACGAACAGAACATGCGTGGAAATCGATTCGGCTGAAGCCACGATTTCAGGAGTAACACTCATCAGCATCTGGCGTATTTTATTCGAGACGCGTTCAATGCGTGCGACATCCACGACATAACGCCCGTCGGATTTTCCGGGTAAATACGGATCGGTCTGAATATCTTCATCGATTAACTTGCCCCAGATGTCCGACTTGGAAACCGCCACGATAAACGGGCGCTCGTAACGGGCATTGGGGGTAAGTCCGGAATAACGGCGAATGCGCATTCCCGCTTCCTGAAGCAGGATTTCCTGACGGTAAATCCGGCCCAGCGCTGTGAGTTGCGGATCAGTGCTGATTCCCTGACAGCGCTGGCGCATGCGCGGATCTTGTGTAGGATCCAACAAAAACAGGACCAACTGTGCCTTGCCCAGATGCTGCGTATAGGGGCGCGCCGGGGTGTCCGCCCCGGGCAGATAGCTTTCACCCGCGTTGTCATATAGACAAAGCAAACGGGATATCTCCGCGCTCCGCGCTGCACGGGGATGGGACAGGGTCGGTTTGATGGCGAAAAGAAAAGGCCGCGTGAGCGCTGTGCTTTGGCCGCCGATGTTGAGAATATCGTAAATGTCGCCTTGCTCCTGTGTTTTGGCGATGTAAGTGAGTCCATCCGGATCACCGGTGAGAAATAATTGTTCTTCGTTGCTGTTGACCAGGCGGTTGGTCAGCGCGTCGACGTCACTCCATTGCAGGAAAAATTTCTGAGGCAGAAGCTGGCGAAGCTGCCAGGTCATGGCGGCCAGAAAGTTGGATTTGCCGCTGGCCGGTCCGCCTATCATCGAGACAAAAAGCAGAGGGCTTTCAATTACTTCCCGGGCGATAAACAGATGACAGCGCGGACAAGCCATACGATGGCATACCACGTTGCGCGAATCAATCGCTTTTCCCTGTACCGTAAAACGTGTGGGCAGGAAACGTGCGTTCTGTTCGGGGCCAAGTATCGAATCGCCGATCAAATCGGGGTGTTCGGCAATCCACAGGATTTCTTCGGGAATAAAAACATGCCAGCAATGCGGGCATATCACTTTGTTGAGCAGCCTGACATGCATGGGCATTGCAGGCGGGTTATTCTTTTTGGTCCAGCAGGAGTCGCAATAATAACGCCCCTCGGTGTCTTTCCAGCGTTTGAGTTGTGAAACATCAGCGCCGCAGGATGTACAGCGCTTTATTCCCACTGTTGACTGTTGCGCGGCGACTTCGTTATTCATCTTCAGACCTTGTGGGGATTAAACGTTCATTCTTGAAGATAAATATTATTTGACTTTTTAGCAAGATAAACATTTAACAACATTAAATCCTGCTTAGACATACAGAGATAGCCGCTAAAAGAAACTCAGGCTTTTCCAAAAAAGTAGCGAAGCCACGAGGAAGAGTACCAGTTCCCGCCAGGGCCGTGGTCGCCCGATGGGCGCACCAGACAAGTACCGCTTGCCGCCAAAGTTCCTCGCTCGTGGCAGTCAGGGATAGATAAGCCTGAAAAAATGACTGTGCTTCCGGCATGCGCACCTGGCCGTCGGGTTCGATACACCATTGGACAAAGACATCGACAACATCTTCCTGCGGCAACCCGGCAGAGAAAAGCCCCCAATCCAAGACGGCACTGACTTGTCGACCTGAGTCGAGCAAAATTGCTTCGGGGGCCACCCCCCCATGACGGAACCCATGGACAACCGGCACGATTTGCTCAAGCGTTTGAACAAGTTTTTCCAGGTGATCGGCCTTAAGGGCACGCCGTAGACTATCACTACGGGGCGAGGGCTCGCGTATCGCACGGCGCAATAACCCGGCAGGTGATGCGGCTACAGCCGGAGTTTTACTCTCAGCCATAAGCCGATGCATCCATGCCAAACGTAATCCGAGATGGCTTAAATCCATATTGGTCCATTCTCTTACCGCCAACGGCTGGCCCCGAGGCGCCGTGTTTAGTACGAGATGGGTTCCCTGCGGTCCGGGAGCGATAAAGGAGTTTTGCGACGATTGGATGGCCAGTGCCCGCGGAGTTGGAAATCCGGCCGTTGACACTTCGTCCATCATGGCGATGGCATTGTTTAAAGCATCAGAATCAAACGCTGACGGGAAAAGATGCAATAAAAGATCGTAGTTTCCCGGCGTGAGCACTTCGTAACTTTCGGTCTGTAGTCCGCGCTGCACCCGGCGAAACCGAATAACGCGGGATAAATCGAAATATCTTTCGAGTAAGCCATTGAGCATGTAAGCCTTGCGATCATCCATCAAGAGCCTCTGAGTTTCGACTTTCAGAACTAAGTATCGCCGATTGTACAGCAAGGCCTAATATTCAGGCTTTGCATTCAAATAGCCGATGAATAATAATCTCTGAACCTGGTAACTTTCCTGAAAGGACTTCATGAGAACGGTGGTTCACGTCACCCACGAGGCGGTGCAAAAAATTGGAGGGATCGGGGCTGTTCTTCACGGCCTGTTGACAAGCAAAAACTACTCGGAAGCGGTTGATCGGAATATTCTGGTCGGTCCGCTCTTTAGCACAGACGGCTCGGCGGAATCACGCCTGGGACCGGGCTCGGAACTCTTTTACAGTTCCATCGACGGCATTAAAGACCACGTTTTGGCTCCGGCGCTCGAGGAAGTGGAAAATAAATATGGCGTGCGCCTGGTTTATGGTACGAAAACATTCTATGACAAATTTACAGGCGTGCGTGCTGAGCCGGAAGTGCTTTTGATCGACGTGCATCAGTACAACTCGCAGCGGATGGAAGTCTTCAAGTGGAAACTTTATGAAGAATTCGGCATCGAATCCAATCGTTACGAATGGATTTGGGATTATGAACAATATTGCCGCATCGCCGAACCGGCGATTGAAACGCTTACCGCTATCGGCTGCACCCAGGACCCCGAACCGGTCGTGATTCTTTCCCACGAATACATGGGCATGCCGACGGTTCTGGCGGCGCTGTTGCATGCGCCATCACGATTCCGGACCATTTTTTACGCCCATGAAGTGGCGCCGATGCGGCGAATTGTCGAATCACACCCCGGCCACGACCTGACTTTTTACAATGCCCTGCGCATCTGCAAAAAAGAAAAACAGAACGTCAATGACGCTTTCGGACCGCAATCCTTTTTCTATAAATACCCTCTTGTGGACGCCGCACGTTATTGCGACAACATTTTCGCAGTAGGCGATTACATCATCGATGAGTTTCATTTTCTTGACCCGCTTTTTGAAAAGCGCCACATCGACCGTGCTTACAACGGGGTGCCGGCGTTTCAAATTAGTCTGAAAGAAAAACTCGCCTCACGTGCGCGGCTGCAGCAATACTGTGAAAACCTCCTGGGTTTTCGGCCGGATTTTATATTCACGCATGTCACGCGACTGGTGCTATCCAAAGGGTTGTGGCGCGATCTGAAAGTCATGGATCAACTGGAACATCTACTCCGCAAAGAAAATCTGACCGCGGTGCTTCTGGTGCTTTCAACGGAAACTGCGGCGCGACGCGCCGATGACATACGGAACATGGAGACGCATTACAAGTGGCCCGCGGCGCATCGCGAGGGACACCCCGATCTAACCGGCGGCGAAGCCGGGTTCTATACAGGCGTACAGGAATTCAACGCCCGAGGACGGGCTTGCAAGGTCATTTATATCAATCAGTTCGGCTTCGATCGGCGCACTTGCGGCGATCGAATGCCCGCGGAAATGGAATTTATGGACATTCGCCAGGGATCGGACCTGGAATTCGGCCAGTCCATTTACGAACCATTTGGGATCGCCCAGATCGAACCAATTTCGTTCGGCGGCATCTGCGTGTTCACATCGTTGTGCGGCTGCGCCGGTTTTACCCGGCAGGTACTTTCAAGAAAAAAGACAGCCAATGTTCTGGAAGTGGATTACACTGTAGCGCCGGAATTGGAACTTTCGACGGTGGAAGATTGCCTGGCGCTGGATCGCCAGGTGCGCGATCAGATCGAGGGCCTTGTGGCCGCGCGGGCGGCCGAGGACATTTTCCGCCGTCTGCCGCGAAATGAACAGCAAATCGGCCGAATGCTCGAACAGGGATATGAGCTTGCCCGACAGATGAGTTGGGAGGTCGTAGCACGAGACTATGTATTGCCGGGCATCCAACGCGCCATTGAACATCGACGGGAAAAGATTCTCCCGCATATTCACAAAATCACGGTGAAAAATTGAGAACCTCCAAGAGGTTGCGCCGCAATTCTCAAAGAAGGCTTTTGGTTTCAATTTCGAAGCCGTTGTCTTCGAGCGCTTTTTGAACCTGATCGGCGACTGAGGCGTCGACCTGCAGCGTAAAATTACTGATGTGCAGACATGCCGCGGCTACCTGAGGGCCACAGGCCACAAATTCAAAGTGATTCTGTATCTTTAAATTTTTACGGACGATATTGGGAATTTGATTGAGCTTCAAACGAAGTTGCGTCAGGTCGTCATTGGCGAATGTGCCGTCGCGCATTTTAAATAGTACGTTTCGTGGTGTGAGGAGAAACTCGGATAATTTGGTTTCCAACATTTCCCGAGTCTTAGGACCAGCGATGCATTCGCCGGGATTGATGCTCTCGTGCGTGTGGCACCAGTCATCGCAGAGGCAAAAATGTAAAGTCCATGAATGGTCCGAAGCGTTTTTCACATCGGCAACAAGATGGGCGTCAGGAGAGACCGCCTCAATGATCTCCCGCAATGGCGTTTGGAGCTGTTCGAAAAGCTCTACGGCCTCAGGATGGGCCATCAGACACGTGGTTTGTGTAATCTCCATGCAACGTTCCGTGATGCGAGTTAAATCCGACATATCTATGATGCCATAAAACTGCAGCGTGACAAAGTCACGCCGCAGTTTGAAGTTTTCAATTTGCAAATTTTGACCAAGAAACCACGGAACTAGGAGCGTGCCTGCCGGCACTCTGAGACGCTACACGTCCAATCCTTCAAACATGGCGGTGCTGATGTAACGCTCGCCGGTGCTGCACATAACGGTCACGATGGTTTTACCCTTATATTCCGGACGCGCGGCGACCTGGGCGGCTGCCCACATATTAGCGCCGGAACTGATACCCGCGAGGATGCCTTCCTCACGCGCCAGACGACGCGCCCATTCAAAAGCGTCTTCGTTGGTTACCGTAATAACTTCATCGACCAGATCGACGTAGAGGTTTTTGGGAATAAAGCCGGCGCCGGTACCCTGGATTTTATGCGGGCCGGGCTTTAGAGGCTGGCCGGTTTTAGTTTGCGTAATCACGGGCGAGCCGGCCGGTTCGACGGCGATGGCTTTGAAATTCGGATTGCGCTTTTTGATGACCGTCGCCACGCCGCTGATGGTGCCACCGGTACCAACCGCGGAAATAATGGCGTCGACTTTGCCGTCGGTGTCGCGCCAGATTTCCTCGGCGGTGGTTTTAATGTGAATGTCGACGTTAGCGGGATTTTCAAACTGTTTGGCGATTAATGCGTTTTTATCCGCAGCGGCGGCTTCGTTGCAGCGGCGAATGGCGCCGGGCATGCCTTCAGCGGCGGGTGTGAGCACCAAATTGGCGCCAAGAATTCGCAAGAGCTTGCGGCGCTCCAGAGACATGCTTTCAGGCATGTAGAGGGTGAGCTTATAGCCCTTGGCCGCGGCGACAAACGCCAGGGCAATACCGGTGTTACCGCTGGTCGCTTCCAAGATATGCGTGTCTTTGTTGATTTTGCCTTCGCGTTCGGCGGCTTCGATCATGGCCACGCCAATGCGGTCTTTGACGCTGCCCAGCGGGTTAAAAAACTCGCACTTGGCATAAACGGTAGCGCCACCCGGCGGAATCATGCGGTTGATCCGGACCAATGGCGTGTTGCCCATGGTTTTGGTGATGTCAGAGTAAAGCCCCGGCATAAGAATCTCCTTTAGAATTTCCTCCATTCATAGCGGAATTATAGGTGAAAGCTTTTTATTTGGAAATCGGATAATTTTTTCGGAAAAAGCCTTACTTTTCATCATATCGAATGGGATCTCCATTTACTGTTTGAATGGTTCCACTGGAAACCAGTTTTACGCCATCCGCCGTATGAAGTCTTAAACTTCCGTCATCTGCAAAGCCGTCCGCCCTTCCCGTCATCACCTGGTCCGCGGCACGTAAACTCACAAGACATCCCTGGAGCGCATCGCGCGATTTAAGCTCACCATAAAGAGTTTCCCAACGACCGGCGAGCAAATGATCGGCGACCATATCGACTTGTTCAAGCAGCATGGTCAAAGTGGTTTCGGGATCAAGTGTGGAGTTGGTAAATGCAGCGACGCTCGTTGAGGATCGGCTGACCTGCGAGCCCAGTACCGCCAGATCAGTATTGAGGTTCAAACCAATGCCTACGACCGCGGCGTTTCGCGAACCGGCATAAACCGCCTGGGAAAGCACGCCTGCGACTTTTTTACCTGCAATCAGAACATCATTGGGCCAACGGATCATCGTTCTGGGAATTCCAAGGCGCTCGATGCATGTCGCAACAGCAATTCCCATCACCAGCGGCAAACGTGGCTGCACGGTGCTGGGCATATCGGGGAATATCATGCTCAAATACAGCCCCCCTGCCGGGCTGAGCCACTTGCGGCCGTGCTGGCCGTAGCCGTTTGATTGTTCGTTAGCGACATACGCCGTGCGAACATTGGATGTGGATGCAGTATCAATGATGCGTCGTGCCTCGGTTAAGGCCAGTTCATGCGTGGAGGCAACGGCGGTGTATCGGTGGATGTTCCAATGCTGATGTTGCGCCGTTCTCTGGTTATGGCTCATCATGATTACATCAATAGTTTAGACAGGACTTTCGCAGCCCGTGCAATCGCCTGCGAGGGATTGGGCAGACTCCGGACATCAACCACAATCGGCCCGGCAAAATCCTGTTCTTTCAGAAGCGCGACAATATCCGCCAAAGGCACTGTGCCAGCGCCCAGCGGTGTGGGACGAGCGGCCGGGCCGGAACCAGAAGCGTCAGCGCAAGTCCAGATTCCAATATGGCCGGCGAGAACTTTTAATGCATCGCCTATGGAATGTCCGGCCGAAAGAATTTTCAGGGTATCCAAGTTTGCCGCCAAGTGCCCTGGAGGATTGTTTTTGAAAAGCGCGCCGAGGAAATCGACTCCGCCGGAACTAATCGCTAAGGAAATTCCGGTAGCATCGGCTTGAGTGAGCGGTTCATTTAAAGTTGTGGAAATTGCGGAAACTTTGTTTGAATCGTTCGGGGGTTCGCCGATATATAACGACACCCAAGGCGCGCCCAGATCGACGGCCAGTTCAATGGCTTTGAGTCCGGCGGTAATGCAGGAATCCACGGTTTTAGCCCCAAATATTCCGTCCGGACCAATACCTGCGCGCACGCAAGCAAGGCTTAAATTTTTGGATTTTAAAAGCCGTTTGAAATCCCTTCGCGCGGTGACGCCGAAATCCGCGCTATTAATCTGCGGATGCCAAATACCCAGCGCCACGGAGCCAAACCCAGTTTCCGCGGCGATTTGAATTGCCTCCCGTAAATCGCCGCCAAGAGCGTCCAGCGCCAATGCGGCGCGAATGTTTTGTGCGGTTTTAGGCATGAGAAGCCTCTTGGCGCTGCTCCTGAGCGCAAGAATACCGCCAATACTGAAAAAGCAATCCCAGGCAACTAAGGCCCACAATCAAGGCGATGGAGTTCATGGGATTATGAAAAATATCCCGATTCAATTGAGGCTTCCACTCCGACGGCCCGACATTAAGCAATAAACCCAGGGAGCCCAAAACGGCCAGGACCGCACCTTCGAGGGTACAAAAAACAATCACACCCACTGTAAACAGATACAATCCCGCGACTGCCAAAATCAGCAGCCCGATGGCGGCAGCTATCCAGCGATAGTCGGGCGGCTGGTGGTAAATGCTCCAAAGGGCCAGACCAGCCATGCATCCCGTTACCGCACCAGCGACTATGGCCGCGACGCGCATTAACGGCACCAGAAATAAGCCAATCAGGGTGCCGCCAAGGGCCGCGGCGATTGTAGCCAGCAGCGACCAATGCACAAGGTACATGCCAATGTACCAACCGACGGCGGCACAATTGGCCATGATGACGGCTCGATGGCTGCGCCATGCGGTAAAAAGGATCAAGGCCCCTATGACGACAAGCACCGCGTCCCAGGGTAAATATATTTCCCGGACAATATGCACCGGCAAGCCGACAGGTTGAATGACCAGGGAGTCCATGAAACCTCATTATGTTTCGGCGTGGAATCCTACCCCAAGGCTGACTGTTATGCCTTATCTTCGGATTTTTTCGCGGATTTCTTCTTCTTTTTGTCATCGGATTTTTTCTGTTTTTCAAGGATCGTGTGCGATTGAATCGCCATGCCTGAAACAGCCAACACAATCATGGCCCACGTTGTAAGATTGTGCTGAATAACCCAGGTGAAGGCTGATGGACGAAAATATTGTAAAAATATACATCCCGACCAAACCATAAAAATGGCGCCCAGCCATGCGCCGCCGATCATGCTGGCGACATGCACAAAAAGCAATCCCAACAGCAAAACGATAAGAAATACTCCAACGCCCAAGGCGTAGACTTCAGAACGTTGTATGGCAGTTAATTTTTCCATCTGATTTTGAGCGTAACCGCAGATACTTTTGATGGATGACTCAACAGGGGGCAAGACTGAAACCTCGGCGGCCAGTGATTTAATCTCAACGACCGAATCGGCATGAGCCGTTGCGACCGGCTTAAATTCCGGCGGTGAATGAAAAGCTCCATAGTCACAGGCCAGAGAACCGGCTGAGAGCAGCGCGAGAAACCCCGCCAGGAGCAAAGCCTGAATCGGCCGAAATAACAGTGCGCCTAAAAATATACCGGCAGCCACGCCGCAGATCATGGTGGTGATGGGTGAAAGATTCCAATGCCAGAGATATGGCGCAAGCCAGCCGATGTCCGCGCCCACTTCGGCGAGCAAGAGGGTTAAGAGCGCCCGCGCCCAGCGAACTGCATCCGCCCAGAGAACGATCCCTGTGACGCCGGCGCTGCCGGCGATGATCAGAAAGTAGAGTTCCGGCTTATCGGGGACCAGAATATTCAATTAAAAGAGCCTCTAACAAAATAAGCTGGGAGCCGCGTTGGTCCTATACGTCGTTGCTTCGCCACGCTGTATTGTATTTGAATACTGGCATCGTTGAAGCTGCTTGTCTGGGACCAAAATCCCCAGGCGCCAGTGCCTTATCTTATTTTGTTACAGGCTCTACGACCGCTCTTCACTTTTGATTTCATCCATGGTCGCCATGTCCAGGTTGTACCATGTACGACCGTTCGATTCGGTTACAAGCACCTGGTAATCGTGACTTACAGTACTAGCGGCATTTTGTGCAGCCAAACGTACCGCATCTTTGGCAACTCCATCGCTCCGGTTGTATTCGGAATGCGGAAGCCGCAGCCACTTTTTGGACTTTGTGCTGAATATAAGATTGGTGAATCCCTTCCTGCGCATGGCACGATGAAGTTTCCTATAGTCGTCATCACTGGGATTACCGTTGAGCACGACTCGGATCGTGAATTTTGCCATAGTTCACCTCATTATAAGGTCGACAGATGATCAACCTCGGCTATTATACCTTGTTTGGGCTTAAGAGCCTATTCCATTAAGAGTCTATCCCGGTAGATATGTTGAAAATTTCCGATGAATCCAGTTTGAGAGGTGCTTAGACTTTTCGATTATAAATCCAACTGAAGGCCACTGCTGCCTGGGTGGATTGATAGGCGGCGATTTTCTCGGCATGTGATAAATACCGTTCAGCTTGCCGGCACAGATATTCCTGTGCCTTGGCGGCGTCGCCGCTCACGGATAACCCCGCTATGGCCCATGTTTTAACAAGATGGTCGATGATCTCGGCATAATCGTATACCGTGTATGCACCGATACGTTGGGCGATGAGGGCGAAATGATCAAATAAGTCGGGATCCTTTCCGTCATACATCAACCGTCCCGGCATGGCGATCAGGCTGCGAAGCATTTGCCGGAAGGCCAACAACCCGCCGATCGGATCGATCTCCATGATACGCCCGACCATTCTGGTGTAGAACGTTTCATGGCGCGATTCATCGCCGGCGATGCGCTGGCAGATTTTGGCCAGGTTCGCGTCACCCTGTTCCATGGCCATTTTTCCGACATTTCCATGCGACACTTTCGTTGCACGCTCCTGAAAAGAAGTATACACAAGACCCCCGTAAGGATCGGGATAAGCTTTGGGGTTAAAGCCGCCGGCGAGGAGGTGGTGGATGGTTACCTCAATACTGCGCATATCCACACGTCCTGTGAGGCGCAGATAAGCGTTGAGTAGATCACCATGACGGTTCTCTTCGGAAGTCCAGCCGCGCAGCCATGTCGCCCATGGTCTGTCACTATCACCCTCTTGATCCTGGGCAATCAGGTTGAGCGATACGGCATAACTTGGCAAAGCTTCTTCCGTGACCATGTCGCCAACAAGTACAACCAGAGCCTCATCGGAAATCTGCTGGGCCATGGCGCGGAAATCTTCGAGTTCTTTTCGCCAGTTCTCGGCGTTTAAGTCAGGGAGGTAATCCGTGGGTTGCCAGGCACGATCCGCAGTAGAAAGAAACTGTAGATTCTCCCCTACAAAGGACTCCATGCTGCGAAGGACTTCCTGGTGGGTAGCAAAAATTGGCGGATCAGATGACAGAGAATACCCTTTTCACTTAACCCAAATAATATAATAAATTTGTATTTTTGTCACTAAAATTTCGTCTCAAACAACACAGCGCAATAATAAAACCGGCGGACGTGCGAAGCGCCGACCGGTTTTTGTATTAAGATTTTCTTAACAAGTGAATATGGTTAGGACGCCGCCGGAGTTGCGTTGCCGCAATCGGCCCGAAGGATATTGCAATCTTTCGGACGAGCACGTTCTGACGTACACGGGTGGATTACTCCACACTTCTTTTCGCCGGTTCAACTCAGGATTCCGAAATGAATCGAAAACCTGTTCTTCAACGTTTCGCTTGGTGCACAGCCGCTGTGAGAGGCCATGCACGCGGTGGCAGGTCAACGGCAATCCAATTCGGGACTGCCTCGTGCCGCCGGCGGCGGTTGATGTTTTAAATAAACTAAATTGAGCCGGACGCAAAAGACCGTGATCTAGAAAAATCCTCTAGAAAGGAGGTGATCCAGCCGCAGGTTCCCCTACGGCTACCTTGTTACGACTTAGTCCCAGTCACCGGTCCTGCCGTAGCGCCGCAGGGCGTTTCAGGCATTACCGGCTCCCATGACTTGACGGGCGGTGTGTACAAGGCTCAGGAACACATTCACCGCGGCATAGCTGATCCGCGATTACTAGCGATTCCAACTTCATGAGGGCGAGTTGCAGCCCTCAATCTGAACTGGGCCGTTTTTTCTCCGATTTGCTCCACCTTGCGGTCTCGCTTCAGTTTGTCAACGGCATTGTAGCACGTGTGCAGCCCTGGGCATAAAGGCCATGAGGACTTGACGTCATCCCCACCTTCCTCCGGTTTAACACCGGCAGTCTCGTTAGAGTTCTCAGCTTTACCTGTTAGCAACTAACGATAAGGGTTTCGCTCGTTATGGGACTTAACCCGACACTTCACAGCACGAGCTGACGACAGCCATGCAGCACCTGTGCTGGTTCCGGATTGGATACCGGTCGTTCATATTTCTATGTTCTACTTCCAGCATGTCAAGCCCAGGATAAGGTTCTTCGCGTTGCTTCGAATTGAGCCACATGCTCCACCGCTTGTGTGAGCCCCCGTCAATTCCTTTGAGTTTTAGCCTTGCGACCGTACTTCCCAGGTGGCAGACTTAGCAATTTCTCTTCGACCACAACGGGGTCAGACCCGCTGCAATCTAGTCTGCATCGTTTAGGGCGTGGACTACCGGGGTATCTAATCCCGTTCGCTCCCCACGCTTTCGTGCCTCAGTGTCAGATCCGGCCCAGTTACCCGTCTTCACCACCGGCGTTCCAGACGATATCTACGCATTTCACCGCTCCACCGTCCGTTCCAGTAACCCATACCGGCCTCAAGCACGCCAGTATCAGAAGCAATTCCCGGGTTGAGCCCGGGGATTTCACAACTGACTTAACGCACCACCTACGCACCCTTTAAACCCAGTGAATCTCAGTAACGCTTGGGACCTCTGTATTACCGCGGCTGCTGGCACAGAGTTAGCCGTCCCTTTCTCTGGGCTAGATCAACTAAAGGGATATTAGCCCCTTTCGCTTTCGTAACCCTAACAGTGGTTTACATTCCGAAAAACTTCATCCCACACGCGGCGTCGCTCCGTCAGGCTTGCGCCCATTGCGGAAGATTCGTTGCTGCAGCCCCCCGTAGGAGTCTGGCCAGTGTCTCAGTGCCAATGTGGCTGGTCGTCCTCTCAGACCAGCTATCCGTCATAGCCTTGGTGAGCCGTTACCTCACCAACTAGCTGATAGAAGATAGCCCGCTCTTAGATCGATAAGCCTTGCGGTCCTCATCTTTGGTTGCATCGGGATGCCCCGGCGCAACATCATCAGGAATTACCCAATCTTTCGACTGGCTATGCCTGTTTCCAAGGTACGTTAGCTATCCATTACTCACCCTTTCGCCACTGGGTATTGCTACCCCGTGCGACTTGCATGCCTTAACCACGCCGCCAGCGTTCACTGTGAGCCAGGATCAAACTCTTCAATTATATGTCGTTTATCCGACTACTCGCGGTGTAACCCGCTTTGGCCGGAGGCGTACAAAATGAAGGTTTGCCTTTTGGCAAAACTTAAGTTGGATCGTCCGGCAAGCCGGAACAACCCAACCCGCATCTCGACTTGGCCGCTGGCTAGAGCGGTTCAGTCGGATGCGAAAAACTCAGGTTTTCTCAAAGTGACTTGGCTTGCGTCCTGAAATCGGGAGCGACTTCAGGACGTCTTATAGTCAACTTGCACACGAGAGATGTCCTGAACGCCGCACCCGTTAAGGCACGGCAAACATGACGCAGGCCGGCTTGCCAAACTTACCTTGCGATAAGCTTGTGTGCTGCAAAGCAGCCTGCCACATCCTCGTGGCGTCCTAACCATGTTCACTTGTCAAAGAGCATACCCAGACTCAGGATTCCGGTATAAAAACCGGCTCCCAGCCCAAGTCAACACGCAAAAAGCTTTAAAAATAAGCCCCGTGTTGTGACCCACGGGACCAAAGTATGATTCCCAGAGGGACGAGCAGAATAGCAAAGTATTAAATTTTCGTCAAGCGTGGTGCGAAAATTTACACCGCCTGGCAACATTTATGACCTTTTGGACCATAAATGCGATGTCGGCTTACGGTGATATGCGGTGCATATAGCCGTAGGCCGACTGTTACTAGAATATCAGGGCGGGCTGTAAAAGGCAAGTGACGGAAACGCTGGTGGAAACGCACAGCTTTGTCATCTATAAACTACAAACTATGTCCGATAGACAAAAGGTTATCAAAATAGGCACCCGCGGCAGTTTACTGGCGCTGGCTCAGACCAATCTTGTCGCACAAATGCTGCGCCCGCATATCGGCGTTCGCGTTATTGAACTTGTCCATATCACCACCAGCGGCGACCGACAGGCCGATAAACCGCTGGCGGAATTTGGAGGCAAAGGACTTTTTGTTAAGGAACTCGAAACCGCTTTGCAGACCGGGGAAGTTGATCTGGCGATTCACTCCGCCAAAGATTTGCCGGTTGATATTGCGCCGGGGCTTCTAATCGCCGCCGCCGGACCGCGAGGAGCGTCCAATGACGTTTGGGTAGGGCATAACTCAGCAAAAATTAAAGATCTGCCGGAGGGTGCCCTGGTTGGTACGTCATCGCTGCGGCGTCAGGCGCAACTGCTGGCCATTCGCTCTGATCTGCGCGTCCAGGCGCTGCGCGGCAATATCGAAACACGCCTGCGGAAAGTTCGTGAAGGAATTGTCGCCGGTACGTTTTTGGCGCAAGCGGGACTGGAGCGAGCACATTTATTGAATTCCGAAGCGGTTATTCTTCCTCTGGATGAATTTATACCCTGCGCCGGCCAGGGAACATTGGTTATCGAAAGCCGTGCGGAAGATCGCTCGCTTCAGGAGATTGTGGCGCAGATTAATCACCCCCCGACCACGGCGGCACTGCTGTTTGAACGGCGAGTTATTAAAACACTAGCAGGAAATTGTCTGGCGCCCATCGGGGTTTGTGCAACGCCGCGCGAAATAATTAATGGAAAAGAACAACGGGGATGGATTGCGCGGGCGTTTGTCGCCACGCCGGACGGTCGCGACGTCGCCCGCGCTACACTCTTAACCGATCAGGAAGGTCAAAGAGGACTGGAGAGTTTGTTCGACCTGTTGATTGATACGCTCTATCGCCGCGGCGCGAAGGACATTCTTAAGAAAATCGCGGTGGCAACTCCACCAACCAGGAACCTTTAAAGATTTTACGGCAACGGCACATCTTTAAATTCAAATGGAACTTTGGTATCCAACAATTTGCAGTAAATGGTGAAAACAAGTTTTGCGGGCGGACCAACGTTATTGTTCTGTCCATAGTTATATGAATAACTCATACGACCGTTTCCGCCGCCACCGCCGCCGCCTTGAAATTGAAGCTGTTGGCCGCTGGAGTCCAGAAGCGATACGCTCGACCAGGACTGCAACTGACTGGTCAAAAATTGCATTTGTTGCGACTCTGTATTCCTTATGCCGTTAATGCCGTTAAAATTTAACATATTATTATTCACCTGATTATTATTCACGGGCCAGGTGATCGTGTATTTAATCTGATAATTATTATTTCCCTGGTTTGTAAAACCCTGGAAAGTAATCACAATGCCTGAATCACCTTCAATAGCCAGGGTTTGTCCGGGTTTCGTCAGATCACTGATTGTCAGATCTTGCTTATCGCATTCGATCCGGACCGGAACATATCCCTGAAGAAGACTAAGCTGGCGTCCAATCCCCCTGATGCGATTTAAATCCGCGGAAATATTCATTTGCGTGTTTGGTTGATTGTTGTACCAATATTGCGGTTGATTCGGCGGCATGCCTGGCGATAACAATAAACTTTGGCCTTTATCATCCACTGCTGTTGTGAGTTCAACGTCATTATTGGAATTCGACTGGACAAGGGGCAAATTAGGCACGGCCAAAAGCTGCATTTGAATGTTAAATGACTGATCCACGGTTGGATTGGACGAATTAAAATTCACGTCTCGATGATATTGAATGGACTGGAGCACAATCGCAAAGGCGCCGTGAATATTAATGGGATTATGTTTATCCAGCGAAAGGTTATTAGTTAGTTGTAGGCCATTATTAAAATAATTTAAGCCAACCCCCGTCTGCTGATAGAGAGCCCACATCACCTGCCAGTATGGAGCGCTATGAACATGAAGCGTCGCCGGAGGGATGGGCTGATACTGAGTACTGAATAATTGCGGCGGCCATATGGAATATGTCACTTTCGCCTGGTCTAACACGGTCTTAAACGCCTGGTCGGCGGGCATGGCATCGGCGTCGAGGCTGACTAGTGGGCCGCGCAACAAGTCGTTTTGATTAATCGCCGAGAGAATGGCGTCAATATCCGCGGTTTGTTCAACGGAAGCCAACGATTTTAATTGAGCCTGGAGCAGGGGAAGCGCTGCATCACCTGTGGCCAGCAGATTTTGTTTGGCCTGCGCACGCACGGCATATTGTGACGAGTTTAAATCGTCGATCCATTGCTGGATCTGGGAATTATCCGGGGCCGAAGTTGCCACGGGCGAAGTGTCGGCAGAAACGATGGCTTGATAACTCAGGGAACAACAACATATTCCGAATGTAACTGCACCAGCGAGACACAAACATCTCATTACCGTTCCTCCATAATCCACATATTGAAGATTCTAAATTCACTATGAAGCTACGGCAATCGGTCAGATTTCAGTGGCTGCATGTTATTATCTTCTCATGCCACATGAGTTACATAACGATCCTCGTCAGGCGGCGACGGAAGTTCTTTCACGCTGGCGCGATATTAACGATCCACCGATGATTCCGTCTCATGATGCGCCGTTCTGGACAGCACTTGAAATTCGTGATCGTGGCCTGGCGTTCGAGTTAGTGCATGGCGTCATACGGTGGCGCGGCACATTGGATACGATCATTCAAAGTGTTTCCAATACGCCTCTGGATAAAATGCAGCCTGTCGTCCGGGCAATCGCTTATCTTGGCACTTATCAATTGCTGATGCTCGACGGCGCCGCCGATTATGCCACTATCGACACCAGCGTCAAACTCACACAAAAAATGGATGTAGTTCGTGCGGGCGGCTTTATTAATGGGATTCTGCGCAGTATTCAGCGGTTGCGCAACGGTGCGGAGCCGCGCACTGAACTTTCAGCACAAACTTTTCCTTTGGACGGCCGTAGGCAAATGCGATTATCGAAAAACATATTTCCTGATCCGGTTAGTGACTTGTCACGCCATCTTGCGGCAGTAACGAGCCATCCGGAGGCACTAATTTCTCTATTTCTGCACGCGTGGGGAAAACAAAAAACGATTGATATTCTGATCACTGATAATGCTCGGCCAATGATTACTTTGCGGTCGGATGATCCGACATTCATTCCGGGTGACATATCCGGTTTACAAGCCCATCAACAAAAAGGCTGGTTCATCGCGGCTACGGGCTGGACGGATGAGCTCAGGGAATCAATCGTCAAAGGTGTGCTTCATCCACAGGATCCAACGGCGGGCCGGGCGGCGCAGCAACTCATTGGGATGCTGGATATTAAAGAAAAACATGAGCCGAGCATCCTGGATTTATGCGCCGGCCTGGGAACCAAAACATTGCAAATGGCGCGGGCCCAACCCAAGGGACGAATTTTTGCTTTTGATATTTCTGAACACAAATTGGCGCAGCTTTCCAGGCGTGTCGTACAACTGGGGCTTAAGAATGTCGAGATACTTACGGCAGAGAAAATAAAATCCTCTGAAATGCAGCGCTGTTTTGACGCCGTACTGGCGGATGTGCCGTGTTCGAACACGGGCGTATTGGCACGCCGAGTGCAGGCCCGGTGGCGCTGGCCAAAGCTTGACCGCGCAGAACTGGCTCGAACCCAACAAGAAATCCTGAGGGTTGCGTCTGGTTTGATTCGTCCCGGTGGAATTGTGGTTTACAGCACGTGCAGCATTGACCCTGAGGAAAACCAAAAATTGGTTGAAAAGTTTTTGGCCACGAGCGGTGGCTCAAGTATGAAAATCGCTCATCAAGAAACTATTTTGCCTGTTGACTCCGGCGATGCGGCTGTGCGCCGCGATGGTGGCTATATTTGCGTGTTAAGTTAAACCTCGAAAAAAAACGATTCGCAGATTTCGCCAAGAAACGCAGATTTAACCATGAAAAGAACGTTCACTACAGGGGACATTGAGGAATAAGGAGAAATATTTATGGAGTGAAATTCTAGATATGCAAGTAGCGGAAAAGATTTTAGCACACCATTTGTGAGGATGATCCGTTCGCCAGTTCTGCATCACTGTGCTGCTTCATCAATCCAGCGTAATAGTGCTTGGCGGTCTATCTCTGAGATATCCGATTCTTTCTTGACTTGTTCCGCCCAAGTCAACAGTGCCGCTTTAATCGCTTCAGCAGCATCGTGATGGTATGAAGCAATGATCGCCCGTCTGTCATCTTGCATCGAGCCCAACACGGCAAATTGATCGACAAGTTTTCCTTGTGTTTTCTGAATTGCGTTGTGCATAGAAATAACATATGCATTTATATCTGTCTGTGGAGTAGAATTAACTCGATCATCTTCAATGATCCTGGCTTTTTGAGATAGATCACTTATTAGATGTTCAGATATTTGCCAATCATTGCCAGCATTATTCATCAAAGTCTTGAGCTGGCCTACCTGTGTTGTTGTTAAGTTAAGTGCTTTAATAATTTCTGGCGGCGGAGAATATGTATCGCTGCCTATATATGACTTCAACCATGTCGCCCCTCCAAGAACAACACCAGCTTGAAGTTGTAGCAGCATAGATGCACGTATGTATCGTGCAGCATCGTACATATCGCCACTGTCTACAAAATTAGTGGTTTTTATAAATAGATAATGAAATGGTAATCTGAACAGTCTGTCAGTGTTATTGCCATATTGCCATATTTGCCCCGTAGGCAAGATATAAGCTTCGTGAAGACCTATCACCGACAGAATCTTTTGACGCAACGTATCGACATCTGCACCGGTATTTAGCGCCCAAACTAATTCTTCTAAAGCGTTTTTAACAACTGAATCATTTTGCAAAGCAATATCGAATTGAGGGTATGTTAAGCCGACATGCGTATCAAAAAACTTGATGACTGTTCTATATTCAGGAAGATATTCGGCATTGCCAGATGGAACTCCGAGAATTATCTGGACTTGTACGGCAAGAGGAGGGGGGATATTTGGCGAGCTGTCAGCTTGCACAGGCATTATGAAAAATGAGAAAAAACACAATCCGATTACTAAAGAAAAACTTGACAATTCTACCCTACGAAATATAATTATGTATAAATTAGTATATAACTTCATGTTATAATTTCCAAACAACATTTTTATTTTATTATAGTGACCTTTACTTTCCAATACAGAATGAACCGAAAATGCGGCCCAGTATGTCATCGCTACTGACTTCACCTGAGATTTCGCCCATTGCATCAAGCGCAGCTCTTAGATCACTGGCCAGCAGCTCTGGAAATTGATCTATTCCCGCGGATTCGGCGGCCTCCCGCGCACGATTCAGCGCCTGGTGCGCATCGGAAAGAGCCTGCAGATGACGCCGGTTTAACGTGGCGCATTCATGCGCCACCGGGGCGTCGCGATGAGCGAGTTCTTTAATTTTGGCAAAAAGCTCATCCAGATTTTCGCCCGTCAGCGCGGATACGCTCAAAAACGGCAAATCAATTTCCGGCGGTAAAGCTCGCAAGCCATCGGGCAAGTCGATCTTATTGCGCACCACAAGTTTCCAGGCGTTAATGTCGGCAACCTCGTCGAGCACGTCGCGAAGTGTCTGGGATGTGTCGGTTTTATCAAGAACAATCAATATAACGTCCGCAGTAAGTAGAACATTGCGGCGAGTCTGGTTCATCAATTCGGAGAGTTGACTCGCCCCTGCTTCAATGCCGGGAGCGTCGATCAACCGAATGGACAGTGCGTCTGAAGTGAGCGTTACGGAAAGCTGGTCGCGCGTGGTACCCGCCTGAGGCGAGACAATCGCGCGGTTCTGTTTGCTCAGACTGTTTAAAAGGCTGCTTTTGCCCACATTCGGCCGACCCAGTAAAACTACGGCGGGCGTGGTCGGCAGCGATTCCCAGTTTACAGCGCTGGAGCGCAACTTTTGAACATCAGCAGAGATAGAGTCCAAACGAGAACGCAAAATTTCCGGGCTGATAAACGAAACCCCCGGTTCATCGCTGAAGTCGATGCCGGCTTCCACAAGGGCCAGTAAATCCGCAAGCTCTTCAACATGCCGTGCTGTCCAGCGGTGCAAACTGCCTTCACGCAGACTGGTCGCAGCGCGAAGCTGATGAGCGCTGCGAGCGGCGATGACCGCGGCAATACCCTCGGCTTCGCTCAGATCCATTTTGGAATTTAGAAACGCCCGGCTGGAAAATTCGCCCGGCAATGCCTGTCGGGCGCCCGCGGAAATCAACGCTTTTAATATCATGTTCAGCAGCGGTACTGATCCGGGCAAATGGAGTTCCACGATGTCCTGACCGGTGAAACTCTTCGGAGCGCGAAAAAAGATCAGCCCCACGGGCACTGGCGGGTCGGCAAGCTGAACATTAAACCAGTGATTGGGCTGGGGATCAGATACTTTATGAACCAGCTTGAACGCTAATTTCCAGGAATCAGGACCGGAAAGACGAATGATTCCGCGGTACGCCGGGCTGGCGGCAGAACTGATGGCGACAATTGTATCGGTAGTGGACATTGCAACCTTTCACCTTACGATGTCGTAAAGTGGGTTAATACAGCGCAGGGTGGAAACCCCGCGCTTAAGCCCCAGGTTTCCACCTGGGGCGGTATATATTACACAATCACATTATCGATCAATCGAGTTGTGCTCAGTTTGGCGGCGGCGAGAAGAACGCATGGGCCATCGATAATTTTTTCGTACGCCGTCAGAGTCTGCGTATGGCAGGCTACGACATATTCAACCTTCATACCCGCGGCGGAAATACGGCGTTGTATGCCGCGGATAAGTGGTCGGACAAAGTTATGTCCGGTGCGGATCTCTTCAGCCGCCCACGTAAGCGCTGCATAAATAGCACCTGCTCGCGCTCGCTCGTCAGATGTCAGATATTGATTGCGGCTGCTCGCAGCCAGGCCACCAGATTCGCGAACGATCGGTGCGGTCAGGACTTGCGTAGAAAAATTCAGATCAGCCGCCATGCGGCGCAAAATGACCTGCTGCTGATAATCTTTCTGACCGAGAATTAGAACGTCTGGCTGCACGATAGACAGAAATTTGGCGACCACCGTGCAAACGCCGCGGAAATGCCCCGGACGCAGCGCCCCTTCCAGCACGTCGCCCAAAGGTCCGGGATCGACAGCAACTTCCACTTTACCTTCGGGATACATCTGTTCCGGCGGCGGAGCAAAAAGTAAATCGGTGTGCCATTGTTCGAGCATTTTCACATCATTTTCCAACGGTCTGGGATAGTGGGAAAAATCTTCTTGAGGTCCGAATTGCAATGGATTGACAAAGACGGAACTAATAACAAATCCTTCAAGGCCAGCCAGCGTCCGGGCCATTTGAACGAGGCTGCCGTGGCCTTCATGCAGAGCGCCCATCGTGGGGACGAAAACCACGGGACCAGCGCCGGTGAAGGCTTTACGCTGAGCACGACATTCGGCGATAGTTGAAACAATTTTCATTATTCCTGATTCCATAGGCACAAGAGTTTATCGCGGATTGGCCAATCTCGATAGAAGTTCAGCGATTGTGCAATGGAACACGGGATGCACAGCATTGGGTGCTATTTCATTTAACGGTGTGAGAACAAAATCACGCTCGTGCATGTGGGCATGCGGAATAGTCAACCGATCCATATGCAGTACAAGCTGATCGTAAAGAAGAATGTCCAGATCGAGCGTGCGAGGACCTGAACGCACTTCTCTCGAACGATCGCGGCCGAATTGTTTTTCGACGTCGAGCAACTCGGTCAATAATTCGTTGGGCGAAAGGTCCGTTTGTAATTCCGCGGCGGCGTTGAGATAGTCTGGCTGACCGGATGGACCGCCGACAGGCTTAGTGTTGTAAAACTTTGAGCAACGGACAAGTTGTGTCCGCAGCAAGCGGCCAATAGCTGCCAAGGCGCCGGTGAGGTTGGCCTGTCTGTCGCCAAGATTGGAACCCAATGCGATGTAAACGGTTCCCGTCATGTTTTCCCGGCAGGTAATTCATCACTGGAAGCAGCAGCCACGAAAATAACTGCCACCAGCAACACCGAAGCCCAAAGCGATACGCCAAAGGTTAAGAGCCACCCATGTCCATCCGGCCCAAATATCATGCCCACGTCGCTGGTCATGAACATGAGAATCGCATTGGCTATGAGTGCAAAGAGAGCAAATTTTCTGACCTGTTTTTCTTGTCTAGGATCGCTGAGCACCATACCGACTGCAAAAAGAGTCAGAGCAAGAGTGACAAAATGCGGTACCCATGTCCTCTGAGAAGCCCAAAGCTCAAATGCTCCAACCGCGCCAACTTCCAAAACATAACGGCGGCAGCGAAGTGTGGTAAAAGCCTTGCGGGACCACCATAGCCCGTAGAGACCAGCGACGCCAAGCACGCCGCGAATGATCCAATTGCAAACATTTTCCGGCAGATTAAGCACGTTGACGTATACAGGTGTACCGGAATGGGAAACAAACGCGGGGACATGCCGGAGCAGGCGTGAAAGAAAGCTGGGAACAGACTGGCCCTCAAAATAAGCGACCTGACCTCGGGCGACGTAAGGAAGAATCATGATTTTGGTCCACTCGATCAGCCAGTGCATATTTTGCTGCCAGCCGAAAGCCAGTGCCGGGATCACAATCAACCCCAGCAGCAGACCAAGGAGAATCCCGCCAGCAATATGCCAGCGGCGTTTAAATAGAAAAAAAATCAGAAAAATGATGGGCGTTACTTTGATGCACACTGCCAGGCCGACCAGGGCACCGCCCACCCACTGCCATCGAGGAAGGTCAAGTTGTGCCATGCAAATTCCCGCGGCCAGCGGCAACAGCATAAGTAAATTAGTTTGTCCCTCCTGCATGTCACCCAGAACAGGCCAGATCCATGCAGCCAGAATCAAGAGCACCGCTAAAGTAGAAAGTTCCACTCCAGTGCGGCGTACCATGAGCCAGAGGCAATAAAAAATCAACATGCAAAACAAAAATTTGCAGCAAACCCATGCGAATTGCGCGTCAGGAGAAGAAAGAAAGGTGAATGGGGCAAAAACAAGCAATGTTACCGGCGGTGTCGGAAACGAATCGCTAACATAATCAACTTTTTGATATAAAAATTCCGGAACCTCGACCATCCATCGGTCAAAATCGTTGACTTGCGACTGTGAATGCGTCTGAATTTTTTTGATCATACGGTCGCGCGCCTGCCGGGCCATGATCAAAGTGATTACTACAGCCAGGATAAGTACAACGAGAATAATGTTTCGATTTGTCTTATGTGCAGCAGTCATAAACACCTGGAGGGTAATGATAGATCATTATTTCTGTCCCATGTAAACACCTTGTCAGAGACGCATACGCCCGATGCGATCAACCGCTTCGCGGATGCGCGATTCATCGACAGTGAGCGCCATGCGCAAATAACCTTCGCCCGCCTGTCCGAAGCCGGCGCCGGGAACTGTAACAACGAAAGCCTCATCCATGAGCCGATTGCATAATTCCATCGAACCGAGGCCGCGGGGCGTGTTGACCCAGCAGAAAAAACCGGCGTTTGGTTTACGGAATCTCCAGCCGATTGCGGCCAAGCCGGAATGCAGGGCATCGCGGCGCATACGGTAAATTCCCATCTGCCGTTTGACGTCCGGATGATCGTAGTGATTCAAAGCGACAGTTCCCGCAACCTGCGTGGCGTTAAACTGGCCGCTGTCGGCGTTGGCTTTGACCTGGGCCAAAGCGGCGATGATGTCCGCATTGCCTGCGGCCCAGCCAAGACGCCATCCCGTCATGTTGAAACTTTTGGAGAGCGAATGAAATTCAATGGCGAGCTCAATTGCACCGGGTATTTCCAGGATGCTGTGTGGGGCTTCTTCAAAATATACTTCGCCGTAAGCGAGATCATTGGCAATCACCCAGTTGTATTGTCGGGCCATTTTTACAGCATTTTCATAGAACTTCAGCGGCGCGGAAGCAGCGGTCGGATTGTTGGGGTAATTGAGCCAAAGTAAACGTGCCTGACGACGAACGTCTTCCGGAATGGCTTCCAGATCAGGAAGGAAATCATTTTTCTCTAATAACGGTAGATGAAACGCACGACCGCCGACAAAAATAGCGCCGCTGGTATAAACCGGATATCCAGGCTGAGGAACCAGAACCACTTCGCCGGGATTGATTAGAGCAAGCGGCAAATGGGCTATGCCGTCTTTGGAACCGATGGTAGTGATTAATTGCCGTTCTGGATCGACAACGACGTTAAAACGGCGCTGCATGAAGCGCGCCGCGGCCTGACGAAAAGCCGGCACGCCTTCATCAAACGGATAACGATGATTTTTCGGGTCGTAGATGGCTTTGGCCATTTCATCGATAATGAAGCGGTGCGTGGGCAGATCGGGATCGCCGACGCCCAAGTTAATTACATCCCGGCCCGCGGCTAATAAGGCGCGTTTTTTTCTGTCAATTTCTATGAATAGATACGGCGGCAGAGCCTGAAGCCGTTGTGATTTAGTAAATGGCATTGAAAGTCCTTCATATTACGACGCCGACAAACGGAGCGGCAGTGTAAGAAAGTTATACCATCCGGTAAAGTAGCCGGGTCATGATTCTAGCTTATTACATTCAAACCCTGAATCCGTTTATCTGGCAATGGGACGATACGAGTTACGGCATCCATTGGTACGGAATGGCGTATCTGACGGGATTCGTCATCGCTTATCTGCTGATGCGGAAATTCGTCCGCGATAGACGCATGCGAATGCCGCCGGAAAAACTCATGGATTTTGTGCTTTTTGTGGCTATTTTCGGCGTACTGGTAGGCGGCCGATTAGGCTCGGCGCTATTTTATGATCCGCACATGCTGATCGATTTTTCGCCGCCTTTTCCCTATTGGGGTCTGCTTAAACTGCAATTCGGCGGCATGTCGGCCCACGGCGGAATTTTGGGTGTTCTAATTACCATATGGCTTTTTGCGCGCTGGAATAAACTAACATTTTTGAATCTGGTGGATTGTTCGGCAATGGTTGCGCCCATTGGAATAGCATTTGGACGCATAGCTAATTTCATCAACGGCGAACTCTACGGGCACATCTGGCACGGGGCTCTGGCGGTACAATTTCCAACTGAACTTACGATGCCGCCATCGTCGCCTGCTGAACCAACGGTGAGTGCAGATCAGGTCAATCAATTGATACAAAACGTTTTAGCTAATGACCCAGTGATGCAGCAAAGTCCATCGGTGATGCACGCAATGCTGACAAATCCAACCGCGGAAATTGTCAATCTAGCGCGGCACCAGGATCAATATGTGATTGCGCAACTGCGGGAGATTCTGCCGCCGCGGATTCCTTCGCAGCTTATTGAAGCAAGTTTGGAAGGGGTTCTGCTCTTTGTACTTTGCTATTTGATCGGGCGGCGCTGGAACAAAGACGGCGTCGCTACCGGCGCGTTTGCGACGCTATACCCGATCATGCGGATTATTGGTGAACAATTCAGGGTTGGCGATCATCCACAAATGATTTTCGGGTTTTGGATCAGTCGGGGCGTGCTGTATAGCATACCTATGTTTTTCCTCGGTTTGGCATTTTGGATTTGGGCCATACGACGGCGCGTGCCTGTAAGTGAAATTGTTTCCGCAGCGCGAATTCAAAACCATAAAACGGAATCCCCCAAAAACCTTTAAGGCAATGGCTTACGGTTGCCGTAGGTTTGAACGGCGCTGTTTGGCGTGGGCGCTGCCCAACGTACGGCATTGATGATAATCTGCTGAACTTGTTTATTGTGATAGGTCGGATACGTTTCGTGTCCGGGTCGGAAATAGAAAATTTTCCCCGCCCCGCGGTGATAGGTCACACCGCTGCGAAAAACTTCGCCGCCGGTAAATGAACTGATCAATATGGTTTGTTCAGGCTCGGGGACATCAAAATGTTCACCGTACATTTCCTCGCGTTCAATGATGATATGATCAGAAAGACCCTGAACAATCGGATGCCCCGGCGCAGTGAGCCAGAGAATTTCCCGATCATCTGATTCGCGCCATTTCAAATCGCAACTCGTACCCATGAGCAAGCGAAATATTTTTGAAAAATGCCCTGAATGCAGAACAATCAATCCCATACCTCCGAGAATACGTTGGTGCACTCTCGCGACTACATCATCCTTAACTTCATGATGGACCAGGTGCCCCCACCATGTAAGTACGTCTGTGTTAGCAAGTACTTGATCGGTTAACCCATGTTCCGGTTCATCCAACGTTGCTGTACGCACCTGCAAACCGCCGGCGCTTTGGAGCGCAGCAGCGATGGTTTTGTGAATACCATCCGGATAAATTGCTTTTACTTTGGGGTCTTTTTTTTCGTGCCGATATTCGTGCCAGACGGTTACGCGAATGTCTGCAGGCATGGTGGGACCTTCCTAAATTAAGAACCTCTATGACTCTGGTTAGAATCAAATGAATGGTGAGTATAAACTTGAATATGGATTCGGACCACCTTAGTCTCTAGAAGGGTCTCTAACAAAACAAGGCGGGGCCGCGACGCTGAGAATTTTGGTCCCAGACAAGGAGCTTCGACGATTCGAGTATTACAATACAGCGAGGAGAAGCGATGCTGTATGGGACCGAAAAGGCACCGCGTCCCGGAGGGTTGGGCCGCAAGTAGCCCATCTGCGGCGTTGTCGGCCCTTGATGTATCATCCTTCGGATACGGCTTCGGGCCTCCGCCTTGCATCTGGGCTATTTGCGGCCCAACGCGGCTCCCGGCTCGTTTTGTTAGAGACCCCAAGAGGTATTAATGATCCCTATTGGCACTGATGCTCCGCAACGCCGCACGCCGGTGATGAACTGGGCAATTATCGCGGCCTGCGTGGTTATATATTTTTTCAGCCATCAACAACCACTCACGCCATACGGCTTGTCCTTCGGCTGGGACAAATTCATGCTGAATCCGGAGAATCCGCATTTATATCAATTTATCACCTATCAATTTTTGCATGCCAATCTCATGCATATTCTGGGAAACATGCTCTTTCTGTGGGTCTTCGGAAATCAAATGAATGAGAAACTTGGCCATGTGCCTTACCTGTTGTTCTTTCTCACCGGAGGCGTCATTGCCGGCTGCGGACAAATGCTTTCATCGCCGGCAGCAACGCTGGGTGCTTCAGGATCCATTGCTTCTGTTGCGGGATTATTTCTGGTTTTGGCGCCGATGACCAGAATACGTGTCTGGTTTCTATATTTTATTTTTGACATTCCCAGCATATTGTTTGTTCTCGGCCAGATCATATTTTACGACCTGGCTGGTGAATACTTTCAAACCGATAATGTAGCGCATCTGGCTCACCTGAGCGGATATGCGACGGGTTTTGTTGTAGGCGTTTTGGTCTTGACCACTGGTCTGGTGCCAAGGGATCACTACGATTTACTGGCGTTAATCAGTCGCTGGCGGCGACGGCGAGAATATCAGCAATTGGTATCCAAGGGGTACAATCCGTTCACCAGTGCACCGCCCTCTGGAGGACGAATGCCGCAAACGGTTTATCTGCCACGTACGTCAGCATCTACCATCTCTCCTGATCCACGAATTGCCTCGTTGCGCGAGCAAATTCTACAACTTCGCAAGGAACATCATATGGCTGAGGCAGCATCAGCGTTTGTGCAACTCCGCCAAATTGATCCAAGTCAGGTTTTTCCCGCCGAGGTGCAATTAGATATCGGTAACCAACTGATGTCTGAAGGAAAGTATCCGTATGCATCGCAGGTTTACGAAGACTATCTGAAATACTACTCGTCTGGTCCAGAGGCGCAACAAGTAGAACTCATATTGGGACTAATTTATGCACGCTACCAGCCTCAGCCTCAGCGGGCCATTGAACTACTAAATAAAGTACTCACGAAACTTCACGACCCCGCTCAACGAGCATTGGCCCAGGAGGAACTCAAGCATCTTCAAAGTGCATGAAGGAGCATAGGCTGGTGGCAACTTAAGACTCTGACCATTACACTCCGCTAACATCTATACTTGTGGAGGAAATATCATGGAACCACTGGGAAAATATAAACCGACGCGGGGTACAAGCCCATGGCATGACGTGAGTCCCAGCGATGCAACTTTGCCTTTAGTATTTAACGCCATCATTGAAATTCCACTTGGTTCATCGAATAAATATGAACTGGACAAGATCAGCGGTCTGTTAAAATTGGATCGCGTTCTGCATTCCGCAGTTTATTATCCGGCCAATTATGGATTTATTCCTCAAACGATGGCGGACGATGGTGATCCACTGGATGTCTTGGTGCTGGGTGCTGAGGCGGTGTATCCACTGACCATCGTGGAAGCCCGGGCGATCGGCCTGATGACCATGAAAGACCAGAATCAAATGGACCACAAAATCATCGCGGTGCACGTCAATGACCCAGAATACAACAGTTATAACGACGTGCACCAATTGCCGCCGCACAAACTTTCAGTGCTTAAACGGTTTTTTGAAGATTACAAGGGTTTGGAAAACAAGCGCGTCGTGGTGGATGACGTTATGCCGGTAGAATATGCCTTGCCGGTGATTGAACAGTCATTGCTTATTTACAAAAAATGGCGAGAGGGTAAGGACGTGAGCAAGATTCTTTATTATGGCATGAGAACGCCGAAGAGAAAAAAAAAGAAATGATATCATCGCCGTCCGATTAGTTATTAGGATAAGCTCTAAGAACTCCTATCACCACGCCCCGAATTTTCAGATCAGGACCGACGTATATAGGCTTCATGTCTCCATTAGCGGGTTGAAGACGTATACGGTCCTTTTCACGATAAAAACGTTTAAGTGTCGCGGAATCATCCGGAAGCAAAGCTACGACTATATCACCGTCGCGAGCAGATGGTCGACTTTCCACAACGACCAGGTCGCCATCGGCAATGTGGTCTTCAATCATGGAATCGCCGCGCACGCGCAATATAAACGTGCTGTGGCGTGAGGAGAACATTTCCTCAAGATCGACGGTATCGGGGGTTTCCACAGCCTCAATTGGTCGACCTGCGGCAATCGTGCCGACCAAAGGCATGGCGGTCGATCTGATTTCGTCGGGAAGTTTAACCGTGGGATGCACCATCAAAGAGCGAGCCCTGTGCGGCTCCCGCTGGATTAATTTTTTTCGTTCCAATGCTTCGACGTGTTCGAACACGGTGACTTTGGATACGCCGAGTTGGTCGGCTAATTCCTGCATCGTCGGCGAAAAGCCTTGTTGTCGCCGGTAATCGCGGATGGCGGTAAGAATTGCCAACTGCTTGGGAGTTGGTGTCATAGATGTCCTCCGATCTAAAACCATGGATCCGCTGCGTACGGTGTTGATTGTCGGACCGAGTCGCAGGTAGCGAAAAACCCAAATGCTTGGGTTGACCCGCCGCAGCATCCGGGGATACAAGACCAATATGAGCGACGGACGCGTTTCCCGGCAGTTTTTTGTCGATATTGGAGGTAAATCCGAGAATTCTGCTTACGCCTCGTATCGCCCAGACCGACATCATCGCCGGTTGTCCGCAAGATGGACACCCGTCGAGTTGTTCGGGATGCGTTTCGCACCTGTAATGACGCCCGGGATGAACACCCAAAAACAAGTCGCGGATCTCTGCCATCAAAAGTGAAACTGGCGATAGCGTGCCGTGTTCTATCCCATTTTGTGAATCCGTTGGACGATAGCGATGTGGATACCAGTCCACTTGGTATTCGCCGCCCGGGCCAAAAGTGCATAACGGCATATCCATTTGCTTGAGCGGATGTCCAAGATTCATCTGGCCAGTCTTGAGCGATTTGCCTGGCTTGATCCGAAAAATCGGAACAAATGCACCACTGGTCGGTTGCCAAGTGGCTGGTGTAGTGGTTTTGCTCAGAGTTACATCCGTCGTGGAACAATTTTTGGAAACGGACATGACGCTGGACTCCTTTCTCTTTCGTCTTAGATTCAATCCAGACGAGCGGCATCCTGCCGCCTGAACGATAGTCTATTTCTATTATTCGGACCAATCGCTGTTAACCCTTGATTAATTTGTACGGCGTCTGTTTGGATAGTACATTAAACGACCATGACTAGTCCAGTGAATATTTATATAACGTACTTTTTAGACGATTATTTTGTTGTTTGTGAATATAAAGCCAATAAACAACGCTTTAACGAATATATTTCCCTGCTAATCAAGAAAAATAAATATAAGCGTTGACAAAACTATTTAAGGCATATTGCGAGTATAATGGATTGTGCAGATTGAACTTCTGATGGATTTTCAGGAGATTAAGTTTTATGTTTGATAAGCACACAACAAAATGCTTTCACCCAATTGGGGGCGGCACAATAAAACGCGGACAAAGTGAAAGGCCCGTTCATAGTTCTAATCGAACCCTGACGGCTTTTTTGAGAATCGCGGTCTATGTGACCATTGGTTGCATAATAAGCCCCACAGTCTCGCAGGCACAACAACAGGCGCAATATGGGAATGCCTTGGACGCAAACCCTATGGTTGGTACAGGCGGCAGCAATACGCCTATTCAGGGATATGAACCCATAAATCCGAACCTCTACGGCTCGGCGGCGATCAACGGAAGTGTCCTAGTACCCAGAACAACTTATCAGGTAGTGCCGGTTACCATACCAGGTGGTGGAACCACTTACGCACGCATTCCGGCGGTCAATCAAAATTCATTTTCTAACTTGCAGCAAATTCCGCAGGGTTCTTTACCGCTCTATACTGTTAACGCCGTGAGCAACGGCTCATCCATTAACAGCTACAACAATAACATCAATGCTTTGAACCCAGGGTTAAATCCTCAAGGTATGGGATACGCCAATAGTAACAATATTGGCAATGGGTCGGTTTATGGCGTTGGGGCTACGAGTTATGTATCGCCATTTGGATATTTCGGGGCCAATTCTCCGACAATATATGGCGGGTCTTCACTGGTAACTCCACTGCCTGGATATCCAATCTATAACGGTGGAGAATCCGCCTTGATCGGACAGGTAAGCCCGTTGTTCGGACTCCGGCAAACTCAGGTACAACAAGCTTCGTTAAAAAATTCACTCAATGGCCAGTTTTTATCTGCGCAGTCCGGTGCAAATACGAACAACAATTCCAGTAATGGAACCAATTCATATTCCAATCCAGCGCAAGTGAATAGCTTGATCAACGGTCAATATGGTAACGGACAAGCACAAAACAACTCCATTCCTCAGGGAATTGGCCAACCTATTGTTGGTCTCGTCGGAGCTCCAAAAACAAATCAGCCGGCGTCGGGCGGTGATTTATATCAACAACTACTTAATGAGCTGGCCAGCGGGAAAAAAAGTGCGATTACCGCACCGGGATTACCTGGTAAACCCGCGTTAATTCAGACTACTCCTAATTCTCAGGAACAACAGAATCAGAATGTACTACAGATTGATCCCATTACTGGTCTGCCGATTGCTTCTTTGACAGGTCAACAAGCCGGCACGACACCCGGAGGCCAAAATACAGGTACACCGCCAAATTCATCTGTAAACAATAATACCAATAGCAATGCGAACAACACTTCACCAACAAATAATTCTGGCTCTGCTCAACCGACGGGTATAAAGTTATCATCAGGATTGTCCGACGAACTTCAGGTGGGTCAAAATGTTCGGACGCTCAACACGCTGGTTGGACCCACTCCTGGTGATTTTAATAATTTCATGAAATCAGCGCAGAACAACCTCAAAAAGGGTTTGTTTTTGTATGCCATTGAGGATTACCAGGCGGCCGCAATGATTGATTCGAATAATATGCTCCCGGTGGTCGGACAGGCTAATGCTGAGCTGGGAGGAGGTTTTTATATCAGTGCTGTTAGCGATCTGAAAGCTTTATTCACCAATCACCCTGAACTTACGGCGGTTCGGTACAATCTTTCGGTAATGTTGCCCAGTAATGCGCTGGCTTCAATCACAGCGGATCTGGAGCCGATGGCTGTAGAAAAGAGCGACACTGCCGCGTTTCTGCTCTCATATATTTATTACCAGACGGACCAGAAACCAAAACTAGAAAGCATGTTGAACACCTGGGCCGGCTGGAATAACTCAGATCCTTGGCCCGCCATTTTGCATAAAGCCTGGCTGGAAAAGCCCGCTTCTGATTCTTCGTCGGGAGTCGGCGCCAATGGTGCAAATCCCTGAAACTCGCTAAATATTTATCATAGCGCTGCCCGACAGGTTTTGCGGCGCCAAGAAAATCTGTGAGAGCCAATCCGCCTTGAATACAAACGAAGTCAAATCATTTATCGATTCGCCCACCCGCTTGGAGATTTCCACTACTACGCTGGAAACCGGCAAACAGTCTCCAGTTGTGGGCGCGCTCAACGAAGATCAGAAGATGTTCTTAGAACCCTCACGACTTACGGACTATATCGATCTGGCAACACTACAAGACATACAGGACGCCTTGGCCTCTGTGGCGGGTGTTAAAGCGATGATCCTGGATCCCAGCGGCAAAGCACTTACTCAGGCCACGGTAAGCAAAAGATTCCAGACCCGGTCAGCAGCAATCGCCGCGACTAGAAATCAGAAAGGTGACGGCACCCTGGATCAGTCATTTTCGGCGCCGATCATTGTGTCCAACGTACGGCTCGGCAGTATTGTCATGGAACCATCAAAACCTGCGCCATTGCGCTCGGCAATGGTCAATGAACTTGCTGAAAAACTCCAATTACCAACAACGCAGATTCGCACTATTTTTGACACGCTTCGCCAGGAAACCCTTCAGCAAAGAACCGCGGGTGTACAATTCTTATATCTACTAGCCAATGCTATCGCGCGGCTTTGCCTGCAGGAAATGCAGTTGCGCCGGCGGTTGATGGAACTTACGACGTTAATAAATATTTCACGCATTCTCGCCGATGCGCGCGGCCTTCAGCAAACGCTTGATCGCGTTACATCCAGTATTACCCAAGTGCTGGACATGAAGGCCTGTTCGCTTCGGCTGTTGGACGACCAACGAGATGAACTAATTCTCAAAAGCGTCTACAACCTTTCGGAAGCATACCAACAAAAGGGGCCGGTAATTCTGGCGCAAAGTACCGTGGATCGTGAAGTCCTTTCCGGCAAGGTGGTCTACATCGCCGATATGACCACTGATCCGCGCGTTGCTTACCCCGAAGAAGCCAAACGCGAGGGCATCGCCTCCATGTTGTCCGTCGCTCTGATCTACACGGGCCGCACCATCGGAGTGTTGCGCGTCTACACCGCCGAGCGCAAGGAATTTTCAGACTATGACGTCAAATTGCTCGAATCCGTTGCAAGTCAGGCAGCAGCGGCAATCGAAAATGCCAGGCTTCAGCAGGAATCGCTGGAAAAAGAGCGTTTGCAAAAACAAGTGCAGATAGCCGCTGAAGTACAACGTCGGATGATTCCGGCTAAAGCGCCGACGGCGCCGGGATTCGACATTGCCGCGCTCTATGTACCGTGCAATGAACTCGGCGGCGATTTTTATGATTTTATTGAATTCGGCACCAGCGGCGTCGGCATCGCCGTGGCCGATGTCGTGGGCAAAGGAATACCTGCCTCGCTGCTGATGGCTTCGGCGCGGGCGTCCATTCGTGCTTATGCAAGTGATATTTACGACCTGGACGAAATCATGTCGCGAGTGAATCGCGCCATGGCTGCAGATACCCGAAGCAACGAATTTGTCACCATATGGTACGGCACGCTTGATTACCGCACCCGACGGCTCACTTATTGCGACGCTGGCCATGATCCCGCTCTACTTTTGCGCAATGGTGATCTGCGTGAACTCGGCGTCGGCGGCATGGTAATTGGCATAAATCCCACGGAAAAATATGCCAAAGAGGTCGTTTATTTGGAAAAAGGCGATCTGCTTTTCATTTATACTGACGGACTTACAGACGCCATGAGCTTCAACGGCGAAAAGTTCGGCAAACAGCGCATGCGCGAGGCTCTGCTTAAATATGCGAATCTGCCCGCGGAACAGTTGTGCCGACAGATCATCTGGGATACACGTCGCTTTGTCGGTTTAAATAAACGCATCGACGACACGACTATGGTCGCGGTAAAAGTCACCGGCTGATTGCCGCCGGTAAATTCGCTTCCAGCGCCTTGAGTAATGCAAATGCCTTAGCATGAACTTCCGCGAACTCTTCTTGAGGATTACTTTCCGCGACAATTCCTGAGCCAGCCGATATTCGTGCTAAACCGTTGTTAACATGCAGTGTTCTAATGGCGATATTCAAAACTCCATCGCCGTTTGGATGAATCCAGCCGATGTTTCCACAATAAACTCCCCGTGGTTGCCCCTCGAGTTCGGCGATAATTTCCATGGCACGAATTTTGGGTACGCCGGTTATCGAACCACCCGGACAAACGCCTGCGATTAGATCCGCCCAGCGAGACGTTGCACCGGACCTCAAAACACCTTCAATGCGGGACGATGTGTGCCAGACAGTGGGAAGCCGTTCAATTCGCCGCTCATCAACAACCCGGACTGACCCGGGAATGCAGACCCGCCCCAGATCGTTGCGCAGTAAATCGACGATCATCGCCAATTCGGCGCGGTCTTTAGGGCTTTTCAAAAGATCATTCCGCTCCCGCTCGTCCATTGAAGGATCACTTAAATAACGTCGACGCGTCCCCTTGATTGGCTGGGTGACGAGTTTGTCGCCGCGACGCAGAACAAACAATTCCGGCGAAACAGAACAAATGTTCTTTATGCCAAACCTGACAAATGCACCATAGTGCGACGGACTTAATTCGATCATATTGCGGTAAATCTGAACGGGCTTTATTCCGGAATGCAGAATCCAGTGCTCGGCGAGATTGGCCTGATAGATGTCACCTGCAGCGATGTAATCCAAACATCGCCGGATGTTTTCTTCAAATCGACCGCGGTCTGGCGTTTGGATGATTTCCGAGCAGCCAACGGCGGTGAGATCGTCCGCAGAATTATCTGTGGCCGCGTCTAGAACTCTGTGCATGTCAGACCAAATTTGACCCACCTTTTTTTTCTCGGGTTCATGCGGATCAAGAACTATTAACGTCCAGACATCACGCGCCGAATCATAAACAAAATATTGACTGAACAACTGCCAATGAAGAAGCGGGGGCGACTCATCATCCATATACAAACTCGGCAATTCCAGCATTACACCAAGTTCATAGCTGATGAACCCCAGCCAGCCAAACATTTCAGTCGGGATTGACAAACCGGAAAAATGCACGCCACTGAGAACACGTTCCCAGATTTTCAGTGCCTCGCTGGCATCAATTGCATTGGTGGGAATAGGTGGATTATTCGATTGTTTAATTTGCGGTGATGTTTCCAAAGCCACCCGGCAGCGAATTCCATGACGCCAGGCGGTAAAAGTTATTAGCGGATTTACGCCGATGACTGCACGACCGTTGGGCGCCTCATGAAGCAGAGCCAAATCCCCTTCTGCTTCGGCAAGTCTGGCTAACAACTGCATCGTGTTAATCACAGCAGGGCTTTGAGTTGACTGTACGTGAAATCGCCAATTCATCATTCACACCTTGGCGCTCATCTTGTTGGATAGAAGCCATTTACAAAAGAAAAACCAGCCATACCAGAACGAGCACAGGCAACAGTATGGGTATAGTGTACTTTAAAATATAAGCGACAAATGAAGGACACGCGATTCCACTTTCCTCAGCAATACTTTTGATCAAAAGATTCGGGCCATTGCCGATCCATGTTGCGGCGCCGAAAAACACGGCTCCCAGAGAAATAGCCAGTGTATACAGACCCTCAACGGGATTTGCGGCCAAATTTTGTAATATCTTTGTTTTCTTCTCGCCTGTGAGATTCGAATCAGTTTGATTTGATTGTCCTTGGACCGCTCGACTTTGCAAACAGGCAAGATACGTTGGCGTATTGTCAAGGAAGGCGGACAAACCGCCGGCCAGAATATAGCAGCGTCCAGGCGTTTTCAAAGCATTATCAAGCTTTCCTTCTTCGGATGCATGAGAAAGGATATTCAGAACCGGCGCCATGGTTAGAAAAATTCCCAGAAACAATATCGCCATTTCCCGTAATGGATAAAAGGTGAAATGGTTATTTCCATGCACCATGGCAGGCGTCAGGCTCAGCGAGATTCCGGCCGCCATAATCATTACTATTTCGCTCCATGGAGATGATAGAAATAAACCTGCCAATACCAAGCAGATAAAAAATAACTGCCCCAGACCTGTAAGTTTAATGCAATTGGCGACCGAGTTTACCCCAGAACTTGCTTTACTAGAGGGTATTCGCCTGTCCATCAGATAAAACACCAGCAGTAGCAATGATATGGCTAACAACCATGGAGCCCAGGCGTGGCGAAGCATCCACCAGAACGGCATACCAAACAGGAATCCGGCGAGTAAGGGTGGGTCGCCCATGGGTGTAAGAACGCCGCCGATATTGGATACGATAAATACAAAAAATACGATGTGAAAAGGCTGAAGCCGCTTCATATTCATTTCCAGAAACGGTCGAATTAGTAGAATGCTTATACCCGTTGTGCCCAGGACATTGGCAAGGATCGCTCCAAGAAGAAGCATCATGACATTGGATACTGGTGAAGCCGGGTGGTTCACTGCAACCTGAATTCCGGAAGCAATCACAAATAACGCACTTAGCAAGGTAATAAATGGCAGATAGAGCGCCAAGCTCTCCGCTTCATCTTTCAACCCATTCAATCCGAAGGAGTAACCGAGTGCCGCCAGAAATCCGATGCCGCCGCAAATCATGATATAGTGGCGATGCCAGACATGTGGAACTACTACGGGTAAAACGGCCAGCGCCAGGAGAAGTACGACAAAGGGACTACACCAATACAACTCGACTTTGGACGGCGAAGAACCACTTTGTAAATCTGTCAGAATCCAATGAGCCAAAAAAACTGCGGCGGAAATCAGCAGGGCAACCAATAGAATATGCCAACGGGGTTTGATGTTTGTGGGTGATGAATTATTTGGTGCTGATGGGTAGCACCAGTTAATTTCAAAACGTGGGCAGAGGTTTAACCAGCTTTTCATGACGGCAATCATGCCGTCTAAATGATGGTATGAAAAGGGTATTTACTGGATAACAATGTCGCCTGTGTAATGTGATTAATAGCCCAAAGCAATTACGGATGGGCTTCTATTGCCACAGTGGACTGCCTTAATCCCATCCCTACGGATTCTTGCTTGTCCAGTGCCAAAGAAGAGCCATTCGTCGAAGTTTGTACCACTGCGTTTGACTTCTGTACCTGCGAGGGCGTCCAAAAAGAATCCAACAAAATCGCAACGCCCAGAAAGTAAGCTGGAACAATCAGCATGGCTAATGCATAGCGGGTAATTTTTCTGTGGGCAAGAACATCTCGAATTGACATTGGGGCCAGACGCCCTACTTTTCTTCGGGCTGCGGGGAATGACGGCGTCCAATCTACTTTGAAAGGCAGGGGAACCATGTTTCACCTCATCGTTAGAAACATCCTGGTGAAGTCCACCTTCGCCAAACAAATTATCTTCTCATTCAGAAGTGGTGTCTGATGAACAGACGTCACATGAAACACATATATCTAAGCAAACCGCGCGCCATTAACTAATAATCTATATAATGAACCATATTTTGATTGTGTGATAGATCATTTATATGTATCGCAATTGCGATATTACAACTTTATATTGACTATAAAACAATATATGGAAAACATGGGTGCATAAATTTTGTGCAATATTTTTGTGCAACTATTCTGTTGAAACTGAGAGCGCGATTATTTAATAGGCTCAAAAAAATCGTCAAAATTTTGCTTTGACCCACTAAAACGACAAAATTTGCTAAATTTACGGCTTGTGTCGAATATCGCTGCGATGAACAGTTGATTGTACTGGCACACCAATTGCAACTTACAAGCCGCCGCGGTTTGGCGCGTTTATAGGCAAGCGCATTTTTGCTAATGCGAATTATACATTAGTTGATTGATTTGAGAAGCATGTGTTTCTTTTCAATCTTGGAGCCGCTAATGAGCGCAAGTTGCATAAAAACTGATCAGCAGTCTGGTTCTGCGGTTGGATCATTGTCTGCCGATGTTCGTACAAACCTTCTCGTTGCTCAATTGGAAATGCTTATTCTTGTTTTGCTCGCCTTGGCCATTTTTCTTAATCTTGGCATGCACCTCAGGCGTACCGTCCAAAATGACTTTAAAGACTCTTTGAACGTTTCCACCATTCGGATTTATACACCAGGACATTTAAGCTTATGCCTTGGCGTTGAATGTAAAGGAAAAATTTGGTCTTGCGCAAATGAATTTGTAACCGACAACCAATTATCTAAAATTTGGGTTTCTTCGTCTGGCGAGCGCGCTCGTCTGACAGACAATGCTGACCTCTCCCATGCTATACTACTGCCTTTAATTGATTTCCTGACGCCTGCCACGGTCCACTCATCTGCACGAATCGCTTCGAATTCCAGCTTTATTTTACATTCCGATTTGCAGCAACTCCCCCGTCTTTGCTGATATGCGCGGCAATGATTTGTTGTTGTAAAGTTCAGGCTGACAAAGTCAGCGGATAGAACTCGGAATTATGGCCCAACAACAGGGCCGCATTTTGAAAGGAGTGTTGATGGCCGATTCTGGTGCATTGTCTTCCACCCGTGCGTTGCGGGCTGGAAATACTATTTCAGGGTTGAGAGGTTTTTTTGGGAGGACTTTTTTGATGCGTTTTAGAAAACTACTTACAGGACAAGTTATTAAAGCCATGGCGGTGCTCTCTGCACTGTTGGTGGTGATAATGATTGTCGCGCCCGTGATGGCACAAACGGCTTCGGCACCTACCACCACGACTGTTGGTGGAGAAAGCGTATTTGTTGGACCAAGCCCAGGCCCTGCTGACAACAATCCAATTGTTGATCCAACGTGGCTTAACAACGGCGACAATGCCTGGCAAATGATTGCCGCAACCATCGTTGGTATTCAAAGCATTCCTGGTCTGGCCATTTTGTACGGCGGCGTGGTAAAGAAGAAATGGGCGATTAACTCCGCCTTCATGGTCTTCTATGCCTTTTCCTCGGTGCTGATTGCCTGGCTTCTCTGGGCCTATAATATGGGCTTCGGGCCACAATGGTTAGCAGTTGCTGGGCAGGGCTTTGTTGGGCAACCCATATCTGCAGCTGCCATGCATAGTGAGCTTACCCAGGCGTGTTTGCCAGGTGCAGGGCATTATGCAGATGGATCAGGCTTTTCTTATGCTGCATTCCCCATGGCTTCAATGGTCTTCTTCCAATTTGTGTTTGCAGCTATTACCGTCATCCTGATCGCCGGCTCCCTTTTTGGCCGGATGAGTTTCGTGGCTTGGATGCTTTTCTGTCCGCTCTGGCTGACCCTCTCCTATACCGTAGGTGCATTTAGTCTGTGGGGTGGCGGATGGCTTGCCCAAATGGGTTGTATTGACTATTCAGGCGGCTACGTCATTCACTTGGCAGCAGGTGTATCGGCATTTGTTGCCGCAGCCATTCTTGGTCCACGGTTGCCCGCTGATCGCAGCAACTTTAAACCCAATAACATCCTTATGGTGCTCGCTGGCGCGGGCCTGTTGTGGCTTGGTTGGGATGGTTTTAACGGCGGCGACCCATACACGGCTTCTCCGGATGCCGGTGCTGCCGTTCTGAACACCAACGTGGCTACAGCAGCAGCTTTGTTAACATGGATGTTCCTGGATTACTTCAGGTATGGCAAACCATCTGTGCTTGGCGCCGTTAACGGTATGATCGCCGGTCTTGTCGGTATTACGCCGGGAGCCGGTGTAGTCAACGGTTATGGTGCGTTAGCCGTCGGTCTGGTGGGAGCTATTGTCCCATGGACCACGATGAATATCCTTGGCAAGAAACTTTCGATCTTCACTAAAGTCGACGATTGCCTTGGCGTAATCCATACCCACGGATTTGCCGGATTAACCGGTGGCCTTTTGACCGGTATATTGGCAACTCCACTGGGATGCGCTGCTTTCAATTTGGTTGCCGAACCTGGTGCAACAAATGGTAATATAGGTGGCGCACTTTATGGAAATCCACACCAGCTCTTACTCCAAGTGTATGGTGCCGGCTTTATCATCGGATGGAACCTGATAATCACGACGGTTATCATGTTTGGCATTAAGCTCTTTGTACCGCTGCGCATGTCTGAAGAAAAACTCAGACTTGGCGACCTCGCGGTTCACGGAGAAGAAGCCTACGGCCTTGCCGATCAGGATTCTTCAGGACCGATTACCGTCTGATGTTCATTGGCGCAAAGCCGCTTCATTAACGGTAAAGATGATTAGCTTGAATTCCCGGGCGATCGGGGCGATTTTCCGCCCCGGTCGCTCTTTTTTTTGCCCTACTGAAGAATACGGGTTACACTTCCTTCGTTAAACGAATATAGGAGGACAAAAATTGAAATGGATTATCGCCATCATTCAGCCCTATCGGCTCGACGCAGTAAAACAAGCCCTTAGTGACGTAGAAGTTTTTCGCCTCACTGTCAGTGATGTACAGGGTTATGGCCGACAGAAAGGACACACGGAATTTTTTCGCGGTCTTGCTGCGCAGGTCAATTTGATCCGCAAGGTACGTTTGGACATCGCGGTGAATGATAATTTCGTTCAACCCACCATTGATGCGATTACCAAGGCCGCACGCAGCGGTCCCGGCGGCAAAGGCCAGTTTGGAGATGGAAAAATATTTATTTTACCGTTGGAAAATGTGGTACGCATCAGCGATGGCGTAAGCGGCGGCGAAGCTATATGAGTTGCACGTTCTTTTTCCTTACATTTGACATCCTTGCGACCCTATCGCATAAATGTATAATGTTAAGTTCGAAAAAATCAGCGAGGAACGAACCGGCATGTGCTGGACGTGTCCCGCCGTTTATACGGTGAAAGGTGTACTTTTTTAATGATTACTGAGGACCGCAAGAAGAAAATTATCGGGGATACACGCATTCATGAAAAAGATACTGGTTCAGCCGAAGTGCAGATTGCACTCTTGACTGAACGGATCAATGAACTTACAGAGCATCTCAAAAACCACAAGAAAGATTTTTCCTCCCGCCGGGGCCTGCTGAAAATGGTGGGTAAGCGTTCAAGTTTACTTAAGTATTTGACCCGTACGGATCCGCAACGTTATCAAACAATCATTACCCGGCTGGGTTTGCGTAAATAATGAAAGAAAAAGAATTGCGGTCCGATCGGAAAAATTTTTACCTGATGCAAATGATCGTGACTATGTGGAATTGGCTTTCTTAGTTTTGGACCGTTAACGAAAGTTTTTAGTTAATATTGGAAGTGTTGGAAAATATTATCGGATGGCGTCGGAATAAATGAAGGTGAAGAAAAATGACGGCTACGAAAGTTGAAACGCAAATTAATGGTAAACCTCTCTCGATTGAAACCGGTTACCTGGCCAAACAGGCGGACGGTGCAGTGCTGGTGCGGTATGGCGAAACTGTGATTCTGGCAACAGTGGTTTCCTCTGATCCGCGTCCGGGAACCGATTTTTTTCCTCTTACCGTCGATTATCGAGAGAAAACGTCTGCTGCCGGCAAATTTCCCGGCGGTTTTATCAAGCGCGAAGGACGTCCTTCCACCAAGGAAACACTTACTGCGCGCATGATCGATCGACCCATAAGACCCCTGTTTCCCCAAGGGTATTTTGATGAAGTACTGATCCAAGTGCTGGTGCTTTCCGCGGACGGTCAGAATGACCCGGATGTGTTAGCTATGATCGGAGCTTCGGCAGCATTGGGTATCAGCGAAGTTCCTTTTGAGGGCCCCATTGGTGCAGTGCGTATAGGCCGGGTTGATGGCAAATTTGTTCTTATGCCCACAACTTCTGAACTGGATCAATCCGATTTGGATTTATTGCTCGCAGGAACCGATGAAGCGGTGAATATGATCGAGGTTGGAAGCCGGGAATTGCCAGAGAAAACAATTCTCGAAGCCATCGAACTGGGCCACAAGCTGATACATCAAATTGTAGCTCTTCAGAAAGAACTTATATCAAAGGTAGGTAAACCTAAACGCGTTAGCCTGCATGGACCTTCTGCAGAGCTCATCGTTGAGGTGTTCAAATACGCCGATCGTATCCGCCAGGCTAAAGTAATTGTCGGCAAACACGAACGCAACGACGCCGTCAATGCAGTAAAAAACGAAATCATGGAAAAATTTACTGCCTTGGATGCCGCGTCTGGCAAATCATTAAACAACCCCATGCACGTTGCCATAGCATTTGCCACTGCTGAAGAAAAAATTGTTCGTGAAATGATCCTCTCTGGCAAACGTCCGGACGGCCGCGACGCTACCACCATCCGTCCGCTTCATTGCGAGGTTGGGATTCTGCCTCGCACGCACGGTTCAGCGATTTTCAGTCGCGGCGAGACCCAGGCCCTGGTTACCACCACTCTGGGTACCGGTGATGATGAGCAAATTGTCGATGGCCTTGGTGAAGAATATGCCAAGAAATTCATGCTGCATTACAACTTCCCGCCGTTTGCAACGGGCGAAGTCAAACGGATCATGGGACCGGGACGGCGCGAAATCGGCCACGGCGCCCTGGCGGAACGCTCTCTGGAGCCGGTTCTGCCGTCGCCGGAACAATTTCCCTACGTCATTCGCGTAGTTTCGGACATCCTGGAATCCAACGGCAGTTCGTCGATGGCGTCGGTTTGCGGCGGCACGCTGGCCCTGCTGGATGCCGGTGTCCCACTGGTCCGTCCGGTCGCAGGCATCAGTATCGGACTGGTAATGGATTCTTCACGCGAAGTATTACTTACGGACATCATCGGCGAAGAAGACCATTACGGTGATATGGATTTTAAAGTTTCCGGAACAACACAGGGCATAACAGGAATTCAGCTTGATCTGAAAATCCGCGGTCTGCGGCATGATTTGATCGCCGCCGCGCTGGAACAGGCCCGCGTCGCCCGGTTGATCATTCTGGAAAATATGCAATCAGCCATTGCCGGTCATCGTCCGCAGATTTCGCCTTATGCTCCGCGTCTGCTGACCATTCGGATCAACCCAGAGAAAATCGGCAAGGTGATTGGCCCCGGCGGCAAAACCATCAAGAAAATTGTTGAAACCACCGGCGCCAAAATCGATATCGATGATGATGGAACTGTGTTTATTTCCGCACTTGGAATGCAGGCGGCGGAAAAAGCCCGTGAAGAAGTTGAACGTCTGACTGAAGACGTAAAAATCGGGAAAATTTACAACGGTCGCGTCAGTTCAGTAAAGGATTTTGGTGCATTCATCGAAGTCATTCCGGGAGTCGATGGCCTGTGTCACATCAGCGAGCTTGCAGATAAATATGTTAAAAACGTTCAGGATGAAGTGAAGATTGGTCAGGAAGTTCGCGTCAAAGTCATCGCCATTGACGATCAGGGACGCATCAAGCTCTCCCGCAAACAGGCCATACGAGATGAGTCTCCACAGACGCCAGCGCCAGCGAGCGATGCTGTCGCCAGCACGCAATGATCGAAAATGCGACGTGCAAAAACGATAATGATTCGCCGCGTGGCGAAATCACATATCAGTACTAACGCATTCATCCGAGATCGAATCCATGCCTGAATTTGCGTCCGGATCACCCGCTGAATCCGCTGAATTGGATAAACGTGAGCGGGAGCGCATCGCACGGCAACGGCAATTAACGCAACTGGGCGAACTGGCCGCAGGTTTGGCCCATGAGCTCAAAAATCCACTTTCGACAGTAAAACTTAATCTACAATTGTTGCAGGAAGACCTTGCAAAATTACCCGGCGCCCAGTCCAGTCAGTCTCGTACGGCGACATTGCGTAAAGAAGTGGAACGTTTAAGTCAGACTCTTGATGATTTTCTCCGTTTCGCCGGACGGCTGGAAATTCGCACCCAACCTGTAAAGCTCAATGGCCTGGTGCGAGATTTGATTGATTTTTTCCAGCCCCAGGCGATGGCGGCCGGAGTGCGACTGCACGCGAGCCTTTCATCCATTGATCCTGTATGTGTGCTGGATGCCAATCTTTTTAAACAGGCTCTGCTCAATCTTATGCTCAATGCAATTCAAGCTATGCCATCAGGTGGTGAACTGATCATCCGCACCCACGTGGATCAGGATCGTGCATTTGTTGATGTTTCCGATACCGGCGTTGGCATCACCCCAGAAATTATGCCACGAATATTTGAAGCGTATTTTACGACTAAGAAAGGCGGTACAGGCCTTGGTCTGGCTACAACGCGACGCATCGTTGAAGAACACCGTGGACACATCGCGGTTACCAGCGAACCAGGAAAAGGGACAAATTTCCGCATGGAACTACCCATGGCGACATAATCGCTTTGCCGTACAATCGTTAAACCATTTCAGCCAGAAAATGCACGATATGTTCAATGTCATTATGCGATGCATCTACAGTTATATCCGCAGCAGCCTGATAAAGTGGACCGCGAATTTCCAAAAGTCTGCGAATTTCCTCTAATCCACCTGCCGAAGTAAGATTCGGACGCATCTCGGCGGTTTGCCGGTCAAGCTGAATTCTTTGCCAGAGAATTTCCGGAGGGACGGAAAGCCAGACCACCCGGCCGTTTTGCTTCAGATGGTTTATATTCTCCGGCCTCAACACGACGCCGCCGCCCGCGGCGATGACAACATCATCGCGCGAGACCGCTTCTACAACAGCCGCAACCTCCAGATCACGAAATACTTGTTCACCACCGGATTCGAATATTTCACGAATAGTTTTACCGGCCTTGTTTACGATCAGATCATCGATATCTACAAATTTCATGTTTAGCCGAGCTGCCAACAAGCGGCCGACGCTGGTTTTACCCGCACCACGATAACCAATTAGCACAATGTTCATTAAGAGGCTCTAAGAATCACTGAGCGGCGGCGCAAATAACCAAAAGTTACTTAACAACGCCGATGGTCAAAAGCAGATTGGCATAGATTCGCTGTTCACCTGTAGCAATGATCAGGCAGGTGTCAGAAGTGGAAACTAAATCATAAAAGGCAAACCGATCCACTTTTTTCAGGTCTAAATCCGGTGCGTTCTTTTTGAGCAACTTGATGAATTCAGCGAAAATCGGCGGATCCGTTTTCATGGCGTAAGGACCAGTACGATTTGGCGCCATTACCACAGCTTCTTCCACCGGAACTACTGTAAGTAATGATTCCAAAACGTCCGTCACATTAAGCTTTCCCGGTGACAGATTCAAAAACACTAATTCAGCGTTTGATCCACGACGAGTACTGAATGGATAATTACCGTCGGCTATGAGAATTTTGCTTCCGTGACCCGCACGGCCCAGAGTGGATAAAATTTGCGGCTGAATGACGTTGCCTTTGAGCATGAGTTGATCCTTTCAGATAATTGAACACACAGAAATCGTGCGAGTCGGAATTCATCCCGCGATCTTAACTTGCGCCGAACGCCATTTGTCCCAGCGCTGCGTATCATGGGGAAAATACCTTCTCAACTGAGCGGTTTTTGCCACCAACCCCCGACCTGTAGCCAGTGAATCAATTTGTCCGGCTGCTATTGCCTGGGCCAAAACATTGCCGATGGCAGTGGCTTCGACAGGTCCCGCAAGCACTTCCAACCCAGTGGCGTCCGCCGCCATTTGGTTAAGCAATTCATTCTGTGATCCACCGCCGACAATGTGCAGATGAGTAAATCTCCGCCCGGTTACTTCCGCAAGCATCGCATGTACACGCGCATAGGTTACAGCGAGCGTTTCAAGAATGACTCTAGTAAATTGCCCGGGGGTAGTGGGCGGATTCTGACCGGATCGGCGGCATTGTTCGACGATTTTGTGAGGCATATCGCCCGGTGCCAACATGGATGGATCCTCAATATCCAATAAAGTGGTATGACTTTCTTCCTCACGTGCAAGCTGTACCAGGGTACGATATTCAAATTCCTTACCCTGCTTGGCCCAGGCACGACGACATTCCTGTAACAACCACAATCCGGCGATATTCTTGAGCAAAAGTATTTTTCCACCCACCCCGCCTTCATTTGTCAATTCATATTCGAGCGCTTTGGGAGAAAGCACCGGACGATCCACTTCAGTTCCCAGCAAACTCCAGGTACCGCTGGAAAGGAAAAGCCAATTTTCGGACTGAGCCGGTACTGCAGCAACGGCACTGGCGGTGTCATGACTGCCGACCGCCATTACCGGTATTCCTGTTGCCTGTCCGATATCTGCTGAAACTGTTCCACATGAGGACCCTGGCATAACCAGCGATGGCAACAGCGATGATTTAATGGGAATTGCGTCGAGTATTGCCGATGACCATTTTCTCTGTTGTGCATCAAGCATTTGTGAAGTACTGGCTATGGTGTATTCGTTGCAGCACTGGCCGGTAAGCCAGTAAACAATTAAATCGGGTGTAAAAAGCAGATGCCTGGCGCGATCCAGTATTTGGGGATTATTTTGAGCCAATGCCAGAAGCTGAAAGAGGGTGTTCAGCGGCATGGTTTGGATACCGGTGATGCTATAAACTTTTTCCTTCGGAATTCGGGCAAAGAATTTGTCGGGCATACCAACCGTTCGCGCATCACGATAGTGTACGGGATTGGAAATCAGTTCCCCATTCTGATCTAAGAGTCCGAAATCAACTCCCCAGGTATCTACCCCGATTCCACTGATGCCCGAATGATCCGTGAGAGCCCTGTTGATACCAGCCTGAATTTCGTTCCATAGATGCAAAATATCCCAATAGAGAGTTTTTCCGGCCTTCACCGGACCATTGGCAAAACGGTGAACCTCATGCAAAAGTACGCCACCATCTCCCAGCGTGGCTACCATTACTCGGCCGGATTCCGCCCCCATGTCTACTGCGATATATCGTTGTTCATGCACTCTGAACCAACTCCAATAAAATGATGCGTGATAATACCGCCTATGCCTTTTACAGACCAGTTGTCAATTTTGTGGGATACGGCTGGGAAAAATATTTTGAATCAGCCGAGAAAAACTCGATATAATGTTTAGTAGGAGAAGGCAACGGACTTGAATTGAACGGGAGATTCAGGCGTTGAATGTACTTGGTTTGATGCAGCTTGTTGAATCCGCACCCAACGCAGGCGGCTATCCCGATTGCTTCCAAATTTCAAATCTTGTCCGACAAGGGTATCTACGCAATGCCGATCAGGTGCTCCAACTTCTAAATGTAGCTTTGCATCAATCCATTGGCCCAGCGGAAGGCGTCGCCGCCGGCGCTGCGTTTCGCGTTGCCAGGCACGGTGTGCTGGATCAATTGCCGAAAGTATCGAGCGTTCTGTCCAACCATCAACTCCCTGAGGATATTCGCAAGGCCTCATTGCAAATGGGAGCGCATCTTTGGGAGCTTTCGCGCCGTTGGGAATGGGCTCAAAGTCTGCATTACGAAGTTGATCCTATGGCGAGTGAAGGTGGTATACATAATGCTATAGCTTTCGGCGTGCTGGTGAGCGAGGCGACTGCTCAACAGGTACGTGCGATCGCCATGTATCTGTTCCGTGCGGCCAGAATGATTATCAAATCTGCTGTGCAGTCGATACCCCTTGATGAAAGCGTAGGACAACATTTACTTTCGAGCCTTAGTCCGATGATTTCCGAACTTGCTCAGGTTTACGCCGACCGTCCGATTGACCAGGTTATGGCACTGCATCCGTCTCTGGTGCTTCAGGTTGCCATGAGGGACACGATTTACCCGCGATAAAATACATTTAGGGAGATTCGGGGCCGGCATCCGGCTGTTGCGAAAGAAATGCATTACTGACAATAACGTCTTCTGTTAAAGGTAGAAGAATCTGAACTTTCGTGCCCCGCTCCAATGAATGTACACGAATAAGCCCGCCGTGAAGTTCTACAAACCGTCTTACAATTGCCAGTCCAACGCCAAGACCCTGGCTCTGATATTCAAAAGTGCCGCTACGATGTTGGAGGGACTCGCCACCAGTCTGAAATGGCTCGAAGAGCTTTTCCATTACCTGCTGCGGCATGCCAACGCCGGTATCTTCCACGACAATTTCCAACACGTCGCCGATTAATAATTGCGCGGAAACTCGAATCTCCGCCCCATCGGGTGAAAAACGAATGGCGTTGCTTATAACATTTGCCAGAACGTCATGGATTTTGTCCGGATCGCCGTCCATCTGGGGAAGTGTCTCAGGCACATTAACAATCAGCTTCTGGTTCCGTGCATTAATAAAACCGAGATGTTGCTCACAGACATGAAGAATCAGACTACGTATATCAAAAAGACGGCGTTGAAATGTAGAAATAAACTTATTCGATTCAATGAGTTTAAGCAAATTATCAATGATTTTTGCCATCCGGCGGCCTGCGGCATTAATGTCGTCGATGGAGCCGAAGACTTGAACAAGCGGATCCCCCGGCTGGTCAACGCGTGATGCTTGCGGACGCACGATTCCAGCCTGTGCAAGTTGTCGCTGCAACAGATCGGTCTTTAAAATAATATGAGTGGTTGGCGTGCGCAATTCGTGCCCGGCAATCTCCATAAACCTTTGCCGCGCCTTGTTGTTGCTGCTGATCTGATCGATGTTGCGCTGCAATTGCCGCGTCATAGCATCGAAATCAGCAGCTAAATCTCCGATTTCATCCTGGCGAAAAGTGGCATCCCGGCCGGAACCTGAAAGCAGCCTCACGTTCAATTCTCCGCGACCGACTGCACTTGCCGCATGACGCAATCGCATAATTGGCCGGATAATTTCATGTTGGCTGATGAATAATCCAAGCAACAAAAATCCGGCGATTAGTAGCAACCCGGCTATACCGAATGTCTGAGCATATTGAAAAACCGGCTCTATGGCCCGTAAAGAAGGTTCTTCGAAAATGACGGTCCATTCAGGGAATATGATCGGCGCTGCCATCACCCGATTCAAATCCATGAAATTTACGGGTGCGCTGCTAGAAATGGTCCCTTCAACCAGATCATGCCACCAGGTAAAAGATTGATTGACAGACTGAGTTTGTGAATGAGTTTGCGGTAGAGTCACGCCGCCATTGACCAACACAGGGATATTCAATTGTCGGTCATATATCTCTGCGGTAAGCCTTTCCGCCGTTGACCCTCGACTGAGTTCCGCTTCAAGCTGATCAGTGCCGGATGTTTCCAATACATAACCCAGAAATCGACCGTCTGATTTTTGTAGCATTGGAGCGGCAATTGTCAGGTTGTTATTTAATATTCCCACAAAACCGTGTGGCTGATTGTCTCTGAAAGCGCGATGCCACCATTCCAGGCCAGACTGATTCCAAGCGCCGGGAACGATGTCGGAAGAAATCACATTTCCCCATCGATCGGTAATCAAAAATCGTGCATATGGAGGACCAATTCTCCCGGACAGTCGCAGAGAATCCGCCAGCGAATTATCGACTATCGCATTTACGAATTCGGGTGAAGCATTACTGGGTGTATTAATACCAGAGGAGCCGGCATTTTTTGAAGTCGCAAAATCAATAACAACAGGCAATTGTGCTAACAATGCCACCCTTTTGATTTCTGAACCAATTTGAAGACTTACAGCATGTGCAGAAGTTTGAGCCAGATTCAGGCAATTGCTGCGAACGTACTCCAGTCGCAAGCTTGCGCCAATTCCGACAATTGCCGGCATGGCCACAACCATGGGCAGTAATCCGACCAGCATCAGGGTGGCAATAAGTTTGCGCCGGACTGTCAGGCGCATGATTTCCTCTCTTAGGGACTCTTACAAAACAAGCCGGGAGCCGCGTTGGGCCGCAAATGGCCCAGATGCAAGGCGAAGGCCCGAAGCCATATCCGAAAGATGATATAGCGAGGGCCAACAACGCCACCGATGGGCTATTTGCGACCCAACCCTTCGGGACGCGGTGCCTTTCGACCCCATACAGCGTCGTTTCTCCGCACTGTATTGTATTTTAATACTTGCTTCGTCGAAGCTCCTTATCTGGGACCGAAATTCTCAGCGTCATGGCCCCGCCTTGTTTTGTTAGAGTCTCTTATTGTCGCCAAACATCAACCATGATAATTGCGGCTCCCTAACACGGCCAGTTGAAATCCAACCAATAAACGCGATTGGGGAAAATATCGGCTCATTGCTTTTCGGACATTTGACTTTGTCAATAACGTACCCGAAACTGGAATTCAAGTTTTAGTAATAGAACCTGATTTATAATCTCGTGCAAACTGCTCATAAGTGACGTCGAAACAGGTTCCACACAACTGAGGTAATGATTATAATACTCCCCCGGTGGAGATCCGGCTTTAATGAGGACCCGTACATGCTAGTGAAAAGACTTTCAACGATGTGCCTCGGTGTAATCGTTCTGACGATGGCAATCAACGGCTGTCAAAAGCAAACAGCCTTTAATGTTAATATAGATACTACGGTTCATAGTGTTTACGGGGTATGGAATACAAACCCTGATTATTCCACTTTTGTGCATTTGATGGAGGTAGCCAAATTCGATGATCCTTTGCAAATGCCGGGGGCTTACACAATTTTTGCTCCTACTAATGAAGCATTCAACAAACTTCCTCCCGGAACAATCGACATGCTGGAACAACCTGACGAATCGGAAAAACTCCGCAACCTGCTATGGTATCACATCGCGATTTATACCCTCGATCCGGCTTATGTAGCGAAATATCCCGTAGTTCAAATGGGAAATCAGGATAATGCGTATGTTGTTTCCAATGGTTCAACATTTCTGACAATCAACAATGCCAATGTCGTAGCCGGGCCAATTGTGACGCGAAATGCCACCATTTATGGCATTGATGAAGTGATTATTCCACAAAATCCGGGATATCCGGGATATTAGAACCCTGTAAATTAAAGCATAATAACCAGCGGATTTTCCAGTACGACCTTAAGTCGTCCTAAAAATTCCGCACCGGTAGCTCCATCAACCACGCGATGATCTGCTGAAAGCGATATCGACATCACTTCCGCGGGCACAATATGGCCGTTTTTGACTATCGGTCTGGTTGCAGTGCCGCCAATAGCCAGAATTGCCGATTCCGGCGGGTTGATTATGGCCTGAAAATCCCGAACGCCATACATCCCCAGATTGCTGATGGTAAACGTACTTCCGGTCATTTGCTCAGCTTTGAGCTTACGGTTGCGCGCCAGGTCAGCGAGTTGTTTAATCTCGCCCGAAATCTGCCGGACGTTTTTGATTTGTGCATCACGAACAACAGGCACCACTAATCCATCTTCGACGGCAACTGCGATACCAAGATTTACCGTTCCATGCCGGATAATTTCAGTTTCTGAAAAGCTGGCATTGACCGCCGGAAATTGTGCCAAAGTAAGAGCAACTGCACGGGCGATTAAGTCGGTGACTGTCAATTTATTCGGGGCAAATAATTCATTGGCGCTTCTGCGAATTTCCAACAAAGAATCCATAATCACGTCGATGGAAACATAAAAATGCGGAATGGTTTGTTTGGATTGAAGCAAACGGCGGGCAATGGTCTGCCGCACCGAACTCAAAGCTATCGCTTTGGCTTCCAGTTTTGATCCACTCAATAACTTGGATAGGCCGGATGATTCGAATGACGCTCCCGCCGGAGAACTTAAAACATCCCGTTTTATGATTCTGCCGTCTGGGCCGGATCCATGCACTCTGGAGACGTCTAAGCCTTTTTCTTGAGCGATCTTCCGGGCCAATGGGGAAATTTTGACGGATCTGTCTCCGACTGTTGATGACGATTGGACAGGCGGAAAACTCGATACAACCGAAGGAGCGGGTGCGGGAGCAGGCGCCGCGGATGGCGCAGGAGCCGGTATTGCGGATGGCGTCGTTACCGGAGCAACTGTGGAAGTTGATTTCGCCGCCGGTGCAGATGTTGTTACAGCTTTGGCGACCGCGGCCACATCTTCACCCGGTTTGGCAAGAACGACAATCAACCCGCCAACGGGAATTTTGCCTCCTTCCGGTGCAACAATTTTTGCGATTGTTCCCGGTTCGAATGCTTCAAGTTCCTGGACAGCCTTATCAGTCTCGATCTCGGCGATGTTCTCGCCGGGATTAACTTTGTCATTTTCTTTTTTAAGCCAGCGAACCAGCGTTCCATCCGTCATGGTGTCCGAAAGCTTGGGCATTGTGATTTCAATTGGCATAATCATCCTCGCAAATTCAGGCGTAACAATTCTAGCCTATGGAGTCAGATTCGTTAAGCAACATCCGGGCGTCGAACATTAAAAATAAAAATGAACGCCGAAACCAATATATTGAATCGGAACAACATAAAACTGTCCGTTATATGAGTTGCCATGAAAATACTCCAGGAGTACCTGAAACCGCGAACTTTCCGGCGTTCCATTGGTAAATTGAATTCCGGCGCGTAAAGATATGTCCGTATTGTAATTATTCGCACTCCAATTCTGAAAATCGGCTCCGGCCACGGGATTAATTACAAAACCCTGCATATGCGTTAAAGGCGGCCCATTGAATTCGGCACCATACTCAAAGCTCCAAAGCCCCAGGCTGCTCGGATCGGGGGCTATAAGAATCCCGACACCGCCATACAAGCGAAATAACTTTTGCATCAGATCCACAGAACCTATCGCGTTGATTTCTTCATAGCTGACAGTTTGGCGCAACGAAATATATTCCGGTTCATTAATCAAAAGGTTATCGCCTAAGTGGGAACTCTGATGAAAGAATCGCACCATCAGGGAAAGATTGTCGCGGCGCACCGAGCCGTAAGCCCCTACCAGGTAATCCGCATTCTGCAGGTCCGCACTGGGAGAATCCAGATTAAAAAATGCATAAACATCTGCTTGCAGTCCCGTTTCCCACTGAAATTGGTCCGGCAGGTTTCCCCTATAAAAGGGAATGGTGTCGCCGATACTCACCTGAGCGACATCTTTCCAGCCCAGGAAATGGCCTGGTGCATAATGTTCATAAGCGGCGGAAAAGCCGGGCCATTTGGGATCGGCCATAAGTGGATCAAATAGCCGTCCTGCGGGAAAAACACCAGTCGGTAAAACATAAGGTGAAGCGCTTGTACTCAGTTGAGTAAAACCAATTTGATACTCCTGTGGCAAAGCAGTTCCAGTGGCCGCGGGTGGTTTTTCCGCGGCTGAAGCCGGCACTAAACCAGCCTCGGAAGTCGTTGACATGGTGTTTTGCAATACGACTTGTCGAACGCCAGGAATTTCCATCAGAGAGTTGCGTACAGCAGTTATTTCGGAAGAAGGAATTGTGGAAGTATCTACAGTAACAACGCCATTCTTCACTTCAATCTGCGGATGCAGATGATATTGAATATTCAGCGTGGCAGTTGAATACCCGAGTAAATAGTTATCCCCCGATGAATTGTCGCTAACCATGGCCCCGCGAGCCACAGCAGTGAAAATCAACAACAAACCTGCCGCTGCAAATGGAATCTTCATGGAACCTCCTGTTCAAAGATCCAAATACTTCGAAGGCATTTTAAAGGTTAAGTATTAAAAAATCGCTGACTTTGCATGTATCAATTAGTCGAACGCTTCATGCCAAAGAAAGTACACGCAATGCGGGTGCATTTTGTTCCTGTACCGGCAACGGCTCCGGGGGTGGCTGAATTGGACGACCGGCGGTGATGTCCAGCATGCGCTGCAAGCTGACGCGCGACCAATAGGCATCGAAGGGATCAACCTTGATCTGATTGACAACCTTGCCCTCAGAAAGATTATCCAAAACCCACAATAGATGCGGCAAATCAATGCGATACATCGTGGTGCACAAACACTGGCAATCGGAAAGTATCTTTACAATCTGCTCCGGATGTGCCTTGGCCAGGCGATTAACCATATGCACTTCGGTGCCGACCACCCATTTACTGCCCGGTGGCGCCGCGGCTATCTGCCGGCCAATAAACTCTGTGGAACCGACCAGATCTGCTTTTTGAACCACTTCCCAACGGCACTCCGGATGAACCAAAACCTTGACCCCGGGAATCTGCCGGCGCGCCTGGTCTACGTGCTCCGGACGGAAAAGCTGGTGGACACTGCAATGTCCCTTCCAGAGAATAAAGCACGCTTCTCGAATTTGCTCATCAGTCAAACCACCATTGGGCTGCCGATAATCCCACACTTGCATGGTATCCAGGCCAAAGCCCATTTTGTACGCGGTATTGCGGCCCAGATGCTGATCAGGAAAGAAAATTACTTTTATATGCGGATTATCACCCGGCTTCTGGCCGTCTAATGCCCAAGCGAGTATTTTTTCACAATTGCTGCTGGTGCAAACCGCGCCGCCGTTGCGGCCGACAAAACTTTTTACCGCCGCACTGGAATTAATGTAAGTAATGGGGACAAGATGAAATTCCGGATCATCTTTGCACGCAGCACATATCGCATTCCATGCATCTTCTACGTCATCAGTCTGAGCCATATCCGCCATCGAACATCCAGCTCCAAGGTCCGGAAGAATGACTTTTTGATGGTCGGCCGTCAGGACATCCGCTGACTCAGCCATGAAATGCACACCGCAAAAGATGACGTACTCAGCCTCGGTTAAACTTGCTGCCTGACGGGAAAGCCCAAATGAATCACCTACATGATCCGCAAATCCAACGACGTCATCCTGCTGATAATGATGTCCAAGAATAACCAAGCGGCGTCCCAGTTCCCGTTTACGCTGCGCAATGCGTTCGAGAACCTCCTCCCGAGGCATCTGGATATATTGTTTGGAAATAGACTGCTGCCAATGCATAAATTACCCGCCTAAAAATACTTCATTTAGGGGCTCGTATTATTATAGGGTATCGACCCACACTTTTCGCAGGTTTGAAATGCCCATGATGGCAGTCGTCAATTGACTATGAAAATGGGGTATAGCAGGGGAACTTAAAACGGCCATCCGCTGCGAAGGATGGCGCCAATCCCATCAGAAAGCCGCTGCGTCGCAATGCCAGTGTGCTTGCCGAGCCGAATGACCTGGGGAATTAATAACGGGCGTCGCGCCAACCCCATCGTGACTTCCCATGGTCTGATGTTTCCGGATTTGTTCACAAAGCGCATAACTTCCGGCGGCAGGTGATCGAAAGCCGTGTCGCTTACTGCGCGAATTCCCAGCCACGGAACGTTTCGTCGCGAGGCGAATTGACGCGTTATCTGATTCTCCATTTCAACGATAACCGCCTGGGTTTCATTAAATATTTTCTTCTTTTCTTCGGGAGTCGAAATCATTGTTTTACTTGTATGCACCGGACCAACATATACACGGCGGGAATTAGACATGGTATTCATGAAATCGGCGACGCGCTGTGTATCGGAAGAGGCACTGTCGATGACCAAATCGCCGATGTCTAATTCGGGTGACAATGCCCCGGCAACACCCGCAGTGATGATTCCCGCAATCGGAGAATGCATGTAGCGCGGCAAAATATCCCGCAGGTTCGTCCCACGAACGCCAATTTGTTCAATCACGATGTTTTCATACGACGTTGCGCGCAGACTCTCCGGCACACTTCCGGTCCAGCGGTCAACCGCAGAACTAACCGCGGCGCGTTCCGCTTTTACGGGCGTAAGAATCAATAAAACCTTGGTATCTGAACTAATTTGCGTACTCATTGAGCTTTCTATCGGCCACATGGGCTGCCAGAAAATACCATTTTTAACGGGGCAGACCAATAACATTGGGCCGGTAATAACAGCATGAAGAATTGTATCGGAAGTATGCGTATTGATGAATACTCATAGATTGTTTTTTCATGTCAACGTGAAAAATATTGCTTAATTTTGTTTGGCAATATCGAGACAAAAATATCCACCTCGGCGAATTATTTTTACACGCATTATCGTAAATCAGTTGCCTTGGCGCAGGCTTTTTAGCTAGTATCATGGAAGACTACAAAGGTGCTTTGGGGTGTTTTCCCTGGCACGACTGTATTTGCGCCAAACTGAGGTGTTATGAGCGTCCCGATTTCACAGATGTGGACAGTTGCCAAGTATGTCGTTACGCAAAAATTTAAAGGACGCAAACGCTATCCGCTTGTGTTAATGCTCGAACCGCTTTTTCGCTGCAACCTCGCGTGTGCCGGCTGTGGAAAAATTCAATATCCGGCACACATACTCAAAGCCCAGCTTAGTCCGGAAGAATGTTTTAAGGCCGTGGAAGAGTGCGGAGCACCGATGGTGAGTATTCCCGGCGGCGAGCCGTTGCTGCATCCGCAGATAAAGGAAATTGTCGAAGGCCTTATTGCACGGCGCAAATACATCTACCTGTGCACCAACGCACTGCTGCTGAAGGAAAAAATCGATTTATTTAAGCCCTCCAAATACCTGACATTCAGCGTTCACCTGGACGGGCAAAAAGAACATCATGATTTTTCCGTATGCCGCGAAGGCGGCTACGAGATCGCCATCGAAGCCATTAAGGAAGCAGTGAAGCGCGGTTTCAGGGTAACCACCAACACAACGCTTTTTGACGGCGCCGACGCCGTAAGCGTACGGAATTTCTTCGATGAAATGATGCAACTGGGCGTGGAAGGCATGATGCTTTCACCCGGTTATAGTTACGAAAAAGCGCCTGATCAGGAACACTTTTTGGGACGTGCCAAAACTCGTAAACTCTTCGGCACTATTCTGAGCAATCGCAAGGCCTCCTGGCGATTCAATCAAAGCCCGCTGTTCCTGGAGTTCCTCATGGGCCGGCGAAACTACGCCTGCACCCCATGGGGGATGCCCACATACAACATTTTCGGCTGGCAAAAACCGTGTTACCTCTTACAGGATGGATATGCCGAGACTTTCCAGGAACTCCTAGACGCTACGGCGTGGGAAAAATACGGCACGGAATCGGGCAATCCCAAGTGCGCCAACTGCATGGTACACAGCGGCTATGAAGCCAGCGCCGTCAACGATACGTTTAGTACGGTTCGTGGTTTTCTCTCTACAGTCCGGGCGACACTTTTTAGTGGAGCCTATGTCAATCGCGAAGCACTTGAAGCGCTGGAATCGCCTCCTTCAAACGCGCCTGGCCGTTTGGTACCGGTGAAAATCAGCGCTCCTAAAAAGGCCACACAAAACGAAGTTCATGTCTAATCATTTCGTCCACCACGGAGATCGGTGATGCCAGAAGAAGCGGCCGCAATTTCTCAAACCCAAGAATCCAGCGCGCCACCGGCGGTGCATGAAAATCTCGAGGGCTATAAACCGCAACTCGACAGCGAAGCCGCGGTGCTTGAAGCGGTGGAAAAGGCCTTCAGTTTCCGCGGCGACATTACGATTGTTACAAAAGCTGGCCAAACCTTCGAAGGTTATGTTTTTGATCGTGTAACAGACGCCGGACTGGCGAATTGCTTTGTGCGTTTGATCCCTAAAGACGGCGGCCCGCGCGTGAAAATTGGTTATGCCGAAATCGCCCAGATCGATTTTTCCGGGCGCGACGCGGCGGCGGGCAAAAGCTTTCAAACATGGCTGAAAAAATATAACGAAAAGAAAGCCGCCGGAGAAACAAACATCCGGATCGACCCGGAACCGCTATAAGCCAAAGGCCACCTAAGGCGGCGGTTTTCAGATTTTGAACCACGAAAAGGGCGAAAATTCACAAAACTGGGGCACGGCCCGAATACCGGGAATGTCTTCGTTAGTTTCCTGGCGAATGATGGGGTTCGAATTAACTGCCTTCTAACGATCCCAAGCTGAGTCACGGCATGGGCAGCCATCCTGCTGCTGCCAGCGAAGGATTGAAATCGGCTTGAGCTGGAAATAAAGTACCTCTCAAATGTACGCTGCAGGTATGGCAATCTTCCTGATTGACGAGTAATCGGCTCACTTTCATCGTATTTGCGGGACATTATGGGAGATAAATCATGATCGGTCTAAGAGGTTCGATTAAAATTGTACTGGGGATCATTGGCTTATTTACCTGGGCTGCAGGGTGCGCCACCGTGCCGACGACCGATACCTCGGCCAATGCTGCGGCCAAGACGTTTGAGCCCGAACTGGGCATGGCAAGCGTCTATCTTTGCCGCCCCTCAGCGGTAATAGGCGATACGCTGGTGGCACAGACAGAGCTCGACGGGCAGATGATCGGGGCGCTAGCGCCCAACACGTTCCTGTTGGTCAGCGTGGCGCCGGGCCAGCACACGTTTACCGTTGTCGGGCCAACCAATGAGGAACAGACTTCCATCGACGCCGTGGCTGGGAACGTATACTTCTTTAAAGTCAGCATCACATGGGCAGGTCCGGGCGTGAGGCATCGGCACATTGAGGCGATGTCCGATGCAGACGGGCGCAATGACGTCAACGCCGAGACACGGGCCGTGGCGACGACGAATCCGGCAACAACAAATCCGGAGTAAGAGGGAGAACGGTTTTTATCCGCAGATTGCGCAGATTAACGCAGATTTTTATTAGCTACAGAGGACACAACGAAGGTGACAGGGGACAGATTTTAACCACGAAAAACGCGAAAAGCACGAGGCGATCTTTATTTTTGCGACGGCTGCAACTTGAGGAATTGACTATTAACGATACCAGAATCCGGTAAAGTGGCTGCGAACGCGTCAACGGAAACCCCGGCATAAGGCCCGGTGAGTACTTTCATATCGAAATTCGGGGTGTGCCCCGTAGTACCATAATCATATCCTTTGCCCACATATTGCAATTCCGTTCCCTTGGTTATAACACCCGCCCGTTCACTACCGAACGTTTGCGGGTCTTTGAGGAAGTTCTGATAGGCCTCATCGGAATCCGGAAAGAGGGCATGATGGTCGAAAGAATCTAAAAAGTAGTGCGATCCGAATACATCCGTATTGTATTCCCAGTCAATAAGCATGTCGCACTGGAGAACGTAAATCTCACCTGGAATAAAATCGGTGGGCAGCGACGTGTCGCTGTTAGGCAGTATGCGGCCGCCTGTACTGCAGCCGCCCAAAAGAACTGTGCCCGCCAGGAGCAGAGGAAAAAGAAAAACAGAAAATATCCGAAGCCTCGTCATGGTACTCTATTGTAGAGCCTCTAATAAAATATGCTAGGGCCGGGAAATTGGTGGCTGTCTCTCGGATCATACAGGATCATCGAAAAATTTCATGGGAATGGGGTTCTGGGCTGCCCAAGTATGACAAAGCAAGACCCTATCACGGCATGCGGAGTGGGAAATTTCCCGGTGGTTATATTGCCGAGATCCACTCATCCGTCAGCAAATAGAGTACATGCGGAAATTGGTTAATCGGGACGACGGGACACCAGTTGAACTTTTACGGCCAACTGCGAGAAAATGGTTGAATGCTGCCCTCGGAATCTGTACAAATTCGGAATTGCCGTGCGGATGAGATTGAAATTGCGCGATCTGTTTTTGACGCGGCGTTCTCACCAATGGCTAATATATACCGTTTCGTCGGAGAAGCCCTCGCCCGTCAGGAGAAAAGATTTCAGGAGGGTGTTCGTCTGGCCGCATTCATTGATGGGCAAATGGTGGCCACGATGCAATATCGCCTCGATGCGCGTCACGTTCACCTGATTGGGCTTGCCGTTTTACCGGAATATCAACGCCGGGGCATCGGCCGCAGGCTCGTCGAACAGGTAGCGATTCTTGCCCCCACTCTGGGTCATGACACACTGGCACTGGATACGATTGCTGAGACGGGAAATGTGCTTATTTTTAAAAAATGGGGATTTACAGTTTCTCGGAGCGAGCCGGCTACGGATTGTGTTAGCGATCGTTATGTCGCACTGCATGTCGTGAATATGGAATGCAAGTTATCGATAGGGTAGCGAGCGGCTACACCGAGCCGGGAGAAATTCAGCGAGATCTAGCTGGTAGTCAGCGGGGAAATTGGAGGGCATGCAGAAATTGGCGAATCGGGGCGACAAGACGTCAATTGAAATTTACGTCAATGATATTTCTGAAATTAATGCAGCGAGCCACAATAATTAAGATCAATTGTCAAATTCGGGAGTGCCTTTTGCAATTCTGTCACTCCTGCATCCGTCACATTGGTATGGTAGAGGTCTAAAATTCGCAACTGGGTTAGGCAAGCCAATTCCTTTAAGCCAGCATCCGTTACATTGGAGTCGTTATTGAGGCCCAGCTGCTGCAACTGGGTCAGGCCAGCCAATTCTTTCAAGCCAGCATCCGTTACATTGGTGCCGCCAAGGTCAAGATTCTGCAAATTTTTTAGGCCCGCTAACTCCTTGAGTCCTGCATCCGTCACATTGATGTCGTCGAAGAGGTAAAGCGTCTGCAAATGAGTCAAGCCGGCTAATTCCTTCAACCCCACATCCGTCAACTTGGCAACATCGATGAGATTTAGCCCCTGCAATTGGGTTAGGTCAGCCAATTCCTTCAACCCCGCATCCGTCACATTGGTGCCAGCGAGGCTTAACCCCTGCAATCCCGATGCGAATCGGGACCCAGCCAATTCCTTTAAACCCGCATCAGTCACCTTGTCGTCAAAGCCGAGGCCTAGCTTCTGCAACTGAGTCAAGCCGGCCAATTCCTTTAAACCTACATCAGTCACATTGGTGCTAGCGAGGCCTAGCTCCTGCAACTGGGTCATACCGGCCAATTCCTTTAAGACCGCATCCGTCACATTGGTGTCGTTGTTGAGATTTAGCTGCTGCAATTCGGTCAGGCTAGACAATTCCTGCAGACCCGCATCCGTCACATTGGTGTGGCTAATGTTTAGTGTCTGCAACTGGGTCATACCGACCAATTCCTTCAAGCCCGCGTCTGTCAGATTAGTGAAGTCAATAGATAGCGACTTCAGGTGCATGAATCTGGATAATCCATCAAGTGTAAAGTCAGTTGTATTCCCATTAACAAAGCCCAAACCGAAACTCTGTTTTGGTGGAGGTAGATGAGAGAGTACGCCGGTCTTCAATTGATTTATATTAAATCCGAATGCTGGAATATCTCCTAATAAAGGGCTATTTTCTGAATTGTCCCAATATCCAAACTTGGTCATCCAACCGGGCATAGCGCCAGCCTTTTCCCATGCTGTAACAATATCAGCTGGAAGCGATTGGAGATTAGAATCCGCAACAGCATTACCCACCAGCGAAAAGAAGAGCGTCAGAGCTGCGATGAATGCCAAAGAACCCAAGTTTTTTCTCATACTTTTGTCTCCTTGCGACAGGACATCGGTTGAACTATTTACGGTTGATTGCTCGGGTTTTTTGAACCGGCGATGTAATTAATTGGAGTATCAGTCCGTGAATCGTGAACATGAGAGCCAGTTGGAGGCGTAAAAGAAAATGTATTGGGTGGCAACTTACCGTTAACAATCAGATCATTGATAGTTAATGAATTGTCCATAAAGATCAGTTTGCCATCTTGTGACCACCACTGGTGAATGGAAGTGGGAAACCAAATGCCATTGCTTTTTTCGAATCCGCCATAATCTCCTCCCTCAAAACTCAACGGTCCATCAGGACCACCCACAGATTGAAGTGACTCCCGGTATATGCGCAGTCCGCCATCCAGCTTCAGCTCATATACGAATTCCATGCGGCCTACACGGCTCTGAGGTAAATATTGATGCAACTGAACATAGGTCAATTTTATAAGCCCGGTTGACCGGTCGTAGCTCTGGTCGATCAAGTGATACCCTTGACTCCTGTGAAAATTGGCTGGTAATCCGTCGGATATAAACCCGTTGAAGGGCATCCAGACCCGGCTTAAGTTATTTAATCCACAGGCACCTACTTCTATCTGCCAATATGGTTGCAGCGACGCTTCGCCCTCGCGTTTGTAAATTTCCACGTTTGCAACTCCTCCGCCCATCAACATGAGATACCAGACCGTATTCGGCCCCACTACATATGTAGTGTGATATATTGGTACAGCGGGAGCCCAATCGCCATTGGATTTAGCTTTGGAAGCGACATTTATACCGCCGACCTGTATCCTTTCTGCGTATAGCAGACCGGACGCGATTACCCAATGCAATTGTATAAAGTTGTTAACGACATTGTACCCAGTGGTAATTTTAGTCGTCTGGTGTTGTTTTGTTAATATAGTATTTTCATTTTGCGCCTGTTCATTACTTGTGTAATCCCGTGAACGGAAGGCTATCTTCATTTGCAATGATACAATTTGTTTCGCATAGTTATTAAAAATATCGTTCCATTGCTGTTGAGTAAGAATCGCGGGCGCCCCAAAGGGTGCTATGTTATTCGGCATCCCACCTGCGATTCGGCTTGTCGGCGGGGCGCTAACCGACGCACTGGTGAAAACCGTCACTGTTGGTGATGGGCCACCGGCAAAAGCATGATAAACCAGCGGCACGCCAGTGGCGACAACGGCTGCGGCGACCAGAGTGCTCAGAACAAAGGTCTTGACCTTGACCAGCAGCATTTTTTTGATTACCTGCTGAGCGATGAGTGAACCTGTCCCTGATATGGCGGAATGACCCGGTAAGCCGCTAAAAATGGCGGCCAAAAGCATCGGAGGAACCGCTACTGCACCATACTCGTGCAAGCTTGCTTCGAGTGCATCTGCCGGACAGGTTATCTCCAGACGGGTTAGAATTGTCCGCAGTCGCTGTAACGCTCTGCTGATGCGCATGTGGGCCGCAGTCTCGGAAATTGCCAATGCCGAGCCCACCTCACGCAGGCTCCGATTTTCCAGATAATAGACCGCAATAGCCGTACGATCAGGCACGGAAAGTTGGTTCAGGGCTTTATCGATTATTGAACTTAAATTCTCAGAATCGATGGTTGAGGCAGATTGTGTTTTCATAGCAGCAGCCTCTCTTTCGTGTCGGACTCGGACCTTAAGGCGCTGGAGTGCATTAGCCGAAGCATATCTTGTTACCACCAGAAGCCATGCCGGAAGAGGTGTACCTTTTTTACGTACATCAGCCGATTTGTGAGCCAGAATTATAAATACTGCCTGGGCAATGTCCTGGGCTGTTCCGGGATCGCGCACCTGGCGTAATGCGGCAAAGTAAACCAGAGCCAAATGACGTTCGAGCAAGGCCCGAAAAGCATCCTCGGAGCGGTTTTGGACAAATAAATCCAGGAGTTCTGCATCAGTCATTGACACTTCCTATCAGGATATCTAGGCTCAAGCTGAAATTGCACAGGAAATTTTGAAAATTTAAATGATAAGCTGCTTTTGGCCAGGGCGAAGCCGAAACGACAAGATTTGAACCCGTTGAAAAATTAGATTATGCGACCGCGGCGGCAACGCAATCCAGGCTTTGCGCATCGGAACGGGCCAGGTCCACGAGATGCATTTCGGGCCGCAAATGGCCGTTGTAACGGTCAACCGCGGGTTCGACGACCAGGTCGATCTGCATGCCGGCCCGAAGTGATGTCTGCAAAACACCCATGCGGAACCCCACCGCACGCGTTATTCGGTCGCCGGCGTGAATCTGCAACTGCAGGTGCGAACCTTCGGACCCCATGCGCCGCGGCGGCGCGCCGATGGTCGCATTTTTAACTAGGAATTTGGGGCGCGGATTGCCGAAGCCAAAGGGCGCGCATTTTTCGAGTTGTTCAAAGGCCCCCAGGTCGATGTCTGCCGGTTCCAGAACGCCATCCAGATCGATCACGGGGGTGAACCCTCCGGGCGGCATCATTTTTGCCGCGAATGTACACAGGCGGTCCCGGAAGGCCTCCAGGTTTTGCATATTCAAACGCACGCCTCCGGCGGCGGCATGGCCGCCACCGCTGATTAATAGATCGCGGCAATGTTCAATCGCTTCATGCAGGGGAAAGCCGGAGATGCTACGGCCGGAGCCGGCGGCGGTCTGACCGTCGTGGGTAAGCACAAAAACGGGTCTATAAAATTCATCCACAATGCGGGAGGCCACGATTCCCACGACCCCCGCGTGCCAGTCGAGCTGACAAAGCACAATGGCCGGCGGCATCGATTCCATGGCGCGCACAGCTTCCATGGCGCTGGCTGTGATTTGCTTTTGAGTGGTTTGCCGGAGCTTGTTTTGTCCTTCCAGATATTCAGCGATTTCGACGGCTTTAGCCGGATCATCGGTGGTCAGCAAATCCACCGCCATGCCAGCATGATCCATGCGTCCGGCGGCATTAAGTCGCGGCGCCAGGGAAAATCCGATAGCCGTTCCGTCGATTTTTTTATTTTTCCATCCAGCAACGCATAACAGAGCCTGGATACCCGGAAGTGTGCACTTTGGCAAAAATTCCAGGCCGTTTTTAACCAGGATGCGGTTTTCGCCGGTCAGCGGCGCCACGTCGGCGATGGTGGCCAAGGCCGTAAGCGCCAGAAAATCAAATAGCAGGGTGCGATAGCGATCGGTGAGTTTGGTGGAATTGCAAAGCCGGACGGCGATCGCCCAGCAGAGTTTAAACGCCACACCGGCTCCGCATAAATCGGGATTGGCGCAAAGGTCTTCATTTAAACGCGGATGTACGATGGCCTGAGCATCGGGCAATCGGGATTCGCGCTCGTGATGGTCGGTTATTACGACATTCATGCCCCTGGCTCGGGCAGCGGCAACCGGCTCGAGAGCCGTAATGCCGCAATCCACGCTCAGAAGCAACTGCGTCCCGCGCTGTGCGATCTGTTCAACGGCGGCGACGGACATACCGTAACCTTCTTCCACCCGATGAGGAATATAGACGTCGAAATTCGCGCCGGCGGTGGTGAATAGATGCCAGAACATCGCGGTTCCGGTTATGCCATCAACGTCGTAATCGCCAAAAATCGTGATTCGCAGGCGGTCTTTGATCGCCTGGACGATTAAATCGGCAGCAGCGTTTATTCCCGGCAATGCATCAGGCGGAGAGATATTCAGTAATTTAGGATTAAGAAAAGTCCGCGCGCGTTCAGGTTCGCCCAGGGAGCGGTTTAGAAGCAAACGTGCAACTAAAGGATGGCAGCCCAAGGTTCGTGCCAGCCGATGGGCCTCCTGCGGATCAGGCGCAACGCGCGGCAGAACCCAGCGGCGTTTCTGAAAACCAACTGCCTCCTTGCTGTTGGACATAGCGGGCATATTCCTTTACTTCCCCGGAAATCGGGAATGAATGCGGCTTTACGCGGAAATAGTAACGCACATTTGCGAACGCACAAACTGTACTGCGTTCTGGAACAATTGCAAACCGTCGGGTACAGGCGACGAAGGATAGCGATCCCAAAATGGATGCTGCAGGGAATCCGAGAATCGTTCCGGATGCGGCATGAGTCCCAATACCCGCCCGCTCACGTCACAGATGCCTGCAATGGAATCCACGCTGCCGTTGGGGTTATCGGGAAATTCCTTTGCCGGATGCGCCTGTGAATCCACATAACGAAAAACAATCTGGTCATTTTGCTTTAGCGCCTGCAGAACATTCTGGTCGCGCACCACAAAGCGTCCCTCGCCGTGGGCAATCGGCAAATAAAGCGGTTTTCCCGGCTGGATCCATTTGCATATATTCGAACAGGAAAGCAGACGCACCCAGCGATCTTCAAAACGGGCATGACTGTTATGCGTCAGGGTTGTGGAAAACAAATCTTCGGGCGCTAACTGCGGCATAGGTCCGGGCAATAAACCGGCTTTAACCAACACCTGAAATCCGTTACAGATTCCGATGATGAGCTTGCCGTCGGCGATCCACTGCCGCAAAGGCACGCCCAGGTGATGCACGATCTGGTTGGCCAGTATTTTGCCGCTGGCGATGTCATCGCCATAAGAAAAGCCGCCGGGAATGGCGAATATTTGATATTCTGTGAGTTTACCTGGATCGGCAAGCAATTGATTGATGTGCAAAACATCTACGCTGGCTCCGGCAGTGCGAAAAGCAACAGCAAGTTCCCGGTCGCAATTGGTGCCCGCGGTTCGCAACAACAGAACGCGAACGATCGATCCATCCATAAGAAGCCTTCCCGACATTACTGTTCGTCGTATTATGGCATTTCCAACCTGTATATCTCAAGCCAACAAAAGTTATTCAGGTATGTCGGAATTCGGCCCTACGGGTTGATCATTCACGCTCAAAAGTTCGGCGTGAACAATCAGCCAGCTACCCGCCGCTGGCTGATCCTGCCACTGGAGCCGCCATTCCGTGGTAAAAGGTCCATAGTCGCTGGTTTGGGTCCAGATCACTAGATGAGTGGTCGCCGCGCCGCCGCCGGAATACGACGTATCTAATACACGAATAAAGTTACCGGTAATATGTGCCTGGGCAAAGCGCTGCTGTAATTGCTGCTCAATTTGATTGCGATCCCAGTTACCCAAGGTAACATCCGGCGATAAATAAGCCATTACACCGGATAAGTCGCTGTGCCCAGCGGCGCTCACGACTGCTTTGTTGGCGTTAAGCAATCGTTCGCGCGGGGTATCGACCAGCAAGGCCATGGTCATCCAAGCGACGGTAATAAACAGAATTCCGCCACCAACGCGTATGAAAACCTGTCTTCGTGTGTTTAAACCGCTCCAAAATAAAGCGGCGGCAATGCAACCCAATGCCAGCCAAACGAACCAGTGATTTTCAAATAACGGCCCGGCAAGAGAGGTGGGAAAACTTGACGGCAGGCGGAAAGCGGCAAGGGTAAAGCCCATTTGCGAACATACTCGTTACTGACCAGGCACTCCAGTATCGCCGCCAGACTGCTGCCCCCCTGCCTGACTTTGATCCTGAAGAATGCTCAGATCAACAGGCGGAATCGTACGGTCGCTTAACCCGTCATAGGCGGGATTATAAGCGCTGGTATCAGGCTGGCGGCTACATCCGGCCAAAAGTCCAAGAGCAATCAAACCCAGGAGAACCAGTTTTGACTTCATGAAAAGTTCCTGACCAGCAATCAAACAACCTGACAAAGATTATACGCTGCGGGGGCATGCGCCAAGTAAATTTCTTAATTGGCCCATCGAACACGATACCGCTATAATTTCGCACGATTTTTGTTTGCTTGCTTAGAGTGCCTCATGCCGCAGCCGTTGATTGCCAAACTAGCACTGGAAGATGGAACCGTGTTCACGGGCACTGCCTTTGGCGCTGCTACTACCCGCGTGGGCGAAACCGTGTTTAACACCTCGCTTTCGGGTTATCAGGAAATTCTTACCGATCCCTCCTATTGCGGGCAAATCGTTACGATGACCTACCCGCAAATCGGCAACTATGGCATAGCAGATTCCACTGATGAAGAATCCGCCCGCCCGCAGGTGGAAGGTTTTATCATCAAGGAACTCTCGCCGATCGTAAGTAATTACCGCGCGGTCGAATCGCTGGATTCCTACCTGAAACGCAACAATATTCCCGGCCTGGCCGGCATCGATACGCGAGCACTCGTGCGTAAATTACGGACCGAAGGCGCGCTCAAAGGGGCCATTTGCACCGATCAGGCGATTGTCGATGACGACGCCGCGCTGATTGAAAGGGCCCGTTCATGGTCGGGACTGGTCGGCCTGGACCTGGTGAAAGTGGTTACGCCGGCGAAAAGTTACAAGTGGGATCTGGACAAGGGAGACTGGGCCCAGCGCCTCGATCATCATGGCAAAGCTCGTTATCACGTCGTGGCGATCGACTGCGGCGCCAAACGCAACATTCTGCGGAACCTGGTGCAGAGCGGGTGCCGCGTTACTGTGGTCCCGGCCGACGCAGGTCCGGAAGAAATACTGGGACACAAACCGGACGGCGTCTTTGTCAGCAACGGCCCCGGCGATCCGGAGCCTATTGCTTACACCCAGAAGACCCTGAAAAAGTTGATGGGTAAAAAACCGATTTTTGGCATTTGCCTTGGCCATCAGTTGCTGGGACTGGCGCTGGGTGCATCAACTTACAAACTTAAATTCGGCCATCGCGGCGGCAACCAGCCGGTGCAAAATACCGGCACCGGCAAAGTGGAAATTACCGCGCAAAATCACGGATTCGCCGTGGACGTGGCGTCATTGGAAAAACGGGGAGGCGAACCTACGCACATCAATTTAAATGATCGGACGCTGGAAGGATTCAGGCTCAAGTCCGAACCGGTTTTTGCGGTGCAGTATCATCCGGAAGCCAGCCCTGGCCCGCACGACGCGACTTATTTGTTCGACTGTTTCATTCAGATGATGCGCACGGGAAAAAGCCCGACGGCAGGCGAAATGAACGAGGCGCAGAAACGACGCAATAAGGTCAATGTAGTGGACAGGGGATAGGCCATAGGCCGCAGTTGAAGGAAAAAAACAAATAGACGACCATTTCTAATATTTCGATGAATACCGAGAAATTTTATCGCAGATTATTTAGTCGATTGGAGACCGAATTAGGTTCAATTGATCCCGATACGATATTTGCGATTATGGGCTTTGATGGCGGAGGACCTCTCAATTTCAACACCATTGGTGCGCAAAAGGGAGCACAATTCGTTACTTATGTATCATGCGAACTCGCTCTACGAAACGAACAAAAACCGAGTAAATTCGGTCGCTATGAGTTATTGACATCATGCAATGACGAAGATTGGGTGAGAAAAAGGCTATCCGATATCGGCCGCATGTCGATGACTACCACATTTGGGCATGGTCACACGCTGGATTTTGGTTCTTTTGCTAATGCCAATGAATCCATTCAGGGCGTCATCTTTGAAAAGGTATATGACACAAAAATCGACGGACGATATTTTGGAATTCTCCGTTGCATAGGCATCACACGCACCGAAATGGAATATGGTTTGCAATGTGGGTCAGCATCATTATTTGCCAAGCTTAAGGAAGCCGGTATATATCCTCATACAGATGTGAATCGACGGTCGATATCATGATAGCTCTTGATGGCTATATGATTTTAGCGAGGAGGAGGCAGAGCAAATTGAAACCGGGGATTTACTCTTAACCACGAATTATAAAGCCGATATAATGTTCCCTGTCTGAATGATATCCATATGGGTATTTATAGCCAGATTATGGATTGTCTGTTCCGGATATGTTTTTTCAGACATATCATAAGGAG
>DATJSN010000078.1:0-4816 GCA_035504095.1 Phycisphaerae bacterium | reverse complement strand
TCGAATGCCTGAGCAGGTGCATCTGGGCGAAGCGGCGGCGTAATCTTCCGCCCTCCGGTCGCCCTTCGGGCTCCCTTCGCGGCGGAAGATTCAGAAGGATACAGGAAATAAAAGTGACAACTTTAGACCAGGACTTGACAGCTCAGGCTCTCTAGCCTGAGCATATCGAATGGTTCCAGCCTAACCATAGTCCCAGGATTTCTTCCCGGGGCCATTTCGTGGTTCAAAAACGTGGTGTCATTTCGCCTGCCCTGAGCAGTGTCGAAGGGTGTCGTTGTGGTGAATGTCCTTGTGGCTTCGCCGCGCCACGCGACACATGTAATGTTATAATATGCGTATGCAAAAACAGGTTCGGAAATTTCGATCCCATGCCCAGGCCGAAGCAGCGGACCGCGCTTATTACAAATCGCTCACTCCGGAACAACGACTTGATATTCTCCTGGACATCGTCAATTCACAGCGGAGCAACGATGAAAATTCCCGCCGACTGGCGCGCATTCATACAGTCATTAAACGCCCACGGCGTTAAGTATGTGATTGTCGGCGGATATGCGGTGGCCTTTCATGGACATCCCCGTTTCACCGGTGACATTGATTTTTTCGTTGAAGGCTCCCCGGAAAACGGTCAAAAACTGGTTGCTGCACTTCAGGAGTTCGGCTTTGGCTCGCTCGAACTTACGCCGGATGATTTTGCCAGGACCGACGTGGTAGTCCAATTGGGTTTGCCTCCCAATCGCATTGACCTGCTGACCACAATTGACGGTGTTTCATTCACTCAGGCCTGGGAAACCCGTGTCAAAGCACGGCTCGATGACGTGTCCGCAATTTTCATCGGTCGTGATGAGTTGATTCAGAATAAACGCGCCGTCGGTCGACCAAAGGATATCGCTGATCTGGATAAACTTTGAGATTATGAGGTTAAATAGCCCCGGCATTCTCCCGTCATCCTGATTTGCTCTACTGATCAACTATCACCTGTTCTCGGCGGCGCAGCCGCCGCGCCGGGGCCATTTTCGTGGTTAAAATTTTCTCTGAGTCCTCTGTGTTCTCTGTAGCAAAAAACGGACTCACGCTTCGACTAAAAATTTCTCCGCCACGGAAAAGCTGATCACCGCCGAGTGCGATTTTTTACCTTTCTGGATGCGCAGATTAATGGCGTCCGCGTGCGGATCGCGCGCCTCAACCACCACCGCTTTGCCGGGCAGTAAACCCGCCTGACGGGCAAAATGCAGAAAGCTCTGATGCTGATCCAAAACACGGACAATTTTCATGCCGCGCCTGAGCGGGCAATCGGCGAGGTTCATGTTCTTTTGCGCCGGCAACTGCCCGCCTACCGATGGAATTGGATCGCCGTGCGGATCGCTGACCGGCCGCCCGAGGACGCGATCGATCGCATCGAGCAGCTTGTCGGAAACAACGTGCTCAATTTCCTCGGCTTCATCGTGAACTTCAGACCAGTCCAGGCCAAGCATCTGCACCAATAGCAGTTCCACAAGACGGTGCCGGCGCAGTACGTGCAGGGCGAGCTGGCGGCCGGAATCGGTGAGTTTTACGCCCGCGCGGGGTTCATAATCCACGAGATTGGCGTCCGATAAAGCCTTCATCATGGAAGTGGCGGTTCCGGGGACAACCTTCATCAGCTCGGCAAGCCTTCCCATGTGGACGAATTTGCCCGGCGTCTGTTGCTGCAGGGCGTAAATCTGCTTGATGTAGTTTTCTATGGTCTTGCTGGGCATCGAAAATCCTTTAAGGTCCTTTTTGTCCTTTTAGGGGTTTTTCCTCTTGACACGGCTATAAGAATACCATATTCTCTATTTTGACTAGCCAAAATCAATATTGTGGCTGGTCAAATAATGTACGCTAAATAGCGCGAAAGGACGATATTTACCCTATGAAACCCCTGCAGACGGACATACAGGATATCTCCTTATCCCCGGCGGTGCCGGCGCCCCGGCAAGCATCTCTGGAACAGGTGCATTCCACGGTACGGGTGCCGCAAGGCAATGCCGGTTTCTGGCGCGCTTATCTGGCGTTTGCCGGACCGGCGCTGTTGATCAGTGTGGGATACATGGACCCGGGCAACTGGTCCACCGATCTGCAGGCCGGTGCGCAATTTAAATATCAACTGTTATGGATTGTCGGGCTATCAAGCCTGATGGCCATCATATTGCAGGTGATTTCCGCCCGGCTGGGCGTGGCCACCGGCCGGGACCTGGCCCAGCACTGCCGCGATCATCTGTGGGCCTGGACGCGCTGGCCCAACTGGCTCAGTTGCGAAGTGGCGATCGCCGCCTGCGATCTGGCGGAAGTGCTGGGCAGCGCCGTGGCGCTGCATTTGCTGTTTCCGCGGATTTCGCTTCTGCTCGCCGTGATCATTACCGCATTCGATGTATTGATCTTACTGGCCTTGCAGCGCTTCGGCATGCGCCTGATTGAGGCGGTGATTCTGGTGCTGGTAGCGACCATAGCGACCTGCTTTTTTATTGAAATATTCGTACTGCCCCAGACCCGGCCGGACTTCGGCCAGATGGGCCAATGGCTCTTTGCGCCCGACATGCCTAAATTCTTCAAGAATGGAGATATGGTTTTTATCGCGATCGGCATCATCGGAGCCACCGTGATGCCGCACAATTTGTATCTGCATTCGGCGCTGGTGCAATCGCGGCAATTGCGCAAGGACGACCAGTCGATGCGCAAGGCCCTGCGTTTTAATTCCATTGATACGACCGTGGCGCTGGGCATCGCGTTTTTTGTAAATGCGGCCATCCTGGTGATGGCGGCCCTGGTGTTCTTTGGCCACGACCATGTGGCCCTCGCCTCGGGCCAAACCATCAAGTTCGACGATAACACCGACTGGATTCAGGCCGCCTACCTGACGCTGGCCCCGCTGCTGGGAACGTTTGCCGCGAGCCTGTTTTTCGCCATCGGCTTATTTGCCAGCGGGCAAAGCAGCACCATCACCGGAACACTTGCCGGGCAGGTGGTGATGGAAGGATTTATGCACTGGAAAATCCAGCCATGGGTACGGCGGCTGATTACGCGGCTTTGTGCGATCACCCCGGCGATTGTTCTGGTTGCCCAGCAGGGCGTTAAAGCCAACGTGAATGACATGCTCAACCTGAGCCAGGTGGTTCTGGCCATTCAGCTTCCCTTGGCCATGATTCCGCTTATGTTCTTTGCCAGCCTCAAGCGGTTTATGGGCCAACACCGTCTGGGCTGGTTCCTGTTGATCGCCGGCTGGGCCACCGTGCTGATTATCACCGCGCTGGACATTTACGGCCTGCCCGACGCCTGGCGGCAGGGTATCGTGGTGTTCACCGGCCATGGCGGAAATTGATATTCACCTTGTCGAAGACTAAAACGACTTACAAACCGGCTTTCAACTGACGTTCCGCTTCCAGCCAGTCCGTAACCGCATTACCAGGAGCGGAGCCGCGTTTACGGTATATCTGGTACGCCCTTTCAGCAATTTGCTGATCCGTCAGCTTTACCGTTGGATTGCCGGCTTTGCGACCAGCCGTGGGAGCGACGCCGCCGCCAGTTTTAGCTTCAGATTTTGCTATGGTGGGGGCCGCGGACCTTGGATTGATGTATTGCGTATCCATAACGACTCCTTTCAGAAGACTTGATAAATACAGGGTACAACTTTACAAACCCCAAAGCAACTTTCTAATCAATGGAAAAACCCGCCGCCGGCTCCGTGATTTGGGCGGCAAAATCAGCACGGCGCGACGAAGACATTGGAAAGAGCTTTTTACCACGACGACACCACGACACGATGAAGGTTACAGAAGATAGGTGACAGGTAACAGGGGACAACGGCAGAGCCGCTATATCGTTGTGATTTCAATTCCTTCTCGATGCGCAATTTCTATTACAGCGCGGCCCGTGAGCGGTGCTTCCCACTCGGCTTCTCCGCAGGGAACCGGTTCAATCCGGTGATCGGTGCGAGCGCGCAGTTGCCAGAGGCGTTCCACCAGGTCACGATTCGGGGCGCGATCGAATTCAGGGGCAATCACAATCAGATCGATATCGCTATCAGTTCCGGCGGCCCCGCGAACACGCGAACCATATAGAATCGCACGTTTTGCATGGATGCCCGTTTCACGGACCGCTTGCAAATATCGTTTTATGGATTGCTCAATTGATCGATCAACCATCGAACTATCTCCTCTGCATCATTTAAGTCCCGTGCAACGACTTGCGCTGCAGGCGGCGGAGGCAATTGGTCGGGATAGCGTCCTTCCATGCAGTATACCTGCACTCGCCCTAAAAAATCGCGTTGTTCTTGTGATAAATTAATTCCCGCGCGCTGGGCAAGTAAAAGCAGATCGTGACTGTGAGGCGGTACATCGCGTGTCGCCGCAACAACACGGGCCTTAATGGCCTTTTCAATTGCCAAATGAACGAAAAAGCCCGCATGCCGGGTTTTAGCGGCAGCCAGGAGTGTGTGGGCCGCGTCCAAATCGTCGGTCGATCCCTGACTCCAGTAATGGACCTGTGCCGCCACGTCAATTGCCATGCGGAAATTGTATCTCGTGTATCCCAGTCATAAAAGACATGCTATCTCCGCGTTCCTTCGCGCTAAAAATTTCGTGTCCTTTCGCCTGCCCTGAGCCTGTCCCGAGTAACACCGAGGGGCCGCGTCGAAGGGTGTATTTCGTGGTTAAAATTTTCTCTGTGCTCTCTGTGATCTTGTATGTTACCAAAGAACCAAAAACATGGTTCAATAGAAAGGGTTGCTGTGCCTGGGGCGAAGCGCAGCGTAGCCCCAGGCACAGCAACCAGCGGCGCCAGATCGAGTGTGATCGAGTCC
>DATJSN010000077.1:0-62425 GCA_035504095.1 Phycisphaerae bacterium | reverse complement strand
ACCGGCATTGGTAGCGCCCGCGTTGCCGATCGCCAGCGTCCCCACCGGCACTCCTCCGGGCATCTGAACGATAGAGAGCAGCGAATCAATCCCGCGTAGTGCTTCTCCTTGCATCGGCACGCCCAGTACCGGTAAGGTGGTCAGCGCTGAGACTACGCCCGCCAGATGCGCCGCACCGCCGGCGCCGGCGATAATGACTTTTATCCCGCGGCCCTGAGCTTCCTGGGCGAATTGCATGGTTTTGAGCGGCGTGCGATGCGCGGAAATCACCTTGATTTCATACGGAATTTCCAGCTTGCCAAGAACATCCGCAGCATGCTGCATCGTGGGCAGGTCGGATTTACTGCCCATAATTATGCTTACCAGTGGCGCGCTTTTGTTATCCGTTTGAGCCATAGTTCAAGAACCTCTTTTAAAGCCCTAAGTTCGGACAATAATATCAACAATTTGTTGCGGCGTGAACTAGTACTCTACTTTCTACCCTCTACGAAGATGCTTTAATAAGCCGAGACATCTCATATTCAATGAGCGTCGGATCATTGGGATAAGGCTCAGTGTTGCCGGTCATGGAAAATCCACATCGTTTATAAAATTCAATCGCCGTGTTGTCATTGTTGGTTACCATCAGTTGCAACATGTGTGCTCCTCGAGTGCAAGCCCAGGTATTAATGGCCTCGATCAATAATCGGCCGATGCCGCGACGCCGGTACGCCGGGGCCACCCACATGGAAATCAGGTGAGCTTTCAGCGAATCTCGCTCATCTAAAAATGCTGCGGCAATGCCACAAGCATTCCCCGCATCCATCACGATATAACCTACCGACCGGTCGTTGCTCCAGACGGCTGCACGCTTGAGCCAATCGACGTCATTGAGTTGGGATTCCTTCGCGAATGTACCGCCGAAAGCGCTCGGCGAATCCTGTAAGGCCGCAAGACGAACTGCCTTAAAGACCAAGGCATTACTCGGTGTGATTTGTTCAAGAGTGGTCATTTAACACTTCCGGCACAAGGATTTTTCCAAAGTCTATATGAAAACATGGCCAACAATCCAATGCATTAATGTCGCAATAAGCCATTGTCATCGGATGCCTTTGGCTCCTATGATGCTGCAAGCCTATTGAGGAATCCTGATGAATCAAACTCAGACCATAACCCCGCCGTCCCGCTTGTCTTCACGCCAGGTAGCCGACGGCGTCAAGGGTGTCAGGGCCTCTAGTCATGTTCCCGATGCCCACGGGCATTTTGGTCCTTATGGCGGAGTTTATGTGCCGGAAACGCTTATGGTTGCCGTACAGCAGCTCGCTGATGAATACCAGCGTGCCCGCCGCGATCCGGAATTCCAAAAAGAGCTTGAATATTACCTCCGGCAGTTCGCCGGCCGGCCTACGCCGCTCTATTTCGCCCAGCGGCTGACTCAGCATGCTGGTGGGGCAAAAATTTTCTTTAAACGTGAAGACCTTGCCCATACCGGCGCTCACAAAATCAATAACACCATAGGTCAAGGACTGCTTACTCTGCGCATGGGGAAAAAACGCGTTATCGCTGAAACCGGCGCCGGCCAGCATGGCGTGGGAACCGCTACCGCGGCCGCGGCGTTTGGTTTAAGCTGTGATGTATACATGGGCTCGGAAGATATCCGCCGTCAATCGCTGAATGTTTTCCGGATGCGTCTTTTGGGAGCCCGCGTGATAGCGGTGGAAACCGGATCGCGTACCCTGAAGGACGCGACGAATGAAGCCATGCGTGACTGGATGGGCTCGGTTACCCATACGCATTACATTATCGGCAGCGTGGTTGGCCCGCACCCATTTCCGCAAATTGTCCGCGATTTTCAAAGCGTGATTGGAACCGAAACGCGTCAGCAAGCGACGGATTCGCTTGGCCGCCTGCCTGATACGATCGTCGCCTGCGTTGGAGGAGGTTCGAACTCCGCGGGGATTTTTTATCCTTTCATTGAAGACACCGCTGTGAAACTCATTGGCGTGGAGGCTGGTGGTCGCGGCTCCGCATTGGGTCAGCACGCCGCCGCACTGAGCATGGGTCAACCCGGCGTATTGCACGGTTCACTCTCTTACGTCTTACAGAATGAGGATGGTCAGACTGCAGATGTACATAGCGTGAGCGCTGGCCTGGATTATCCCGGTGTAGGTCCGGAACACGCCTATTGGAAAGACACCGGCCGCGTTGAGTACGTTTCCATTACCGACGCCGAGGCGCTCGAGGCTTTCGGCATAACGGCACGGCTGGAGGGAATTATTCCCGCACTTGAATCGGCACATGCGATCGCTCATGCAATCAAAAAAGCTCGTACAATGAGCAAGGATCAGACGTTGGTAATTAATCTCAGCGGACGCGGCGATAAGGATTGCATGGAAGTAGCGCGACTAACGGAAGAGAAGTAAGGAAGGAGCCGGATTGTGCGTTTTTCAGATATCAATATCTTTCATAGCAAGTTTTCTACCGGCGTGGCTTTGATTTTTTCGGTTATTGTTTTCACAGTACTATCAGCCTGTCAGCAAACACACACACACGACAGCAATCCACCTGAGGGAGTTCAATCACCCACTTTCCAGGGCCAATCCACTTATGCTTTGAGGACTCAACCGCCTCATGCCATACTGGTTACCGAATTTCCGAATCAACCTGGACAGCCGGCCAAAACTTCAACGATCCTGGGAGCCATTGGACCGGCAGTACAGCCGGCGCAACCAGCCCAACCGGTTACAATTACGGCCCCGCCGCCAACCATTATGCAGATTCAGGAACAGGGTAATATGACCATTATTACGACACGGCCCGCCCCGCCAGCCAGAACTCCAACAACGCAACCCATGGCCACGACCACCCAGTCCGCCGCAACCGAACACTGAGTAAACTTGAAGTTTCAAAACTCCACCAATAACAGATGTTGCAGGCACAAAGCGTCATGATAATGTACTTACTGTAATCGACGGTTTTGAGCGTTCATCAGGAGGCGGCGTAATGGGTGATGAATATCTTTTTGCCGGAATTGATCGGCGAAATTTTTTACGGATTGTCGGGCTGGCTTCGGCCGCCGGATTATTTGAAGGTTGCACCGAATCGACAGCGGCGATGACGGCGCCAACAACGGCTCCATCAACAACGCAGAACAGCATCCAGAATCTTCCGCCGCGCCAATTCAGCCATCCCGATCGCGTACGCTATGACAGCCAGTGCCTATACGTGGAAAACAAACCATTTCTGATGTACTCCGGGGAGTTCCATTATTGTCGTTGCCCCAAACCGCTGTGGCGAGCGCGGTTTGAAAAAATCAAAGACGCCGGTTTCAACACGGTCCAGGTATACGTGATGTGGAACTATCATGAGCGCCAAATGCCGGATTCCGTGGATGATTTTTCCAAAGTCGATCTGACCGACTTGGAAGACTGGCTCACAATGGCCGAAGAATTCGGCTTATATGTTTCCATGCGTCCAGGTCCGTACGTTTGCGCCGAGTGGAACACCGGCGGTTTCCCGCAATGGCTGCTGACAAAAAAGCCACCCGGATACACAGGCGAGCAAAATAAAGGCGCGTGGCTGCGAACCGACGATCCTGATTTTATCGCCTGGAGCCGGCACTGGTACAAGGCCGTTTGTCCGGTCATCGCGCCGCACCAGATCACGCGCAAAAAACCGGGCGAGCCCGGCGTTATCTTATTCCAGGTGGAAAATGAATATAAGTTTGTAAAGTGGGTATCGGACCAAGCCCAGAGAAAGGTTCTGGGCGCTTTGGCCCGGCAAGCCTGGAGTTGCGGTATTGACGTTCCACTCTTCGTCAATTACAGCACCTGCGTCATCGGCAGCGCCGACCCTGTAATCCGGCAGATGTTCTACGCGACGGATGAATATCCCCGATTCAATATCCCCAAGACGGAGAAAGCCCTCACCACCATGGCCAGAGAGCAGCCCGACGCTCCGCTGATGACTGCGGAACTGCAGGGCGGCTGGTTTGATAAAGTGACCGGCCCGCAATCGTTCCGCACCGATTCGGATTATTACACGCCCAGCCTTGGCCCGGCCCAGATTAACAACCTGACGATGATGTGCCTGCAATGCGGCGTGACTCTGATGAACTATTACATGGTCTTCGGCGGCACCAACATGGATGCCTGGGCTGCAAGGAACATTTCCACTTCTTATGATTATTCCGCGCCCATTCGCGAGTGCGGCGGCGTGGGGGAAAAATTTCTACGCGTTAAAGCCATTGCGAAAATGCTCCAAAAGCATGGAACAACACTGGCGCAATCTGTGGCTGTGAAGGTTAAAGCTCAGACGACACAGGATGATGTTGAGGTTGCGGCACGTAAGGCGCTAGATGGTAGTTATTACATTTTTATCCGCACTAGCCAGAATAAAGAGGAGCGCAAAGGCACAGCTGCTGTAAGCATCGACGACGGACCATCGATCAGTTTTGATTACGAGTTGGAACCATTTGGGGCAAAAATATTTTACCTGCCGGCGGTAAATCGCAATGAAGCGGCCCATTGGCTGCCGGAGACGCAGACGCTTCCGCCACGACCGACGAATCTACCCGGTCCAGTCGCGATTACTGAAGTTCGTTCGGAGGCGGATGCCGTGCCGAGTGTCTGGGGACCAAAACCGGATTCACTGGCGAGCCTGGGCGATTACATTGGCGGATTCAGTTATTACAACAGCATTAATGCCATTCAAGGGCCAGCGCCTACATCGTTGCGCATTGAACAATTAAACCCGGGAGGTGTGACGGCACAATTCAATGGAATAGTGTTATTTTCCAGAAAAGACGGCGTGACGCCGGCCGCGCTCGATCTTCCGGCTGATGTTATTACTACAAGTAATACTACCAATCAGCTTTATCTGGTCTATGAAGACTATGGGCACACCAATACCGGAATGTCAATGGAGAAGCTTTCGGGAATCGCTGGTGTTAACGTTGAGCCGCCACCACCGATTGTTACCGATGATAAAGCGGCGCAGATGCTCCAATATGGTGGCGGACCGACGGGTATCGGGCTTGGTTGGCAGAACCCGGAATTTGATGATTCATCGTGGGCAAAAATAAATCTATTACAGCAGGCTGTGGGGGGCGGCGCTTCGGGGCTGCTGACATGGCATCGCATGACCTTCACGCTCCCTGTCGTGGATGCCAGTGTGTGGGTCCCCTGGTGCATTCATCTTGAGGCATCAGGCAACGGCTTTATTTTTATTAATGGTCACAACATCGGGCGCTATTGGCAGAATGGCGGGCAAAAAGACTTTTTCCTTCCCGATTGCTGGCTCAACACCGGCCCGGGCAATAAAAATGTTATCGTCCTGTGCCTGCGCGGCGTGGATAAACCGGCGGGCGTTTTATCCGCATCGATTGTTCCGTATACGGCGTACGCGGAGTATCGCGGCATATCGCATGATTGATAAGCAAAAGTATCTCCCTGCTAAAATCATACTTGTTGCGAAGGATAACGCTTTTATGAGGCAGAACGACAAAGGGCAAAAAAATCAGCATTTATCTCGCCGTCAACTGCTTGCTGGAACCCTGACCGCGGGCGCGGGAATTGCGGCGACATCCCTGACCAACGGCAAAATATTTGGCGATCAAACAGCAACATCATCGTCATCAACGCCAGCGACAGAGGCGCAAATTTTAAACAAGCTGGCGCTCTGGTACAAACAGCCCGCGGTGCAATGGACCGAAGCTCTGCCCATCGGCAATGGACGTCTGGGAGCCATGATTTTCGGCGGCGTTGAATCCGAACATCTGCAACTCAATGAAGATACCGTTTGGGAAGGTTATAAACGCAATGTAAACAATCCGGCGTCTCTCAATAATTTGCCTCAAATACGCCAGCTCATTTTTGAAAATAAGTGCATTGAAGCCACCAACCTGATTACCCAAACCATGCTGGCTGTGCCGCCGCGCATCCGGTCTTACCAGCCGTTATGCGATCTTCTGGTTGATCTTCCGTTGATCCAGCGCAATGGTATATCGACTGGCGTGCAAAATTATCGCCGCAGCCTGAACCTTCAGACCGGTGTGGCTACAGTGCAATATCAACTCAACGGAGGAACATATACACGCGAAATGTTCGCTTCCGCTCCTGACAATGTGATTGTCGTGCGTTTTTCATGTGATCAGCTCCGTCAGACCAATTCAAACATCGCAAACATCTCCATGACGCGCGAAAAGGACGCCATTTGTACAAACGATCCATCCGATCCGCATTGCCTGATCCTTAAGGGGCAAATCATCGCACAGTACGCCAACAGTCCCCCCACGCCGGCTGAACGCTTTGAAGCACAACTTCTTGTAATTCCAAGTGGTAAACAATCGATCACGGCCAATGGAGGCAAACTTTTCATTGCCACCGCGGATTCTTTTTTACTGTTAATTGCCGGCGCCACCGATTATCACGGCGATGATCCTGATCAACTCTGCCGCCAGACTCTGGCTAAAGCCGCAACAAAAACATACGACGATCTGCTGGCAGCGCATTTGGCCGACTACCAAAAACTATTCCAGCGCGTGGATTTGGACATTGGCCCCGCCGGTCCGGAAGTTGAATCGCTGCCCACCGATGAGCGCATCACGCGGCTGGCTTCAGGTCAAGCCGATCCAGGTCTGGTTGTCACTTATTTTCAATACGCCCGCTATCTGCTTATCAGTTGTTCGCGACCCGGATCCATGCCGGCCAATCTTCAAGGGATGTGGAACGACAAGCTCATGGCTTCATGGAACAGCGATTATCACACCAACATTAACATTCAGATGAATTACTGGCCGGCGGAAGTGTGCAATTTATCAGAATGCCATCAACCGCTTTTCGACCTGATAGAAATGCTTGTCGAACCGGGCTCGCAGACGGCAAAGGAAATGTATGGTTGCCGCGGCTGGGTTGTACATCATCTGACGGATCCGTATGGCTTTACCGCACCAGCCGATAGTGCTGTGGGAGTCTGGCCCATGGGTGGAGCATGGATGTGCCAGCATCTTTGGGAACATTATGCATTCAGTGGAGACAAGGAATTTCTCACTCAAAGAGCATATCCGCTTATGTCCGGATCGGCACGGTTCATTATTGATTACCTTGTGGTTGCTCCGGATATCAGCGCATGCCCCGGCAAGCTGGTCAGTTTGCCCTCGGTGTCGCCGGAAAATAAATACAAACTGCCCAACGGCCAGGTCGCCGAAATAACCTATGCTCCAACAATGGACCTGGAAATCATTCACGATCTGCTCACACACTGTATCGAGGCGAGCCAAATACTTGGTATCGACGAAGCATTTCGCGCTGAATGCCAGACCACATTGGACCGATTGCCGCCGCTGCAGATCAGTAAAAAAGACGGACGCCTGCTGGAATGGATCGAAGAGTTTACTGAAACCGATATTCATCACCGACATACTTCTCACTTGTTTGCCGTTTATCCCGGCGATCAGATTACACTGAAGGACACGCCTGAACTGGCAGCGGCGGCGCGCAAATCGCTTATTGTTCGCGGCGATATGGGGGCCAAGGAATGGAGTATGGCCTGGCGATCCTGCCTTTGGTCACGTTTCCTTGATGCTCAAAGAGCCTGGGGACAGTTAGCTCGCCTAATGGCCACCAGCTTGTATCCGAATCTTTTTAATAAATATCCGCCATTTCAGATTGACGGGAATTTGGGCGCTGCGGCGGCCATTGGTGAAATATTGCTGCAAAGCCAGCGCGGCGAAATTAGTCTGGTTCCCGCACTGCCCAAGGCATGGCCGAGCGGCAGCGTAAAAGGCCTGCGCGCTCGCGGTGGATTTACCGTAAATATGTCATGGATGGATGGAACACTGCTTGAGGCTAGTCTGACTTCCACCATTGGCTCGCGGGCTCGGGTTCGCACGCCGGTAAATGTGCAAGTCAGTTCAAATGCTACCGACCAATTTATTGCTGTTGAGCGACCGGAACCGAATGTTGTCGTATTTCCAACTCAGGCAAACATGACATACATTTTGCGATCTGATGCCGACAACAAGCTATAGTTACTGTTGCTGTTGACAAACAACACTTTTAATTAAATCGTTCCGTCCCAGTCTGGGGGGAGCGCTAATACCGGCAGACGACTGGAATTCAGCACGGCGCGTTGCACGTTGCCTTCAATAAGCCGCTCAATAACTCCCTGGCGGGAAAGCCCTAATACAATCATTGTTATCTGATGTTCCTGAGCGGTTTTAAGCAAAGCGTCGACCAAATCGTTGGCGAACAGTAACAGTGATTCCACGCGCGGCGTGCTCTGTCTGAGACGGGCTGTAACCTGCTTCAAGGTCTGTTCGCCAGATGACTCCTGTCCCTCGTTTTCCGCCATTCCCGCGACAACATGCACAACCAGAATCGGAGCATCCAGGCGATTAGCCCATTGTCCTAATGCATCGATGCGTTTATCGACCGTCCACTGTTCTGACACGGCCAGAAGTATTTTGCTCATATTTTATAAACCTGTCTAAGCCATGCTTGACGCCCAAAACCCTATTTTCACCCACGATTTGGTTCTAGCGGGATGTCGTTTCCTGCCGTCTATATACTGCCAATTCGTTAAAGTTTTGTTTTAATAGACTACCAAGCCAATCGGCGACGAAGTATAACGAGATAGCGAAGTTGCGTCGAGACGGGAGATGAGAAATAAAATAACGTTTATACGAATAATTCTTCCGTCATGCTACTGCATAGACAGCGGATCAACATCAATATCCAAAATACCTTGAAACTTTCTGAAGGTTCCTTCCATGCGCAGTCGAGCGAGTAGCTGTTGCAATTGTTGTGCTGAAGATGCAAAAAGCAATATTTCCTCCCGGAATTGTCCATTCAATCGTGCCATGGCCGGTGGTTGTGGACCTTCCATCCGAATAACTTCGTGTAGCCCTGAAGATCTTTGGCGTATTGTCTCAGAAAGGCTTTGCGCAGATCGATGCACGAGCTTGTCATTTTTATCTGAAAGGACCATTCGGACCAGACGCGTGCAAGGCGGATAGCCAAATTTTTCCCGCTCGGGCAATTCACCATTTACAAAACCCATGTAATTATGGTTCGCGGCATGTATTACCGCAGGTTCCTGCGGCTGCATGGTCTGCACGATCACCAATCCACGAATTCCTGCGCGGCCGCTGCGCCCGGCCACCTGACAAATCAATTGAAAGGTCCTTTCGGCGGCACGGAAGTCCGGCACCGTCATGGCTAAATCGGCATTTAGCACCGCGGACAAACGGACATTGGGAAAATCCAAACCCTTGGCGATCATCTGGGTGCCCAGCAAGACATCAAGCTCCCCTACCGCAAATTTCTGAAGCGTCGCGCGGTAATTTTCTCCGCGGCGCATCGAGTCGCTGTCCATGCGGGCCAGGCGCACAGCAGGAAATTTTCGCCGTAGTTCTTCTTCCACGCGCTGCGTCCCCTGGCCGAGTTTGATGAGTCCGGAGCCGCACATCGGGCAGCACTTCGGAAAAAGTTTGCTGGTCAGGCAGTAATGGCATTGAACCGTGTCACCGGGGCCGGAGGTTGATACAGATTTATGCACCACCATGGTTGCGTCACAGCGATCGCATAAAAGCACCCATTCGCAGCGGGCGCAAGCCACGTAATGGGCGTATCCGCGGCGATTGAGGAGAAATATAGCCTGTTTGTGTTCATCGAGCGTGCGTTTTAGATGGTGTTCCAGCCTGCTGGACAACGCATGGAGCCCGCGGCGTTCGCGGCGCTCCCGATTCATGTCGACGATAACAACGTCGGGCATCTGAAGCCCAAGCGGCCGTGATTTAAGTTCCAGTAATTTGTAATGCGGATTGTGCTCTGTGTTGTAATAGCTCTCCAGTGACGGCGTGGCGGATCCAAGCAGTACGGGAACTCCCGCCAACTGGGCGCGGCGGATGGCCGTATCGCGGGCATGGTAACGCGGTGCATTATCCTGTTTATAAGAAGCTTCATGTTCTTCATCCACGACGATCAGGCCCAGATTCGGCATCGGGGCGAAAATCGCCGATCGCGCCCCCACCACCACCCGTGCCCAACCGGTGGCGATTGCATGCCAGTGCTGATGGCGTTGTGAATCGCTTAAGCCGCTGTGCAGAACCGCTACATGATCGAAACGGCGGGTAAATCGAGCGATGGCCTGGGCCGTGAGCGAAATTTCCGGGACCAACACGATCGCGTTTCGACCGGCGGCAAGCACGCGCTGGATACACCGTATATATAATTCAGTTTTGCCTGAACCAGTTACACCAAGAATCAATCGCACAGCAAATTTTGAAGGATCCAACAAAAGAGAAATTTCATCCAGTGCGTTTTGCTGATCCGGTGTAAGTGCCGGCGCTGAATTGTTCGCGGATTTAACGCCTAAAGCGGGAATTGGCAATTCAACTGGTTCAATCAGACCCAGCAATTTGCTTTCCGGCAATTTAAATCGTTTTTCTTTTTGCACCAACCCCAGTTGGACCAGGCGTTTGAGCATGGGTTTGCTTATTTTCCAGCGCTGCAGGAATTCTGTTTCATCTAAGACATGTTGGGCAACATCCGCCAGGGCTTGCTCGAGGATTGTGCGGGTTTTTGCCGTAAAACGACTGCGGCCGGCCAATTCCAGCGCTTCGGTGAGCGGCATTGTAGCGTGAATAAATGTTTGCCGGGGAATGCGGATGTTTTTTTTCACCGCGGCGGGCACGATCGCGCTTAAAACCAAGCCGAGCGGGCAGCAGTAATAGCGGCCGATCCACTCCGCCAAACGAAGCAAGTCCTGAGGAATAGGGTTCGTATCCGTCAGAACCATTTTGATTACCTTGACCGTCGGTTTTCCAGCCCCGCTTTTTTCCGGACTAAGTGAGAAATCCCAAAGTGTGGAGGATTCCTTTATTGGGTCATTGGTTCGACCGGGGGAATCCTCTTCAGAAATTGCCGCAAATTCATTCGTAGTCGAATCGCTGGTCAATCGCAATACTGTTCCACTAACCATTCGATTGCTCTTTCCCAGCGGCACAAGCACTCGCGAACCGGGATGAACAAGTTCTGTAAATTCCTGCGGCACCGCATAAGTCAGAAGTGCATCAATGGCCTGATCAACGGCAACAAGCGCAAAGCGGGACTGCAAACTTCCGCTGACTTGGGTCACCGCTTCAGGCTGCGCTTTTGGGATACTCATAAATGTTCATTATGATACTTGCCTGGATGATTGACCAATACAGCGGGGATAAAATTTCGTGACTCGCCTGGATAACATCGTGCGGCAAACGCTTACTCAACCGCGTCGTTGGATTGAATCCTGGTATATCGTTTATGCGCTTTTGGGCGCGGTTTCCTCCGGACTTATTCCGGTGCTTCTGCCATTGATGATAGTGAGCATATCAGGCGAAGCGCACGGATTAGCCACGGTCGGCTATGTCATTGGCGCATTTAACTTAGGCTCCATGACTTCACCATTCTGGGGCCAGTGGGCCGACTCCAAAAAACTATATCGTACTATTTGCCTTGGTGGATTATTGCTTGAACTGACAGCCATGGCTCTGTTTCCCTTTGCCAAAGGCCTGCTGGAGTGGTTCATGCTGGCGCTGGTAATCGGTGCTGGTTCGGCGGCGGTAACTACGTGTTCCACGTTGCTGATCGTGGAATTTCATCCGAAGAATGAATGGACGCCGCGCATCGGCTGGCTACAGACGTTTAACGGCGCCGGCCAGGTACTTGGGTTGTTGCTTGCGGGTGTTTTTGCGGCGGGGTTGTTCAAAGTCGGTTTATGGACCGGCGCCGGTATTCTGGCACTTGGATTGCTGATCGGTATATTCAACCTGCCGCGAATCAATGAAGAACAAACAACGAAAAAATCAAAAACTCACATCACCGAACATCATGGATTGGATCTGAACTTTCAGGCTTTGTCGCGATTTGTCCGGGTCGAGTGGTTTGGCGTCGGCTTGCTCCGGCATTTTTATGTGCTCAACGTCGCAGGAATCCTGTCCATGATTAAATTGCTGCCGACGCGGTTTGGACGTTTTTTACTCTCCTGGTTTTTTATTTTCTTCGGCGTGGCCGGATTTTTCGCCTATTTTCCGCTGTTTCTTCGGAGCAGTTTCGGCGTTGCTCCCACGCTGACTTCGGTTAGTTACGCCGTCGCCGCGGGCCTTGGTGTAACGCTTTATACGCTTTGCGGGCGCTGGGCCGAGCGCTTTGGGGCCGGACGGATTTATTTTTTATCACGCTTGGCCCGATTGTCAGGATTTATTCTAATGCTGGTGATTATGTTGGCGCCGCATATGGCGGTCTCTGGATCGCTGGCGTTGCTTGGTTTTGCTGTGGTCGTTCTATCCTGGCCGGTGATCAGCGTAACCGGGACGGAATTGACTTCGGAATTAAGCCCGCTAAGCCAGGGCGCTGCTCAGGGGCTAAACAACGCCGCCAACGGCGTTGCCACCGTTGCGGGAACCTATCTTGCCGGCGGACTCATTCACGCAACGGGATACATCAGCATTCCGCTGATTGCAATTGTTGGATTAATTTTTTCGATTCTCATGGACACATCACTGAAATTTCACCTTAAGGGTTCTGAACCCACTATCAAAAAAACAAAGTCAGGAACCAACGCCTGAAAAAACGAGTTAAAGCTCCTTGACCACCAGGCTGGCCAACGAACTGCGTTCCGGGCGCGCCAGGGTGACGTGGCCGACCAGGTCAGAGGTTTTGAGCTTTTCAATCGTGAATGAAAGACCATTGGAATTGGCGTCCAAATATGGATTGTCGATCTGTTCGGCGTCGCCGGTAAGGACGATTTTGGTCCCTTCGCCGACGCGGCTGGCGATGGTCTTAATTTCATGCGGCGTGAGGTTCTGTGCCTCATCGACGATCATAAACTGATGCGGAATGCTGCGCCCGCGGATATAGGTCAATGCTTCCAGCACCACCTTACCCGAATCAATCAGCGATTTAAGTTTGGCCTCGACATTGGCGCTTTCCGCGGAATGCACGCGACGATCGGTCAGAAGAAATTCAAGATTGTCGAAAATCGGCTGCATCCATGCGGAGAGTTTTTCGTCCTTGCTGCCGGGCAGATAGCCAAGGTCCTTGCCCAGCGGCATGATGGGCCGCGCCACCAGCAGGCGTTCATAACGCTGCTCATTGAAACACTTGGTCATTCCCGCCGCCAGTGCCAGCAGGGTTTTACCCGTGCCGGCCGTACCCATCAACGTGACCATCTGAACGTCATCATCCAGCAACAGGTCCAGGGCCATGATTTGCTGGACATTCCGCGGCAACACTCCAAAACAGGCCTTTTTAGCACGAACTAACGGAAGCACCGCCTGAAGATTGGCTACATAGCGACAAAGTCCGGTTTGATTTTGATCGCTCATGCTTTTAAATAAAACAAATTCATTGGGAAACAGCGGCGGATTCAGTTTCGCCAAAACCGGATCCTGAATCCCAATGCGTTTTTCGCTATAGAGCCGGTCAATGACCTGCCCTTCGACCTTTATTTCGCGGTAGCCGGAATAGAGCGTTTCATAATCAACTTTTTGGGATTCAAAATCCTCCGTGTTGATGCCGAGCGCATCAGATTTGATGCGGGCGTTAATGTCCTTACTGATGAAGATGACCTGCTTGCCGGATTCCTTGAGTTTGTATGCCACAGAAATAATGCGGTTATCCGGAACGGCCTCGCTTAAGCCCGGCACGTGAGAGTGTTCCATCGCGACGCGGATGCAGCCTCCATGGCCGTTCCATTTGACGCCCTCAGCCAGATGGCCGTTTTCCCTCAGATGATCCAGGTGCCGGATCACCATGCGCGCGTGCCGGCCGACGTCATTGGTGTCTTTTTTGAATTTATCCAGTTCTTCGAGCGCGTCGAATGGAATAACGACTTCATTGTCCGCAAATGAAAATAGCGCGTTGGGATTGTGCAAAAGAACGCTGGTATCGAGTACGAAATATTTCAAACCGGACTTTCCTTCGTGCATTTTATTTTACCAGGAGCTGTCTAACGAATCCTCGCTCTCCAGAGAGTTCACGGCGGCATAGGAAAGGTTCCGATGCACCGGGGCTAGAGACTATACCATTATAATCGGCCGACGGAAAAGTCCTATTCAAGAATTTTCTGATGCAACGGTGCATTGTTCATTTACTGGCATGAACCACTGACTCTTGGTAAACTGCTGTTGCTGGAAATTGAGAGGTGATAATTTGATGCCGGTATTTACCACGCTTCCGTCGCTGCTGGCCCTATACCGCATTGATAATGAACTGCACGATTTTCAGTCGCGTTTGACCGGCGTATTGAAGGATCAGCGAGAGCTGGAAGCATCCATCAAAAAACTCGGTGCTGACCTGGCCGAGCTCGAATCCGCAGGCCGTAAAATTCAGGCTACGATCTCCTCATATGAACTGGACCTGAAAGCCAGGCAGGAACATATCGATAAGATGCGGACTTCGCTGAACACTACCAAAACCAATAAAGAATATTCCGCCATTCTGGTGCAGATTTCCGCAGAAAAAGAAGAAATCAGCAAACTTGAGGGTGTCGTTCTGGATTTGATGGGACAGTTGGAAACCAACGGTAAATCTGCTTCTGGCGTGCGTGATCAGCTTACCGCCATTCAGGCCAATCTTGTTGAATCACAAAAACGCAGTGCCCAGCAAGTTTCAGAATTGCAGTCGCGAATTAAATCGCTCGAGTTAGCGCGCGGCCAGGCTGCCGCCCGCGTTCCCAAAGATGCGCTTACACAGTACGAACGCGTCGGAAAACGCTATCCAGGCCACGCCATGGCGCCTGTGGAATTTGATGAAAATAATCTGGAAGATATAAGTTGCGGCGGATGTTTTATGAGCCTGAGCACCGAAGACGTAAATCTGCTGCGGGGCCGAGATGAGTTACGCCGTTGTCAATCGTGCGGACGTATTCTGTATCTGCCGGAAATGCTGCCGCAAGACGCTTCCCACGCATCTTAAATCATCTCCAATCCAAATATAGTCAGGAGAATCCTACCCTGGAGCCAAAGAACACTAAATTGATTCTGCGGTTTGATGGTGGATCTCGAGGCAATCCGGGACCAGCGGGCATTGGCGTGACTATTGAGGATCAGCAAGGCCAAATTATTTACGAACTCGGCGATTTTCTGGGTGAGAAAACCAATAATTACGCCGAATACACAGCGCTGATTCGCGGTGTAGAAAAAGCCGTTCAAATGGGTGCACAAGAACTGACGATCCGCGCTGATAGTGAATTAGTTGTCCGTCAGATCCTTGGTCAATATCGCGTTAAAAGTCCGGATCTTAAGCCGCTTTTTCAACAGGCGTTGCAGTTGTTAAATAAAATTCCCCACTGGTCCATCAATCACGTATACCGAGAAAGCAATACGCGCGCCGACCAACTGGCCAATCTAGCAATGGACCGACAGGATAAACTTGAATTTTTCGCAACGGCCAAGACAAAAAAATGAATCTGGTGGAATTCCCCTTCCCTCCAAGTTAACATACTTTACTTCTCCGCGGGCGTGGCGGAATTGGCAGACGCGCTAGATTCAGGTTCTAGTGACCAAAAGTCGTGGAGGTTCGACTCCTCTCGCCCGCATTTAGTTGCCCCTGCTTGTTCCTTCGATTTTCGGACCTTTTAAAACTCAAATTACTTTCATTATTACGAAAACGATTTGCTCATCAGCTATTTATTGATACTGCAAAAAAAATAAAAACAGGTCAAAACAGAACCGTTTTAGTACCAACAGATTATTCAGGCAAGTGGAAGATAAAGCCGATAACATTCATGAGGTTGGTACATTCATGCGCGATCCATTAACAGCCTTCATGCGAAGGCTCAGCAATTCCACGAAATTTGTGCTTGTTGGAGGTACGATCCTCGCGGGCATCGCTATTCCTCTGTATGCCATGTATCACTCACAAATTCAGCAAATACGAGTAACGAATTCAGAATATACATGGACTCAATATGTTAAACCGCTGGTTCCATTGATGGAATTGCTTGAGCTTCACGAGCAGGCGCTAATAGAATCTCATGACGTTGCTCCTGATCCCGTCGGCTCTAATCCCACGGCAAAGCTCAACAACCTGCGGGACCAGATTGATCAGGCCATCGCGCAATTTTCTGATATTGATCGCAATTTATCCGAATCTTTGAACGTGCAATTATTATGGCAATCGATTATACAACAGTGGCAGGATCTCAAGCACGACCAGAACGATCTTACCAGTTCAGAAATTCAACTTCGGTATCGTAATCTGCGGGCCGACATATGGAACCTTATTCAACAATCATCGGACAATGCCGAGCTTCGTGAAGATACATATCAATATAGTATATATGAAGTTGACGCCGTCTGCGTACAGATTCCCCGTATGATGGCCAGACTCAGTGAGTTGCGTGATGATCTGATCGTAGAAGATCCGAATGGTACACCACTCGACCGCCACTTGCAGTCATTGGGCGCCATGATTGACATGAACAATGCCGATGCCATTCAATCGGATCTGGCTAAAACTTTTTCCGCCAATCCTGACCTGGCTGCTTCGCTGGGACCAGTTTCAGATCTACTAAGGCTGCATGCTGATGATATGTATCACATGGTGTACCAGTTATCAGGCCAGCCCTTGAATACCTCGAAACGCAGCGGATTACTCAGCGCCGCGAACCTGGTGGCCAGCAACGCGAATTCACTCTTCGAACAATGTGTTAATCAACTTGCCGGCGGATTTAACGACCGCGTCCAGACTCTTTATTGGATCTTTGCCGGCTCCATCGGACTCGTACTTTTAATCGTCGGGGCCATGAGCCTTTTATTTACCGCCATGTATCGATCTCTCACGGGCGCTATTCAAGAACGCGTGAACGCTGAAAAACGGCTTCGTCAGGCGAATGATTTGAACACCGCGCTGAGTCAGACTAACCGACTCATTGCCCATCGATGTGACCAGGAAAAACTTTTTGACTCCGTATGCAATATCACTGTTCAGGGGGGGCGCTTTAATCTGGTGATGATCGTTCTGCGTAATATGGAGACGGGCGATCTGACGCCTATAGCGTTTGCCGGAGATGCGGTGGGATATCTTAAAACGATCTGCAGGCCGCCGGACAACCGATTGCCGCCTGGATGCCAACCCACCGAAGCATGCATCACTTCCGACAGCCAGGTGATCATAAACGATTTAAGTGAAGATTCTTCTGAAGGTTCATGTGAAAGTTCGGCGGCCGCTTACCAATTGCGTTCAGCGGCGGCATTTCCTTTGACAAAAAAAACCGGCGTTGTTGGCGCGCTGGTTGTCTATTGCGACCAGCCAGACTTTTTCGATGAACAATTCACCGGCCTGGTTTCGGAAATTGCCAACGCCGTTTCATTCGCCCTTGATGACATTGATCGGGAAAATCTCCGGCGGGCCGCTGATCAGGCACTACGCGACTCGGAACAACGTTATCACCTGGTTATGGAGGGCGCCGGTGATGCAATTGTACTTATGGATAACGAAACTCGGATCGTCGAGGTCAATCGCCGTGCAATGGAGCAATTCGGTTATTCCAGGGAAGAATTGACCTACAAATTCATAAGCGAACTGTTCCCTCTTGAGCTGCAGGAGACAGTACAACACCGTTTTAAAAATATTCTGGCGACCGGACAAACGATCGATTCCAGTACGGTCATCATTCGAAAAGATCAGACAACATTTCCCGTGGACGCCGTTGAATCGCGTGTGGAATTTCGAGGCCGGCAGATGGTGCTAAGTATTTTCCGCGATGTAAGCGAACGCAAAGCCGCGGAAGAACGCATACACTATCTGGCGTATCATGATTCACTCACCGGCTTGCCCAATCGCACGCTTCTGATCGATCGCCTGGAGCAGGCCATTCGTGAGGCTCACCGCAATAATTCCATGGTCGGCGTAATTTTTATCGATCTGGATAATTTCAAGACCGTCAACGATACGCTTGGACACGACTTTGGCGACGAATTACTGCAAAGTGCCTCAATGCGCATTCGCACTTCGCTGCGCGATTCTGACACGGTCGCCCGGCTGGGTGGCGATGAATTCATCGTGTTAATCACCAATCCGGATTCGCCGACCGACGTCGCCGTCGTCGCCCAGAAAATTATTCAATCCATGAGCATACCATTTGTTATTTCCGGCCAAACTTTCCATATTACGTGCAGCATCGGAATGAGCATTTATCCCCGCGATGGCCAGGACAGCGGTGTGTTGTTGCGCACAGCCGATGAAGCGCTGTATCAGGTCAAAAAAGAAGGACGCAATCGATCTGCGTTCCATACACCCGAAATGCATGCCGCGGCGATCGAACACGTGCAACTGGAAAACGACCTTCGCGAAGGCCTGCGGAAAAACCAATTTATACTTTACTACCAACCACAGGTTAATCTGCAAACTGGACGGATTATCGGTGCTGAAGCACTGATCCGCTGGCAGCATCCCGAACGCGGCCTGATTCTTCCCGGCAAGTTCATTCCCCTGGCTGAAGAAAAGGGACTGATTCTCGCGATGGGCAATTGGATTCTCCACGAAGCCTGCCAGCAAAATCGGCGCTGGCAACTCGCCGGCATGCCCATAGTGCCGGTATCCGTGAATCTTTCCGCTGTGCAGTGCAGGGAACCATCCCTTACGGAAGCAATTCGGCGTGCACTTCAGGATACCGGGCTTGATCCTCAGTACCTGGAACTGGAAATCACAGAAAGCACTTTGATGGCCCAGACCGAATCGTTGCGCACCCGCATGATTGAAATCAAAAGTTGTGGAATACATTTCGCGCTCGATGACTTTGGAACCGGGTATTCGAGCCTGAGCTATCTGACACGATTCCCAATCGATGCATTAAAAATTGACAGCTCTTTCATTCGCGACATGATCGACGATCCCAAGGACCTGGCCGTAGTGGATACGGTTGTGAACCTTGCGGAGAACCTGCAGCTTCGTACTATAGCCGAAGGCGTGGAGCGTATCGAACAGATTACACTGCTCAAGCTCCTGGGATGCCAGAACATGCAGGGCTATTATTTCAGCAAACCGGTGCCGGCGGATGAATTCGCGAAAATGATCATGGAAGACCGCCGTTTGCACGATACACCGGCCCCGGCCTCCGCTTCTCCTGCGGTCGTCTCAGCTGGTTAACGCTTCCTGTGAGCCGGTTGAAAACGTCGCTGAATCTCTGTGATCCAATCCGGCAAGTCTGAAAAGCGTTTCCTGAATGACCGCTGGGCTGCTCGACCAGACAAAGAAAAACATCGCCTCACGAACGCGGCGTTGCGCCGGATTGCCAATCAGCATGCCGCGGCCCTTAGCGAGTTCAAGACATGCCAGCGCCGAACGCATTGCCAGGTCATTTGCCCGGGCCCTGAGATGGATTGCCGCTCGACTTTCCTTTCCAATCCCGGTATCTGTTCCACAGGCGTAAATCTGCTGTTCCAGCGCCTGATGGCTTTGACGCAACATTAGAATCGTTTCTTGTGACTTGTCGTTTCGTAATGCGGCGAGTTTTTCGGCCTCGGCAATAGCTCCTGCCGCAACACCCAGTGGAACCACACAAGTGTTGAGTGTAAAACGGTGCAGATTTCCCCGTTGTGCCAGAGCATCTTCGCACGGCCCGGACAATACTTCATCGTTTCTAATAACTACGTCCTGAAGTTTTACTGATGCGGTATCCGACCCGTTCAATGAAGCCATGGGTACACAATCATCAATTTTTATCCCGGCACGATCCATCGATAGCGCAAAAAGAATCTGATTCTGATCGTCTATCCGCGCCCCTACAATCAGCCAATGTGCGTGGTGGACGCCCGTAGCCCAGGGAATTATTCCATTAACCTTAAATCCACCGGGTGCAGCACTGGCTAGCAATGCCGCACCCTGATGCCGGCCAGAAGTGGTCAGTTGTGCTATACCAATACTGGCAAAAATCCGATTTTCGGCCAAGTCGACAAGCAATTTACGAGCCAGAGTTGATTCTTGGGCGGCAACCAGAAATTCCACCGCGGCATCGCGTTGGGTGAAAACCAGCGCCGTGGTAAGACAAGCAGCCGACATCTCTTGATAATGCCGGTGCAAATCCAGTGACGAAAGTTCCGACCCACTGAAACTTTTCGGAATAGACCAGCCCATTGCCCCAGCGCGGTACAAATCCGAAAAATTTTCTTCGGGCCACTCTCCCATAGTATCAACTCGCTCGGCACGCTGTTTAATGCGATCCAGCGCTGCAGGCCAGGATAAAACATTCACATCGTTCATAGCGATATTCTAGGCATTTATAGAACAATTTGGATACTTCATGATTCGTTCACGGTACTATTGACGGCGGAGCGTAAAAAGCACCGCCTCAGGCGCAACGCGTAAACGCACCGGCGTCGCATGACCCACTCCGGTGCTCACATACATTCGCTTGCTTACCGCGCCATTATCGGAAAATTCAAACAACCCCCGCAGAAATCGGCGATTTTCCATCGGCACAAACATTGACCCCAAAACCGGCAGATCGACCTGGCCGCCATGCGTGTGCCCACAAAGCATCCATTGCCATGGAAAATTACGAAACAGCATGGCACCATCCGGATTATGTTGCAGACAAATACATGGCTCATCCGCAACGACCCCGTCAAAAGCCGCTTGGGGATCAGCAAGCCCGGCCCAGAGTTCATCGATTCCCACGATTCGAAGCTGAGAGTTTCCGCGTTGGAGGGTAAGACTCTGATTACATAGAAGCTTGATGCCGCAACGCGCCAGCAAGGCACGCAAACGCTTATGAATACTGCGGTGTCGGGATCGTGGTCCCACATGCCGCCAGGAATATTCGTGATAATCGTGATTGCCAAAAATGGCGACCACACCGTCAGGTGCGTGGAGCATTTGGAGCAATTCCTCCAGTTTCTCCAAAGCTGCCGGCTGATAATCAATTAAATCACCTGTCAAAACAATCAAGTCCGGCTTTTCGGCAATGGTTTTTCGGACAACATCCTTAAGATAACTTTGCCGAACTGCTCCGGTATGTAAATCCGCCAGTTGCAACAATCGATAGCCATCAAATCCAGCGCCCATGTTTTTCATGCGCATTTCATATTGCACAAGGCGCCAACGATAGGGCGCTACAAAACGCGGCCAGATGAAAGCATACGCCCCAAACAAGGCGGCAAATTTAAATATTTCTCCCAAAGTATGGTTTTGCAGGATTATCCGTTCAAAAGGCCGACTTTTCATGGTACGCCGGACATCGAATTGCGGCTGGTTTTTATTCATCGAATGTAGCTAATTTCTTAGAGAATTTTAATTTGACAAATCATTGCTCAGCGACAATTGATATGTCTGAGAGACAGGTTTGCCATTGAGAATCGCCGGACGAAAGATGATTTGTTTGACGTAATTTTCGTATGCCTCATCCACATCGGAATGACCGCTGGACTCAATGACACTGACGCTATTGGGATCAACATGACCGTCGGAAAGCACAGTAAACTGTAAAACCGTAGAAACGCTTACGTCATCATAAAGTGGAGGCAATGCGGGAGGTCCGGGGCTGTATAGCTCATCAGGAACAGGGTTATTCGCATCAGATGGCCCCCGGCCCGCATCATCGCTGCCACCCACACCACCCGGCCCGGCGGTTTTAGAAAAGGAATAGGGATCGCCAAAACCTGCATCTGGATCGGCGTCACGGCTGGGCATGACATTGCGGCTGGTTCTGGCCGGAACTTGTGAGTTTTCGGCCACAGTTACAGTCTGTTTGGTAGACGGCTGTGGCGTAGGCGCCCTCCAGGGATCCTGATTTGATTTCACGCCGATGATGACTTGTTGGCTGTTATCAGGATTCTGAGTGTTGAGAATCTCAGTGGGTGAAACCGACGGCTGCCATAAGGGACGATTGGGCAATTGCGGCAAGGGAGGCGTCTTTTGCTGCGGCAAATCGGCGGTAAGCGGCAGAGCAGCATCATCACCAATAAGGATCCCTCCGATGGCGGCATTATTAGAAGAACCTACCGCATTTCCGCCGCCGCCACCTTGTCCTGTAAAAACCCAATGGCTTAAAAAATAAAATCCTCCAAGCAACCCTAGTTCGATCATCAGCGCCAGTAATATGTCCGCCAGAACGGCGTAAGAAATGCCCTTCGGTTGATTATTGACGACAATAATTCTGCGTGTATCGCTGACTTTGGCAAGCTGCTCTGCTTCAGCACCGGTAACGTAATTACCCGCGGTCAGTGAAGAGAGCTCCTCCGTGTCATTATCTGGAAGACTATCTTCGTCGTCATGGAAGTTTAAGTCATCAAACTTCCAACCGTCGCCGGCGTCGGTGGGACGTTGCATAACCCATGAAAGCATTATGTTGGCATTGGCTGACATAAAAGTATCTTTAGAATTCTAACCTGGGTTTCTCAGCTAACCTCCAGCACCTCATAATGAATCTCTCCGCGCGGTACACTGACACGCACCGTCTGACCGACGCGGGCGCGCATGAGCGCCTCGCCCAGGGGGCTCTTCGCGGATACTTCCATGATCTCTGAATCCTGATCAAAAGAACTTTTATTGATTTCGCCGACCAGCCGGAACATTTCTGTATCGCCGGTTTTTGAGTCGCGAACTTTCACCGTGCTGCCCAGAAAAACCATGCCGTCAGGGATGTCATTCGGATCCACCACCGAGGCGGACTTCAGGCGATTTTCCAGGTCCTTGATTCGCGCCTCGAGCATGGCCAGTTCTTCCCGGGCCGCATGGTAGTCCGCGTTTTCCCTTAAATCTCCCTTTTCCCGCGCTTCAGCGATACGCGTGGCGATGTGCGGCCTCTGGTCGATCATCGCCTTGAGTTGTTCCTGAAGTTTGTGCTTTTCCTCTTTGGTGAGCAGTTGCATTTCCATTATGGCCTCTCTGAATTCCAACCCAGCCGATTCAGCGCCGGCCGGTTATTACCCGCTAACTGATACAATTCACTTAAGATTCAGAAAATCTTTCATGTGTTCATCATATACATCCTGGGCCGACTTTTCAGTCAGATTCAGGCGTAATTCGTTGATCACTTTTGTTCCCTGGCGAATCCATAACTGAAAACATGGGTTGCATATACTTTGCCAGATTTGTTCCCCAAAAACGCCGGAAAAGGGGCGCTCCTTCATTTTCGGCGCCACGCGCCCGCAGCGGCGGCATTGGATATGTCCGGCGGCGGCGAGTTCGGGCGTAAGCTCAACGGCTTTTTCTTCCGGCAGCGGCGCGCCGAGTTCCTTGAGCATGTCAGCCATTTGGTTGCGCGGCATCAAATCGCCGCGATCCTGGGCCACCTTGTAACCTCGAGTGAGGGTATTTATGGCCCCTTCGCTGTCGCCGACTTGGCGCTGGGCTTCGGCCAATAGCGCGTAACCTATTGAAAGACCCGCATTTAAACGCAAAGCCTGCATTAACGGGGCAATCGCCTGTTGAAACTGCTTGCCATCAACCAAAGCCCGTCCGAGGGATAAAAATCCCAGTTCGTTTTCCGGATCGGCCAAGGTCATATTGCGAAAACGTTCAACTTTTTCCTGATCCAGAATCATCAATTAAATCCTTCTTTCAAACCCAACATTCTACACGCCGACGTGGGAGGAACCAAATAGCGGCAAGCCTGTTGTTTAGCTAATAATAGCACCGAAATGTGAATCAGTTTTGCTGTGCCGGCGGCATGGTGAATTCAAGATCGCGATGCAAAGTGAATTCAAGATTTTCGAAATCAATATTCGGGTTCGGATTGGTCTGTGTATAGCCAATGCTTGAGAGCTTATAGCCGCCATTAGTTTGTTCATAACGCAGCGGTTGGCCGTCAAATGGATCAATGGGCACACGGGTAAGATATTGTGGAACCAATTCCGCCAGTGCTGCAGGATAACCGCCATGATCGGCATGCCATGCGGCTAACGCGAATTCAGTCTGTGTAAGCGGCAGGATGGCAAGACTCTCAAAATACCGTTCCAGGAATGGCGAATAAGATGGCTGAAACGATACAAACCATCCTTTGATCAAAGGGTGTAACAAACCTCCGTGGACCATGGCTGCAGGATTCAGTGCGTCCAATGACGCTTTGGCCTGAAGATAGGTATCAGATGCAAAAGCCTTGTTAACATCATCGACATATTGATTTACATCTGACATCACAACTGCATAGTGTATCGGTATAAGATCTAAGATTAGCTTTGTCGGTTCATCTACTTCGATGATTCCATATTCACCACTCAGTTGCGGCCCGCGCGCCGTACCCTGCAAAAAATCGAGCAGGGTATATCGTTCACCATTAAATAATTCTGAATATTTCAAAAATTCCTGCAAACTTTGTAAATCCTGAAGCATATCTCCTACCTCATCGGCTCTCAGACGACCATTGGCGACAATCTGCTGATCAATTGAGCCGGCATCTGCTTCCAGAGATATAGCGATCATTGCACAACCCAGAAAGCTCACTGGCGTTTTCATCTCCAGTCGCGCCATGCGGTGTATGGCCAACGCATCGGCCCAGGCACCGGAAACGTCTCCCCGGCCCAGGCGTTCCATGGAGTCAATCTGCATCAGATTCGTCAGCATTCTCAGAGGATTAATCGATGGTAATAGACATGATATGACTGGGAATGACGGTTCGCTGCTGATGAACAAGGGTTCATACCAATAGGATTTTTCCGCAGCCGTCAGATACAACTCTCGAGCCGCATGTTGCGCTTTTACCCACGCCGCCACATTCGGAAATTCTTCATCCGTAAAAGGCGCCGATGTAACGCGTTTATCAATCGAATCGTAATCCGGATAAATATTATTTGAGGGGTTGGTTTGAATATAATCATTATAAAAAGATTCAAATGGTTTTGATGGCTCCGGAATTATTTGGACACCCAGTAATTGAAAATATCTTTGCAGTATGGATTTTGGAAAGCTCTCGTTTAATATTGCATATGGAAAGTGCTTGGTTCCCACTGCCTGCCAAATATCCACGACGGCGTTATTGTCGGGTGTAACGCCTTTACTATATTTGGCATTCAGAGCCGCCAGGTAATCCACTGTGCCATCGGGATTAAGCGGGCCAAGTATACGCGTCGTCTGGTAAGAAACCGGTATATGACGCCACCACCATGCCAGAGTCAGGTCAAAACAGACAAGAATCATGAAAACGCAAATGCAATAAATAAACCAGCGCCTGGTTAGAAGATACAGAATATATTCGGTTGGAGGATACAGAATATATCGGAATGTCGGAAAACTTCGCCGCCAAAAACTAGCCGGCTTTTTATCCGCCGGTTTTTTTTCTTGTTCACCCATTTTCAGTGCTCCAGAAACTGAGCGGGTTCATCGCCGCCAGACTCATTTAAGAAAGATTGTCGCTGCAACCACGCCAATTCCATAGGTGCAAAGCTATGCGACGTTTGAACCGCAGATACCATGGATTGATCGTCAGGTTCTGAAACCCCGCCCCAGAAACTCGACGCCAGCAATCCGACATTGATGCAGGTTGCCAATATTCCCGCTGCTACAGTCGCGGCGAAAATACGATCCTTCAAAGTCCATCGCCGCACTGACGGACGATGCATTTGGGCTTGTGTGCGCCGCATCAAGTCATCAGAAAAGTCCGCCGGACGATATCGCGCGAGTTCCTTTTCGATTTCATTGAATTCGTCATTCATTTTTAACCTCCTGGGCCAGTGATTCCTGCAACCGAGCCAGCCCGCATCGATAGCGTGAAGCCGCGGTATTCGCCGATATCTCCAAGGTCTCGGCGATCTGCGAGAAACTCAGGCCGCCCCAGATTTTCAGTACGATCACTTCGCGCTGCGCCTCTGGAAGTTTCTGCAAGACTTTTTCGATCATTGCGGTGCGTTGAGCATTCTCCAATTCGCTTGTCTGATTTGTTTCAATAGCTTGCAGCATAGGCGTCCTTTCATATTTACTTCTCCGCGCCTGGCGCCGCGATAAGTCGATCGCCCGTCGGCGGGTGCGCGAATAAACAAACGCCAGTGCATCATCCACTTTGTCGCGCTGGGGCCAGAATTCGGCAAACGCCATCTGCACCGCATCCTCGGCGTCCGGGCGACCAGCAGCCCATTGCCGGGCGAACAACACCATGGCCGGCAGGTGCTTGCGCAGCCACAGGTTCCAGTTCTCCCGGCAATCTCCGGACAAATCCGAAGTCATAAGCCTCCCAGAAGCCTTTATCTATAAGACGCCGCCGAAGAATGAATTTGTCTAAACATGTTCTATTTTAACATTTTTCTACGTTGCTACGTTGTTCGCTCAACCGGTGGCGAAGCCTCTGTTCCCCCGGTATCTTGCTTATTATGCGAATCGTTTTTCTGGCCAATAAGAGTAAACCCGACGCCGTTGCCGCTGGTCGCGATCTCGCCGCGCGCATTAAAGCGGACTATCCCAAAGAGCATGAAATCTGCGTTGAAGACTGTTTTTCACGCCCTTCATTGGATAAATTCAAACCCGATCTGATAGTAATCCTCGGCGGTGATGGAACTATTCTCGAAGCTGCCCGCCATCTGGTAAATCTTCCGGCGTCTGTTCTGGGCATTAACTTCGGCAAACTCGGGTATCTGGCTGCTTTTTCCGTGGATCAATTCATTGAGCATCTGCCACTAATTCTTTCCGGTAAGGCGCCTGTCACCCATCGCCTGATGCTCCACGGAGCGATTCATGAGGCTAATTCCACCAAAGAGCCGGTATATAACCCCGAAAAAGATCACAAGGTTTTTGAATGCGCGGCACTAAATGACGTGGTTTTAAACGCCGGAATGCCCTTTCGACTGGTGGAGCTTACAGTGCGGATTAACGGCGAAAAGACCACCACGTTCCGCAGCGATGGCATCATCGTTTCAACTTCCTCGGGATCTACAGGATACAATCTTTCCGCCGGCGGACCATTGATTTCTCCGGAACTTAACGCCTTGGTTATTACGCCGATCTGCGCCTACTCACTTTCATTTCGTCCGGTGGTCATGCCTGGGGACGCTCACATTGTAGTCATTGGCCATCGGGTCAATCCCGGAACTATGGTGATGTTTGACGGACAAGTAGCTCAGCCTCTGTTGGATGGTCAATATTTATCAGTTCGTCGCACTGTTCAGCCGCTGCGTCTGGTGGAAAATCCCTCTCTGACGCACTGGCAGATGCTGGCCAACAAGCTGCATTGGGCGCAAAGTCCGCATGCATGAGGACCCGGCATACGTCTTGTTGAAAATCCAATTGAGGAGACGCCATGAACAATCCAGAAAATACGCCCGGCAACACAAATGGTGGCCCTCCGCCGGACTATTTTGTGTTGCGTCGTGTTGATTTCCGATCGATTTTTGACTTTTCACGTATTTTCCGGGCCTTCCGGCTCTCTATTGAACCACCATGCCTTATCACGGCTTTACTGGCCATACTTGTGATTTACACCAGTGGCCGCACACTGGATTTATTCTGGGGAGAGCAGGTTCTTCCGGGAGAAATCGATGAATTTCATTCACCCATTCCCGGCAATTATCAGCAGATTGTATTTGACGACAAAATTAACCGGCAATCATCGCTTTATCAGTTACTGATGGTCAATTGTCCGAATACTTCAGCGGACGTGCTTAACGCCTGGAGCCAGTCACCGGAAACGTCTTACAATGTGCTAAGGCAGGCTTATGAGGATAAATTTCATCAGGCTATCGCCGCCGAAGAATTCAACTATCACTCCGGCCAGGTCAGCAATAGCGATTTGCTTGATTTCCGTCGCCAGCAGGCCGATCAACTGCTCGACGATATGCAGGAGCTGCGCAGCACTGTGGGCAGCGGAGTCTTTGACGCCGGCCTGCATTATGAACTTGATCAATTCCATGCCCTTGTTGACGATACATTCTCCTTAGTACAGTCAAAACCGGTTAGTAATTCTGATTTGGATAGCGACGCCGAATCGCCGCGCAGCATTTCATTGAATCTTCTGCCGGAAAACAGTGATGAAGTCTGGCGATCCAGTTCCATCACCGGTTGCCTGGCCAACATGTTTATTACAGCGCCGACATGGCTGCTTACCGGCGCCCCGCCCATGCTTCGTTTTCCCGCGGATTCATCCGTGCATGTTTTTTTTCGCCGTTGTGTGTATTTATTGAGTGTGGTCCTGTTCCTGCTGATGACAATTGCCTGCATTGCAATTACCGGCGCAGTCGTTTGCCGCCATGTTGCGTTGCGTATAGCGGATAAGGATACCAACATTATTTCAACGTTTCGTTTCGCCTTACGCTGGTTTGGCACATTTATCAAAGCTCCGCTATTGCCGTTCCTGACCATTCTGGGCACAGGCTTGTTTCTTATGGTGCTGGGTCTTGCGGGCGCCGTGCCTTTTATTGGAGAAATTTTTGTTGGTGTCGGATTTATCATCTTTCTGGTCGGCGGCGCGATCATCATGCTTATGGTGCTGGGCGCCATCGGGGGATTTTCACTTATCTATCCGTCGGTTGCCGTTGAAGGTTCCGATTCGTTCGACGCTATTAGTCGAAGTTTCAGTTACGTTTATGCCCGTCCATGGCGATTGCTGCTTTATGGAATCGTCGCCCTGGTTTACGGCATGCTGACCTGGCTGTTTTTGTCTTTTGCCCTGTACGTCATGCTGGCAATGACGCATTTATTCCTGGGATGGGGCATGAATTTCTTCGGAATAGTCAATGGCAGGTATTCCGGATCAGGCAAACTGGATACGCTTTGGGCTGCTCCAACGTTCGATCAGTTGGTCGGGCCGATTAACTGGTGGGCGATGAACTGGTCTGAATCCATCGGCGCGATGGCTCTTTATTTCTGGCTTTTTCTCGTGGTGAGTCTGCTGGGCGCTTATATGATCGCCTACTTCTTTTCCAGCAGCACCATTATTTATCTGCTTCTGCGCCGCCATGTCGACGGTCAGCCGATGGATGAAGTGTATATCGAAACCGCCGAAGAGAAGGCCCCGGAATCCACCGGATAAAATACGATCATAGAGTTGGGTCTGCAATCAATGGCCAGCACAACAAGTATTTCTCCATCACAACTTGATCTGCTCTGCCGTGTGTGCAATTTGCCCACCGCGCCGTATCGGGAGGATTTTGTCAGCGCGTACATCCGCGCCTGGGCTGCTCAGCCGCAGCGAACCAATTATCTTCATATGCGCACCGATCGCTGGGGAAACATCTATCTGGATTATCGCCGTGGGCTCAAACCCAAACGCGTTTTGATTCTTGAAGCACACATGGATCACCCCGGCTTTATCATCAAACGCCAAAACCGTGATGGAACGCTGAAGGCCGAATTCCTTGGCGGCGTGCCGCCATCCCATTTTCGTCACGCTCGCGTTGGCATCTGGAATCCTTCAGGATTCAGCGCCGATGCTGTTCCCATAGGACGCTGGATTCAAACACAGGTCATTAATGTCAAACCCGCCAAAGGGAAAATTCCTGTCATCGTCGACCTGGCCGGCGTTCAGGAAAAGATTCCCCCCGGCTCTATTGGCATGTGGGCACTACCGGATGCACAGGTGATTGGTGAATTATTTGCAGCGCGTGTCTGTGACGATCTGGCAGGGTTAGCGGCATGCCTTTGCGTTCTTGATGAATTAATAACCCGAAAAAGCACTTGCGCTCTCACTGTTCTTTTCACACGCGCTGAAGAAGTTGGGTTTGCCGGCGCTATTGCCGCGGTGCGTTCTGGTGCGGCATCGGAAAAAATCAGCATAATCGGACTGGAAACCTCAAAGGCGCTGCCTCACGCCCCACAGGGAAATGGCCCAATTATTCGCGTCGGCGATCGCACGAGTATTTTTAGCTCAAGTCTTACGCGATTTATTACCATGCGTGCCGGCGCTATCGCTGATCAGGACGCGGGATTCAAATTCCAACGGCATCTTATGGATGGCGGGACGTGTGATACCACTGTTTTTTCCGCTTTTGGATACGACGCAGCAGCCATATGCGTGGCGCTGGGCAATTACCACAACATGTTGCAGAATCAACCCGCCGGTAACATGGGCATCCCTGCCGCAGGACCGATGATCGCCTCCGAAACAATTCATTTAGGGGATTTTGCTTCTCTGGTGCGCATACTTGTTCAAATCGCTGTAGATTTTCGCCAGTACCGCCCCAATTTGAGCGATCTTGTTAAACGTTTTTCCAATATGCACCGTGAGGGGCAGCGAGCCAGACTTCTTATGCATGGTTGCTCCAGGACACCATTAACCGGAAAATGATTCTAATGAATATGCACACACCCGAGGGTTTGCCCGCCACTCCGGGCGATATGATCCGCACGCCCGCCGAACTTGCCGAATGTTGCAAACGTCTTCGGAAAGAAAAGTGCTTTGGTTTTGACACCGAATTCATCGGCGAAAATACTTACCTGCCGATAGTCTGCCTCATCCAGGTTTCCACTGCGACACAGGTCGACTTGATCGACCCAATTGCGGTACACGACTTGTCAGAACTCATGAACCTGATCGCCGATCCGGATGTTCTGAAAATTTGTCACGCCGGTGATCAGGACCTGGCGATCGTCTATCAAATGAGCAAAAAAGTTCCGGCCAATGTCATGGACACGCAGATTCTCGCGGGACTGGTCGGGATTGGTTATCCGCTTTCATACGGCCGGCTCGTGGAATATCTCTGCGGCATCACGCTGGATAAAGCCCACACGTATAGCGCCTGGGACCGCCGCCCACTCACCAAAGCCCAATTTCATTACGCTGTCGATGATGTGCGTTACCTTCCGCGGATTTACGCCGATATCAGTCGTCAATTTGACGACCTAAATCGCCGTCATTGGGCTGAACAGGCCTGCGCCGAGCTTTGTAAAACTGCTGGTGCTCCTCCCAATCCGCAGACGACCTATCTAAAAATTAAAACCCCACGTTCCATGAACCCAATGCAAATTGCTGCATTGCGCGACCTGGCCGTATGGCGTGAACAAGCGGCTTTCGAACATAACATTCCGGCTCGTTCGTTTATGCCCGACAACGTCCTTAAGGAAATTGCCCGCCAGCTTCCCACTAAAATCGTCAATTTGGAGCGCATAGCGGACTTTCCCAAGCGTGAACTTAAATCATATGGAGCGTTCATCATCCACCTGATCGATAAAATTAAAGCCGCTTCGCCGCAAACTTATCCCGAACTTGAACCTGCACTGAATGACTTCCCCGACACCCGGCGTTTCGGCGATGCCATGTGGGCGGCGGCTCAGGCCATTTGCCTGGGACAGTCCGTCTGCACTTCGCTTGTTGCTTCGCAAAATGAAATTCAGCTTCTTGCCGATCACATTGCTGCCGGTCAATCTCTTGACAAGCATCCTTTTTTCACCGGCTGGCGCTACGAATGTCTGGGAAAAAAACTTCTCGACTTTGCCCAGGGCCGCATCGCACTCAAGCTTAAATGTTGCAATAATCGGATGAATACTCAGAGCCTCTAACAACATAAGACAGACCCTGGTAGTGAAACCCAATCCACACGCCGTTATCATTCTCCGCATGTGCGGCATCGCAGGGATACTTCGTTTTTCCAGTTCTGACTCCGCATTCGCAAATGTCATTAAACATTCCGCGACGCGTGTCGATTCGCTTCTCGCCCACCGTGGGCCGGACGGTTCGGGTTTCTGGGCCGATGCTTATTGCACTTTCGTGCATCGCAGGCTTTCCATTATTGATCCTGCCGGTGGCTGCCAGCCCATGGCTAATGAAAATGGAACCGTGCGAGTCATTTTCAACGGCGAAATTTACAACCACCGCGAGTTGCGACGGGAACTTCAGACCTTTGGCCACAAATTTCAATCCGATCATAGCGACACTGAAGTGCTCGTGCATGGCTGGGAACAATGGTCAGCGCGCCTGCCGGAAAAGCTTCTTGGCATGTTCGTTTTCGCCGTCTGGGATCAGCCCCAAAAGACTCTTTTTCTCGCCCGCGACCGCATGGGTCAAAAGCCTCTGTTTTATTTCAGCGATGACGCGGGCGTCGCCTTCGCCAGTACCCTGCCAGCGCTGCTTGCCTGGCCCGGCGTTCCCGGTGTCGTTTCACGAAAATCTATCAGCGAATATCTGATGTACGGGTATATGGCCCCGCCAGAAACGATTTATCGAGATCTGAGACAGCTTGAGCCGGGGCATTGGCTCAGTTGGCAAAACGGCAAACTTACCACGGAGCGTTTCTGGCAATCACCAACTAAAAACAATGAACAGGTAGCGGGGCTCGAACAAATTCTTGATCGTGCCGTGGAATCACAACTCGAAGCAGACGTGCCGATGGCTTGCTTTCTTTCCGGTGGTATTGACTCTGCCCTGATTGCGACGCTTATGCAGCAAAGCGTACGAAAGCGTTCCGGTTCTAAGATCAAAACTGTCAGCGTCGGCTTTTCCGAAGAAGGTTTTGACGAAACATCTCTGGCGAAACTTACCGCCCAGCGCATCGGCTCTGAACATCATGAAATTCGCGTCACACCCGACGCAGGCGTATGGGATACCCTCAAATGGTTCATTGCCTTCTCTCTTGGTCAACCATTCGCCGATTCTTCCATTATTCCCACATATTATGTTGCCAACGCTTCGCGAATGATCGCTCCTTGTGCTATCAGCGGCGATGGCGGCGACGAACTTTTTGGCGGTTATGACCGCTACCGCGCCCTTCTCTACATGCAGCACCGTGCTCCAGCCGTTCGCTTAGTATCGAACATAATGCCTCACGTCTCACGATCCGAGCGCTGGTTTCGCCTCCGTGAGGCCTGCCGGTATTCCGATTCAGCGACCCAGTATGCCGCTCTAATGAGATTATTTTCCGCCCCGCAGTTCAAGCAATTATTTCCCGATCTACCTGCGACCGATTCCATACCCGACGAACTCGTTCAAGATGGCAGTCAGACTTCTGGACGGATTTCGGCTGTGCGTTACGCAAGGTTGTTTGATCAACGTCACTATCTGCCGGGTGACGTACTTTATAAAGTTGATGCTGCATCTATGGCCTGTGGGATGGAAGTGCGAAGTCCGTTTCTGGACCATCGCATGGTTCAGGCCGCGAACAGCCTTTTGGATTCCCAGATTCTTAATCGGCGCCAGGGAAAATTGATTTTGCGTCGCATTTGTGAGAATTTACTTCCCAAGGCGGTTCTTGAGGCTCCTAAACGTGGTTTTGCTCTGCCAATTGGTGAGTGGTTCCGCAGCAGTTTGAAAAACGCGCTTACAGAAACGCTGCTGAACTCCAAATCACTTAGCGCGCAAATTTCACCGTCCACGGCCATCGCCGCACTTTTGCGTGAGCATGAAACCCGCAAGCGAGATCATACGCACCGCCTCTTCGCATTGTTGATGCTCGAATTGTGGTACGGCGAATTTAAACCACAAATTGTCTAAGAGCCGGCAGGTTTATTCTGCCGGAAACAACCGCCGGCATAAAGCCGGCGGCTCTCCAACTACTGAAAACTGTAAACTGAAAACAGCGGCATGCAGTGCATGCCGCTCATCCATCCACGGTTTCCAACTTCGCGAATTTCAATACCAGTTTCTTGAACCCCACCGATTTAAATTCCACCATCGCAATTTGTGAATCGCCAATTTCCCTTAATTCCGTAATGCGCCCCAGACCGAAAGTATGATGCCGCACCAACGACCCGCGGCGAAAACCTCCCAATTTTGTCGCTCCCGTTTCATCAGACTTCGCCGTTTTCGCCGCCGGACGGCGCGGATAATGCAACGCTCCATCGCGGAAACCTGCTGAACCCGCCGCCGGTTCCTGTGCGGCCAGATCAATCAGATTAAAACAGTCCGCCGGCATTTCGTTTAAAAATCGCGATGCCAACCGCGCTTCGGAACGTCCCATGAACATGCGGTAAATTGTTCCGCTCAGAATCAGATGTTTCATCGCCCGGGTAATGCCCACAAACGCCAAGCGCCGCTCTTCCTCCATGTCATTATCGCTAAGACCCTGCTCCATCATGCGTTGATGCGGCAAAAGGCCTTCTTCCCAACCCACAATAGCCACAACAGGAAATTCCAGGCCCTTGGCGGCGTGCAGGGTCATCAGTGTTACCGCCCCGCTTTCGTCACGCATCTGGTCTATATCCGACACCAGCGTCACCTGCGTCAAATAATCCTGTAGTGTTCCCCCCGGATTCTGTTTGTCGAATTCCGCCGCTACATTAATCAATTCCAGCACGTTGGCGCGCCGCTGGAGTTCTTCTTCATCCGCCTGTTTCGTCGAACCAATTAGTCCGGATTCGGAAATCACCGTTTCCATAATTTCCGCTACGGTGATCTGTTTTTTCCGCTGCGGCGAAGTGTCGATAAGTCCATCTGTAAACGCCTCTTCTTCCAGCACTGCCGCGTCAAATTCCTGTTCTCCGTTGTCTATTTCCGGTTCTATTGCGTCATCAATCGGTTCTTCGGCGCTAGGCTTCCGCGATACATCTGCAACAAACCGCTGGCGCCAGGAATCCACGAGCACCGCGAAGCTTCGGCACGCCTCGGCCTTTTTGCCAAGCCCATCGATGTTCGCCGCCTGACGGCATGCATCCAGCAGTGAGATTTTCTTTTCGGCGGCAAACGCCGCCATGCGAGAAACGCTGGTAGAGCCAATGCCACGCGTCGGCACATTAATGATCCGCTCCAGGCTTACATTATCCTCCGGATTGGCGATCAGCCTCAGGTAGGCCAGCACGTCCTTAACTTCCTTGCGCGAATAAAATTCCGTGCCCCGGATAATCTGATACGGGACGGCGGACTTCATCAGCGCATCTTCCAATACGCGCGTCAGCGCGTTGACGCGGTAAAAAACCGCCATCTTATCCCAGCCAATTTGTTCTGATTCGTGCAGCGCTTTTAGCCGGCGGACAATTTCCGCGGCTTCCTGGCGTTCATCGGACGCCGTAATTAAATCGATTCCCGGCCCGGTCTGGTTATCTGTCCACAACGTTTTCGCTTTTCGCCGGCGATTGTTGGCGATCAGCGCCGACGCGGCCTTAAGAATGGTTTTAGTGCTCCGGTAATTCTGCTCCAGCAGAACCACTTTGGCCTTAGGGAAAAACTGTTCGAATTCCAGAATGTTCGAAAGATTCGCGCCGCGCCATGCGTAAATCGATTGATCCGGATCGCCGGTTGCACAGATATTCTGATGGTTCAGCGCCAGCATGTGGGCTATTACGAACTGCGCGTGGTTGGTGTCCTGATATTCATCGATCAGAATGTAGCCAAACCGTTCCTGAAGTTCTTTACGCACGTCGGCGTTATCGCGGAGCAGCACCGCTGTTTTGAATAATAGATCGTCAAAATCGACCACGTTGGCCGTTCGCATAAGCTGGTCATACGCCAGGTATGCCTTGGCCGCGTTTTTCTCAAAAAAACCGCCTCCGATTTGTGCGAATTGTTCAGCGGATTGCAGGCGATTTTTGGCGGAACTGATTACCTCGAGCATCCGCGCCGGGGGAAAATGATCGACCGACACACCCGCCCCTTCCATCGCTTGCTTGAGCATCTTAAGTTGATCGGCGGTATCTGCGATGTTGAACGTGGGGGAAAGTCCCGCAGCTACGGCGAATTCCCGCAATAGACGGGCACACAAGCTGTGAAATGTGCTTACCGTAACGCCGTTGGCCATCCGCAGCGGCAAATGCCGCAACAAATCCAGCGTCCGCTGCCGCATTTCCCCAGCGGCCTTGTTGGTAAACGTCACTGCCAAAATGTTCCATGGGGCAATGCCGTTAGCCGCCAGATAAGCGACGCGCCGCGTGATGACGCGCGTCTTTCCCGAACCGGCGCCTGCCAGCACCAGCAGAGGCCCCTCGATATGCGTTACCGCCGCTCGCTGCGGCTCGGTAAGTCCCGCAAGAATTGCATCCAGATTGGCATCCATCCCGTTGTAACGTCCCTCTTATGCTCCAAGAGCAACAATTTAAACCCTTTAGTATACCCGATTCAGATAAATCAGCGCAATCTGCGGATCATTTATCGTTCACTATGGCCTGTACCCTATGCCCTATCTCCTACGTTGACCTCTGTGGCTAGACCTCTTTGCGCCTTTGCGGTAAAACGACTTCATGTATTGGTCGCGTACGCTTATCCCCACTACCCGCGAAGTTCCCGCCGATGCGGAAATCATTTCTCATCAGCTCATGATCCGCGCCGGCCTGATCCGGCGCGTCAGCGCCGGCGTCTACGACTGGCTGCCGCTAGGCTGGCGGTCCATGCAGAAAATCAACCAGATCATCCGCGAGGAAATGAACCGCATCGACGCACAGGAAATCCACATGCCCGCCCTGCTGCCCGCGGACCTCTGGAAACAAACCCGCCGTTATTTCGATTACGGCCCGCTGCTCTTTAAGCTCAAGGATCGCAAAAATTCTGAAATGATCCTCGGCCCCACGCACGAAGAATGTGTCACCGAGCTGGTTAAGGCTTATGTCAGCAGCCATAAGCAGTTGCCCGTGACACTTTACCAGATTCAAAGCAAGTTCCGCGATGAAGCGCGTCCGCGCAACGGCCTGCTGCGTGTGCGCGAATTTTTCATGAAAGACGCCTACAGTTTTCATAGTTCGCTGGAAAGTCTCAATAAAACCTATCAGGACATGTACCGGGCTTATGAGCGGATTTTCCACCGTTGCGGCGTAAACGCCATACCCGTGGAGGCTGAAAGCGGCCCCATTGGCGGCGACGCCAGCCATGAATTCATCTGCCCTTGCGACGCCGGCGAGGATGTCATTGTCCGTTCCGAAGACGGCTCTTTCGCCGCTAATCTCGAACGCGCCGGCAAAAGCCAGGTCAATATTAAATTCACTGACGCCCCCGCCGCCCCGCCCGGTGAACTAAAAAAAATCCACACACCCGGCTCGGCATCCATCGAGCAGGTATGCAAACTGCTCAACACCACCCCCCAACAGATGATTAAAACTTTGGTATTCGTACAACAAGGTGACACAGGTGTGCAATATGTGGTGGCTTGCGTTCGCGGCGATCATGAAGTCAACGAAGCCAAACTCAAACGTGTCGCCGGTCCGGTGGAACTCGCTGACAATCAGATCGCCAGCGATGATGGATTTGCCATCGGTTATGTCGGTCCGCACGTAATTAAGTCGGCCCAAGCTATGATAGGTAGTGGCTATAGAGATTTTAAAGATCCAGCTAAGGCCGCTGCCGGAGCAAATCGCCGCGCTAAAGCCCGTTTGATTATCGATCCAGATGCATTGGCAGTAACCAACGCCGTCACTGGTGCCAATGAAATGGACTACCATATCACTGGTTTTAATTGGCTTACACATATAGGTGCAGATGCTGCGGTTTATACCACTGTGGCCGACATCCGCAATGTCACGACCGAAGATCGCGCCCCGAACGGCGCAAAATTGGTTTTCAGTAAAGGCATTGAATTGGGGCACGTATTCAAACTCGGCACTAAATACAGTGACACACTGGGCGCGGTCTATTCCGATGACAAACAGCAGACCCATTCCATGATCATGGGTTGTTATGGCATTGGCCCCGGGCGCATCATGGTGGCGGCGTTGGAAACCCAATCCGATGCCGACGGCATAAGCTGGCCGATGAGCATCGCCCCATTCCACGTGATCATCACGCCGATCAAATTTGATGGTCAGGCCCGGCAAATTGCCGAGAAACTTCATGACGAACTTTCGCAGTGCGGCATCGATGTGTTGGTGGACGACCGCGATCAGCGGCCCGGCGTGAAATTTAAGGATGCTGATCTAATCGGTATTCCGCTGCGCATCGTCCTGGGCGACAAGGGTTTGGCCAATTCTCAGGTGGAACTCAAAAAGCGCAACGAAAAACAGGCCATCATGCTACCGTTGGAAAATCTCGCGGACACGATCGCCAAAATGGTTCGGGAGTGTATTTCTATGGACATCATAAAAATGAAGATTTCCGACTTAGTGCCCTCAGAACCTGCATTGGTACGTGAACAATATGATACTCTAATTAATGAGCTGAGACGAGACGGAAAAATTAATACGCCAGTTCAGATTGTTTTGATTGAAGGAGAATGGGTGGTAGATCACGGGCATCATCGTTGCCGTGCCGCTCTTGACCTGGGATGGCATGAGGTTCCATGCAAAGAGTCTATTCCATCTGTCCACAGTTTTGAGTTTATGAAATGGATATTCCCTCAAAGGTTAAGAGCCGGATATAAGGGATTCGCAGACCTGCCAATAGTATCAAGTGATAAACGAACTTCATTACTTAAAAAGGAAGATCGGGAGTTCAATCAACGTGGCATGCTTGAGAATCTTGCAGATAAACTTAAAGCGATTCAAATTGAGAAGGAGAAGTCCAAACACGATACGAAATAAAGAACCTTGCGGATAGGCTATATGGGTCATGCTACAGGAACATCGGATAGAAGTAAAAATGGCAAATTTACTAATTCAGAGTTTGGGCTGTCCTAACTGTGGAGCTCCTTACAATCCTAAGACACGAAACTGCCGCTTCTGCGGCTCCGTTCTCATAGTTACCTCACTTGCAGAGACATTTACACATAATCTTGACGCACATCAAGTCTCCGTATCTTTAGACAAATGGCGCAAACTACTTAAAGTAGACACCGAAAACGCCAAAGCTCATTATGCTCTTGGTCTAACTTATTTGAATTCTAAATTGCGAGATGCTGCCTTGACGCATCTACGCAAAGCAGTTCTTCTCGCGCCAGAGGTAGCAGACACGCATTACAACCTTGCCATCACTCTGATGGATGACGGTAACAAATCCATAAATTCTCCCGAATATGCGGAAGCTGTTAAAGAGATAGATTATAGTAATCGACTGGCCCCGGACTTCCGGGAAGCACAGGCATTCAGACATTTTATACTTGCAAGAAAACTTGATGAGGTCGATAACCAGCAGGCCTTGGCTGAATATATCAAGGCCGCTAAGACCTGTTCAGACATCGCCATGCTGCAAAACAATTTAGGTTTTTGTTTATTCAAATCGAACAATCTTGCTGATGCCGAAGTATGTTTTCGGCGCGCCATAACATTAAATCCAAACGACTATGGAGCCTACACCAATTTGTGCGTTCTAATGTATAGGAAGGGGATGTACAAGGAGGGCATTGAGGCAGGAATGAAGGCCGTGGCTAATAGCGGAGCAGGGAAAAATGCGAACGCCTATGACATTCTGGCACTCTGCCTTTGGAAATCAAAACGCAAACTGGAGGCATTGGAGTATATCAAGAAGGCTATAGCAATTGAACCCGACAACCCCAGATATAAAGAGAATCTAAAGAAAATCCAAGAAAGTTCCCCCCTGAAATCCACATTCAACACCACCGTCTGGATAATAATTATTATCGCTATTATCTATTTTTTTATTCAATGGTTATGGTGGGTTAATCATTAGATAATTATGGACAGTCTTCTAACTTTCCCCCACGAATGGTAGGCGCGTAATTCATATATAATATAGAATAAATACATTGACTTATGAGCGGTTACATAGAATTTTGATTGGTGGAATTAAGTATGCCTATACAATGCTCGAATTGTGGGATGACAATTCCTTCCGCCGGGAATGTTTGCCCCTATTGTCGCGCCAAAAAGTATAGCTTTGGAGGGATTGGAGGGGTTGTATTTTTTATTTTAATAATTTGGGTTTTTTTCCATTTTTCTTCTTCGCAAGATAACTCTACTCCACAGACAGTCACAAATGATATTTCAGGTTCGTCGCCTAATGGGATGCAAAATGATACGGTGGTTTCAACTTCTCCTAACAATATGCAAACCAATGTAGTGGTTTCTGGGCAACAAACGCTGTCGGTCGATATTTTTGCCGCATGGGAAAAGTCTGGAGCGCAATCCGGCTGGATGAACACACAAGGAGGCTGGAGCAACTCAATAACAGGTCAGCCAGGAGAAGTTCCGGCGTTCCGTTTTACTCAATTGACGTCCGGTATCATTTCCCAACTGCCTACGCCAAACAAGGGATTCGGCATTGACCTCCACAATACGAATATGACCGACTCTGGCCTCGAAGAATTGTCCGGTTTTACATCGTTGCAATCGTTGGACTTAAGTGGTGACGATCAAGTGACAGATATGGGTTTGCAGAAATTGGCTGGTCTTACGCAGTTACAATATCTAAATCTCAATGGCACCCAAGTTACAGATGCGAGTCTGCAGGAAATAGCGGGCTTCACGCAACTGCAAACACTGAACCTCGACAACACCTCGGTATCGGACGTAGGTTTGAAGGAATTGGTCAGCCTTACACAGTTGCATACATTGGACCTTGGTGATACCCAGGTTTCGGATACGGGTCTAAAGGAATTGGCAGATCTCACGCAGTTGCGGCAATTGGAATTAATGTTCGCTTCTCATGTAACTGACACAGGTATCGCAGAGTTGCAAAAAGCACTTCCAAATCTGCAGATTATCCATTAATAACATTAAGAGCCTTTAATTTCTTAAATCCCAGTGATAACCACCTATTTACGAACGCACTTCAATTTCCCTATCCGCTTAATTCCCCATCGCAGTAGATTCAATCCAAGTTATCGCGCTGTCGTAGAGCGACATCCTACGGCTACATAAGTACAGGCTTGGTCCTAGAATTCAACGTCACGACATTTTTCATCCAATGCGGTAATTATTCGGCGTACTTGTGCTGATTCAATTTTTGAATCCTGGCCCCGTAAAAATTGGATAAGATATTTCGCATTCATAACTTGGACTGGAAAATTTCCCTTTTCGGAATTTCGTACGAACCAGCCAGGCAAAATCACCAGTGCTTCGACCCGCACCGACTCGCCTGTCTTTTTGTATAAATAATTTGCGAGCCAAATTGCATTCCTTTTTGCCTGTTTAATTGGCTCGGCGTCTTTATATTTGTAAGATGGAAATTGCAAAGATTCTCCATCAAAAATCACTTTATGCTCTTGCAGTCCATTTCGGCTTCCACGGCGGCGGCGAGCCTTGGTTTCAATCAGAAAAACGCCCCTCTCGCCGACAGCTACATGGTCTATGTTCCAGTTTTCTTCCGTTAAATCGTGGAACGCGCGAAATCCAATGTCCGCCACTTCGTTCAATGCCTCGGCAACAGCTTGTTCACCACTAATACCAAGCCGGATGTTGCGCAATTCTTTAAAACAATGAAATGCTTTTAACGCTGCCATTGCACTTGCCACTACAAATACCACGAAGATAGAAACACAAATCTCCCGCCATAAAAACGGCGCGTGCAGGAAAAACGAAAAACTAAGCACGACGACCCAAAATCCTGCTATGAGTGAATAAATGCAGGAAATGAAAAGCTTGTCCATTAAGTGGTCGAAGACCTTTTCAAGTCGCAGGGAAAGTGAATAACCAGGTGGACGCAAAAGTTTTTCAGTTTGTGGCGGTTTTTCAGTTTTTTCGCGATGTCTGCGTTCCCAAATAACTGCCAGAAGCAACCCAAAAAGCGGTGTCAACGCCGCCAGCAAAAGAATAATTATTATCCAATCAAATCTCATATAAGTCTGAGGCGTCCCCCATAAGTCGGGCCGATTTTAGCCTGATTTATGATGGATTCATACGCGTTTAGGTGCTTGCCATCGCTAATACCGGATTCGAAGGAAACCTGCCTATTTCGACACGCACCTCAATTTCCCGACGCGGCTAACGGCGCAGTGAAACTGCGCCTAGAGCAGGTGAAAGTCGATCAGTCAATCAGTAGAACATATACGGATACCGCCATTGGCGGTCTATTTTTCGTGGTTCAAATCTGAGCCAAGTCGAACATACAACTCCCGTTTCTGAAAACTGAACACGGCATCACCTATCAGGTGTAATTCCTTGGTCTCTTTCAAATTCCAAAGGAAACGAACTTGAGGCCTTGAATACATACGTATAAACTTGCGCAGGTGAAGGAACATCCCGATTTTCCACGCTTATTTAAAGTAATGAAGCTCGCCGCTGGTCGCGCACAGCCTTGGAATGGCATAATCTTTCGCTCGGCGCCGATCAAATGGGCCGCCGGCCGGGAAATGCTCAAAGGGACTGGAAGCATGAGGTCGGGCGCTCGGTTTAACGCACCAGACAGTTTCCCCGCTATTTACGGCAGTACGACACCGGAATTGGCAATGATCGAATCCCTGGCTTACCAGCGACGCGCCGGCCTTCCCGTGGAGCAGGCGATGCCGCTGCTGTTCAAAGCTATCTCCGTCGCAGTCGAGCGGTGTTTGAATCTCTCGGATACCGCCGTACTGAATGACATAGGCGTCTCGCTCGACCAACTTCGAACGGAAAAGTGGTGGCTGGCTCGAGCCAGTAATGAGGAATCTTTAACGCAGGCGATTGGCCGGGCTGCTCATGCCTGCGATATTCAGGCGTTTCTGGCCGCTTCGGCACACACACTGGATCACGGCTCAAACGTCGTTGTATTACCAGACCATATCAAAAAACCGAGTAGGCTGAAGGTACTTCGGCGATCTGTAAAATAACGGCCTTAAATCGCCGATATGAATAATAACTCGCATATTTGCGTGTCTTTATACTTGACTTTTTGCACGGCGTGTGCAATGATTATCTAGGAGTAATAAACATGACTACGACGATAAAGCATCCCCGATCCCATGCGAAGGCACGAAAAACAGTCTTTGCTCAAGCCACCGGCGTTAACGTACGTACCTTGCGGCAACAATATGGATTGTCCCAGGGTTTGCTGGCCCGATTGCTGGATGTGTCGTTGCGCACGGTTTCCGGTTTGGAATCCGGTTCGGTCGCGACGGTGCGAAACCTGATTCAGGTGGAACGCCTTTGTAGCGCATTGGCCGTAGCGATGAAATCCAGCTACGTTGGACACTGGCTGGATAAGCCGAACGAAATGCTCGGAAATCTTAAACCGGTTGAAGCGGTTGAGCGCGGACAGATCGACTTAGTGTGGCAGGTGGTCGAAGGATTGCGTTCGGGATCGCCGCTGTAATAGTGCTAATAATTTCTTCATGGCTGGCTGCTCGGAAACAAAGTTTCTGTTAAAATCGGTTCGTCAAAATACGATTCACTTTTAAATAAGGGAAGGATTCATTTGGCAATGTCTCGCGAAATTCCAGAATCGGACTGGAAATTGTTTCGAAAGCTTCACGAAATTGTGGTAGAGCGTTTTTACCAACGCACGATATCCGACATCGAGCGTTTGCTTTTAGAGAAAAATGGAACCAGCCGGGAACAATTCTGGAATGCCTTTGAACTTATGAATCAACGTCGGAAAGAAGCGTCCGGCTTGTTCGATGACTTTCGCCGGTCAACGGCCCTGATCCAATTGGGGTTAATCTGTTCAAATGAGTTGTTGACCGCTGAAGAAATGTCCCGCTTCAGTCCGGGGACCCGTGCGACCGTACAAAGATATATGAACAATGAATTTGGTTCATAAAAGCGGGAACCGCGGACGCTTAAGAGTCTTAGCGGCTCTGTGCAGCAAAAGTTTATTAAGAGCGGCATAACGGATGCACAGCTTGGGGAAGAACTTGAGAAGGCGAAGCACAAAATGCGGGCTCAGGCGAACAGCCTTAAATAATTTCGCGTCTTTTTGTTTATTTCGTGATTCAAAATCTGCGTTCATCTGCGAAATTAGTGGATCGTCTTTCGTGGTTCAAATCTGCGCCAATCTGCATCATCTATGGATCTTTTTATGGTTAAAAACCTGAGCTACTATTGCCGTTGCAGCAAGGGCTGCGGTTTCGATGCGTAAAATGTTGTCGCCGAGCTTGACTGGAATGACGCGACCGTCTTTGGAAAGCGCCGATAAGGATTGGGATTCCTCTTCGCTCCAGCCCCCTTCCGGGCCGATTAAAATAAATATCGATTGTACGTTCGAACTCTTATGTTCCTGAGCGGCCGAAAGAAGCAATTGATCAGCCTGCGGATCGGCCCAAAATATTTTTGCTTTTTCCATTAATGCCATTTCCAGAACTGGGGGCAGATTTTGCGGCGGTTGGATATCCAGGAGCCAGCTCCGTCCACACTGTTTGGCGGATTCCACAGCCAATCGCCGCCATTTGTTCATTTTTCCGCCTTCAGCTCCAGGCCGCACCACGCTAAAACGGCAATCCAGCCAGATCAGCCGCGTCGCGCCAATCTGGCTGATTTGCTCCACGAGCGTTTGTGCGCGATCCGCTTTGGGTATAGCGCAGGCCAGAGTAATTCGCGGTGACGGCAGAGGATCTTGCTGGATGGGCCCTTCAATCCGGCAGTACGCCTCTTTATGACGCAAAAGCAGTTTTGCTTCGGCCCATTTGCCCGCGCCGTCAAATACAACCAGATCATCTCCATTTTGCATTCTTAATACGTGCAGGGCATGGTGCGATTGATCTTCCGGAAGTGGCTGCTCGGAAGCGCTAATTTCCGGTACATAAAATCGGGGCACGGTCATGTTAGAGTCCCTAAGCTTCGAGATGCACTGGAAGGGCATGTGTTGCAACCCTTTGCAGGACCATCAGCAAGCCGTCTTTGCTTAGCCCAGGCTCTCCGGTCCAGGGTAATTCTTCACAATGCACGCGAAAGCCCTGCTGGGCTGCAAAAACCGGGAAATCTTCCGCGCTGGTCCGACGCGGATCGGCAATCCAGACCACCCCATTGGGAGCAAGTAATTTTTCCACCGCGCCCAGAAACAGCGGATGCAACCGGCGTTCATAAAGCACATCCGAGCCAATGATCCAGTCGAATTTTTTATCTACCGGCTGACGCCAATCCATTTGATAAGCTGTTATGCGATCCGCTGGGATACCGTTGCCTCGGGCGTTATATTCCGCAAATTGCACCGCTTCAGGGTCGTAATCAGTGAATTCCACTTTCCACCCTCGCAGCGCCGCAGAGATTCCCACTATGCCCAGGCCGCATCCTAAATCCATAACGACCTCGCTGCCTCGCGTTGCAGACGGCAATTGATCTGTCTTGAGAATAAATTCAGCGAGCATCAGAGCGCTGGGCCAGATGATGGGCCAATAGGGCAAATAATTATCCGCGTGATAGCGATCCTCAAGTTGAGGGTCGTCCAAAAGCGAATCCGGATCGGCAGGCGCGAGTATCCTGAGTTTTGTTGCACCCATATCCAGCTCGTGCAAGCGCACTGGACGCTTGCCCGGAGTCGATGATGATGGAATGACATGATTCATTGTCTTTTTTACGAGCCTCTAACAAAATGTAGACCAGCCTCTTCAGGCTGCTGGGCACGGAGAACAGGCTGGAGAGCCTGTTCTACATTGCATTCGCCTTTGCCGGCTTTGGCGCCCACGCTCCACTTTGACTTCTTTTGCCAGAGGCTCTTAAGCTCCTCCTCAAAATGCTAGTGAACGATCGCGGGCTCGGATTCCGCTGGACGGCTTGCAGGAACCAGCGGCGTATGATGCGTCATCAGCATGATGGTGGCGACAATTCCAAAAATCAAAACGATCGCCGCCGCGATGACAAAACGCGCCCAGGGATCAAGCCCGAATCCTTCAATCAATTCATCATTGCCCGTCGATTTCTTCTTTGGCGCCAGCAACGGATCGTAGGCGAGCATCGATCTTTCCGCCGCCCCGCCCAGCACCGCTGCTTCAATCTGGACCGCAGCGGCCAATCGCGCCCAGGTATCGGCCGGCATTGCCGGAGGTTCGCCGGACATTTCGGAAGCAGACTCGGAGGCGCCATCTGTTTGCTGCTTAAGAAAATCCTCAAGCCATTTTACAATGTCCTGCGGAGGCCGCGGGAGCTTTTCCCCATTTTGTACATAGAATCGGAACGCGGCACGAATCGTTTTTTGCAGCACAACTTCCGATTGACCCGCGGGAGTCAGCCGGCAGCTTCGCGCATAAATCTCATCACGATATGGATCGATCATTTCGATAAATCGACGGCTGGAGGATTCGATCACGCGCACGAGCCTCCGTCAAAGAGAATCCACCTTATTCACGGAGAATTAGACGGAGCGGTTGTCGACGGCGGCGGTAGGATTTCAGAAATGACCACGCCGTCAGCGTTTAACCGATCATAAAGGCCAGGAGTTGTCGGATCAATTCGATAGGCTTGTTCATAAACCGTAATCGCCTGATCTTTCTGGCCGATGCTGTCATAAAATATGCCGGCTTGCATCAAAATCGTCGGATCATCCTGCGCCAAAGCCACACAACGCTCATAATTCACTTTGGCATCATCCAAATCTCCGATCTTTTGATAGAATTGGGCCACGAGCAACCGGTCGCTTATCTGGCCGGTCAGGGCCGCGTTGCGTTCGAGGAAATTCATGGCTTCGTTTGTTTTTCCTTCCTTAATGAGGGTGTTAGCCAGTGCGGCTTTTACATCGCCATAGTCGGGGTCAACTGTCCAGGCCATCTTGTAGTAATAGGCCGCCTGTTCATATTTGCCGAGCTTGTATTCTGTGACTCCGGCATAGTAGTTGGCCCGCGGCTCGGATTCGTTGTATGTAAGCGCCTGATTGAACTTGTCCAGGGCGGCGTCGTAATCGCCTTCTTGATATAGCTGTAAACCCTGATTGCGCAGACCCTCGGCAGGATCCTGAGTGCAGCCGCTGATTAATGTACCCCCGCCAAGCATCGTCATAATCAATAAGGCCTTGATACCCATTCGTGCATTTGTATCATTTTTCATAAGCCGCTCCGATTAAATCCTTTCAACCAGCATCAAAGCAACGACGGAACCGCCGTATACCTACACACCGGACGTAAAACCAACGGAACAGTCGGGAACTTAACCACCCTATCGCCGTTGTTTTACATCACCGGGGCTTAAAACCGGTTCTTCCAACGATGATGGTATCATTGAACCGTGGTTTGGCAAGACTCCAAAAACCGTCCATGGCGATACGCCATTCTGCGGCACAGCCGGCAGCAGGATGTTCACTGGGATCTGCTTCTGGAGTTGCCCGAGAGGGCCCTTCTGGCCACATGGCAGATGCATACCGACCCTGCCGGCTGGAACGGTTCTTCAAAGGGTGAATTTTCCACAACTGTTCGCGCATTACCTGATCATCGGCGCATTTATCTGGAATATGAAGGGCCAATTTCCGGTGACCGCGGACAGGTGACACGCGTGGAAGAAGGACAATTTCAACTCCTGGAAATAATGGAAAATAAGCTGGTTATGGAGCTTTCGGGGAAAAGTTTTCATGGTCGAATCGAATTAACACTCATGGACTCAGCCGCGGGTTTGTGGCAACTTTGCGTAAAGGCGATTTAATCATTTCAGCCACCAGGCGTGTCGAGCAACTGACGAAGACGATCCGAAAGAACCGGTGGTAATTTTGCAAGCCAATCAGCATTGACAAGACCAACTTCGATTAAATCGCGGATGTGAGTGCGATCTTTGTCGCGAAAAGCTGTGAGTTTAATCCGTACAAGAGCTTCCAAAGATATAACGCGAAAAAACCCGGCGTCTTCAGATTCATTTACATCAGGATTGGCCAGTGGTTCGTGTGGACGAACTTTTTCATTGGCAAAAACAATATGAACCGCGTCACGAACTTTAGCCGTTGGCCCGTCAAGGAATGCATCTATGCCGGCGATATACCGATGAACAAAACCCGCTGACTCAAGAGCAGCCTTCACAGCATTAAAGTCTTCTCTGCGAATCAATATGTCCACGTCCTGGGTATTTCTGACAGCGGCTTCGTCAACACGGGATACCCAAAGTGCCACGGCATTGCCTCCGGCAACCGCGTAAGGAACCTTAGCGGAACGTAATGCGGCTGAGGCTTTAAGCAGACGCTGACGGACTTTCTCCACCGCGTTAACCACCTTTTCCAGCGAAAATGGCCCTGTTATTGCCGTCATAATGGCTAAATTCCATCTAAGGCCTCTAAAACAATCTGTAAATATCGTAACTAAAATTACATATCTGAACCAGCGTCAATCATAAAATTTAGCTCTTTAAGAGATTTAAAACTCTTATTTGAACCCCTCCGGACCGCCGCTTGTAAAATATTTTTTCTTGATTGCCGAAGTCAGATCGATGCCGTGAATATTGGCCAGCGTACAAAGCCATGCGAGAACATCGGCAAATTCCTCCTGCTGATTGACCTGATCCGTTCCCTGCAATGCCGTGGCCAGTTCGCCGACCTCTTCAATAAACCACATGAAGGTCGCCGCACTGCCGCGCTGGATATCGCGACGGGAATATTTTTCCCTGATGTGTTCCTGAAATGAGCCGATGGTTATTGATTCATTGACTGGTTCATTCATCGCTTTTTCCTTCGTTAATTCCCATACGATTTAACAATGCCGGTTCTCCCAATCGGCCGCCGGCGATTTGCCGAAGTGCTTCATATACAACAATTCCGGCCGCCGTCGAAACATTCAAACATCGCTGAGCCGGGCCCATCGGAATTCGCACCGTGCGTTCCTGATGCGTTTGCAGTAATGGCGATGGCAAGCCCGTGGTTTCACTTCCAAAGAGCAGCCAGTCATCCGAAGAAAATCTTGTCTGCCACAAGCTTTCTTTTCCACGCGATGAACAAAGCCAGAAATTGCCGGCCATATCATCAAACAACTCATCCAGACTTTCATGAACTTTGAGCGAGATTTTATGCAAATAATCCATCCCCGAACGGCGAAAATGTTTTTCGGTTAGAAAAAATCCCAGCGGTTTAACAAGGTGCAATTCAGCTCCGGTTACCGCGCACAATCGGGCTATATTACCGGCGTTCTGGGGAATATCCGGCTGCACTAAAACCAGACGCAAATGGTGTTGCGGCAAGACGTGTGAAATCTCATCCTTCAGTGTCACTGCTGATCCTCCGGCGGAATTTTGCCGTCACGCACAACCAGCGTTCGTGAAAGCAGATCTCCCAATCGCTGGCGTTCCGCGCTTACCAGGACAAAAACAAGCAGCACGTATACGAGAATTTCCGGAATTCTCACCAGGTTACGCACAAGCACCTGAATTACCTTCGCACGAGAACCATCGAGGGCAACGACGCGCAGAGAAAACATCCACTTGCCTACTGAACGCCCGAAGAAACATTCTCCGATTGTTACATGAAGTTCATAAATTCCCAAAACACAAATGGCCTGTATATCGGCCTGCAAATACTGATGCGCCTGCAGCAGATCTAAAGCCTGCAGGCCCAGCAGGGTCCACTGTTGTTGTGTGTAAATTCCAAAAATAATTGCCGTGATCATTGCCCCAATGGAAATATCAATAACCGCCGCTCCCAAGCGCTGATACAAACGGGCTACAACCAAACCCGGAGCCGGTGCAATAAAGGGCTGCCGGCGCTGCCATAAAAAGAGGGCCAACAAAAAAATCAATCCAAAGAAAAAGAGTTCTTCGAAATCTTCCGAATTCGGCTCCGGCGTTACGCTGGGTTCAAGCTCATGCAAATTTGCAATAACCTTGCCGGAGTCGTCGAGAGTAGCCTCATAAAGTTTGGAATCCGCCGCACGGATAAAAACGGCGATACAATCTCCATCACGAGCCGCGGTTATATTTTCAGATGCACCCGTCACCGCAGGAAACTTCAACAGATCGTCGCCCCAGAAACTCAATCGCGGCGTCGAATCTTCCACATCAACTTCCGCACCGCCGATCGCATCGCCTATTTTCCCGCTCGTTGAATACCAGAGCAGAAAAAGATTTTCATCATTAGCCACGATGGAAAATGCTTCAGGAGCGGTATGCAAAAATAATGGAACAGCCTGGGTCCATTGAATGGTTTTGTCTTCCTGATCGGCGGATATGTTCGCGGAGCTTACATTTATCGTTGTCGGATCATTTTGATCGAACCAGAAAACCCACAAACGCCCATTTAGCCAGGCCATTTGGATGTTCGCGGGATGATCAATGTCAGGCGGCGGCATATCCGGCCCGGGCTGAGCCTGCCAATTTCCCGAGACATAATTAAAAACCCACCACGCCGGTGGAAGCGACTGCAGCGGGGAAGATGACTGTATGGCAAAACCAGTGAATACCGATTCGCCGGCTGCTTTGAGCACTGCTTGATGCGTTGTCGCAGCGGCCGGTGATAAAGTTGCTCCTTTGACGGGAACTTTCATAGTTCCATAACCGAGTACATAAAATCCATTCGCAGAGCTTGTTCCCGCATACGGTTGGATATGAAAGGGAAGCGACTTAAGAGTGTATTGAGAAAGAGTATTATCCTGATTCAAGCTGTAACGAGTCAGCACTCCTTGAGGGAATATCGCCAGCAAGCCGCCGTCATATTGCGGATCAAATTCAGACTCTGCCACGGCATCCGCGGGTATACCAATAGAAGGTATGTTTGCGACCTGGGTCCACAAGCTATAGTTGCCGGCAAGTACATTGGTTTGATGATTAAGTAAAACAAAGCCGGCTTGAGTTTGTGCGCTGTCCGTCCAAACAGGCGAAAGCAACCAAATATTATTGCCGTCGCCGGCCGCAAGAAGTTTTCCCGGTTCCTGTTGCTGCGCGACCGCAACCGTCTGAGCAATAAGGGTTTGTGTGTTTCCAACCGTTGCTGGAATGAAAAAACCAACAATAATGGCGAGCAGTCCCAGAGCACTAAGACCCGGCCAATTGATGTATTTGAGCATGCGCGCATTGTATTCGCAGCGCCCAATCATGGCGAATAAGCCTGGAGATGCAGCACAACCGTCTTTTTTTAATATTTTTCACTATAGCGACCGATAATCCTTAGTTGTGTGCCCATCGACTTCATCAGGGTGAAGATTGATGCCGGCAAATGGAGCAGCGGTAATGTTGAACATTGCAGACAATAAATATGAATTGATAGAGGCCATTGTCAAACTCAATCGTTCGGCGCGGGTGGATTTTCTGGAAAAATTTAATGAGGATCAGTTGCGCGCCTACCTGAATCGCATTTCACAATACAAACCGATCTGCTATTTACAGCAGGCGGTGCTGCCACGAAATCCGTCACGGTATAGCTGGTACTAGCGGCTTCGCCGCAGATTTCGCAAAATAACACAGATTTTAGCCACAGAGAGCACAGAGAGATTTTTACCACAACGGCACAACGACACAGTGGAGGGGATAGGGAATGGGTGACAGGGGACAGTGAATGATCCGCAGATTGCAATGATTAATACAGATTTTTCACCGCAACGACGGCTGTATTTTGTTCCTCAATGTCCTAACTACATAGTCGGGTTTATTGCTCCTATTTTTGGGCCTCCCAAGCGCTACAACGTTACAAGGGCTTATTTTGTAGAGTATCCTGCACTTTTTGATCCGTAACACTTTTGGGGCTTGTTACGGCTTCGAAAATGGCGAAAACATCAGTATTTTAAGGGGTTGTAACGCCGTAACGGTTAGATTTTTCATGCGGCATGAGATCACGGCGCCGAGATGGTAGAACAGTTGATCAGGTGACCGTCGAACAAATATGGATGTTCGCAAATTTGCGAACGCGCCGGGAGGACAGCGACGAGCCGTCTTTTCCCTCAACTCTCCATTCTGTCAAATCAATTCCGGGGAGGCACTTTTTTCCTCAATTTTTTGGCCTTCTAAGCGCAACAACGTTACAAAGGCTTATTTTATAGAGTATTTCACACTTTCTGATCCGTAACATGATTAGTGCTTGTTGCGCCTTTAAGAGTGGAAGAAACATCTATATTTTCAGGGGTTGTAGCGCTGTTGCGGTTAGATTTTTCCACTGGGGGCAAATACCTCTCGAACGCGTAACGAAACGATCCCGATGGGCGCAGATTAGTTTTACCACAACGACACCACGACACAGCGGAGAGAATAGGGAATAGTGCCGCGAGGCCACCCGTTGATATTTACTTCTCAAAGAACCGGCATTAAGAGCCTTTATACTGAATAGGGAAACCAACCGGCGCGGCGAAGCCACGCCGAGAAAGTAGAACAGTTGATCAGGCGAACAGTAGAGCAAATATGGATGTTCGCAAAATTGCGAACGCGCAAGAAGGTACAGTATGCGCTGTGGAGCATGGGCATTTCGCCCGGAATTGCTGTGCTTGTTTACCCATCTCCCCTTCTGCCTACATCCGTCTCGGCGAGGCATCGCCACCATCCGTATAATCCGTGTTCTACTTTCTACTTACAACTTCCTGCCCTGAGCAAAGTTGAAGGGGCTAAATTCTCGGCGCTTCCTCGCTTCGCCGGGAAATTGAAGGGCGGGTCGGCGAAACTGCGCATATGTTTCACTACCCTTCATTGCTGGCTGCTTTTTCTCCGTCCGTGCGCCTCTTATAAACTACGTTAATGGAAGCAGCGAGTCCTGCTTTGGCAATAAACGCTAACTGACCCTCTGCACTTATAGTCATTCCAACAGAAATTTCTTCCGCGGACCATTTTTGAATTGATTTCTCAGAAATCTTGTTGATTAATGATTGAACCGCGTCCAAACAGGAGTCCCATTGATTCGATGTCTGCTTATCTAGATTAACGGCAATTATTTTCTGAGTTTCCGGTATTTTCCCAAATAACATATGATGAGTATCTGAGTGAAATACGGTGGTGGGTCCAGATACGACTTTGTTACCAGTACCTCGTGCTGCGACTTCGTTAACAACTATCCAAAGCTTGGGAGTGGTTTTACGATGCATACTTTTGTCCCCCATAAATATTTATTGTAGAAGATCAATATCCAAGACTGCCACAGCTTGCCCTCTATCCATCTATCTTAGCTCATACGTATATTAAACAAACCGCGAACAGTGGTTTTTCAGAAGTTTTGAAATAGCTCATATTCAGTCACGTCAGATCATGTTATCGTTGCTGCTTCGATGGTGCAAGATTTATCAGTAACTTACTGAAATTGTGCTGCAACTTCACTTCTTTGCTTCTATTCACTTTCCAGATGATTTGCGGCGCCGATGAACTCTCTGCATGTGTTGACTCCACGCCGCAGTGCGTGTGCGAATATAGTCACCGATATCCGCGCTGGATGATAAATCCGGCGGTGTGTGTTGATCGTAACTACCTTGATCATTACGCAAAGGTAATAACGAAACTTTCCCGGCATGAATTTTGTCAATCACTGAAGGCTTTGATTGATCGGGGTGAGATATGTTCGAAACCGGTATTTGGACACCTTGTAGTGGATCGTCCGCGCGCGGCATAGCGAGAGTAAGCACGTCGCCTAAGTCTGGTGCTGCCTTGTCGCGTGCCGTCAGAGGACTAAGATTCCACCGCAGTTCAATCGTCTTCAGCAACGATGTATGATCGATCGTTCCACTTTTGGCCCGAAAAACGGTGCCCTTTGCAATACGGGGCGATATTAGCAAAGCAGGAATCCGAACCCCGAACCGTGTAAAATCAAAACTCCACTCTCCAACCGAGTTATCTGGTGGCACGGCACCCGACGGAGGAGGAACATGGTCGTAGTTCCCACCATGCTCGTCGTAAGTGATTGCTAGAAGCGTGTCATTCCAGCCTGGGCCATTGCGTAGTGCGTAGTACACATCGTGAATTAACTGCTCACCCAACGCCACGTCATAATTGGGATGCTGGCTATTGCCACCCGCGCCAAAGCTCGGCTCAAGAAACGTATAAGCAGGCAGTGTACCCGCGGCGGCTCTTGCTTTGAAATCGCGAAAATGGCCAAAGTGGCTTTCGTCCGCGTTTTGCGTATCCGGGAAATCATGCTGAGTCATCGGATCACGATTGTAGCCGTAGATTGCCCAGTCGATGTTTTTCTGCGACAATGCGCCAAAAATACTATGGCAGGTAAAAATCTTGACGTGATTGTCCAGATGCCCCTGCGAAGTTGCCGCATTGGCGAACGCCCGGTTCGGTATGGTTTGCGTTGGAGCCGACGCGAACCAATGATCGCAAACCGCAAACCCCTTAGCCAATCCCGACATTATGGGTAGCATTTCCGGCGTATACATGCCCATAATTTCCGAAGGATCCGTGCCCGGAAGAGTATCCTTATAGTGCTTGGCTTGATCGGAAGCAATCGAGGCTTTGAAGTTTATGACGAATCCCTGATTTGTCGGGATCGCTCCTGCCGCTGGATGATCTGTCGAAAACAACTGGTAATTTGTATTGAAGAACCCTTCGCCTGGATCTGCTCCAGGCATAAGGTAGGGATGTTCGAGAGTATCATCAATCTTGTATACCTTCACCTCTCTGCCAGCATCGTCCGGATTCGATTCGTTGCCTGTCAATCCTTCGAATAGTTGGCCTGTCAGCGATTTATTGCCGTTATCCGAATACAAAAAGCCAAGCATCTGGTCGAATGAACGATTTTCCAACATAAGCTGGACAATGTGTTTGATCGCGGGAAGTTGATTGGCCATGGCAAGTCCCTTTACTTTGATTCTCTTCCAATTATATCTACGTCACTATTTACGATAATTGTGAACGAAGTATTACAGGAAGCTGGAGAAAACGACATTCATCATTATTGATTAATCATTATTGATGATGGCTGGTGCTTAGATTTGCAAGCAGAACTCCTGTGAGTCATGACTCACAACGTGATGCTCACATTAAAAAATGGCTGAAAAAGGGCTGCAACTTTTCAAAACTCTAGGGGTCTATTTCACCTCTTAAAACGTGCTATTTTGGAAATTCAAAAAATGTACTTTCTATGCAAACACGAGAAAATCTTTCCGGTACAGCTCTTTGAAAATGTCCCGTCTTCAAATTGCACTTTCTAATCACAAGATTATATAGCTCCATGGACGAGGCGCCGAGGTTCAAATGAGGAATGTCCAGTGTAAATTTGCCGGGCTCTAATTCAGGAAGCTTCTTTTCCCATCTACCGACAAAAATATTTCCTGATGGCTTATTGTAACAACAAAGAATAATACCTTCTGGAAAAAAGGTTGCGTGGGCGTGTGTCAAGGCTCTTAATAAGGTTTCTTCCTTGCTTGGCGATCCCAATCTATCTCCCAATTCTTTAAGACGCTGGGAATCTTCTTCATTCAAATTAATTACTAGTTCAGTCATATTGAATTCCTTTCATCTAAGAGCAGCCAATAATTGACTACTCAAAACCAGACAATACCCAATAAGAAGCAGCCAGCCGTTCCAAAAGAGCAATCTGGCTTTTTCATCATTTAACTGAGCATTATGCTCTCTCGCTTTTAGTAGCATCTTTGCTACGATCTCTTCGGCATTAGTTTCTGATATTGCTTCTTCCTCAAGTTCATGCCATAATTTATTTCCTCGTGGATAATTGACATAATTTTTAACTCGCATGCTGCACAGGGAGAAAAATAGAGAAAAAATCAAAACTATGAAAGCCAACAGGAATAAGACTTCGACCTGCAACGAAGAGGATTTTAGCAATGACTTCACGTCGAACAATTGAAACCCCATTACGACGGCAACACTAGCTACAAACTTTTCTGCCTTTCCCAATAAATATTCTGTCCTGCTAAATTCGGCTTCCATCGCCTTTTCTGCTGCGTCTTTGATAATTGAAATTTTACTCATTTTTTAGTTAGTTCTGCTATTTTGGCCAGAAGCCCTTTTCACGATTACAGTGAATGAGTGATCTGATTGAGCATGCTAGTACCTGCCGGTAATATCTGTTTTATGTCAGCGTGAACGAGAAAGTTGCTGAACCGTTCGGGGTGGTCACAGTTAACGGCACTGTACCTGCGGATGCATTTGCTGTTCCGGGCGCGCCAGATGCAGTGGGTACTGTTATTGTCAGTTGGACATCAGAAACATTTTGAATCTTTGCAGGAATGTTTCCAAATCTGACCGATGATGTTTTGCCAAAACCCGACCCACTAATAGTAATCTCCGGTAACGCCTGACCATGAGGCGCGGTTGACGGAGTAACCGAACTAATCACGGGGCTCGCCCCAACAGCATTGCCGCCAGGCCCTAAAATGACATCCGTCAGGCGTTTGATCATTTCACGGAAAGTTTGCTCACGGTAACCAACTAGAAATGCAATTAAATAAAACAATAGATTATTGCGATATTGATCGGTCGGGTTAGTTGACATTTGAGTTCTGGAGTTTGTCTGATCTTGAGCAATTGAGCCATTGGATGGTTGTGTTGTGGGATTAGATGGCGCTTGAATAGTTGACGATTGAGCGTTCGGGTTCAAATCGACAGACAGAACCCCAACTTGAAATATTAGAACACTGATAACCGCCAGACTTGCGCCGACAAACGGGCGGCCAATATGCCAAAGCGCATAGTTTGCATCCCAGCTGGCAGAGTGCTCAAAAACGCCAGATAGCCCCATCAATACCGCTCCTAATGCTCCATACCATGGTACGCCCAGGGGAATTGGACCAAAACATTTGGAAAGAAAACAAAACCAATTTGGTTTGACGAAATAGAATAGTCCTAATGTTAGAAGGAACAGTAGACAGATCAATTCTATTACAAAGATAAAATCTCTTCGCTCGTAGAATTTTTCATTTGTATTAGCCATTTAGACTTTCTTTCGAATTCAATCGGATTTACTCAGACTTTGCAATTTGAGTTAAGCCTGCAACAAATCATCTGATTTGATGATTTTGCTGCAGCCAGATATATACGAAATAGCATAAAAAAGAAGATCGTGGCATAAGTTATATTTTTAATGAGTTCATTCGATTGGGTTATAATGAACAAGGGTGTGCGTCGACAAATCCACGGTTACAAAATCATCTGGGGTCTTCGCATCAGCACCGTCAGAGGCCGGATGATATTCGATCCTCAACTGCTTAGTATCAACAATAATCCTCAGATAACCGAAATCATCATCGTCGTAATTCTCAAAAGTTACCGAATCGGTGCCGTCGCTTAAGGATGTTTGAGGCATTGGTGTCCGTAATGTAGGTTCACCCTTGCCGGTTAAATGTGTGATGTGATGCCCACCATTACCACAAACTATGAAAGGCGTCTGACGCTCATCCTTAGAGCGTGTGAAACGTTGGTAGTTGTGCGCGTGGCCTGACAATAATGCATGTGGCCAAACACCCGTAGCTTCACAAACCGCATCAATTTCCTCCAACATTATTGGGCTACCACCGTGGCGACCGGCGTTGTCGCCACGAGTACTTTTTGTTTGCGCAACATAAGGCGGGTGATGGACAGCAATAATCAATGCACCATTGAACTCATCGCTTTTGACACGCTCCAGTGCAGTTTTGAGGAAAATCAATTGTGCGTTAGATAAAGATGGGTATGTACCCTTTTGATCTGAGATTACCCCAGGATCTTCCAAGCAGTTACTATATAAACCCAAGATGCGTACGAATGGCGCTTCAAACGTAAAATATACCGATGGTTGAATTTGAGCTGTTCTGACTAATTCACCTGCCTCCGGGGTTTTGTGAAGAGGCTGACCATCCGTGCAGAAATTTTCCATAAAAGCCTGGAGAGACGGTGTTGAAGAGAATGGTGAAACCATTCCATCATGATTTCCGGGAATCGCGAATATTGGGGCAGGATAATCACGGTATGGATCATAGAATTGATCGTAATAATATTGATATTCACCGAAACTATAGACAACATCGCCTAAATGATAAAGAAATGATGGCACCCCTTTGGGATCGGTATCGTCGAAATCGGCGACCATTTTATCTGAGACAAGATCCTCGTCCTTCGGTCCTCGCGTGTTGCCAGTATCGCCCACCGAATGGAAAACAATTTGTCCTGCTTTCTGAATTTGCTGGACCACATCCGGTCCTGCATCACCAAGCGTGTCGGCAAAATCCAATACCGGTTCGTTAGTCCCCTCGAGAACCGGAAAGGGCCGTGGCTTGAGAGTCGACTTTTCGCTATCGAGTATAGAATATGCTTTTTTATCAGACCCATGCTTTACAATGAACTTTGTCGGGTCTGGCGTGGGAGCTGGTTCGGCGAAATGCGGCTCCTTCGTCAGCACTGGAGACGTATTATCCAATGTAAGTGGTTCCGACCTTTTTGATATGCGCTTTAATAATCGCTTCTGATTCTTGTTTTTTTTTCTACGCATGGTGCATTACCTTTCTATAAACAATAACGGAAATCAATTGAGCCAATAATGAAGCCCAAACGTCTTCAAGAGGCGGAGACCGTCTTATAGTTTTAACCGTTGTCATTTTAAGGTGGCTTTTTTCGCCGACTGAAAATTTGAACCTTTCTTGGGAAAGAATATGAACTTTTATAAAGTGGATGATTTCCATACGAATGAACTATTCGTGGTTTTTCATTTTCGCTATGTACATCAATAAATTGAGACCGTCCTTTCTGCTTTCCAATATAAATGCCTACATGTCCATGTCCGTTTGGGGTTTTCCAACCAACAACATTGCCAGGAACGATATTCTTGTAATGTCCTTTAACACCAACCATTTCTGGATTGGGGCCCATTAAGGAATTTGCTGTTCTGTATGGAATTTGGTAAACACTTGTTACAAACCCGCTACAACCTCGTCGATATGTGTGATGTTGATTCAAAAGCAATCTGGCTCTATCGGTAATCTGTGACATAATTGGTTACCACGAACGAAAGATCAATCTACCCGTATCGCATTTGCGATACTGGCGAGCGGAGTATCACCGAACATGGAAGAAAATGACATTCATCATTTGTGATTAATCATTTTTGATGATGGCTGATGTTCTGGGTTGTCCGCAGAAATCCTGTGAGTCATGACTCACAACGTGATGCACGTATAAAAAAAGATGGTTGAGACAGAGCCGGTGCATCAGTGTTTTATCGACGCGTAGTCTTTCAACCATACAGGGTAGCTAGCCAAATGCCCTTTAGTAAACTCTCCGTGCAACCGCTTAGATATTGTAGTTGTCGCCTTACGAAGGTTTTCTTCAACCGTTTCGGTTGTGCCGAAGGCCTCGAAGCCAAAGGTCCACCAGATATCTTGGCTCGCCAGAGTAACCTCGGTCAATTCAACATTACATCCCTGAGACGGTAGCGTCGCGCCGTTTTTCGGATTCTCTTTATGATCGAGTTCGATTTCTATAGGTTCAGCCGTAAAACAATCGAATTTGCGAAGCCAACGACGTTTGATGGTCTTAACCGTTTCTTTCAGATTCAGTTCAAGAATCTCAGATGACCATTTAGTCCATATTTCAATTGATCCCATGAAAGGTTCTACTTCCAGGCCATTCTCGATAATGGAAACCAAACCTTTCACTTCAACCCCCTTTTTCCCACCCCGTAGTTTCACCCCCAATTCTACTTGTTTCCGATCGCACATATACTCATCCAACCGTAACCCACCGCCTCCGGCGGCAATTCGATGACTGTCTGCCTTGCAAAACCAATCCTTGAAGGCGAATGGTGGGTATTCGAACCAGAACCATCGAATCTCGGCAGAAATTTGCATAAGTTGTTTCCAGCAATGTGTACAATCAAATCATCTTTGCTTTTAGTTTCCCTAGTAAATTGAAATCAAATTTATAAACAGTACGGCGGATTCTAACTATTGCATTCTCTGAAATAAAATCGGCATTTTACACGACAGTCATTTAATATCCTTAAATCTAAGGTGCTGGTGCTGGGATAAAGGTAAAGATGTTATCGTTTTGAACGCGTTGGATTAATAAATCAATTAAAACCGTCCGATTTGCTTGGAATAATTCCGCTGTTTTGTCTGGTGTCAAACTAATTGCACTTATATCCTCGTCGTTAAATGTTCGATATCCAACTCGCTTATTTACTGAATATTCTGGTGTTGCTGTCAAACTGATTCTAACAGGATTGTTTCCCAACTTTTCAAGAGCTTCTCCCAAGACCTTTATATCAATTAGGAAAGCTCGATAGGCATTATCATCGGAAAAGGCAAATTTGTCTCTGAGAATTTTCTGGTAGAACCAATCTTCGAATATGCTGGTTTTATCATCATAAAACTCAATGAAGTAATCTGTTACATGCATGCCGAATTGATCATGAACAAAGAAAACAGTATTTTGATATCCCCAGTAATATGAATCGGACTGGCCTTGTCGAATTTTTATTATATCGTTCGTTACATCATCAAGCGTTTCGCAGTACGCATCGAAACCTGCATCATCGACATCGAGTGCAGCAGTAATGGCATCCATAACACCCGGTTGATTAGGATCAATGATAGTTCCATGGGTTAGTCCATCCATAATTCGAAATGCTGTATTTCCATTAGACTTCTGTACTGTATATTTCGCTTCTTTGGGATCGGTAAGATCAGCGGTAACATATACTGAATTCAAGTTTGCCGTTGATACTAACACTGTTCCATCTGAACCGGGTTCATTAGCAACCGCTGCAATTCCACTGTATCCTGTATTGCCAACAAGCACTGTCACAAGTACGCCACCAGATTTGTAAAAATCGACCGGACCAAAACGATCCCATTGTGCCAGTCGCCAAGTATATGTGCTTGCCAATTCGAGCCCTTTTAATAATAGTGCCCCGACTTGAAAGAATTCTCCTGATTCCCATCCCTTAATCACGCGTCCAATGAGGCTTGTTGCCTCGACAGCTAGCGGTGAGCCAAAATTCGCTGGAGCCAACATTACCAAGTGCTTAACGGGTGGTGTAAGTCCTTTACCACTAATTATTGTTGTCGTTGGGTCTGGTAGACCTAGCCCCAAGTTTTCCGTGCCTGCAAAAGCGAAGTATTGGAGAAGCCAATCACGGATTAACAAGCCACCAGTACTGTGGACTATGACATCAACTTGATATGGGCCCCTTGGCAACTTTGCGGCGTTCCATGCCGCGTCCATCTTTGTGACGAGATCATCATAGGTTATTTGATCATTCATGGATTCCCATTGTGCCAAATCAATTGTGGTTACGGGTACTTTATAGTGTGAAGCGAGTGCTTTAGCTAAGTTGTTAAAATCACTGGCACCAGCACTCCAACCATGAATGATTACTATTGGAGGCACAGAAATCTCCTTCATTTTCAGCGGACTAAGGAATTAGCAAATTCCAACGGTTACTTTCATCGCCATCGATAACAACGCTGATAGCGACTTGCCGACTGCATCCAGAACCTGGAACAGGTAGAACCGTACCATCAGGATGCCGAATGGGAATCGTGAAAGTGATTTGCGAATCCGACCAAGCGATTATTGTTATAGGAACCATTGTTCCATCGATCAGGATTGTGTTTCCTTGCTGAGTAGGTCCAAAGAGTTGACCCATTATGTTGATACTTGCACCGGGGGCAGCATGGGTGACGGATAAAGAAGTGATTTTTGCTGAATTGGTGGTGACCAACTTCTGTCCCACGTATGCACCTTGGCCGAGACCCATGAGCACCATGAGGGCTCCATCGATGTCAGGAAGCTTCGGATCGGTGAAAGAAGCGTTGTTGACCAAATGAATTACCCTAGCGCCGTAAACGGCCATGGCGATTAGCGTCCATGCCATCATCTGAATCTTGGAGAGATCTATATCACCGTCATCATCCATGAGGATTGCAGAGAGTCCCGCGACCATTTTGTCGGTGCTTGCGTGTGTTTTCGATATCTTACCGCTATCAAGATAGGATACGGTAATGGCTTTGGCTGACACAGCGGTACCAATGCTCATACCCATAGTGATGAGGATATTTTGCGGAATATTGTTAACCGGGTCGAAATAACCGTGAAACCCACGGGCTATACTGAGCGTCACGTAGCTGAAAATGACCATCACTGTCCAGAGGAAGAACTGCGTTTTAGAAGTGCTTGGTCGACCGTCTGCACCAAGAACAATGGCAAGTGGACTCCAGCGCCCGGTTATGAATGCATAGAGAAGGAAAAACGCGATGAGTGTGGCGATACCATCAAAATAAGGATTATAAAAGAGGTCCATTGTTATGGTCTTCTTCCCAAATAGAGAATAATTTCCAACCAACCTATTCTGTTAACAAGTAAAATCGGTTCAGATTGATCAGTTGATTCTTACATAACAGTATACAGAAACATTCTTAGGTGCCGTTTCTTCTCCCGACGCATTGCCATCTGGGTCGAAACTGGCGGTAGGAGAGACCGAATTTGCTATCAACACGCACATATTCCCTCCGTTACTCCAGAGGTTAGAGGTAAAAGGGTTAACCGCATAGAATGGAGAGACGTTATGACGGTGAGCTTTGATTATATCGGCCTTAAAATCGCCCGCTGGACGATCAACTGGATCTTTATGATTCGGATCTAGCGGAATTTGAGGATTGTTCTCTATTACGTTCACACAACGGAGAAACACTCCGCGAAGATCTGGAACATTTGAATCAATGAGCCTTTCATAAGATGAGCCAAGTACTGGACGGCCATCAGCAGGGACCCAGGCGCGGGTAGAATAATCCGTGCTAACCGGTTCACCAATGGCATCAAAGTACTTTGCTGCCGGTAGCATTGATGTAACGATCGTCCCAACGGGCGTGACTACTGCCAACCGCCTGTTGCATCGGATCATGTCAATCAGTTGATTCTCACATAATAGCATACAGAAACGTTCTTAGGTGCCGTTTCTTCTCCCGACGCATTGCCGTCTGGGTCGAAACCGGCGGTAGGAGAGACCGGAGTTGCCTGCAACACGCAAAACATACCACTTCCGTCACTCCAGTGGTTAGAGGTAAAAGGGTTAACCGCGTAGAATGGAGAGACGTTATGACGGTGAGCTTTGATTATATCGGCCTTAAAATCGCCCGCTGGACGAT
>DATJSN010000076.1:0-31127 GCA_035504095.1 Phycisphaerae bacterium | reverse complement strand
TTACAGGAAGCCTTTATTTTTCCCCAGCCTTATTTGCTCTCCTGATCTCCTGTTCCAAATTCACCTGCTCTATTTTGGCCTGTGGCCAAAATGCGCCAGGCGGGAGTCGAACCCACAACCTTCGGCTTCGGAGGCCGACGCTCTATCCAATTGAGCTACTAGCGCTTTGTCGTAAGTTCTGATATTCACCATATCACAAAGGACTACAAAATAAGATATTTTTGCGCAAGCGAACAACAGCAAACGGCTACAAAAGTATTGCCTCGAAAATCCCCAAAAGCGTTTTTCCTGCTAAAATTTGCCACCACGCGGGCAATTTTTTCACCAAAGGCACCAACTCTAATGAACCCTGAAAGCATAAGCAACTAAGACCAATGTTTCGTTATGGGTTAGAAGCGTGTCTTCGGCATTTATTAACGTAATTATTTACTTGACGCAATTAGCCACAACGCCAACAATAGTGGGCACAGCAATTCGTACAAGCTCAGAAGGATGTGAACTTGCACCATGGGTTGAAAAACTCTGGACGGTTAATGATGGCCTGAAAGTAACATTCTGATAAAGGGCAAGAATATGATTGAGAGAAAATTGCCGATTCAACTTGATGGGGAACAATGGACGGTATGCTTTAAAGGGGAAAAAATAAATCGTAATCTCGGTTCCTGCAAAGAGGGTTGGCTAATAAATGAAATCAATCGTTTTTATTCCAGAAAACCATCGGAAGAGGGCATACTTTTATTAGAAGCAGTTACATTAATATATCGCGATGGGGGTGAGAAATACGACCTGATAATCGATTTTGAACGTAATACAAAAGAGATCACTGTTTCTGAAAAATAGGATGCGCGCCTATATACCGTTTCCCCTGATTTTTTCACTCCAAGTTGTTCGCTGTTAAGTAGCCCATTATAATGCAGTGCTCTTATAGCCCTCATCGTCTAGAGGCCTAGGACACGGGCTTTTCACGCCTGTAACTGGGGTTCGAATCCCCATGAGGGCATGGTATTTTTGTCCCGGCCGCGGCGGGCGGCCCTAAATGAGCGGAGTTTTCATGTCCATTAAAGCCATCGATCTTCGGCGCGGCATCGCCGTGGAATACAATAACAAGCTCTACGTCGTCCATGATTTTGCCAAAGTATCCAAGGGAAACTGGCGCAGCTTCATGCAGGTCAAGCTCAAGGATACGCAGACCGGAAGCATTATCGAACAGCGCTTTCGCGTTGACGATACGCTCGAACAGGCGTTTCTGGAACAAAAGCCCATGGAATACCTCTATTCCGAAGCTAGTACACACCACTTCATGGACCTGAGCGACTATGAACAACTGGAACTTTCCGGCGAAGTAGTGGGCGAAGCTGTCAAATACCTCAAACCCAATACGCAGGTGCAAATCACCATGTACCAGGGCAAACCGTTTTCCGTGGAATTGCCCAATACTGTGGAATTGGAAATTAAAGATTGCCCACCCAGCATCAAAGGCGCCACGGTCAGCAACGTAGGCAAGGATGCAATCCTGGAGACCGGCCTGGTGATTAATGTGCCGGACTTTATTAACAAGGGTACCATGGTACGCGTGGATACTCGCACCGGCGAGTATCTTGGCCGTGTAAATGATTAAGAATCTCTAAATTCCTGACGCGGTCCCGGAGTACCATGACGCAGTCACCCAATTCATCTGGAATTTCTCCGGCCCAGTCGCCGGAATCGCAGCCTCCTGTTCCACCTCGTGCGCCATTTTTGCTCAAGCGGATTTTTTTATTGATCGTGGATCCGGAGTGGTGGGCCAAGTCGGCGATGTATCCATATTCGGCTACGTTCTGGGCATTATTCTGGGTAACCGTGCTTACGTCGATTATTCTGGCCATGACTTTGTTGTTTCCCGTGGCGAACAATTTTGTCTCCATGGCCCGAGATTTCGCTGTTTCATACGATCACAATTATCCACCGATGCTTCTGGACAATGGAAAGCTCTCTTTCACAGGTCCGCGCGCTAAACCCGGCCAATTTATCGAACTAACAGGCGAGAATGCTCAACTGGTCATCGATCCATCCGGGCAGGCAAAGATTTCGCCGCCGGACGGAGATTTGATGATGAACGTAGATGTTACGCAAAGCAATATTGTCGTTCATTCCCCGCTGTATCAGCAACCGCAAATTATTTCACTTGCAGATATTCAAGGGCGTCTGGCGGTCATACTTAACCTGCCGGCCAATGCCGCGCCCTCTGCGAATCAGACGCCGCCGGTCACACTGGATTCAACGAGTCTGACCAGGATTGTAAACATCATGGGACTGGTGTTTTTATTTTTGACGGTCTGCCTGGGCTGGCTTCTTCTTTTTCTTCAACAGGCCATCTGGTCCGTATTAATGATCATACTTGTCGCTCCCATAACGGTGATGGTTTGCCGCGGACTGGGCATGCCGTTGCGCGTGGCGTATCGCATCGGCACCGCGGTGATGGTGCCGGTGCTGGTCGTGAGCTGCTTTCTTGAATCGCTGAAAATCATTTCGCTGGGCAACCAGGCAACCGACCAATGGGAAACATTCCTGCAGTTAGCGGTTTTGTTAAGCCCGATACCCATTGCAATCTGGGCGGCCATGATTGCCAACCGGTTGTTTGGCGGAACCAAAACGTCGAGGCGCTAAGAATCTATCTCAAAACATAGCGAGAGCCGCGTTTGGCCTCCAGGTGGCCAGATGCAAGGAAGAGCGACGAGGTTATATTCGATAGATAATACGCCTAGGAGCGATGACGCCGCAGATGGCCGCTAATGAGGCCAAACCCTTCGGGACGAGGCTTCCTGACTCCGAATCCGGCGTCGCACCTCCTCGCTGTATTGTATTTTAATACCCACTCGTCGGGTGCTCCTTGGCTCGTGGCCAGGCAGCCGACGTCGCAGCCTCAATATGTTTTGAGATAGATTCTAAGAGTCTTTCAAATATCGATCCGCGGGAATCCGTGCCTTATTTGTTACGGCGAATAGCGAAAATAATTTCCCGGGGTATACGGAAAAAGTAATACCAGACCGATTCCAGCCACAGGCGATGCTGAATCTGCCGCAATTGTGCATCATCAGGAGCGATATTAAGGGCTTCGGCGAGCCAATATCGGGCACGGGCGAAATCGTGCTTGCTCATATAAGCCAGCGTCAGATTAGACATGGCCAGCATATACTTGGGTTGAATCCTGAGTGCCATCTTGCACTGCTGTATCCCCTCGTCGATTCGACCCGCGAGCAGCAGGGCTACGGCCAGGGAATGACGGGCGTCGGCATTCCGCCGGTCCTGTTCCAACAAGCGTCTAAGAGCGGTCAGGGCGGAGTCGATCTGTCCCATGTCCATCAACAGATTACCCAGTTCGAGTAGCGTCTGATTGTCGATTTGCGACTGTGAAAGTTCACAATTGGCATGGTACATCGCTTCCGGCTGGTTCTTGAGCTGGTGATGAATGCGCGCGATTTTCAGATGGGCGCCGACAAAACGCGAGTCGTGGCGCAACACAAATTTAAAGCGTTCCAGCGCCAGACGGAAGTCATTTTCTTTTTCAGCCAGAATACCAAGCTGGAAATGAGCGGTGCACTCATCGGGTTCCAGGTCCAGCACCTGGCGGAATTTTTCCGCGGCCGCGGCCGGCTGGTTCATTTCCATAAGCAGTTCGCCCAGGTCCAGCAAAGTGTCCAGATTGCCGGGATCGGCGCGCAATTCTTCGATCAGATGCTGGCGTGCCGCGGGCAACTGGCCTTTGGCCCAGTAAACCTCGGCCATGCGGGCATGCACCTGGGGATATTCGGATTCGAGCTCCAGGACCTGTTGCCAGCACCAGAGCGCCCTGTCGTATTTGCCGCGGTCGAAAAGAGAATTTCCGATGTTGTAAAAACAAACCGGGCATTTTTCCCGATATTGGCGGGCCAGATAAAACATTTCCTCGGCCCGTTCATGTTCGCCAAGTTCGGAATAGGCCACGATCCTGTTGCAATAGCAGGGTTCATAGCTCGCGTCGTTTTTCTCGACTTTTTCGAAGTATTCGATGGCCTGATGGAATTTGCCAAGGCGCGTGCAATCAGCGCCGGCGGCGTTGAGCGATTCGATATCCAATGGATCAATTTCCAGCGCCCTGCGATACGCGGTAAGCGCTTCTTCAAAGCGCTCCATCATGTCCAGAGTAAGACCGAGATTGAAATACCAGGCGCTGATGTTGGGGTTGATTTCAATCGCTTGTCGGAGTTCTGAAAGAGCTTCTTCCCACCGGCCGCGTTCATAATATTCGTGAGCCCGCTCGACGCGCTGCTCAGCTTCCTGCCAGTCGCTCATGACGGTTTCGACTCCCAAGACCGAGGTTTTCGTTTAAAGCGTCCGATGCGTTGTCTGACGGACTTTAAACAAGAACCTAGGCTAATGCTAACAATTCGCCGGAGGGAATCCAAGCGTTTGGCGAGCAAGTAATTTTTTCATGGAACTTCCGGGGGTGCAAAAGTCAAGAGCGCATAGCAGGAAATTTGGCTATCGACCGCTCAACGCGCTGATAATCGTTTGCAGTTCTGCAGCCCCCAGGCCGCTGTGCCAGGAAACGGGTGAATTAAGACTTCTGGCCATGGCTAAAGCATCGGCCTGCCGTTCCCGGGTAATTTCCATACCAAGCTGCGCCATTGCGTATTTTTCACGAATCTCAACGATTTTGGGGTCGGTGCTTTTTTGAAACTCGGTATATAAACGCTGAATTAACGGCAGCTTACCGACATCTACCCAGACATCATGACACTTATCACAGAATTGAAGATTGACCGGGATAATGGGGTGGATACGATCAATTCGCATTTTTTGACTGCATTCCGGGCATACCATGGGTTTTGGGGTATCCGATTCCGTGGCCACGGCCGCCAGATCCTGAAGGCTTGCCTGAGAGGACTGCGGGTTCTGATCATCAACCTGGGGTTTTCGAACCAGGCGCAAAAGCCCTTCACGCGAAATCCAGATTCCAAAGCACACACTGCAGGTTTTGGCGTGCATGTCATTTTGAATCACATCAGTCATGATTATTTGGCAACTTGGGCAGCGCGGCATAAAACCTCTCTTCAGAATCTATCTCAAACCATATCGAGGCCGCGACGTCGGCTGCCTGGCCACGAGCCAAGGAGCACCGACGAGCGGGTATTAAAATACAATACAGTTCGAAGGTGCGACGCCGGATTCGGGGTCAGGCAGCCTCGTCCCGAAGGGTTTGGCCTTCAAGCGGCCATCTGCGGCGTCATCGCTCCTCTGCATATTATCTATCGAATATAACCTCGTCGCTCTTCCTTGCATCTGGCCACCTGGAGGCCAAACGCGGCTCTTGCTATGTTTTGAGATAGATTCTTATGGGACAATATTATAAATTAACATGCCGTGAATATGCAGATCATGGGATGGAAATAAAGCCTGAGGACCCCGGCCCTCAGGCTATATACGGATTCAATTTGTTGAAAAAAAACTTATTTGGCGGCAGCGGCGGCCGTCGAGGTATGGGTATGAGGCTTGGCGAACTGGCTTTCCGGCGCTTTGTTGATCATCGCGTCCAGGGCAACTGTTGTATTGTGATCCGGGACATCACTGCCTTGTTCAACCATTTCGCGCACCTTGTATAGTCCCTGAAGAATGTCGGTTGCCGACTGGAATGGAGAATGCGCCGAATCGACGGGGCGCAGCACTTGGTCTGTAAAACACTTGATGTGCCGCGCTTCAAAGTTTTTGGGATTGTAGCTGACCAATCCGACGAAGTCGGGATTAATATGCGGTTTATTAAACTGCACGGTCAAATAAAACAAATCAACGGACTTATCCACGCGGTTTCTTCCCTGGCGCAATATGTCCGCGGTTACCAAGCCCTGGTCGCTCATGCGGCAGAGCATTTTCTGAATTTGCGACGTATGCATCATTTCTTCATATAAAGTGGATAAGAGGGAGTTGTCGGCGAATGTTTCATTACCTCGTACGGCGGAACCGAAATCGATGAAACCCACGCCGTTTTCGGTAATTACAAAATTATCAAGCCGCAGATCCAGGTGGATCACGCCCGCGGCATCATGTAGCGCGGCGAGCAATTCAGTGCTTTGAATGGCGAATTCAAGCTGGGAGAGCATTCGTCCCCCGTTGCTGAGCCAGTTCATATAAAGCGTTCTGACAAAACCCCGCGAGTCGTGTTCAACCCCCAGGCAGCGCGGCACGCGGTTGCGATATTTTTCCGGCAGGTCGCGTTGCAGAATTTTGAGCATCGCCGCTTCGCGGGTTAAAAAGACGGGAAATATTTTGTCGCTGAATTTCTGAGCCCTGTGCCGTAATTCATCAAATGGGAGGTCGGGAAATTTGGCGCGCAGGCGCGATATCACGCGGTCGACGGTCGGCACCGACTTGACGACGATGTATTGTTTGTCATCGGGACGCCGCTTGGTCAGCCGTACATGATAAGTAAACCGATCGGATGATTCGCCGGGGCGGATCAAATCGATTTTTCGAACCGTAAAATAATGAATCAATTTTCCGACATAGGGAATCGGCAGACCCAGAATCGGTTTGCGGATGCTGGATGGGCTTTGCTCCAGGGCGAAACTTCCCCAACGCGTGAAACGTTGCGCCAGCTCGTTAATTTCCTGCGGAGAATCGGACACGATAATGGCTCGTCCGCCCCAGCGCAAATTGGAGAAAATGTCTTCCGGAGAAAGACCCGATTTGGACGGCAGCACCAGGTGATAGGGCAATCCGCGGTTTTGTTTGTCGCCAGCGCCCATGCCAATGTTTTGATGTCGACGGAACTCCTCATCGCGCGCAAAAACATGCCTTTGCACCAGCTTGGTCAGCGCTGCTTCATTAATCAGAGGAGACGGCGGAGAAGAGGGGCGGGATTCGGTGGTTGGCGAATTAGAAGCACTTATGGACGTCATATTTGGCTGCCTTACAACACAAAACCAGACACAACAGAATTGCATTCCTTTGCCGGTCGATGCGTCAAAGCCGTTCGTCCTTGTTCACGCGGTTTGAACGGAATGTTCTGGCCGCATGGCGCATCCTATAAGTCATCGGTGCGATACAGGAATTGCATTAGCTTTTAGCAGTCTGAAAATGATCCGGGCGAGGTGGATTTCGTCCCATATTATTTTGTCAGCTTGGTTATCGGTACTGGAAGGAATTAGTGCAAAAAACCTCGGGGTTTTATGGGGAGGTTGCCTCGGGGACAGAGCCGGTTTCGCCGCCGGGAGATTGGCTGATCGCGCCGGAAATAAACGCACGCACATTTTCCGCGAGTTTGGCGCGCATCGATTCCGGATGGTAGAGCATATGGCCGCCGTCAAAAAATATTTCCTGAATGTTTTTCCGCAGGTTATCCGGCAGATCAAGATGATTGAACGTATAAATCGTGGCAAAAAACGGCGTTGCCAGATCAAAATATCCACTGCAGACCATCACCTTCAGATATGGATTGCGGACCATGGCGTTTTGCAGGTTATCGGTTACGTATAAATAGCCGCCGTCGGAACTTCCCATATCCCAGGGAAGCGGTGCAAGGGCCTCGTAGGGTAAATCGTTGGAATAATTCAGTTCGCTGCGCACATATTGATTAAAGGCGCTCGTAAAGACCGGAACAAAATTGTCCACAGCCGGATCATATTCCGCTGAACCATGAGTCGGATTCTGATTAAAGCCCGTAATCCGGGTATCCATGCGGCCAACGACCAATTGCTGATCGCGCAATAACTCCTGTTCAAAGGCAAAGGGACTGATGCGCAGATTGGAAAGCAAAATGAATTGCTTTGAAAGTCCGGTGTAGCGCACAAGCTGATCGGCGATCTGGTCGCGCTGGGCCGGACTGAGGCTATCACCCATGGACAAAGCGGGTGTGTAGTCCTGAATGGCCCAATTTTCAACCTCGGAGAGCGTGGAAGAAAGATTTTTTTCCAAATCCGCGGGGAGTTTGTGATGGTACCATGCGGTCGCTGTATAGGTGGGCAAATAGAGCGGATATGGCGTGTCATTGCCCGGATCAGGGCTGAGTGTCTGAAAATTCAAAGCGCAGGATATCAGGATAATACCGTTGAGATTCATGCCCACTTGCTGACTCAAATAGTCCGCCAGTGCGCAGGCACGCGTGGTTCCGTAACTTTCACCGGCCAGAAATTTTGGCGACCCCCAACGCTGATACAGTGTGGTATAAAGGCGGATGAAATTACCAACGGATTCCACGTCCTGCTGCACGCCATAAAATTTGCTGTCCGGCGCACCGGCTGCGGGACGGCTATAACCCGTGCCGACCGGATCAATGAAAACCAAATCCGTCGCGGTCAGCCAGGTATCGGCATTATCGACAAGTTTATAAGGCGGGGGAGTGACATTGCCGTCCGGGGTAAGTTCCACACATACGGGTCCGGCGCAACCCAAATGCAGCCAGACTGAAGCAGCGCCGGGACCGCCGTTAAATACGAAAGTAATGGGTCTTTCGGATTTATTTTGAGCCGGATCATCAAGTGTATAGGCGATAAAAAAAACGTTCGCTTCGAGTTTATCCTGCGAATCTTTCATCGGCATGTAGCCTGTTGTGACTGTGTAGTTCAAAGGTTTACCGTCGATGGTGATGCTGCGATGAACGGTGGAAATTTTGTCAGGCTGCGCCTGGGGCAATCCTGCCGTCGAGGGTTGAGTTGTGCCCGATGGTGCAGAGGAACCGGAGCCCAAATCCATAGCATTCATTGCGGAAGTTGTTATCAGCAAGATTACGCAAAAAACGCTGAAGCTTAAGAACATCGATAAACGCCGCAGCACCATGTTTTGCTCCAAAATGCCCTTAAAATCATGAATAAGTGTGTAAGGGTCTCTAACAAAATAAGCCTAGAGCCGCGTTGGGCCTCATATCCCGATTGCTATCGGTATCGCTTCTCCGAACCGTTATTGTATCTTAATACTTGCATCGTCAAAGCTCCTTATTTGGGACCAAAATTCCCAGCGTCGCGGCCACGTCTTGTTTTATTAGAGACCCTATGCCCGACGGCAACTATACGCAAGCCGGTTTTGCTTTGTTCTATTCAATCGGTCGCTGGGATTTTTCCGGTGGTACAAAGCCATGACGCACAGTGTTCTGAGTGATGGTTCTTCCCTGTACAAATTGCCATAAATAGTCTGGTCCGCCGGCGCGTGAGCCGGCGCCGCTCATTTTCATCCCGCCGAAGGGCTGACGTCCGACAATGGCGCCGGTAATTTTGCGGTTAATGTACAAATTGCCAACCTGCAAATGCCGGCGGGCGAATGAAATATGATGTGGGTTGCGGCTGATGACGCCTCCGGTCAGGCCGTAGCGAACGTTATTGGCTAATTCCACGGCCTTTTCAAAGGTATCGACATGAAATACCGTCAATACCGGTCCAAAAATTTCCTCCTGCGCCAGAAAGCTGTTGGAAGCCGCTTCGGTAAATATGACCGGTGGAACAAAATAACCGTCCAGTTTTTCTGACAGGCGTCCCTGAAAAATCAGTTTTGCTTGAGTAGCGCCCCGTTGAATGGCGTCCAATATCCTCTCTTTTGCGCCGGCATCAATAACCGGCCCCATGAAAGTGGATGGATCATCCGCGGGTCCAACCTTCAAACTTGCCGCTGCGTCAATAAGATTGTCCAGAAATTGTTGGTAAACATCCCCAACAACAATGGCACGTGAACAAGCGCTGCATTTTTGTCCGGCGTAGCCAAATGCGGAAGCGACAACGGCCAGAACGGCTTCATCAAGATCGGCGTCAGAATCGATTATCGTGGCATTTTTGCCGCCCATTTCCACAATCACGCGCTTAAGATGCGTTTGTCCGGGCACGACATCAGCAGCAGTGGAATAAATCCATCGACCGACGGTTTCTGAGCCGGTGAAGGCGATTAAATTGATCCCCGGATTTTCCACGAGTTCTTTGCCCACATCATCGCCGCCAGGCAGGAAATTCATTACGCCGGTCGGCAAACCGGCGTGTTCCAGGGCGCGGCAAAGCAGTTGCGCCACGGCGGGCGTTTGTGGAGCCGGTTTGAGAATCACCGTGTTTCCAGCCGCAAGTGCCGCGGTCGCCATACCGGTTGGAATGGCCAACGGAAAATTCCACGGAGCAATAACCGCCGCTACGCCGTGTGGCCGGTATTCATAAATATTCTGCTCGCCGGGAACGTCAAAATGCTGCGTTTGAAGTAGTTGGGCCGCCTGCAGGGCGTTGTATGTCATGTGATCGATTGCCTCAACCACATCGGCGTCGGCCTCTATCCATGGTTTACCTGCTTCAAGAATCTCCAGTGCGGCGGCATGGTCACGATGAGAATTAAGCCAGTCCGCAGCCTTAAGTAAGAGTCCGGAGCGTTTTCGCGGCGGCATCTGCGACCAGTCTTCCTGTGCCGCTTGTGCAGCCTCAATAGCGTGTTTTACAAGCTGTCGGCCGGCACAAAGAACCTGGCTGATGGTTTCAGCCGGCCGGCTGGGATTTACAATATTCATCTTTACATCTGTGGCGATCGTGCGTCCCGCTATGATCGGCGAAACAGCGATGGGCAACGAAACGGAAAGTTCCCTGATGCTTTTGGCAAATTTCCGATGAACTTGCGGATCGCAAAAACGCCGTGGAGGTGCGTTGCGGAATGTATTGATTGATGAATCTGGTGAAGAAGGGGAATGAGCATTTTTTGGAAGCGATTCTTCTGCGGGCGGGGCAAGTAATTGATCCGGGGTCATTTGAGATTCGGCAGTTTGTTTCAAGAACGATTCATTGGATGAATTTTCGAGGAGTCGTCGCACCAGATAAGCCATGCCGGGCAAGAGCGGTCCGTAAGGAACATAGACGCGCATCATTTGTCCGCGCCGCACCAGTGACTCTTTGAGCGGATCTCCCATGCCATAGAGCATCTGAAATTCGTAATCACCAGCTTTGAGCCCGGCATCCCGCGCGGTCAATATGGCCAGACAAATACTCCTGAGATTATGTGTGGCAACCGCCGTCCGGATTATGGGATAATTACGCAGTAAATATTGTGTGCATTGTTCATAGCAAAGATCGGTCTGATGTTTGTGTTGCCAGACAGGCGCCGGCCAGTCGTTTTGTTGCGCGAGCATCTGCTCGTAATCCCAATATGCGCCGCGTACCAGTCGCACGAGCACCGGCGTGCCGCGCTCTTTGGCCCATGAAACCAGTTGTTCGAGTTGCTGCGGCGTGTCTTTTAAATAAGCCTGCATGGCGATGCCGGCGCCGGTCCAACGAGCAAATTCCGCTTCGTTTAATAATTCATAAAAAACCTGGAGCGTCATGTTTCGTAGATCAAATTGTTCCATATCCAGCGTGAGCGCAGCGCCGGCGTCACGGGCGGCACGGAAAATGGGGTGCAAGCGGTTTTTTATCTCTACAACGCCGCCATCCATGTCCACGGGACGCACCTGGGAATACAGCGCGGACGTTTTAATGGAAAGCTGCACTTTTGGTTCGCGGCCGGCAGGATGTCCGTCCGCATTGAATGACTTGCAGGCCGAGGAAAGACGCGCGATTAAATCCAGGTATTGGCGCTGATACTGAGCGGCTTTTTTCTCGCCGGTGACAGTTTCACCCAGCACGTCGAGCGTAAAGCCCATGGAGCTTCGCCATAATCGATCAAGTACGTCAACGGTTTGATCCAGATTTTCTCCGGCGATGAATCGTCGTGCCATGCGACGGCACATAGCCCGCGACGTGCCGGCAATTAAATGCGCCGGCAGGCCATGTCGCGCGTGGTGCAATCCCCACTGCACCAGTCGCGGCCAGGGAACCGGCAGCGGACTTTCCCCAATGTACATATCCAGGTGTTCAACAATATCCCGGTCATTGTTCAATGACGGCAGAAGGTCCACAAAATGCAGCACCCGCCGCTTTAGCCGCTGGTCGCCCATCACGCGGCTCAAAAACTGATCTTCATGATATTGGCGGTCCAATAGCGCAGGATGCGCCGGGTGAATCTCCGAGAGAATTTGCGATCCCAGGCTGAAAAGTTCCGTTTCGTTTACCTGAGCCATGCGATCCTCGCCTGTTTATTCTATCGTCCGCACAGACGGGCGAACTGCGATATATCGTAAAATATCGCTCTTTCGAGTAGTTCCACTCCAGCTATAGCGTCCGCGTCGCTTGAAGCGACCCTTACGGGTTGGCACAGACGGGCTGCGTCATCGCTGAGCGACGGGGTTTGGCAAACCCGCCTTGTCGCTCTTGCTTGCGGCCAATTCCGTCTACACCAACGCAGACGCCATATCTGTAGTGGAAATGTTCTAAGGCACGGGATATGAACCCGCGTGATTTAAAATGTTTTTAGTTTTCCGGATTTTCCGTGGTTGTGCCGTCGCCGGCTTCGATGCCCAGTTCTTTGACTTTTTTATTGAGTGTATTGCGATTGATGCCCAGGAAATCCGCGGCTTTAATTTTCACGTCTCCGCAGCGTTTGAGGGCTTTTTCAATGAGTGATTTTTCCACCTGGCGAATCACCAGATCGTAAATCTGCCCTTCGCGCAGCGCATATTCATTGATGGATTGTTCGGCGACCCGGCGCACAAGACCGTCGAGGTCTTCACTGGCGATGTTGCTTTTTCCCTGCTGGGCGAACGCGCGGATCGCGGTCGGCAATAGATCCTCGGTGAGCGTGTCGCTGCGGCTGAGAACCACGGCCCGCTCAATGGCGTTTTCCAGTTCGCGCACATTGCCCGGCCAGGGATAACGCACGAATACGTTAAGCAGTTCGCGACTGATTTTATTGAGATTCTTACCGTTCTCGGCGTTGAATTTGTCAAAGAAATAATCGATCAATCGCGGAATATCCTCACGCCGGTTGCGCAAAGCGGGCAGTTGAATGGTTACAACATTAAGCCGGTAAAACAAATCTTCACGAAATCGCCCTCTGGCGACCTCGTCCTGCAGGCTCAGGTTGGTTGCCGCGATGATCCGAACGTCCACGCGCATGGTGTGCGTGTCGCCGACGCGTTCGAACTCGCGTTCCTGAAGGACGCGCAGCAATTTAACCTGCAATCCCGTATCGATGGTGCCGATTTCATCCAGAAACAACGTGCCGGTGTTGGCGGCTTCGAATCTGCCGATTTTATCGCGTATCGCCCCGGTGAAGCTTCCTTTGACGTGTCCAAAAAGTTCAGACTCCAGCAGAGTGCCGCTGAGGGCGCCGCAATTCATGCGCACAAACGGTTTATCCGCGCGGTTGGAATTAAAATGGATGGCCTTGGCAATTAATTCTTTACCTGTTCCCGTTTCACCCAGAAGCAGGACTGTGGCCCGGCTGACGGCAACCTGGGCGATCGTGTCGAACACCTCGAGCATGGCCGGCGAGGAGCCGATGATGTTGTCGAATTTGTATTTACTTTGCAGTGTGTCGCGAAGTTGGCGGCGTTCTTCTATCCATTCCTCGCGTTCGTGGGCGACAATGGTATTGATCTTGATGGCCTGGGCGATAAACGCGGCGAGGATTTCCAACAGGCGCTGATCGCTGGAAAGGGTATCGGTGTCCACGAACGATTTATCCACCGACAGCGCGCCGACAACGCGTCCTTCAATGCGGATCGGGACGCAGATGAAACTTGTAATTTGGCCGGCGACCAGATCGCGGGCGCCGGTGCGGTTCAAAAATTTAACGTCTTTACTGATGTCCGCCACAACTTGTGGGCGGCCTGTGGCTACGACCTGTCCGGTGATGCCTTCGCCAATATCATACTGACCGCGTTGAATTTCTTCGGGCGTTAAACCAAGCGCGGCTTCAATCTGCAATTTGCCTGCTGCTTCATCCAGCAGGACCATTGAACCGCGTTCCATGCCCAGTCTTTCCCCCAGAACGCGCATCGTCTGATCGAAAATGCTGTGTAAGTCCAGGCCGGAAGAAAGCACCCGCCCGATTTCGGTAAGAATCGTGAGCTCCTGCTCAGCGCGATTCGTCATTTACAGCCTCCGCGTAACTCCGTATGTACATGGACTAGTCCGTTGGACCGTAAGGAGTCCAAAAGACACACCCCGGGCAATAATGGCCCGAATACCGCCAGTGCCAAAGAAATAAGCAAATCGAATGTATGTAGTGGTAATCATATGATGCCCAAAGTTATTGTTACCTGAACAAACCTATTTTTTCGTCTCTAAATAGATTATAAGACATTGAAAAACAATGACTTAGATCAATATATGGGATCCAATTATATTATATTTAGGTTGTGTTACAAAATAGGCACGGCGATTATTTTATGTGCAAAATGACCATTATGCTGATATTATAAGCGGCAAAGTTGTTTTTCTTCTTTAATTACATTGCAAATATGTTACGAAGATGGCGTTTGGACACATACAGAATCGCCGGCACCGACTGGAATACTGATCCATGAAGTCACACGGCCAATAGGCTCCAGACCGTGCTCGGCTTTGACTGGTTTGCCGTTCACAAGCAATTTGGCGTAGTTACCAGGAAATATGGCCTGCCAGATTAACGCGGGCCCACTTTCATTGGTAAAGATGGTTTTGCCCAACCCTTCATGTAGAACGCTTACTCGGTTTTTTCGAATCGGTAAATGACAAATCTGTGCCCAGGCCGTCTGGCTGGTTAACGCCGGAAAAGTTTTGACAATGATCTCAACGTAGCCGCCCTGTAGAGCCGATTCGGATGGGAATGAAGGCTCGAGGCTCACGCCCATCAGGCCGGTCACAATTGCTCCAATGACCGAATAGGAAACTTCCGGATATTCCTGCCTGAATCGCCCTGGTTGGGTCAAATCCATGATTTCGGTGTAGGCGACGTCAGGGACGCCATAGTGATAGAGAATTTCAGCGTAATGTGATTCTCCCTCTACGCCGCTCGACGGATTTTTGCGTATGCTGCTGATAAGGCTTGCAAGAGCCGCCTGCGCCTTTGGTCCGTTGTCCGTGGCATCATAATAAAGTACGGATGCATCCGCCGATCCTGTAAGTTGATGGTTGGCGTCAAGCTGGCCGTAATAACAGTTGTCCTTTGCGTCCCACCACGTAGTATTAATCAGGTTCCGGACTGCATCAGCTTTATCAGTGAACTCAGCCGCAACCTGCTCATCGCCGCGGATTGCCGCAAAGTAGGCGTATGCGTGATAGGCGGCGTACTGCGAAGCAAGCAAGTCGATGCCGCATACAAATGGCTCTTTTTTCTCCGCATAGCCGGGGTCACCGCGGTAATACTCGAATTTATCGTTGGGATTAAATGTTCCTCGTAAATTGATAAATCGCTCACGCGTCATCACCTGATCGGCGCCTAAATCCCATCGGTTTACATAATCGATTGAGGTTCGGCGGTAGAAATTCTGGAAAACCGGATTGTTCGTATAGGAAAGATCGCCCGTCCAAAGGTACATGCGGTAACAGCAATCCAAAACGTCAAAGTTGGCCGGCAGGTCGTACCAGAATTCGGCGTCGTTTTTGTAATCTACGGGTGCAGGATAATTGTAACGATTGATCTCCCAGTAGCTGCACCAGTCTTTGGAATTGGAGATGTTTTCGGCAAATTTATAAAGCATGTTTTGTGTGTAAACGCCAAGGCCGAGCGCCTGGGCGCCCATCGCCTGATGTGACGTATCGCGCATACAAAAGGCTTCACGACCGGGCAACGCTGCTTCGTACCATGGACCTACGGGGTCGCCATCAAAGACGTAAGCCAATGCCTGCCGTTTAGCCCAGTCAAACGCTGCGACCATCTGGGCATCAGAAGAATAAAACTCCAGATTGGTCTGGATTTTTTCGGGTATTGGTGGAGTGCATATACTAATCGCCGGCGGTTCTGTGGAATTTGATTGATTGGAACAGGCGTTGATCATGCTGATCAAGACAGCAGTGAGAATTACCATAAGCCATTTTTGCAGCATTATCAGTTTCCTTCCTCGCAATCTAATATGAAAAATCACCTGCTTCTATTTGTTCAACGCTGGAGGGGTATATTTTTTGCAACAGTGATGATTACTGCATAGTTTTGTAATATTCGCGAGCGGTTTCGGGGAAAGAGTGCAATGCTAAACCGGGAAAGTCGTTGAGTGCGGCAGTCATATCGCAGGTATTATCTTCTTGAGCCATGAGGACCTGATCGTAAGTAAACGGCAAACCCGGAAGTGCCAATCGCGACATGGCTTTGGCCAGCCAGATCGGAATGCCTCCGGGGAACCGCGTGTGGCCGCCGATGGCTTGTGCGGCGGCGTGTAAAAATTCCGGCCAGGTCATGGATTGCGGACCGCCGAGTTCATAAGTTTTGTTCATGCTATGTGGATTTTTGATAGCGTGAACGAAAAATTCCGCCACGTCGCCAACGTAAATTGGTTGAATTTTACTCACAGGTTTTTGCCCCAGCACGCCGCCGCCAAAGTATGGCATGAATAAAAATGGCGGAGCTTTGCCGGTCGCCCAGTTTCGGAGCATATTGGAAAATTCGCCGCCCGGACCGTGAATCATACTGGGACGAAAAATAGTCCAACTCATCGAACTTTCTCGCACAGTTTGCTCCGCCTGCCATTTAGTCTGGTGATATATGCTGCGTGCATTGGCTCTTACTCCCAACGCCGACATCTGGATAAAGCGCTTAACGCCAACAGCCTGGGCGGCTGCTATGACGTTCGCAGTTCCCTGGGCATGCACCTGAACAAAACCCGCATTGCGCGTCGGCTGGATAATGCCAACAAGGTGAATGACCGCAGCAGATCCTTCGACGGCCGGGGCCAGCGTTGCGCGATCCAGAATGTTTCCCACCACTTGCTCAACAGTTGAATCCAGATCGGCTGTGTTTTGACGCACAAGAGCGCGGACCTTAAACCCAAGTTGCCTGAGAGATGAAACAATATTCCGTCCGACAAACCCCGCGGCTCCGGTGACGAGAATCGGTTTCGTATTTTTTGCCGCAAATTCTGTTCTAACATTCTCGGACATTAGTCTTTCCTGAAACCAGCACCGGGGACTATTCCAAACGTGCCACAAACCCTCAGGAGATCATAATAAACCTATTTTTATCCGAACTACGTGCGAGTTGCACATAACCAATTTACGCCAAACTCGATTTGAATTTGAACCGATAATTTTAATGTTAGAAACGCCGAGGGAGCCGGAGAAAAAATATAAGGCTCAATACAAGGGCGTATACATGACACTCAGAATTCTCAGAACAGTCAATCTGCTGATCAAAATCTTAATTCTTGTTTTGATGGGCATTGTTTATCTCGCCATAATCGGTATTTGTCGCGCAGACCAAGACACAGCACAAACTTCACAGGCCGAACAAATTGGGCCGTCAAATCAGGTGATTTTGCAAGCCATACATCGCGGAGTGGATTACCTGCTGGCACAAAAAACCGCGAATTTCTGGGAGGCGGTTTCTCCAGGGCAGGAATATTCCGGAGGCCCGACGGCACTGGCCGTTTATGCGCTCCTGGAAGCGGGATTGACGACGGGTGATCCACGATTGCAGCCGGATTCGCCTGAACTGGCGCCGGCTATTGGGTATTTGCTGACGCTTAAGCCGCAATCCACATACGTTGCTTCATTGCAGATCAGCGCACTGACGGTTTTTCCCAGCAATCAGCCCGATTGTCTCAATGCTCTTATCCGCGCGGAGCTATATTTGCTGAATTCGCAGCATGCAGACGGAGGCTACCATTACCAATGGGACGGGGTGAAGGGAAATGAAGATCGTTCCGGAGATTGGGACAACTCCAACAGTCAATACGGCGTATTGGGAGTCTGGGCGGCGGAAATGTCCGGCTTATATGTACCCATCAATTACTGGTATCGTTCTGATAACCATTGGCGCGGCTCACAGAATCCCGACGGCGGCTGGCCATACTCGCAATCGGGCCAGTCCACCCAGGCTATGACCGCGGCGGGACTGGCGAGTTTGTTCATTATCGATCAATACCGGCAGGACGGTGCAACTTCGAATCCGCGCCAGGACCAGAATATTCAGAACGGACTGGCCTGGCTGGCCAACAACATCCAGACCAAGGACGACATGTATTATCTGTACGGCCTGGAACGCGTGGGTCTGGCGAGCGGCTGGAGTAAAATAGGCAGCACTGATTGGTACAGGATGGGCGCTGCCACCATTCTTGCCGATCAGAATCCGCAAACCGGCGGCTGGCAGGGAAGTGTACTCGCACAACCAACCCCGGTAATACCGTCCTCCTATGCCCTGCTTTTTTTGGTGCGCGGGCTTAATCCCGTGGTCTTTGAAAAATTTGCCTATGCCGGTTCATGGGATAGCCTGCCACTGGATGATGCGAATCTCAGCCGCTGGATCGGCCAGACATTCGAACAACAATTAAACTGGCGAAGCGTCGATACAAACTCGAGTTTTGATGAATGGCTCGAGGCGCCGGTATTGCTGATCAGCGGACAGGATGATCCTAAATTCACGACGGCGGACATTGCCCGTTTGCGGGATTACCTGGCACATGGGGGATTGATATTTTCCGTCTCCGTCGGCGGCAGCAAGACTTTTACGGCGGCGATGCAAAGAGCCGCAACTGAGGTAACGGACGGACGATTGCAGCTTACCGCGCTTGCACCAAACAACCCGGTTTATACAGTGGAATATCATCTGCCGGCTTCGTTGGGGCTGATGGGACTTACCAATGGAATTCACATGAACTGGATACATTGTCCCGTGGATTTGGTTACAACGTGGCAGAATATGGATACAAAAAATAATTTAACGGCGTTTCAGGTTGCCGCCAACGTTTATTTTTATGCCACGGGAAAACATCGCATTAACGCCGATTTCAGCCTGGCCGGCACGCCGAATTCCGCCGCTACCGGACCCGTGCGCGTGATTAACGTGGCTCTGATCCGGCATTCAGGTATGTGGAATCCTGATCCCGACGGTTTGGCGCAATTTGCAGCGATGGCGCGGAGCAGCTATCACACTCAACTGACATTTACCGTTGAAAGTATGGATGATCTGGACGCAAGCAAAACGCCGGTGGCCTATATGATCGGTACGCAAAAGTTTGATCTAAGCTGGCAGACCGAGCACAATCTGCGAAACTTTCTAAATAACGGCGGAACGCTGGTCGTTGAAGCGGCAGGCGGCAGTCAGGATTTCACCGATTCGTTTAACACCATAGCGGCGGAACTTTACCCATTGGCTTATTTGCAGCCTGTTCCCATGAATGCGGCGATATTCAATGGAACCACGCCGGATTCGGTTTTGCTCAAACAGATTGTCTTTCGTGAATACCACAACATCACGCACGGATTTAGCGCCGATGCCGGTCTATTGGGCTTGGATCGTGATAATCGATACATGATTATTGTCAACCCATACGACATTTCCAGCGCTTTGGTGAACGCCCGCGTATGGGGTATCGACGGTTACGCGCCTGGATCAGCGCAAAAGATGCTGATGGACGAGATTCTTTATGGATCAGCAAAAGCTGCAGCGGTACAGGCTGCCGCGGCCAAAGAACATCAATACAGCCAGCCGCTCTCTTATTCTCCGGCGATACAACAGTAAATTTACCGAAGTTTAAAATTAATCTTCGGATACCGAAGCGTGATCTTCCTGGGTCTGCGAATCGGCCTGCGAAGCACGTAACGATTCCCATTCATCCAAAGTCATGAGCACTTCACTGGCCTGACTGCCCTTATAAGCACCTACAATACCTGAAGCACGCATCTGGTCGATTAACCGGCTGGCTCGCGAATAGCCGATGGTTAAACGCCTTTGGAGCAGGCTTACCGATCCGCGGCGGGTTTCCAGAATGATTTTGACGGCATCATCAAAGAGAGAGTCTTTTTCCGTCGCATCAAGTCCGCTGGGTGCGCCAAGCTGCATTAACTCCGGATGAAATTCCGGATGGGCAATCTCGGTTAAAAAGCCGGTGACGCGTTTGATTTCGACGTCTTCCACAAATGTTCCCTGGCCGCGGAGCAGTGTTCCACCGGTGGGACGGAGCATGAGTAAATCTCCCTGACCGAGCAGAATTTCGCCGCCGGACTGATCGAGCATGATGCGCGAATCGAGCCGCGAACGAACCTGGAAGCAGATGCGGCCGGGCATGTTGGATTTGATCAGCCCGGTGACCACCTGTGCCTCGGGGCGCTGCGTGGCCAGAATCATATGAATTCCCACGGCTCGGGCCTTCTGGGCGATGCGTACAATGTGGTTTTCCGTTTCCTTGCTGGTCATCATCAGGTCGGCGAGTTCGTCAATGATGATGACGATGTAGGGCATGTGGAACGGAATGCGCGCCTCTTCTTCCCGGGTGCTGGGCTGGAATTTTTCCAGAATCTGTTCGCGCGTGAGCTTATTAAACTGCTTGATGTGCCGCACGCCGGCTTCCGAAAGGGTTTCATAACGTTCATCCATTTTCTGAGTAGCCCATTCCAGCACACTTTCCGCCTTGGGCATTTCATCGATAATTGGCGCCATCAAATGCGGTATCTGTTTGTAATCCTGCATTTCCACCATTTTGGGATCGATCATGATCAACTTCACATGATCCGGCCGCTGGGTCATCAGCAGCGTCATGACAATGGAATTGATGCATACGGATTTACCCGATCCGGTGGTGCCGGCGATCAATAGATGCGGCATCGTGGCCAGATCGTCGATCAGCGGGCTGCCGGAGGCGTCCTTGCCCAGACACATCGGCAGGGCCATGTGTTCAATCGTGTGGTGGCCAAGCTGCAGAAGTTCCTTCAGCCGCACACGTTCCTTATCAATGTTCGGAACTTCAATGCCCATCGTGGATTTGCCGGGAATATTGTCGATGGTGCGCACCGGCGGACTCATCAGCGCCCGGGCAATATCCTTGGATAGCGCGCTGACCTGCGAACTTTTCACTCCGGGTGAGAGTTCAAGTTCATAAAGCGTAACCACCGGACCGGTATCGATGGCGACCACTTTGCCTTCAACGCCGAAACTGTGCAGACAATCCTCCAACACGCGGGCTTTTTCACGTACTTTTTCCTCGTTGCCTTCAGTATTGGCCGGTTCGGCGTTTTCAAGCAAATCCAATTCGGGCAGACGGTAGTTGCCCAAGTCCTGTTTCTGCGGCGGCGGCACAGACTTGAAAGGCAGCAACATGTCCACGCTCGTTGGTTTTGGCCGGCGTACAACCACCGGTTCTTTGCGTTCCGGCTTTTTCGCCGGTTCGGGCTCGGCAGGCGTTTCCGCTGCAACAGCGGGAGTTTTAGCGGCGTTTGGAGCCGGCATTGGACGCGGCGCCATTTTGAGTAGCGCTGCCTTACGCGCCAAAGCGTCATTCTTATTCACCCGCTTTGAGCCAAACAGGCCGCGCAAAATCGCGGCAAATCCCGCCCATAAACCTGTTGCAGCAGCAGACGCCGCCGTTCCCGCGGCGCCAGCGACTTTGTTAGTTGGGACCTTGTTGAAAGAATGGCGCAGCATCGCGAGGAATACCAATACAATTTCATCCGCGGCCAACAGCAAGCCCACAACAAAAACCAGCATCAGAATCAGAGACGACCCGACGCCATAAAATCGTGCTTTAAGAAAATGCCCGATCACCATCCCCAGAACTCCGCCGGGGCCAGCCGGTAAATCCCGGCCGATTCCCATGAGGTTGGCCATGCCGCTTATGGCGGCAATCAGCGTTGCGCCGCCAAGCAGCCGGAAAGCCAGTTGCGAAAGATTACTGCCGGAAGTCCACACGATCAGAAAAATGGCCAACATGGTGATCAATACCCAGGAACCCAGGCCAATGTTGTTATTTAGGATAAAAGCGGTGGTGGCGCCGACCGGGCCGCACCAGTTGTGCACAGGCGTTCCCGGAGCGAAATAACCGGTGGGGGAGTTGGCCAGCATTGTTGGATCAGTGGGGCGAAACGAAATAATCGACAGGGAAAGAAAAAGCCAGAACGCCCATCCCAGAGGCGTCAGAGAGTAACGCAGTACACGCAAGTGCCTTGTATCTTTGGATCCGGATTTGCCCGCCATGTGAACCTCGACTTCCATGTCTAGATAAAGGCCTGTCTTAAACAAGCCCTCACCGCGCCATCCTTAGCGCAGCTCTGGATTAGTATTATATCGAAAAAATCGGAGTAAAACATGATATTTGTGTGCAAGGCCATAGGGCAGAGGCTACAGGCCACAATTTAAGGCGAAACGCCTGCAACATTTTGGCTTATTTTATTAGCACCCCTTAATGCCCGGTACTGCCAAATCCCCCGCCGCCGCGTTTAGTGGAGCTCAGATGCTCAATGGAGTCCACTTCCGACCAGTTGGCGTGCGTAACCGGGCTGATGACCATCTGCGCGATGCGCATGCCGCGAGTAATGGTGAAGGCTTCCCGGCCCAGATTAATCAGAAGAACCATGACTTCGCCGCGGTAATCGGCGTCGATTGTACCGGGGGAATTGGGCATGCTGATGCCATGCTTAAGCGCCAGGCCGGAACGCGGACGAATTTGGGCTTCATAACCAGGCGGCAACGCCATGACGAAACCACAGGGAACGGCCATCCGCTGCATCGGTTCAATTACAACCGGTTCGGTTACCGCAGCCTGCACATCCATTCCCGCCGCCTGGGCGGTTTGATACGCCGGCGGCCCAAGGCCCTTGCCGTGCGGAAGCCAGGTTAATTGCACGTTTACAGATTCTTTTAAACTCAAATCAATTCCACCCATTTGGCAAAGACTTCTCCGCCGAGTTTTTCAAGTTCCACAATATTTGCCGGCGTTGGATCTAAAACTTTTTCCGGCGGGATGCCAGCCTCTCGAAGTTCATCCTTAAATAAGTCGACCATGGCGAGAATCTGGTGGAAATTCACTTCCAGGTGACATAAAAATCCATAAGCATTGTCGCCGTAGCGATAGGCCTGGCAGGCGGTTAAATCGGAAGCCATCAGGGGGGTCGATCCCGCGGGCAAATCGAAGATATCGCCGTGCCAGATAAAGGCATTAAACGTTTGGGGCAAAACGTCCATAAGAGGATCGCCTTTAGCAGCCGGAAGTTTGCGCACCGGATACCAGCCGATTTCTATTTTTTCAGTCGGATAAACTTTCGCGCCAAGTGCCGCGGCCAATAACTCGCTGCCGAGGCATACGCCTAGGATGGGCAACTTCAGGCGAAGGGCCGATTCAATGAGGCGCAGTTCCTCACGGATAAATGGATACTGCTGCTGTTCATACACACCCATGGGTCCGCCCATAACGATGAGACCGGCAAATTCGGCGGCGTCGGAGGGAATGCTCTGGCCGGAAAATATTTCAATGGTCTGTGTTTGAAGATGGGCCCTGGCCAGGGCGCCTGAAATATTGCCGATGGTTTCCGGTTCGACGTGCTGAAGGACAAGAATTTTCTGCATGATCAGGTTCCACGATGTTATTCTCAACGCATCAGATGATACTGCAACAGAGCACTCCGCGCCGAGATAACTTTCTTACCACGAAAAACGATCCACGGATTACATGGATTAACACAGATTTAACCACCCTTCGACTACGCTCAGGGCAGGCAAAAGACGATCCACAGATTTCACCGCAACGACGGCCGCATTTTGTTCCTCAGTGTCCAAAGCGCCTCTAAGAGCCTGTAATTACATAGTCGGGTTTATTGCTCCTATTTTTGGGCCTCCCAAGCGCTACAACGTTACAAGGTCTTGTTTTATAGAGTATTTCGCACTTTTTGATCCGTAACATGATCGGGGCTTGTAGCGGCTGTAAAATAGAAGAAACACCTCTATTTTCAGGGGTTGTTGCGCTGTAGCGGTTAGATTTTCCCGCTGAGGCACGAAAGTGTAAGAGAACGATTTAGCCACAGAGTTCACAGAGGCCACAGAGAGAATATTTCACCACAACGACACGACGACACAACGATTTTGAACCATGAAAAACACGAAAGTATTAATAGCTCCCGCCTTAATGTTGTTAGAGACACCAAACACATATTAGGATTTATTGCTACTATTTTGGGTCTCCTAAGCGTGACAGCGTGACAATCCCTTGCAAAAACTGAAAACTGCGGCGCAGCCGCCATTCTACTTCCTCACTTGGCATAGACAATGTCAAGCCCTATTCCACAAAATTTTGCTGGTGGATATGATTGTTCTTGTGATAGCTAATAATTCTATTCGATGATATTCAGTAATATCGTCGTTGAAGAAGCCTATAGTTCTAAAGTCTTCGAGGTTCAGACAGTGCTGAATGTCGGATAAGCAGGAATAACACTGAAAAAGGATGTCTAGCATGGCACGTAGGGCCGAAATCAAGGGACTTTTTTATATCACACACATCGAGAATGTGCCATCGATCCTGAAGAATGGAATACTGTCGCACGACCTTGTTAATTCCCTACAGATACCCTACAAACCTATTTATGATGCTGATATCGTCAGCAACCGTAAGAACAAAGCGACCCCGGAACGCGCGAGCTTATGGGAGTATGCTAACATATATTTCCAGCCGCGTAATCCGATGATGTATCGAGTCGTTCACGAGAAAACGGCCAAAGATTTGGCGGTGATTGGCATAAAGCCAAGTATTCTGCAACTACAGCACGTGATGATTACTGATGGCAATGCTGCCAACAATCCGACTCGCTTTTTCAATGTACAAGACGGCTTAAAAGTAATTGATGACCAATGGATGATTATCCAGGCTGAATATTGGAACGATCTCAATGGTTCCAAACGGAAGATCATGTCGGAATGCTTAGTGCCTGAGCGAATCCCCTCAGAATACATTTATACGGTTTTTGTAGCCGACCATGAGGCAAGAAAACGCATTGAAGGAATGATTGGTCTGACAACAATGCCCATTGTTCCTGAGCCAAACATGTTCTTTAAGCCTTACTTCGTCGCCAAAATCGGGAAGAATATTTCTTTGGTTGAAGGTGATATGTTCTTCTCGGGAATGCAGACACTAACCGTTAGTGTAAACCTGCAAGGCATCATGGGTAAAGGATTGGCATCACGGGCAAAATATCAATTTCCTGATGTATATGTGTATTATCAAGACGCGTGTCGGGCGAAGCGTGTGACGGCCACTAAACCAGCTATTTACAAACGGGAGGCATCGCTTGACGCGGAGTTAGCAGACTTGACGACCCCGCTTACTACACCTAACGCTATTAAATGGTTTTTACTTTTCGCAACAAAGAGAAAGTGGCGGGACAATTCCCGAATGGACGATATCGAAGCTGGCTTGGCGTGGTTTCGCGACCATTTCAAATCAGAAGGTGTACAGTCAATAGCGCTTCCGGCGCTCGGATGTGGTTTGGGAGGCTTAGATTGGGCTAATGTGGGGCCTCTAATGTGCAAGTATCTACACGGCATTGGCATCGACGTGGCTATCTATCTTCCACGCGAAAAACAGATTGATTCTAAATTTCTTTCGCAAAATTATCTCTTGCAAGGCGCGGGATGATTTTGACCGAATTCGATGGGTACGGCACTGTAACTGCGCCTACCCGCCTTATGTTTTGTCGTGGTACGAATCTCCATACTATTTTTATGCAATCAGACTGGTGAGCTTAAGCATAATTAATTCGCATATAAAAATATTATATTATTAAGATTTCAATAAATTTACAAATTTATTTCAATTCCCGGACAGAACGTTGTATACTCCCCATGCATTCAATGCCAGTTCTTACTTTTGGCTTGCCTTCGCAACAAAACAATTTCGTGTTTCTAATGACAGTATGAATATTATGAATGCAAATAAGCAATGGAAAATCGCATGCACGTATGTTTGTATTTAAAATCATCTATGACAATTTGGCGTGCCGATTTGTCATTGTGTCGCCGTTTCGTCGTGGAGAAATTTTTTTTCTACTCCCATTCCACTGTTTTTCGTCTCGGCGCGGCCAAAATTTGCAAGAAACAGAGTATACAGAACAATAACACTCAACGGCACAGAATTTGCACCAAAATGTTCCCTGTTATTTTTGATCGGTATTGCAATGCCGTCCACGTCTGAGATGCTCAATAAGTTATGACTAGCGGATAAACCTCTAGAAAGGAGATTGTCATGACCACCATGACCCCAACCAGTGCTGTCCAACAAGGCAGTAAACGGGTAGCAGACAAAAATGCAATTCGTCCATTCCATGTAACTTTTCCGGATGCGGATCTTGCAGAATTGCGGCGGCGCATAAGCGCAACAAAGTGGCCCGACCGGGAAACTGTCGCGGACGCAACGCAAGGCGTGCAGCTCGCGACCACGCAGGCACTCGCCCGCTATTGGGCGAAGGATTACGATTGGCGCAAGATCGAGGCCAAGCTGAACGCTCTGCCGAATTTCGTCACCGAGATCGACGGGCTGGACATTCATTTCATCCACGTTCGATCAAAGCACCAGAATGCATTACCGGTCATCGTCATACACGGGTGGCCCGGCTCGATCATTGAGCAGCTCAAGATCATCGGCCCGCTCACCGATCCGACCGCACACGGCGGAAAGGCGGAAGATGCATTTGACGTCGTGATCCCTTCGCTGCCGGGATACGGCTTCTCAGGCAAGCCCACCTCGACTGGCTGGGACCCCGCTCACGTCGCCCGTGCGTGGACCATATTGATGAAGCGCCTTGGATACACAAGATTTGTAGCACAGGGCGGCGATTGGGGCGCGATCATCGTCGACCTGATGGGCGTGCAGGCGCCGCCGGAGTTGCTCGGCATTCACACCAACATGCCGGGCATCTTTCCCGCCGAGATCGATCAGGCAGCCTTCTCCGGCAAGCCGGCGCCAGCGGGCCTCTCAGCCGATGAAAAAATCGCTTACGACCGCCTGCAATTTGTTTATCAAAAAGGAATCGCCTACGGATTCCAAATGGGCCTGCGGCCGCAGACACTGTACGGAATCGCGGATTCGCCCGTCGGTCTCGCCGCCTATTTCCTTGACCACGACGCGCGCAGCTACGACTTGATCTCGCGCGTCTTCGCCGGAGAATCCGCCGGCCTCACGCGCGACGACATCCTCGACAACATCACAATCACCTGGTTGACGAATACGGCGCTTTCCGGCGCCCGTCTCTATTGGGAATATTGGGGAAAAGGGTATTTCAATGCCAAGGGCGTCTCCATCCCGGTTGTCGTGAGCGTTTTTCCCGACGAGCTCTATCCGGCCCCGCGGAGTTGGACAGAGCAGGCGTACTCCAAACTCGTCTATTACAAGAGGCACGAGAAAGGCGGTCACTTTGCGGCCTGGGAACAGCCGCAACTTCTTTCAGAAGATGTTCGCGCAGGCTTCAAATCACTGAGACACTGAAAAGCTCAAGGACCGAATATGAAAATATCAACCTCAACGGAAGAATACGATCTGCTCGTGCTGGGCAGCGGTGCCGGCGGCAAAGTTCTTGCCGGGACCTTCGCACAAAAGGGACAACGTGCGATTGTGGTCGAGCGCAAATATGTGGGCGGTTCGTGCCCGAACATCGCGTGCCTGCCCAGCAAGAACATCATCCACAGCGCCAAGGTTGCTTCGTTCTTTTATCGCAGCAACGAATTCGGCATCAGCAAAGAGAATGTTCACATTAACATGGCAGCCGTGCGTGAGCGCAAACGCAAGATGGTGAGGAACGTTGTTGACATTTTTCGCGACACCTACTACACGAAGACCGGCGCGGAGCTGGTGATGGGCACAGGATGCTTCGTTGGTCCGAAAACCATTGAAGTTGCCTTGAACGACGGCGGGGCACGCACATTGCGTGGCAAAAATGTAGTCATCAACACCGGCTCGCGCGCCACGCTTGAACCAATTCCGGGATTGGCCGAGGCGAATCCGCTAACCCACATCGAGGCACTGGAACTGGATCACATCCCGAAACATCTCCTGGTTCTGGGCGGCGGTTACGTCGGACTCGAACTTGCCCAGGCTTTCCGCCGTTTCGGCGCGGAGGTCACGCTGATCGAGCGCAATAGCCGCCTCGCGCACAACGAAGACGAAGATACCTCGCAGGAACTGGAAGAAATGTGCGGGAATGAAGGCATCGCTGTCGTGACGAATGCAAAAATAACCCTCGTCAAGGGCAACTCCGGCGAGTGGATCAGGCTCCTCGGCTCGCACGACGGAACCGAACTTTCCCTGGAAGGCACGCATCTGCTGCTAGCCGGAGGACGTACGCCAAATACGAACGGTATCGGCCTGGAAAAGGCGGGAGTGGAAACGACCAATCGCGGCTATGTGAAGGTGAACGAGCGTTTGCAGACAACCGCCGAAGGTGTTTGGGCCATCGGAGATTGCGCCGGAAGCCCACATTTCACACATATCTCAGCCAATGATTTCAAGGTTGTGAATGACAACATCACCGGCGGCAATCGCGTGACAACCGGCCGCCAGGTTCCGTTCTGCATGTTCACCGACCCGGAGTTGGCCCGTATCGGACTCAGCGAAACGGAGGCGAAACAGCGCGGCATCCCTTATCGCGTTGCCAAGTTGCCCATGGCTGCCGTCCTTCGCACGATGACGATTTCTGAAACGCGCGGATTTATGAAGGTGTTGATCGAGACGGAAAGCGACCGCATCCTCGGATTCACCATGTTTGGAGCCGGCGCTGGAGACGTCATGGCCGCCGTGCAGATGGCGATGCTTGCCGGATTGCCGTACACCGCGATACGCGACGCGGTCATCGCTCATCCCACCATGCCGGAAGGGCTTGTGTCGCTCTTTGTTAACGTACCTCCCATCTCCGCGCATGCTGCCAAACGTACAAGTAATGCCGAATACTCGTCACCGAAGATACGGTTAGACACGGCCGCTTTGGAACAAGTTTGAATAAGACACAGGTCAGGACCGCGTTCGAGCTATCAGTTGTTGAACGCGCGAACGTTTCGCGGCCACTCAACGGCATTGGAACAGCATAGTTGATGGGCCAGTCATCAAAGAGGAATCATGAAACTCACAGGCAAAAAGGCTCTCATCACCGGCGGAAACAGCGGCATCGGTCTGGCCACTGCGCGCCTTTTCGTTGCAGAAGGCGCCCAGGTCGCGATTACCGGCCGGGACCAGAAAACGCTGGATGAAGCAGTCGCCGAACTGGGACCCAACGCGCGCGGCTATCGCGCCGACGTTACCGTGGCGGACGACCGGAAGCGGTTCTTCGCGGATCTTGCCAGGGATTTCGGCAAGCTGGACATCGTCTTCGCCAACGCGGGAATCTCCGGCCAGACCCCTACCGGCTCGACCGACGAGGCGATTTTTGAGAATGTCATTCGTACCAACCTCAATGCCGCTTTTTTTACAGTGAATTCAGCCGCCCCTTTGCTCAACGACAACGGCAGCATCATCTTTAATGGATCGGTACACAACCATCTGGGCCAAGCCGGTCTGGCCGCATATGCGGCCACGAAGGGCGGCGTTGTCTCCATGGCGCGTTCTATCGCCGCCGATCTTGCACCGCGCAACATTCGTGCGAACGTCGTGGCGCCAGGCGCGACGAAGACGCCCATTTGGCATCGCGGGTCACGCGCTTCTATATCTGCAGATGAATCCGCCAAGCTGGCCAAAGCCATATCGTCCAGGATTCCACTGAACCGCTGGGGTGAGCCGGAGGATCTTGCTAAAGCCGTACTTTTCCTTGCCTCAGATGACTCCTCCTACATCAACGCCATCGAGCTGGTGGTCGATGGAGGCGCGACGGGCGCACCGTGGGGAACCCCCATTTTTCACGAGTAACCTCTGAGCCCGCCCACGCCTGAACCCGATTCGCCGGCGATTTTGGCAGCGGGGGGTTTGGGGCTGCTCGTACGCCGACGGCGCAGACAATTTCACGTTACACGCGCAGTGGGGGGCGGCTTCGCCGAGAGAGTAGTAAGTAGAAAGTAGAAAAGTTTACCGACGGGAGGTTAGAAAGGGGGCAGAAAGTTCAAATCCTGTCGCTCCGATTGTCGGCCTTTCATATATAATTTTATCCCTATGAGCGCAAAGAGCGAGAACTATTTCAAATTCCCGAGTTGCCGTGCATAAGAATTTGACGCATTGGTCCAATACGAAAGGAGTTCTAGATGAAAACGGATCGAAATATGGTGGTACCGCCACCGAATGTCGGAAGCGCTTTGCCCCCGCACGTGGCGCAGACGCAGCAGCTGGGTCTCAAGCGCACCGATCTCCAGCGGCACGATATCAGCGTCCCCGGACACGAGGTTATCCAGGTGCGCGTGGACATCGCCCCGGGAGCGCCGTTCGTCAGGCACATGCATCCGGGCGAAGAGATCATCTATGTTCTCGATGGCTCGTTGGAGTATCAAATCGAGGACAAGCCCCCGGTGACGCTTAAGACCGGCGACGTCTTATTCATCCCGGCCGGAACGATCCATGCGGCGAGGAACGTCGGCAGCGTCCCCGGGGCGGAGCTCGCCACGTATATCGTTGAAAAAGGCAAGCAGCTCGTCGTGCTGGTCAACTGAGCGCTGTGGTTGTTATTCGGGCCGCGCCTTCATCCGTATTATCCGCGGAGAATGAAACGGGGACGCAGCGGGCGGATTCGCCGAGTAGGGAGTTCGGAGACGGGAGCGACGGCGCGGCGAAGCCACGCCGAGAGAGTAGAACAGTGGATCAGGCGAACAGTGGAGCAAGTATGGATGTCAGATTCTTATGGTTCAAAATCAATGATCCCAGGCTACTGCATTGACCGTAGTTGACATAGTAAGTAGGAATTCATACACTATTGGTATGAAAACGATTGTATCCCGTAAAGGGCAGATTACCATTCCACAGCCGCTTCGCCGACGCCTGGGTATTCGTGCGGGCCAGGCCCTGGAGGTTCGTGAAGAAGCAGGGCGTCTGACTCTTGCCAAATCCAACACACGAGATCCGCTTGAAGCGGTTTATGGAATATTGAAATTGCACAAGCCTACGGATCGGGTTATGGCGGAGCTGCGCGGCAAGGCGTTGCGTCGGTGATTACCGCCGTTGATACCAACATTCTTCTGGACGTATTTGGCGCTGATCGCGCCTTTGGTCAGGCCTCCAAGGATTTGTTGCGCCGCTGCATCGCAGAAGGTCAACTTGTCGCGTGTGAAGTGATCTGGGCTGAAGCGGGCGCTTTATTCCCATCAACATCCGCAGCGCGAGAAGCAATGCAACAATTGGGCGTGGAATTCAGTCCGATGAGCCTCGAAACCGCATTGGAGGCTGCCCGGGCATGGAAAGATTATCGCCGGGGCGGCGGACCCAAGAA
>DATJSN010000075.1:0-66024 GCA_035504095.1 Phycisphaerae bacterium | reverse complement strand
GATAGCAAAACCGCCACGGCGAACAGATATATCCCGGCCTCGGGTTTGGTCTCCAGGACTGTGCCGGTTTTGGCAATCACCACCAATAGCGCCACGACAAAAACATCCAGCATCGACCAGTGACCCAGTATTTCGAGCCAGCGAAAAACCCTTTGCCGGTCTTTATCGGAAAATTTCCACATCCAGATCACCAGCAGCGTCGCCAGCTTGGCAAACGGAAAGATGATGGAAAAAATAAACAAAATCGCCGCCAGGTCGTAGTAATGATCCTGAAAAAGTCCCACGGTTCCCGACCAGATGGAATAGTCGCTTTTCCAGAAAATAAATTTCTTGAGTTGAATCACCGGCGTGAGCTGTGCTTTAATCAATAAACCAATCAGGGCGAAAATATAAACCACCACGTCGTAACGCCACGGGTAAAATTGCCATAATGATTTTCGCGTTGACGCCATATTTTCCCTGTCCAGGTTTAACCTATTTAGATCATAGGCGCCCCAAAATACATATCGAATCTGGCGGTAAAGATCAAACAGTCTTTGTGATCTTGGTCTCTTGGTGGTAAAAATTCAACCAGCCTTTATGGTTGGTTAAAATTTCGGAGTAAGCTTGGTGAAATCACATTGGACCGTCGGCTGTGTCTCATATCTGAATTCCAAGCCGCTGATCGAATCGGTGCTCAGCCGGCGGGACATTTGGGTCCGGTTTGCGGTTCCTGCGTCGCTGAGCGAACTAATAAATTCTGGCGCGGTGGATGCGGCGATTCTGCCCATCGTCGATTACCAGACCAGCCGGCGAAAACTGCTTCTGGTTCCCGCCGGGGCAATCGCCTCGGACGGCCCGACGCTCACTGTACGAATATTTTCCCGCATCAGTCCGCAAAACATCACGCGGCTTCATGCGGATACGGACAGCCACACCAGCGTTATTCTGGCCCGGCTAATTCTCCGTGAAGCCTACGGCGCCGCTCCAAAACTGGTCCCCACCGCCATGTCCCCCGGCCAACGGCCTCAATCCAATACGCAGGCCTTGCTTCTCATCGGCGATAAAGTCGTCAATGCCGCGCCGGATACGACCGAGTATCCTCACCAGTTGGACCTTGGCCTGGAATGGAAAAAGCTTACCGGCCTGCCCTTTGTTTTCGCCATGTGGATGATGCCCGTGGACGCGCCGGATTTGCGGCTTGCAAAAATTCTCTCCGACTCCCGCCGCGAGGGTGAAAACATGACCGACGAACTCGTCGATCGTTACGCCGATCGCCTCGGCTGGCCAGACGATCTCGCCCGGCGTTATTTAACCGAGCATCTGACTTATGCCGTCACCACTCAATGCCGGCGTGCGGTTGAGCGATTTTTCCAGCTTGCAGACAAAAACGGCCTGCTCAAAGCCACCCGCCCCATCCGTTATTTGGAATTAAGTTAGAGACAGGCAATCTGAACACTGAAAACTTCGAACTGAAAACGGCGGTGAAGTCGCCCTCTGTGGCTAAATCTCTGAAATGTGAGAACTTTTCTTCGGCTTTTCCAGCAGCAGCAACAGCGGTATACACGCCACGCACAATACGCCCAGCAACCGGAAATCATCCACAAATGCCCAGAGCTGTGTTTGATCGGTCAGCGTATTGTAAATCAGTTGCAATGCCTTCCCGTGCGCGGCGCCCAAATTTGTGTGCACGGCCATATAATTTTGCAGACTCATCTGTTGACTGCGAAAAGCCTCATCGGTTGGTGAAAAATGCTCGGATAGCAAATCCTGCCGCGCATCGCTTACCCGCACCAGAAGCGTCGTGGTGATCGAAATGCCGACAGCGCCTCCCACGTTGCGCATCAGGTTGAATATGCTCGTGGCGTTGCCCAGTTGTTCATTTTTCAGCGTGGCAAAGGTCACCGCGGTCAGCGCTATGAACATCATGCTGATCCCGAAACCATTAATAATGATGCCCCAGGTCACGTCACTCGGACCGATCTGCAAATCGATGTTACCGAGAATATAACTCGAGTACGCCAGCACGATTAGCGCCAACAGCATCATGATCCGATTGTCTATAATGTTCACCAGCCTGCTCACAATAATCACGCCCAAAACCGACCCTATGCCGCGCGGGCTCACCGTCAAACCGCTCTGCAGCGCCGGATAACCCATCAGCGTTTGAAGAAACAATGGCAATAGCGCAACGGTGGCGTAAAGCACAATACCCAGCACAAAAACAATCGCCGTCCCTGCGGCAAGATTGCGGTTTTTCAGCGCTCTTAAATCCACCAGCGGCTCGGCCGCGGTAAGCTCCCAGGCCACAAACGCCAGGAACCCCAGCAGTGCCGCCCCGCTCAGCCAGCGTATCCAGACGGCCCCGAGCCAGTCGGACTCCTGCCCGCGGTCCAGCACGATCTGCAGCGAAAAAATCCAGGTCGCCAGCAGCGCCAGACCCACCACGTCCAGTTTGGTTTTCACCGCGTTGCGAATGTAAGGCGGATCCTCCACGAACGCCTGTATCAATAAAAACGCCAGCAGCCCCACGGGAATATTGACAAAAAATATCCACCGCCAGGAATACGAATCGGTGATCCAGCCGCCCAGCGTTGGCCCCAGCACCGGGGCGCATACCACCCCCAGCGTATAAACGGCAATTGCCTGTCCGCGTTTTTGCGGCGGGAAACTCTCCAGCAAAATCGCCTGGGCGCTCGGTTGCAGCGCCCCGCCGCCGATCCCCTGCACCACCAGCGACCCCAGCAGAAATGCAAAATTCGGCGCCATCCCGCACCCCAGCGAAGCAACTACGAAAATCAAAATACACGTCAGCAGAAACCGCCGCCGTCCGAATCTCCGCCCCAGCCACCCCGCCGCCGTGAGCACTACGGCGTTGGCAATCAAATAACTCGTAAGCACCCATGTCGCGTCATCGGTCGAAATCGCCAGGCTGCCGGCAATGTGCGGCAACGCCACGTTGGCGACGGACGTGTCCAGAACCTCCATGAACGTGCCCAGCATCACCGCCATGGCGATCAGCCAGGGATTGGCGCGTGGTTTCCATAGCGCCGCCGGAACGGTTGCCGGGCTTATCGCGGAAGAACTCGCCGCCGCGCTACTCATGTTTGGTTCCCCACATTGCCCTGTTTCAGGTCTGTCACCATCAGAGTACTTTATGGCTACTTATGGCTTCTTTACAAATAGACTATTTAGTCTGAAAACTTACTATCTGGAATCTCGACCCGATTGAGCTCGTCGCAGGCTGTGGCTAAAAAGGCTCTTGTTCGCTGGTCAATTGGGTCCTATGCTCCAGTCTATGGATATCATCGTCGTGAGCATCGGCGCTCTTTCGCGCAATCCGCTTTGGGGTGAAAAATCACCCCTCCGCACCAGCCACGCCACCACTACGCTCATTCGCTCCAGCGATGTCAATTTGCTTGTCGATCCCTCATTGCCCGCGCCTGTCCTTCAGCAGCGCATCTTTGAACGCTCCGGTATGGCGGCCGAAGCCGTCACGCACGTTTTTCTTACCAATTTCAAACCCGTTCATCGCCGCGCTCTGGAATTCTTCACCAAAGCTCAGTGGCTGATGAACGAAGTGGAAATTCACGCCGCCGATCATGCCCTTTCCGCTGCTGAAAACCACGGCGCCGGCGGCTCCGCAGAGGAGCAATCGCTGCTCAAATCCGAACGCCGTCTGCTCGATCGCGTCAAACCCGCGCCGGATAAAATCGCCGATTCTGTGGATTTGTTTCCTCTGCCCGGCTACACGCCCGGTCAATCTGGTTTGCTTCTTGGTTTGCCGACGCGCACCATAGTGATCGCCGGCGACGCGGTTCCCACCGCCGGTCATTTTGAAATTGGCCAGGTCTTTCCAGATTGTTTTGATTTACATCAGGCGCAGGAATCCATGGCGGAGCTTTATCAGATCGCCGATCTGATCGTTCCCGGTCACGACAATATTTTCGTCAACCCCCGCACCGCGGGATTCTAATCGGCGAACAATGCTATTTAACCACAGCCTGCGCCGAGCTCAGTCGAGTCGAGTTCACAGAGGCCGCAGACGAATTTATTTACGACGGATTACACCAAGAGACTCTGACAAAATATGTAGAGCAGCCTCTCCAGGCTGCTCAGTGAGGGAACAGGCTGGAGAGCCTGTTCTACATTACGTCCACGTTGTGGGCGAGACGCCCGCGCTCCATTCTAGTTTGTTTTTTTTATAGACTCTTAAATAAATTTCTCTGTGATCTCGACTCGACTGAGCTCGTCGCAGGCTGTGGCTTTAACTTCTCGCCGTCACTGTCCTACCGTTGGATTCGGCAGCAGCGTGGCGCTTTCCGCGTCGATCACATTAATCACCGTGCCGGTCTGATTGACGATGTCGCCCTTCACGCCGATGTAGGAACCCACCAGTTTACTCAGGTCGATTGACGTGCTTGGTTCCACGTATGCCGCCACACGGCCGGTATCCGGATCGATCAAAGCGTAATTACCCGTGCTGTCGCTGGCCTTAAGAATCCCCTTGGCCAGAAACGGCGCCGTCTCCATGGCCTTTTGCAGTTCATCCTGCGATGCCTGCCATTGCTGCTGATATGGAGCAATCACCTGGTTGATCGGCGGCGTTTGCTGATTCGCCTTGTATATGTTCTGAATCGCGATCGCGTTCTTGATCGCATCCAGCCGCGCCTTACTACCCTCTTGTACCGATGGCGGCAGGTTCGGCTGTGCCAATAAATCCTGATAACCCTCCAGCAGCGGATCCAGGTTGCGCTGCAACAGCGGCTTTTTCCATTCTTCCTCCGCCTGGTTGTTCAATTGCGCATAAGTTGTATAAGCCTCGGAATTGTAGTTTTTCGCCGGCACCGGAACAGGTGTAGGCACGGGTTGCATCGGCGGAACTTGTATCGCAGTTTGTGTCGCCGGCGGATTGTTTGTCTGTCCTGGCGCAGGCGGGATCGGTATGCCTTCCTGAGTGGTCGCCGGCGCGGTTGTCGGCGGCGTCACGGTGGCAATTTCCGGATTGACTCCCGGCGGCAGTTTGATCTGCGGAGCAATATACGTCACGCCGGCCGGCGCCGGTTTGACAAACTGCGATATGATGTAAAAACCCGCGTTGGCCGGCGGATCAATAATGTAATATTGATCGGTTTGTCCGGAGACATCTAATTCCGTTCCTTCACGCTCCACCGCGATGATGGCAAAATTACTCTCCGGCGTAATTGGGCTCGCAGCGCGCACGTTTACAAAATCACCCGTTACCACGCCCGTGGTTCCGTCCTCGCTGAGCTTAACGAACTGCCTGGCGATATACGCCTTGGTTCCCTCCGGCGGCGCAATGCGGTACCAGCCGTTTTTGGTGCCCATTACTTGCACCAAATCTCCCTGATCCAGTTGGCCCACCGCGTAATAAGCCTCCGATGGTCCGCTGCGCACGTTCACATTCGTGGCGCTGATCTGTCCCACAAATGAATTCGCGTTTTCCACCGGCTCAGTTGTCGGCGGCGTTGCGGAAATTGGCGCTGAAATGTTCAGCGGCTCGGTCGTCGGCACCGGCAGGGAAACACTCTGATCCCCCGGGGTCGCCGGCTGCGCTTGCGCCCAAACTGCCCTTGTTCCCGTTATCCCCGCCAAAAACACCGCGACCGCGGCGACAACTAATATTTTCCGGTTTAATTCCATCCTGATTTTCCCCATCGTCTCCATGGACGGCTCCTTTGATGGTGATGATTTTTTGCCGGTATTGTCGGCAAGTCCCGAGTCTTGATCGGCTTGTCTCTACCCTATCATCACGTCATCAGAGCGTCAAGAATTATTGCGTCACGGTGGCCGTATTTCGAGGATTAAATTATGTAATCTGAACTCCGAAACTCTTATAGCCCCGGCATTTCTTGCCGGGGCCTTTCGTAGTTGAATCCGTGGCCCATGGCCTGCTCATCTGTAATCTATGAATCTGAACCCCAAAATCTACGGCTTGGTTTCGACACGCCGCCTACCCTCTCGCCGCGGCCTATGGTATATTTGCCGCATGTAGACTGGCCAGCCCAAGGCCGGGAATTCTGTTAACGAAGGATCGTTCCCATGAATCTGCGCAACTGCCTGTTGTTATTTTTGATCTTCTCCTTTTCTGCCCTGCTTTGTGCCTGCACTCAGAACAACACCTTCATTGGTCCTCCCACAACCAAGACGGACGTAAACCGCCAGTTGGCGCCGGGCGAATGGGGCCTCACCCTGCTTTCCGCCGATCAATACCCCGACATGCGCAATGCCTTCATGAATAAAGACGGCCTGATCCAGGCCATCGATCGTTCCATCGCTTATCTCCAATCTCCCTCCAGCCAGAAGTTTTTCCCCGACGGCCCGATCACGCACGATCAGGTTCTCAGTTCGCTCTACGACTTTAAATATATGCTCCAGAACATTTCTTCGCCGGATGAATTCCAGCAGCAGATTGTCTCCCGTTATGATGTATATATTTCCAAAGGCTATGATGAAAATAACAGCGTCTGGTTCACCGGCTACTATACGCCCATTCTCTACGGCAGCATGACCGAGACACCCGAATATCAATATCCCGTCTACAAGCGCCCGCCCGATCTGGTTTCCGACCCGGTCAGCGGCCAGACCCTCGGCCAGAAAGTTAACGGCGTTCTGCAGCCCTATCCCACGCGCTCCGAACTTTTATCCTCGGGCGCCCTTAAAGGCCTCGAACTGGTCTGGTTCAGCACGCCCCTTGATGCCTACATTGTCGAAATTCAGGGTTCCGCCAAAGTCATCCTGACCGACGGCGAAACCGTCACCATTGGCTACGCCGGCGACAACGGTCGTAATTACAACGGCCTGGGCGCCGAACTGGTGAAGGAAGGCAAAATCCCCGCCGAAAAACTTTCTCTTCCTTCCATTCAGGAATATTTCCAGGAGCATCCGCAGGATGTGGAAACCATCATCAACAACAACGACTTCATGGCGTTTCTCAAACCCTACGATCCCAATCGCTGGCCCCTGGCTTCACTGGGCGTCATGGTGACCGATCATCGCACGCTGGCCACCGATAAAACCATTACCGCCCCGCCTTATCAAACCATTTTCCCGCGCGCCGCGCTCACGTTTGTGCAGGCTCAAATGCCCGACACGCAGGGCAACATTACTCCCTTCACCGGCTTCATGCTCGATCAGGATTCCGGCGGCGCTATTCGCGCCGCGGGCCGCGCCGATATTTACATGGGCATTGGCCCCGATGCCCAGGCCCAGGCGGGTTATGAATACAGCCAGGGCCGGCTCTACTATTTGTTCCTTAAACCCGGCGTGGCTCCGCAAGGCGGTCCCACAACCGAACCCGCCATGCCCGACAATTCCTCCGAAAACGCTCCTGTCCAAATGCCGTCGGCCGAAAATTCGCAGGGACAGTAATCATTTGAAATTTGAAATTTCAAATCTCAAATTTTCCTGTACCCTATATCTATGACGCAGTCATACTACATCATCGACGGCCACGCCCAGATTTATCGTGCCTATTACGCCCTGCCCGGCCTCACCAGCCGCTCCGGCGAGCCGACCAACGCCACCTTTGGCTTCTCCACCGCGCTGCTTAAACTTCTTCAGGAACGCAAACCCACGCATCTTGCCCTGGCCATGGACGCCGGCTCCAGCGGGCGGGAAATTCTTTCCGCCGATTACAAAGCCCATCGCAAACCCATGCCCGAAGACATGCCCGTGCAGATCGAACGCATCTGCCAGATTACGGCAACGATCGAAATTCCCATTTTTCAGATTCCCGGCTTTGAAGCCGACGACGTCATCGCCACACTGGTCGAAAAGCTCACCCGCGGTCAGCAAAATGAAGACATTGAAATATTCATCTGCTCGCGTGACAAAGACCTCGATCAGCTCATCAGCCCGAACGTTCATTTATATGACATTCAGACCGGCGAAGTTTTTGACGAGAAGGCTCTATTGGACAAAAAAGGCTACACGCCCGCCCAGGCCGCCGATGTTTTGGCCCTCACCGGCGACGCCGTCGACAACATCCCCGGCATCCCAGGCGTCGGACCCAAAACCGCCGCCAAATGGATCGCCCAGTTCGGCACTTTGGACAATCTGATCAAACACGCCGATGAAATTACCGGCAAGATTGGCCAGGCCTTTCGCGACAATCTGGCGGTCCTCGACCAGTCGCGCCAGCTTGTCGCATTAAAGCGCGATGTGCCGCTGGAATTGAATCTCTCCAGTTTACAAGTCAATCCCGCCGCGCTGGAAAAACTCCAGCCCATTTTTACCGAACTGGATTTTCATCGGCTTCAGGGAACGCTCCGCCAGGTTCAACAAACGCTGGGCGCTGCTAACATTCCGTCCCGTCCGACGCCCGACGTCCGACTCCCGTCTTCATCACCACCAGCAAAAACTAAACCCACTTCTAAACCTGCCGAGACCGGCCTATTCTCCGATATCTCATCAACTTCATCTGAAACATCACTCCCGACTCCCGACTCCCAACTCCCGTCTATGGCGGCTTCTCCAACGTTGTCCCCTCTTCCCGAAGTCCAGGGCGATTTCCGCCTCGTCAACACTTTCGAAGACCTCGAAAAAATGCTCCGGCAAATCACCGCCGATCTCAAAGAATCCCCTGATCGCCGCCTCGCTGTCGATACCGAAACCGATTCGCTGGGCGCCATGCAATCCAAACTCTGCGGCGTCTCCCTTTGCGTCCACGAAACTCTCGCCTGGTATGTGCCGGTCATGGGGCCCGGCTGCCAGCTCAGCCTTGAACTCGTGCGCCAAAAACTCCAGCCCCTGCTCGCCGACCCCAAAATTAAAAAAATCGGCCAGAATCTCAAATACGATCTCAACGTCCTGCGTAACCACGGCTTCACACTGGACGGCATTTTTCTGGACACCATGGTCGCCAGTTATGTCGTCGATGCCGCGCGCCGCAGCCATTCCATGGATTCCCTCGCCCGTGATTATCTTAAACTCGAACCCATTCCCATCTCCGATCTGATCGGAACCGGCGCCAAACAATCCAGCTTCGCCGATGTCCCGCTCGACCGTGCCGCCCGCTACTCCGCCGAAGACGCCGACGTAACCATGCGTCTGGCGCGCCTGCTTCTGGACATGGTCCACAAACAGGGCCAGGACAAACTTCTCTTCGAACTGGAAATGCCCATTGTCCGCATCCTCGCCGACATGGAATTCACAGGCGTTAAAGTCGACGTCGCCCTGCTCCAGCAATTCGGCCGCGAGAACAGCAAAAAAATCGCCGATCTTAAGCAGCGCATCATGGCCGCGGCACAAACCGACTTTAATCCCGACTCGCCCAAGCAGCTCGCCGACGTTCTGTTTACTAAACTCGGCCTGCCGGTCATCCGTAAAAACAAAACCGGTCCCAGCACCGATCTGGAAGTCCTCGAAACACTCGCCGAAGACCACGAAGTCCCCGCGTTAATCGTCGAATACCGCCAACTGGCCAAACTCCAAAGCACGTATCTGGACGCCCTGGTCCGCCAGGTTTCGCCAAAAACCGGCCGGGTCCACGCCAGTTTCAACCAGACCGTCGCCGAAACCGGCCGGCTTTCCAGCAGCGATCCGAACCTGCAGAACATTCCCATTCGCACCGAAATCGGTCGCCAAATTCGCCGCGCCTTCGTCGCCGGCGGACCGCAGTTCTGCCTCCTCGTCGCCGATTATTCCCAGATCGAATTGCGCATTCTGGCCCACTTTTGCCGCGAGCCGGCGTTGCTCGACGCCTTTACCCAGGACATGGACATTCACCAATTCGTAGCCACGCAGGTTTATCACACCAGCCCCGATAAGGTCACACCCGATATGCGCCGCGTTGCCAAAACCGTTAATTTCGGCATCATTTACGGCCAGACGGCTTTTGGCCTGGCCAAAGTTTTAAAAATTTCCCGTCAGGACGCCGACGCCTTCATCGCCGCCTACAAGGCCCGTTTCCCCAACATCGACTTTTTCGCCCGCCAGTGCGTCCAGCAGGCCATGCACGAAGGCTTCGTCACCACCATTTCCGGCCGCCGCAGAAAGATCCCGGAAATCCTCTCTTCCAATCAGGCCGTTCAGCAATTCGGCAGGCGTGCCGCCATTAACACTGTGATCCAGGGCTCCGCCGCGGATCTCATCAAACAAGCCATGGTGAACATCGATCACAAAATTCGCCCATCGGCGGATCAGATTCGCCTGATCCTTCAGGTCCACGATGAGTTGGTTTTTGAATGCCGCAAGGAAAATGTCGAGCTTTATTCGCGCATGATCAAGCACGAAATGGAACACGCGTTGGAATTATCCGTTCCGTTAAAGGTGGACGTCGGCTGGGGCGATAATTGGCTGGAAGCGAAATAGGCGAATTACATCTCTGATATCTCAAATATGAAATGTATACCTTTGAGTTAAAGCGCATTGCGCCTTTCGCGGTTGCCAAATCTGAAAACCTTTATGATTATGGCCAGGATCGGATGAGAACCCACGGTATTGATTTATATGTCAATGTTGGATAGGATAGTTTATGGCGGCTGTGAGAATGACGCCCGGCGCAGCGTCTGAACTGGAGGAACTGCCCAGGGATATTCATGCCCGTATGATCGGGATTTTGGCCCGATTAGAGCGTTGGCCTCATGTAAGCGGGGCCAAACCATTGAGAGGAAAACTTGCCGGGCACTATCGCATGCGCACCGGCGATTACCGCTTGCAGTTTGTTCTCCGGGGCGACGTGGTTGTTGTGGAGCGTATCGGGCATCGCGATGGATTTTACGAGGACTGAAAAGATGATCGTTCAAACACTGGAAATTAAAGGCAGGCGCATGGTTCAATTGCCGGAACGTGATTATCTGGCTCTGCTGCAGCGGGCCGGGATTCAAAGAGTGAAAGGCAACTTGCCGCCATTGCCTAAGAAACTTTCTGACGGCAATTACCCGGCATTGGAATTCGCTCGCGCTTCCTTGGCCCGCAAGATCATCCAGGATCGGCGTAAACTGGGATTATCACAAGCGGAATTGGCACGGCGGGCGGGTATCCCGGTGGAGAGTCTGAATCGCCTGGAGCGTGCCAGGACGAATCCGACATTAAAGACGGTCGGGAAAATTGATCGCGCGCTCAAGGCCGCTCAAAAATCCGCTCGATAGAGCGTCGTATCGTCGTGCCGTTGTGGTAAATATTTTCGTGTCTTTTCGTGGTTACAGTCTTGCCTTTTTCCTTATTTGCTCCCCTGTTCACCTGTTCCAAATTCAACTGCTCTTAGCGCAGCTATGCTGCGCTATCCGAGCCCCTTTTCCGCCAACGCCACCGCTTTAAGTAACGCCGCCGCCTTATTCAGCGATTCTTGATATTCATTCGCGGGCACCGAATCAGCCACGATCCCTCCGCCCGCCTGCACATACACTTGAAATTTCCCCTCATCCTTTTTCTGTTCCCTATCACCTATACCCTGTCCCCTATCCCCTTTTGTCGGCGGCTCCGCCGCCGCCGTCACGACCATTGTCCTCAGCGCAATGCACGTATCCATATTCCCCGCATAATCCACATACCCCACCGCCCCGGCGTACGGTCCGCGCCGCGTGGGCTCGAGTTCATCAATAATTTGCATCGCCCGTATCTTTGGCGCCCCGCTCACCGTCCCTACCGGCAGAGTCATCCGTAAAGCGTCGAAACAGGTTTTCGAATCCGAAAGTTTTCCGCTCACGTCGCTGACAATGTGCATCACGTGGCTGTAGCGTTCGATGGTCATCACGTCGCTGATTTTCACCGTCCCCGGCTCCGCCACGCGCCCCACGTCGTTGCGGCCCAGGTCCACCAGCATCACGTGCTCGGCGCGCTCCTTGGGATCGGCGAGCAATTCCTGCTCCAGCTTCTGATCTTCCTCTGCCGTCGCGCCGCGCGGGCGCGTTCCCGCCAGCGGGCGGTTGGTAATTACGCCGTCCTGCACCCGGCACATGATCTCCGGCGAGGAACCAACCAGCGTGCACTCCGGCGCCGTCAGATAAAACATAAATGGCGACGGATTGATCATCCGCAGGGCGCGGTAAATGTCGAACGGATGCGCCGCGGTTTTCACTTCCAGGCGCTGCGAAAGCACCACCTGAAAAATATCCCCCGCCTTGATAAATTCCTTGGCGGCTAAAACTGCTTTTTCAAACGCCTCGCGCGTAAAATTGCTCTGGTAAGCGGGCCGGTTTTCCTGGTTTAAATTCACAACTCCCAGCCGCGCCGCCCCCGGCGTCGAGAGTGCCTCAATAACGCGCCCCAGCCGCGCCAGCGCCCCCGCGTAATCTGTACGCACCGGCCCAAATCCCACCCGCACGTTCGCGACAACAATAATTGTTTTGTATACGTGATCGAAGATCACCAGATCGTCGTAAATGCCGAATGACAGATCAGGCAAACCCCGATCATCGCGCGGCGGCGAGGAAAGTTTTTCCGGTTCCAGATAGCGAACCGTGTCATAACCGGCATAACCCACCGCCCCGCCGGTAAACGCCGGCAGACCGGGTGTCTTTGGAGCCCGTACCCCGGCGAGCAGTTTTTCCAGTTCGCGCAGCGGATCGGCTGAATCGAACTCCTTTTTTTCCTCTTTGCCGCCGGCAAATTCCGTGACGCGCACCTTGTTCCCATACGCCTGGATAACCGTATGCGGCGATGAACCCAGAAACGAATACCGGGCCATCCGTTCCCCACCCACCACCGATTCGAGCAGAAACGAATGTTTGGAAAGCCCCGAGAGCCTCTCGTATGCCGTCACAGGCGTCAGATGATCCCCGCATAACGTTGCATAAACCGGAATCACCGCCCCGGGCCGGGCCAGTTTTTCAAATTCTTCCAGCGCCGGCGTGGCCAACTGGGATGATTGCTGCTGCACTGAAACCTCTTTCATAACCTGCCGCGAAAAAGCTGCTTGTTGCACTTTCAATTGTAATATCCACTACCCTTCGTTGTCTCGTTGTGTCGTCGTGTCGTTGTGGTTAAAAATCTGCGTTAATCTGCGGATCGCTGTTTTACTTTTAACTAGAGTTGCGTTCTCTGCGTTAGAATCGTCGCCCATGACTCAAATGCCCGTTCAACAGGTTCTCGACGCAGCCGTCAGGCTTCACCAAACCGGAAAACTTTCCGAAGCGGAAGCTCTTTACCGTGAAATTCTCACCCAACACCCCAACCACGCCGACGCTTTGCATTTACTGGGCGTACTGGCCACGCAAGCCGGGCAACATGAACTCGCCGTGGAACTGATCAACAAAGCCATTGCGATTAATCCCGATTTCCCGGTTTATTTTAACAACCTGGGCTCCGCCCTGCTTTTCCTGGGCCGGTTCGATGAGGCTGCTGTCGCGTTCCGTTCAGCCCTGCGTCTCAAGCCCGATTACGCCCAGGCCCACTGCAATCTGGGCAATGTTCTCAAAGACCAAAATCAGCTTCAGCAGGCCATCGAATCTTATCAGAGCGCTTTGAAAATCAATCCCGTCCTGGCGGAAGTGCATAACAATCTGGGCAACGTTTTTCAGGCTCTTGGCCGCGCTGGTGACGCCGTCGATGCTTATCGCCATGCGATCAAACTCAAGCCCGACTATGTTCAGGCATTGAACAACCTGGGCGTCGCACTCTCCGGCATGGGCAGCCTCGATGCGGGAATTGCCGCCTATCGCGAAGCGCTGCGCCTTAAACCCGATCATGCGGAGGCTTTTACGAATCTGGGCAATGCCCTTAAAGACCAGGGGTCCATTCAGGAGGCGCTGGATGCCTATCGAACCAGTTTTCAATTGCGGCCCGAATTTGCCCAGGTCCACAGCAACTATGTTTACACTCTTTATTTCCTGCCCGGCTGCGGTTCTCATAAAATTCACACCGAACTTGCCGACTGGAACCGGCGTCACGCCGCGCCGCTCAAAAATTCAATCCAGCCGCACGCCAACAATCCCAATCCAAAACGCAAACTGCGCGTCGGTTATGTTTCACCCGATTTTCGCTCGCATGTGATCGGACGGAATTTACTCCCGCTGCTGGAAAATCACGACCGCAAACGCTTTAGAATTTTCTGTTTCTCCAATGTCACCCGCCCCGATTCACTCACCGAGCGGTTTAAGACCTTATGCGATAACTGGATCGACATAACCACGATTAGCGATGAGAAGGCGGCCCAGATCATTCGCGACAACAATATCGATATCCTCGTCGATCTGACCATGCACATGGCCAATAATCGGCTTTTGATTTTTGCCCGCAAACCCGCTCCCGTGCAGATCACATTCATGGGCTATCCCGGCACGACCGGCATGGACGCCATCGATTATCGTTTTACCGATCCTTATCTTGACCCGCCTGAATCAGACGTCGGCGACTATTCCGAGAAAACCGTTCGCCTGCCGGACACCTTCTGGTGTTACCAGCCGCAAACCGATGAATCCCGGGCCTCGGTGCTGGGGATTAACGATTTACCCGCGTCCAAAAATGGCTTTATTACCTTTGGCTGCCTTAATAATTTCAGCAAATTCAATGACAAGCTATTAAAAATCTTCTCGCAACTGCTCACCCAAGTTCCCGGCTCCCGGCTGATCATCCTGGCCCCGGCGGGCGTGGCCCGCCAGCGTGTGCTGGGCAAATTCGGGCGTGATGGAATTGCCCCGGAGCGCATCGAATTTTCCCCTTTTCTGCTGCATCAGGAATATTTGCAGCTCTACCATCGCGTCGACATTAGTTTGGACACCGTGCCCTACAACGGCCATACCACCAGCCTCGATTCGCTTTGGATGGGCGTACCGGTAGTCACTTTGATCGGTGAAACTATCGTGGGCCGCGCCGGCTTTAGCCAGTTATGCAATCTTGGCCTGCGCGATTTAGCCGTCCGCACGCCTGGGGAATTTGTGACGCTTGCCGCCGCCCTCGCCCGCGATCTGCCGCGTTTAACGGAACTTCGCCGCACGTTGCGCAAGCGTATGGAAAAATCCCCGCTTATGGACGCCAAACGTTTCACCACGGGCGTCGAATCCGCCTACCGCAACCTCTGGCGACAATTCTGCGACGACGCACTAAACCGCGTCGAAAACACGTAAACAAATGTAGAACAGCCTGAGCAGATGTGGGATAGGCATCTTGCCTGTCAACATAGCCCCGGGATTTCTTCCCGGGGCCGTTTCGTGTCCTTACGAGTTTTTCGTGGCCTGCCCTGAGCCGCGTCGAAGGGTGGTTGCAATTTTTTACTTTTTACTTGATCTGTGACCTCTATGGCACTCTGTGTCCCCTGTAGTGAACGTTTTTTTACTTTTTACTTTGAACTGTCCCCTATAACCTATCCCCCATGTCCCCCAATACCCCTCATCCCAACCCCCTGAATGTTCCCCAGGCAATGAGCCTCGCGCTCCAACACCACCAGGCCGGCAGGCTCACCGAAGCCGAAACGCTCTATCGCCGCATCATCGATCAGCAACCCGATTGCGCCGACGCATGGCATTTGCTTGGCGTCATCGCCGCTCAAGCCGGAAAAGAACGCGAGGGAATAGAACTCATGAATCGGGCCGTGCGTTTGAATCCCAATTCGGCGGTCTATTACGTCAACCTCAGCATTGCTTTGGTCAAAACACAACAAAGCGAAGCCGCCGCAAACGCCGCCCAAAATGTCATCCGCCTCGACCCGACTAACGCCGATGCCTGGAACAATCTTGGCGTGGCGCTTAAAGACCTTGGCCGGCTCGACGACTCGTTGGCGGCCTATCGCCGCACTCTGGCCATCAGACCCGAAGACAACCAAGCCGCCAGCAATATTATTTTTACCATGCTATTTCATCCCGCTTACGATGCTTCGGCCATTTACCAGGAATTGCAACTCTGGCGGGCAAGGTACGCCGACGAACTTAAAAACTTCATTCAGCCGCACCACAATGATCGCGATCCGCAGCGCCGCCTGAAGATTGGTTATGTTTCACCTGATTTTTTCAGTCATTCGCAATCTTTTTTTATGCTGCCTCTGCTTCAAAACCACGATCATCGGCAATTCGAAATTGTTTGTTACTCAAGAACTCAATTGGCGGATTATCGAACCGAACAAATACGCCGTTGCGCCGACGTCTGGCGCGACGTTCAGAATAAGAATCCCGCCCAAATCGCCGAACAAATTTATCGAGACCGCATCGACATTCTCGTCGATTTAACCATGCACATGGCCAACAGCAATTTACTCATTTTTGCCCGCAAACCCGCCCCGGTGCAGGTAACCTGGCTGGCCTATCCCGGCTCGACCGGCCTGGACGTGATCAACTATCGCTTCACCGATCCTTATCTGGATCCGCCCGGACTCGATGACGCTTATTACTCGGAAGAGTCGTTCCGACTGCCGGACACTTTCTGGTGTTATGACCCGCTTATCGATGAGTCCCGGGCCTCGGAGTTCGGGATCAACGATTTACCCGCGCTCAAAAATGGCTATATAACTTTCGGCTGCCTGAATAACTTCTGCAAAATTAATCAAGGCGTCCTGCAGCTCTGGGCCAAAGTGTTTGCCGCCATTTCCAATTCGCGCCTGCTTTTGCTTACGCCCAAAGGCCAGGGACGCCGGGAACTATTGGACAACTTCAGTAAACTCGGCGTCGATCCAAAGCGCGTGGAACTCGCCGATTTTAGCCCGCGAGTTGAATACCTCAGACTCTATCACCGAATTGACATTGGTTTGGATACCGTACCTTATAACGGCCACACCACCAGCCTTGATTCTTTCTGGATGGGCGTGCCCGTCGTTACATTGATCGGCAAAACCGTCGTGGGCCGCGCCGGTTGGAGCCAGTTAAGCAACCTAGGTCTGGGAGAATTAGCGACAAAAACGCCGGAAGAATTTGTTGACGTTGTTTCCCATCTGGCCAATGACCTGTCGCGCCTCAAAGAACTTCGCACCGGTCTTCGGCGGCGTATACAGCAATCCCCGCTCATGGACGCCAAACGTTTCGCCGGCAATCTCGAATCCGCTTATCGCCGCATGTGGCAAAAATGGTGTAGCTCAGGCTCTCCAGCCTGAGCCTTAAATTTTTAAATTTTAAATTCGTATCTCTGTGTTCCTCTGTGGCACCCTGTGTCCCCTGTGGTGAATGTTTGTCTGAAAACTGAAAACCGAAAACTTAACACTGCAGTATGGCTTTGTCACACTGCTCATTGTAATTTATACATCTATGTCCACGATCCCGGTCAATCAAGCCATGGATCAGGCTCTTGAGCTCCACCAGGAAGGGAAACTATCCGGCGCCGCGGAGATATATAAACAGATCCTTGCCCGATCCCCCAATAACCCGGACGCATTGCACCTTCTTGGCGTTCTCTGTGCTCAAATGGACCGCCCCGAGGAAGGCGTCAGTCTTATCCAACGCGCCCTTGCTTTTAATCCTGTTGAACCGAGGTATTTCTTTAATCTCGGCTCCATCCTGGTTACGCTTCGTCGACTCGATCAGGCTATTGAAGCCTACCAAAAAGCTGTCACGTTCAATCCCCATTATTTCGAAGCTTACGACAAGCTTGGCGTCGTCCTTAAAGACAAAGGCGATCTGAACGCCGCGGTCGCTGCCTGCCGCCAGGCCATTAAGCTCAAACCCGACTTTATCGAAGCGCATATCGACCTGGGCAATGTTTTCCAAACCGCCGGTCAGTTGGATGAGGCCATTGCCTGTTATCGCGAAGCGCTGCGGATTGATCCCAAATTTGCCGTCGCCTGGAACAATCTGGGAAATGCCCTGCATGCCCAGGGCCGCCTTCAGGAAGCAGCCGAAGCTTATACCCACGCCCTGCAAATTGTGCCCGGCTGGGCCGAAATTCAAAACAACCTCGCCAATACGCTTAAGGATCAGGGCGATTTGGATGCGGCCATTGCCGCGTTTCGTAAAGCCATCTCACTCAAACCCGGCTTAATCCAGGCCCATAACAATCTCATTTGGGCGCTTCATTATCACCCCGATTCAACCCCCCAGACCATTCAGACTGAGCAGTGGCATTGGAACGCCCAACACGCCGCGCCCCTGAAAAAATTTATCCAACCCTGTCTCAATAATCGCGATCCGAAACGCCGCCTGAGGGTTGGTTATGTTTCACCCGATTTTCGCGCTCACGTTGTCGGTTGGAATCTGCTTCCTTTGCTTGAAAATCATGATCACAGGCAGTTTGAAATTTTTTGTTTCTCTTCCGTCGCCAAACCCGATGCCATCACTCAGCGCATACGTTCTCTGACCGATGCCTGGAGAAACATTCTGGGCCTTGGCGATCAAAAGGCCGCGGAAATGGTCCGCGAAGAAAGGATCGACATTCTTGTTGATCTTGCAGTTCACACCGCCTTCAATCGTCTGCTGCTTTTTGCCTATAAGCCGGCGCCCATACAGGTAACCTGGCTGGGTTACCCCGGTTCCACGGGCATGGACGTTGTAGACTATCGTCTAAGCGACCCCTATATCGACCCGCCGGGTACAGACTTAAGCGTCTATAGCGAACAAACCATGCTTCTGCCCAATACCTACTGGTGTTACCAGCCTGCAATCAAGCCGCGAATATCTGATTCTTCTCCGTTTTCCTCCACGGGCTTTATCACCTTCGGCTGCATGAATAAATTCGCCAAGGTTTCTGCGCCGGCGTTAAATTCCTGGCTGCAAATTCTTAAATCGGTCCCCGATTCGCATTTCATATTGCATTGCAATCAGGGTGTGCACCGCCAGGCTGTGCTCGAACGTTTTACTCAGGCCGGAATCGCACCCGATCGAATTGAACTCGTTGGCTTGCAGCCTCTGGAGCAATATTTTGACGTGTTTAACCGCATCGATATCGCCCTTGATCCATTTCCGTACAACGGCGGAATTACCACTTGCGACGCCCTGTATATGGGCGTGCCCGTCGTGAGCCTTTCGGGAAAAACAGCGGTTGGCCGTGCGGGCCATAGCATACTCACCAATGTCGGCGTGCCAGAGCTAATTGCCGAAACCCCCGAAGAGTACGTGCAAATCGCCGTTAAACTCGCCGGCGACTTGCCGCGCCTCAAAGAACTTCGCTCCAGTTTGCGCCGACGCATGGAAGAATCACCCCTTATGGGCGCCAAATCCTTCGCCCGTGAAGTCGAATTGATCTATCGCGACATTTGGCGAAAATGGTGCACCTTACCGCTTTCGCGGTAAGAAGGTCTGAACACCATGCACTTAAAACCGCGGCGCAACTGCCGGTGTAATCCGTGGTTAAAAATTTAATTTCTATCTTGGTGCTCTTCGCGTCTTTGCGGTAAATTATCTCCGTGGTCTCTGTAGCCAATACCGGATAATCCATGAAACAATATCTTGATCTGATTCGCACTGTCATTGAGCAGGGCATACATAAACCCAGCCGCACAGGCATTGATACCATCTCTTATTTCGGCGCGTTTTATAAAGTTAATCTTGCCGACGGCTTCCCGCTGCTGACTACAAAAAAAGTGAACTTTACCGCCGTGCTACGTGAATTATTATGGTATTTGTCCGGCGAAGAACACATCCGTAACTTTCGTCAGCACGCCAAAATCTGGGATGCCTGGGCTGATGAAAAAGGGGAACTTCAGACCGCCTATGGCCGATACTGGCGGCGTTTTCCCCATCCCGTTCAGGCCAGCCACGCGCCGATTTCCCAAACCGGAGAAAAAACCGCGCCGGTCGAAGAAATCGATCAGATTGGCTACGTGATCGACCAGATCAAGCGTAATCCCAACAGCCGCCGGTTGGTGGTTAGCGCCTGGGAACCCGGCAACGCCGAGCGCAGCAAATTGCCTCCCTGTCATTACAGCTTCGTTTTTCAGGTGCACGACGGAAAACTCAACTGCCATCTCTCACAGCGCTCGGGCGATGTTGCGCTGGGGATTCCCTTTAATCTGGCCTGCTATGCCACGCTTACTCAGATGATTGCACAGGAATGCAATCTGGAAGTGGGCCAGTTCGCCCATACTATTGTTGACGCCCACATATACGTAGCTCAACCGAACTCACCCCAGGCTGAGTTCGATCACCTCACTGGACTTAAGCTCCAGCTTGAGCGTGCGCCGCGGCCTCTTCCAAAATTGACCATTGCCCATAAGCCGTTCGACCAACTTGTCTTTGAGGATTTTCGTCTCGAAGGTTATGACCCTCACCCTTCGATTTCGTTTAAGGTAGCAGTGTAATATGCGCATCAGCATTATTGCCGCTATGACTCCCGAACGCCTGATTGGCGTAAAAGGAAAACTTCCCTGGAATGCGCCGGAAGACCTTAAATTTTTTAAACGCATGACCACCGGCCACGCAGTTCTAATGGGTCGCAAAACGTTTGAAACTCTTCCCGGTCCGCTGCCCAATAGGCGCAATTTAATTCTCAGCCGCACGTTACCCGCAAACCCACCCGCGGGTACCGAGTGGTTTACCAGCGTGGCCATAGCCGCCGAAGAAGCCTTTAAAGCCGGTGAAACTGAATTATTCATCGCCGGCGGAGGTGAAGTCTACAAACTGGCGTTGCCCTTGTGTGATCGGATGTATCTGACCATCGTCCATCTGGACAAACCCGCCACTGGCGATGCCTGGTTTCCTGAGTGGAATCAGGATGAATGGGAACTAACCGACAAAAAAGAAGTTGATAACCTGGAATTTCTAACCTACGCCCGCAAAGATTAGCACCGCTTTGTGCCCAACCCTTAACTTGATCCTGCAAGCCTTATCGTGATAATCTGCTTGTCCAACAAAAACATAGGAGTTCGACTATGCCGATTTATGAATACCACTGTAAAAACTGTGATAAATCATTTGATCACCACTCACATACGATGTCCCCGCCCACCGCGGCGGAATGCCCCGATTGTAAATCGCATAAGACACACCGCAAACTTTCGGTTTTCGCCGTAGCTGCCTCCTCACCCGGCGCAAAATCCTCCGGCGGCCATCAGCATACTGGCATGTGCGGTTGTGGTCGTCGCGCCGGTTCATGCTCCAACTAATATTGTTCATCCCCTTTGGCTGCACCGGGAGTTTTGACTTTGGCTGACCAATTGAAAAATAAAAATATTCTGATGTTCGTCGACGATGTCTACGAAGATCTCGAATTGTGGTATCCCAAATTGCGTTTGTTGGAAGCAGGCGCCAGCGTCGTCGTTGCCGGACCAAAGGCTGGTACCAAATATCTCGGTAAGCACGGCTATCCGGCGGTTTCAGACGTCGCGATTGCCGACATCAACGCTGATCATTTCCACGGCGTCATTTGCGTTGGAGGTTTCGCCCCGGATAAACTCCGCCGTGATCCGAAAGTTAAAGAACTGGTTAGCTTGTTTTCCCAACGCGCCCAACTTGTCGCTGCGATATGTCATGGCGGCTGGATTCCCATTTCCGCCGGTGTTTATCGCGGTGTACGGGTAACCGGATCGCTGGGGATAAAAGATGATTTGGTCAACGCCGGTGCAATTTGGGTCGACGCCCCGTCTGTGACGGATCGTTACTTCGTCTCTAGCCGCAAACCCGACGACCTTCCGGCTTTTTGTGAAGCCGTCCTTGAAGTTCTAAAAATTCATTCGAAATAGATGGAACTGCGTTATTGAGTGCGGAACCGGCCCGCGGCAGGCCGCCCTGAACGCGACGCGCCCGAGCGATATGCTGGCTGCATCCGACCCTGATGAACAAAGGTGCGGAGCATGCGTCCGGCTTTTCGCGGCCGCGGTTTGCGGCTGAATCGATCAACAACTTCCGCTGCTGTAAACCACTCAATGTCTTTACTTTCTATCTGTCTGAGCGCCAGTTCCCCTTCATAGGGGTCCCTTTGCCCCAGACAGTCTTTAATCACCGCCACTTTCTGACGGCGTTGCAGGAGACCAAGAATGGCCATGCGGGCGCAGGATTCCAGCGGACCGCCCTCTACGAGCCATATCGTGGCTTCCGTTTCAGAAAGCACTCGATCCAGGCGTGGTGAGTTAAATGGATTAACGTTTGGCAAATCGAATATGTATTGCTGCGTATTGCGGAATCCCTCAACCGGGATATCCGTTCCGCAATCCATGGGTAGTTCAAGATGGCTGGGAAGCACGGTAAATTCAAGTTTCTGATACCCTGGTGAACCCGGCACACAAATGGGCTTTGTATAATCCAACATGGTCAGATTATGCAGGCGCGTGCTGACCACAGGACACCCAATCTGCGTTATCCATTTGAAGAGGTTTTTCAGAGGGTCCAGAAAAGTGCCGGCTTCAAATAGGCGATAATGCCCCTCTGCTCCAAACAGGTCATATTGTGTATTTAAGTCCAGTATAGCTGGACCATTGATCGCCGTCATAACATTCCCCCTCTTCTTACTTGGTCGGCTTTCATGTCCGCACCATTACCAAAGAGACCTTATAAAACCTCTAATAAGGTCATCGGCTATCTCCTCTATAAGACTATACGCTTGAAAGAATCACAAAATCGGAGAAAACGGTTTTTCGCAAATCCAGCAGATCAAACTGGCTAAAACTACTATATTGCAGTGGACTTTGTTACGATCCGGGTAGTACTATTTACAGTATGAGGAAGGAACTGGACGCATTGTTCGTTGTTGTGAATATTGTTTGAAGAGCTGAAGCCTGATTATTTTTATTTTAAAGCCAATTTGGCCGAACACTTCTACAATAGAACTGCATGGTATTAATGAAGTTTTCACTTTTATATCGACAAAGTATAAGCGATACAGATTTCCCGATCGGGCTGTTTAGTAAGATTTTTTATTTTTGGGGATAAATGACGTGGCGGCGAAAGTTTCGCAAAAAGATAAAACGGCTCTGGTGATTGTCGAATCCCCGGCCAAGGCCAAGACCATCAACAAATACCTCGGCGCGAATTATCTCGTAAAGGCTTCTATGGGGCATGTGCGCGATCTGCCGAAGGAAGACATCGGCGTCGATATCGACAAAAATTTTACCCCGACTTATGAGATACTCGCTTCACGCAAAAAACTCGTCAGCGAGTTGAAGTCTGCCGCCAAAAAGTCGCGCGATGTTTTCCTTGCCACCGACCTGGACCGTGAAGGCGAAGCAATTGCCTGGCATCTGACGCATGCACTGGATTTGGAAGACAACGCCGTCAAGCGCGTGGTATTCAATGAAATTACCAAAAGCGCCATTATCAAAGCCTTTGAACACCCCCATTCCATCAATCTGGACAAAGTTAATGCTCAACAAGCGCGGCGCATTTTGGATCGGCTGGTCGGTTACAAAGTTTCGCCGCTACTCTGGAAAAAGGTGGCGCGCGGCCTTTCCGCCGGACGCGTTCAAAGCGTGGCGGTAAAGATTATCGTGGACCGGGAGCGGGAAATCACTGCATTTATTCCCGAAGAATATTGGAAACTCCAGGCTGTTTTTACCATTGATCTCAAACGCGCCGGGGAGCTTTCGCAACAATGGCGTGATTTTATCGCCCCTGAAGATGACGAGCCGGCCGATGACGGAACCGATTCAGCGCCGGCCGCCGGCCCGTCTGGCGCACAAAAACGCCAGTGGCTGCAGGACAACGCCGCTTTTCGCACCGAACTTGTGGAATTTGAAGGTAAAAAATTTGAGCCACGCGACGCCGCTGCCGCACAGCGGGCTGCCATAGCCGTCGGGCTTACCAACATTCAGGTTCAAAGCGCTGCCAATGACGGAACCAACGGCCCGCGCGGCATTCCGGCGCGCGGACCCGCTCAGACGATCACACGACTGAGTGGACGGCTTCCTTTGACCGGCGACCGAATGTTTCGCGTCAGGTCGCTGAATTCCAAATCCTCCACGTCGCGACCACCAGGACCGTTCAGCACCAGCACGCTTCAGCAGGCGGCGAGCAACCAACTGGGTTTCGGCGCCCAGCGCACCATGCGCTGCGCTCAGCAGCTTTATGAAGGCGTGGAACTTCCCGGCCAGGGAGCCGTGGGATTAATCACGTACATGCGCACCGATTCACTTAACATCAGCGCCGATGCAATCAATATGGTTCGTACTTTTATCACAGATCAGTTTGGTCCGAAATATCTGCCGGAAAACGCCAACGTTTATGCATCACGACAGGGCGCTCAGGAAGCCCATGAAGCCGTCCGCCCCACGGACGTGAGCCTCACACCGGCGTCCATTCGCTCGGCGCTTACAGATGAGCAATTCAAACTTTATGAATTGATCTGGAAACGTTTCGTCGCCTGCCAGATGACCCCGGCGCAGTGGCAGGTTACTGAAGCCATGATCGAATGCCTGCCGACTGGTGCTTCCGGTGATCGCGAAAAACCTCCGCTGTTTAAGGCCGTCGGCCGAACCCTGGTTTTCGACGGTTACACGCGCGTCGCGGGCGTCTGGGCGCGTTCCGACGAACAGGTTTTGCCGGAACTGTCCGAAGGCCGGCAGGTCGCGCCTTTGGAACTGGCTCCGACCCAGCATTTCACTTCTCCACCGCCGCGTTATACGGAAGCCAGCCTGGTCAAAGCCCTGGAAACCGAAGGAATAGGACGCCCGAGCACTTATGCGTCGATTATTGCCACCATTCAGCAGCGGCTTTACGTGGAATTACGCGATCGCCGGTTTTACGCCACGGATCTGGGAACCAAGGTCACTGAAAAACTCATCGAAGGGTTTCCCGACCTGATGGAACTGGGTTTTACCCGGCGCATTGAAACCGAACTTGATCAGATTGAAGAGGCCAACCGCAACTGGGTGGATGTGGTTCGCGATTTTTATGGTCCCCTGGAAAACGATTTAGCCACCGCGGAAACACGCATGACCCACGCGCGGGCGGAGGCCACGCCTTCGGAATATAAGTGCCCCAAATGCGGCGCCATGATGGCTTACCGGCTCTCCAAACGCGGGAAAAGATTTCTCTCCTGTTCACGCTATCCGGAATGCAATGGTGCGATGAACGTCGACCGGGAAGGAAAACCCGTTGTTTTGGAAGTTACCGAATACAAATGCCCCACGTGCGGCAAGCCGATGATCAAACGCGTCGGGCGTTTTGGACCGTTTTTCGGTTGTTCCGGATACCCGGAATGCAAGGTCATTCAACAGGCGGATCGCAAGACCGGCTTGCCGCTGCCTCCTAAACCACCGCCGCGTTCCACGGGCCTTAAATGCCCCAAATGTTCAAAACACGAACTGGTGATTCGATCCGGAAAACGCGGAGAGTTTTTAAGCTGCAAGGGATATCCGCGCTGCAGATTTACCCTGCCGACGGATCGCCTGGAAGAATTCCTGAAACTTAATGAACTTGGGCAATGGCCGCCCGCTGACATTTTGGCCAAATCCGCCGGCTCGGCAGCCAAGGCCAAATCTGCCGGGAAACTTGCGTCCGCCGACGCGCCGACGGCGCCGCCGATTGCGGCGGAAAAGAAAAAACGCGGAAAATCTCCCGCCAAAACCCGGGAACCCCTGGCAAAATAAATTCACGCGGAGCGATTGGACGCCCCCATAGTCGCAATCGTGGGCGCATAGTCATTACGTGCGAGCAGTTATATCAACCGTGGCATGACCCATTATCAATAATTCTGGCCGAACTGATTCTTTTCCCATTCCTTCTGAATGATAATCTGCGGATGCAGCAGAATCAGCAGAATGCCGTTGTCGCGAACGAACGAACGATTGGTGAAAAGCGTGTTAAAGATGGGAATTTTGGACAAAATCGGAACGCCGGCTTCGATTTCTGTTTCACCGGAAACCGTCTCACCGCCCAGAAGCAACGTACCATCATCGGGCACCGAGACGGTGGCGGCCATCGTAGTAAGCTGGATGTTGGGCAATTGCACAAAGCCGGGCAGCAAGGAGGAGTTGGTGGAGTTTGCGCCCGAGCCCGTTGGAAGGCCTTGTACGTTGACTGAGGTCAGGGACACCAGTGTAGCCAAAGAGGGTTGAATGTTCATAATAACGTACCGGTTATCAGCCGAGGCTGTTGCCTGTACGTCCAGCACCACACCCGTTTGAAGCTGGCTTACCGTCAAGTTGGTGGCTATGGCGCCCACACCGCCAAGCGTTCCTCCCGACGCCGTCTGAGTGAAATTGGAAACATAGCTTTCCTGTTCGACCACGGCGATAAAGGAATGTTGACCGTTGAACAGGATCAATCGGGGCGCTGTGAGTTTGGTCACGTTCAGATCTTCCTGCGTGGCGCGCATCATCAGGCTCAAATCGTAATTCGACATAATACTGCCGGAGACGTTGAGCGATGATTCCGACGGTGAAAAACCGCCGGCGATGTCTTCGCCCAAGCCTGTCGCCTGTGGTTCGGCAATTGACGCCGTGTTATTGGCGACGGTCAGGTCCCCGACGCTATTGCCGAAAAATCCGGCGGGGAAAGCCAGCGACCAGGTAAAACCAAAATCATTCAGAAAGCTGGTATCAACAACCAGGAATCGTGTGTCAATGGCGATTTCGACGCTTGACTGACGCAATGATTCGAGAAGATTGGCTATTCCAAGCTGTGATTTAGGCGTTTGAGTAATAATAAGGTTGTTGTTGAACGTACTAATAGAGCCAACTGTACCACCGTTGTCGACCCATGAGTTTCGATCGACGTTGCTTTCAATGAGTTTAGTAAGCTGCGTCACCTGGTCGGCGGTAGTAGTTGTGGTTTGACCGGCTCCGCCGCCGCCGCCGCCAAAAAGGTTCGAGCCGGTTTGGCCGCCGCCGCCGCTGCCGCCGGTGCTGGACGCGTTAACACTTTGATTTTGTAATGCCAGACTAAGGGTTGGCGCCAGACTGCTGTAATCCGGTGGCTGCACTAAAAGGTCTTGAATATCATAGGTATCAACGACCGTTTGCTGAGCCAATTCATCTGATGTGGAAATGTCCAGGACGCCTTGATCGACGCTGTAGCCAAGCTGGGTGCCACCGGTGGTTTGCACCTGTTGAAGTATCAGGTCAAGCACTTTGGAAAACGCCACGTTCTGCAGCGTCAGAGTAACAGGAGTCTGTTTTTGTACACCAGCATTGGCCAAAGCGGGCCATTCCACGTTAATGTTGATGCCCGTTTCCTGACGAAGAAGATTGATGACGTCTTCAAAGGGTTGCTGATTGACCGTTATATTTGGCAAGTTCTGTGTTAAAGCGCGTTCAATAGCCTGATCAGCCGGCGATTCTGAACTGTTGCTTTCGCTCTCGCGCAACCGGCTGATTTGGGGCCAGTCATCAGGATAGACTTCCAACTGGTAGTATGGAATCATCAATTTTTCGATCTGAGCTTCCTGCTGTTGAAGTTCAGTAGACCTTAGATTGTGGTATTGATTCCATAATTGGTATTGAACCTGATCCTGAACCATCTGTTGCATAAACTGTGCGGTGTTATTGGTTGGATCAATCGCTACGATCTGATTGAGGGTATCCAGCGCCTGCTGATACTGCATTTGTTTGTAATATTCCGTGGCCTGACCCATGAGCTGATTGATTCGTTCCTGGCGCTTCTGGGCGATTTGTTGTTCAATTTGCTGTCCGCTGGCCAGTGCCTCCTGCTCCTGTTGGGCCTTCTGCACGGCGATGCTTTGCGCTTGCTGCGTTTGAACCAGCGATAGTTGCTGCTGCGCACGGTTCACCATCGTCTGGTATTGATCCTGAGTAAAATACTGCTGGGAAGCCATGGCGGTCGCCAAGGCATCCCGGGCTTTATCCAGCGCAGTGGCATAGTCATTGTTCTGCAGCGCCTGCGTGGATTGCAACATGTCACTATTGAAAAGAACCTGATTTCGCTGTGCAGCCAGAACATCAGCGCCAAGTGTTTGGGTTAACAGGTTCGGCGTCTGGCCTCCAGCAAGTTTTTCCGCATAGGCCAGCCCGCTTTGCGCTTCTTCATTCTGCGGATCTAATGTCAACGCATTGTTATATAATGATATGGCATATTGGTACCGGGCCGCGCGGACGGCTTGATCGGCCTGAGCGACCAGCGCTTCAGCACGCTGATGATTGATCTGTTCCTGGGTGGGCAACGCCGTTGGAGGTGGCGTTGGTCCTGGAGCAACTTCGGCGCTTGGCGTGGACGTCAGTGACTGTATAGGCGGAACTGACGGCGGCGGCGGAGTTTCTTGAGGCGACAGAGTTTGCTGTGAAGTCTGATTGGCCGTTTGAGCCTCCTGGGCGGCCTGTGTCTGGCGCGCTTCCTCCATCTGTTCATCTTCAGCTTCCTGCTGTGCCAGTAATTTCTGCTGGATAGCCTGTTGCTGAAGTGCCGTTTGTTCCGCAGCCTCTTCCTGCTGTGTCTTCAAACTGGCGGCCTGAGCTGCAGCCTGCTCCTCTGCGGCTTCCTGGGCGGCCTTTTGTTGCGCAGCTTGTTCCGCAGCCTCCTGGGCGGCTTGCTGTTGTGCAGCTTGCGCTGCGGCGGCTTTTTCCTGGGCGGCCTGCTCCTCTGCGGCTTCCTGGGCCGCCTTTTGTTGCGCAGCTTGTGCTGCAGCCTCCTGGGCGGCTTGCTGTTGTGCGGCTTGCGCAGCAGCCTCAGCGGCGGCTTTTTGCTGAGCAGCTTGTTCCGCTGCTTCCTGGGCGGCCTTTTGTTGGGCAAGTTTTTGTTCCAACAACTGTTCTTGCTGCTGTTGCTGCTGAGCTAATTGTTCCTGTTGTTCCTGCTGGGCCTTTGCCGCAGCAGCCTGCTGGGCTGCGGTTTGTTGTTCCTGATTCTGCGTCTGTTGTTGCCCTTGCTGTGCAGCGGCCGGCTGGGCAGCCGTTTGTTGTTGTGACGCTGACACCAAAGCCGCCTGGGAAAGTTCCACACGTTTCTGGGCGATCAAATATTGATATTGAGCAGGCTGGTCATTGTCGGGTCCGAGATCGGAACCTGTGATGCGAATCTGATAGAGATCCTGATCGGCCTGGTCTAAATTTCCGGCGTTATATGCCCCAATGGCCTGTTGGAGCAAATCTTTCATCTGAGGCTCCAATTCCTGCTGTTTGGCCTGAGCCAGAAGGAGATTATCCTGTGCCTCATTTTTTAGGTCAGAAGAAGCGGTGGGATCATTGATGATGATATTGTACAGGCTTATGGCGTGGACAAGGTGCCCGTCGCGAAGAGAAGTTTGTGCGTTATTAAAAATATCAGTGTCTTGCACTTGAGCGGCAAGCGATTGATTCACCTGTTTAAGCAAATCAGCAAGACGAGTCTGATCCACACTGGAAAGCTGGGACGGGTCGATTGAAAGCAGAACCTGTTTGGCTGTCTGATACTGCTGTTGGGTCAAGAGCGACTGACCACGGTCGAGCATGGCTCCAGCCGCAGCCTGGCTTTGTTGCGCCTTGGCGACGGCCAACGGAATTAACGGAAGACAGCCTCCGGCAACCAAAGCTCCCGCAATACTCATCGCCAGAACTCGAGAGCGAGCACGCTTCTTCAAGACACTACTCCTAAACCGCACAACGTAAGAACTTCAATTTCATTCGGCGCCGGAACTTCCCTGTTTTTTCCCGGCTTGATCCTGTCGTTGCATCAACTCAAAAACCCGTGATTACCATCAACTACCCAAAACAAATCAAGCTTGGCGTTATCAACCGCCTTCTATTTTTTTCATTCGGGCTACTTTGGGAAACCGTACTCCTGACTCCTGAGGGTCTCTTTAACGTATCGTATACTAAAAGGCCAAGGGCCGCCTTGCAACAGAATTCTTTTGAAAAACACTTCTCCTTATTCGTTCTAATCATCATTGTCCTGAATCGGTCGGGGTGCCGCCGGATTGCATGGACGAGATTAACTTCTGCTGATCGGGGTCGGTAGCATCCCAGGCACTGTTGCGTAAACCAAGTCCACCGTCCGGACCGCTGATGACAATGGTAACACTGTCATTGGAAGGGACGGCGATGACGTTGACCAACTGAAAGCCGGTGTCGAAATCCACCGTCTGAGGAGTCAGACTACCCGTAGCCGGATCAATCATTGTCACCGATTCGGTATCGCCAATTGGCTCGCCTATGCGAACGTCTTCATCGCCTACGGCCCAAGTGCCGTGGATCCACTTAAAAATACGGATGCCGGCCTGACCCTGGGCAACCTGTCCGCCGAGCACATAGAAATAGAGATTGTTGCTTACGTGTATCACGGCGGAGGGTTCGCTCCAGAGAGATGTCAGCCACTGCACACTTTTCGCGGCGGGGTCAGTAAGATTGTATGGAAATTGATATACAGGATTATACAATTCTATTCTCATCCGATACTGATAGCTTGTGCCGGGTGTTACAGACGCGTCATAAAAGGTGACGGGCACCTGAGGCTGACTGGTAAGCGAATTGGATCCGGGCGGCGACTGGGGCGCGGGGCCAAACGACGGGGGAGCGCCCTGAACCTCCGGTTGAGGCATCGGCTGCCCAGATGGTCCACCACGACCACCGAAATTGTTCGATGGCGGCATCGGCCCAGGCGAAGGAGCCGCGGGCTGGGTAGCCGGGGACGGCGTGTGCCGAGCTGTTTGTTCGATTGTGTAAAAGGCCGGATCAAGAATATTGCCCGCCTGCGAATCAAGCCCATCGAGCACTGATGAAAAGTCGCTTACCTGGATTGTTGTAAGATCTATCTGCGGCAGCGGATTAATATATGTTCCATCAACATTCTGCCAGGAACTCCACTGGCCGTTGGGGAGCAATTGCCGGCGCTGGACATCAACGCGGTAAAATGTGGTTCGCTGATATGAAGCCGGCAAGGGTTGCTGGTTCTGCTGAAGCGGGTGATCTTTCGCCGCAAGACTGCTGAGCCATTGGGTCATAGGAAATTCCGCAGTAAGCTGCACCCAGACCACATCGAGAGTCTGTGCCGGTGCGGGAGCCGGCTGACCCTGCCCCTGATTGCCGGCGGCGGGAGGCAACATTGCCACACCGCGCCCCTGATTGACAGCAACCTGGGTTAACGGAGGAACGACGGGAACAACGTATGCCCAACGAACCGTCGGAGACAATGGTGCGTTCTCCAAGGGAGCATTCAAAGGAGCGAAAACGATGTTCGGCATATTCACCAGATCAGAAAGTGGATCATTTTCTGCGCTGGTAACCTGGGAAAGATAATCCGGAACAGGTTTAAATACCGGAGGATTTTCCTCGGCCTCTTTGATTTTTTCACGAAGATCTTCAACCGCTTTGGTGATATTCTCCCCAACCTGACCAGGCTGAACGGTGACAAAGGGCTGGTTGGGAAGAGGTATGGTGTTGGGTTCCTGAACAAAATTCTTATAAAGAAGCCAGACAGCAAAAAGAGCTCCAATAAAGATGAGCACCTTTTCGATGTGTCGTTCAATCAAGTTAATGCCGCTTATCTTCATCTGGTGATTCCTAAACATCCGTCAAAGCCAATATTAAAGCCGATTTACGGCACAGCTGGCTGTTGGCTGCCGAGCATGTTGGCAAAGAAGGCCGGCATAATTTTTCTATTCCAATCAGAATACAATAAAACTTCCACCATGATGTCCGCCCGTACCACCGGCACTTTGCCGTATACATACCCATTGGTCAACGCTTCGATGGGATCGACAGTCTGAGTGCTGATCTGAACAACGGTGTAACCATTGTTCTGCTTGTAAAGGTTGTTGATCAATGAGTTTATTTCCCAGGGCACAACGACAACACTGAAAGCCACATAAGTCACCTGATATTGACCGTTGCTGCTGCGACCAGTCATGGTCGTGGTTGTTCCCGAACCGCCACCACCGGGCCCAATTTGCGGGCCGGGCGTTTGACCGCCTTGACCGGCGCCAGAGGGGAGAACGAACAAATCAGTATCATTAACAACACTGGGCGACGGCCCGGAGCCTCCAGAAGAAGAAGAAGAAGAAGTTGGTTCGGCAACGAATGCCGCGTCAGCACCAACGGCAATATGAATCAGCTGTTTGACCGGCGACTGACCAACATTCTGGCTGCCGGCATTCGTGTTGACGATAGCCTGAACGACGTCGTTCTGGAGCCAGGAATCGACAAAGGCTTCGTAGATGTCGGAGGCTTGAGGAAATGAGGCGCTGGAGACAAACGCACGTTCCTGAAAACTGGTTGGATCAGCATAGATAAGGCAGGATTTGGCTGTATTGAATACCGATTGCTGGGTGATACGCTGCAATAACTCCTGTTGTTCCAAGTCCTGATTGCTGCCAAGGCCGCCAGGTGTCGCGGCATTTAGTGAGGCAAGCTGCTGATCCACATCAACTTGAATGTCATTCGGAGTCGGCGGTGCGGCGGCATGAAGCTGCACCAACCAGGCGGATGAATCGGTCAAGGAAAAGAGATTAAGATAACGATGTTCAAAATCACCAAGAATGGTGACATTAGTCGATGGATTAGGCAGCAAGTTAGGCATTGGTGCAGCACCGAGCAGTGGAACCACACCATTCAAGTCATAAGTTACTCTTCCCAAAGCATTGTCCTGTATAAAACGCCGTTGAACTTCCTGAGCCTGGGTTCTCATTTGTGCCTGAATCTGTTGGTCTTCTTTAATAAGGTTTGGGGTAATTGTCGTGTTAATAGGCGGGTTATCCCCTATGAGGACCGGCTGATTTTCCAAGTTATCCTGAATCGTGGAAATGACATTCAGTCCCAGGCCATCCGGCGGAATACCGTTAACCATATTATTCCTGAGCTGTGCGGATTTAACGGAAACCGGGTAATACAGCAGCGCCAGGGATATCAGAACCACGACCCCACAGAGGATCGGGAAAAGATTGTCCTTAACAAACTTCATTAAAACCTCCAACCGGCAGACCAACCAATATCTTCATAATGGCGCTGCTCAATGGTTGCGCAGATAAACCAAAAGAACTATCTTAAAAGCTGTGGCGTCAGGCGACAGCGGCTGTTTCGTATCAGGATCTATGACCCCGGTAATACTCGTAACGGGCTGGGCGGGACCCTGATTTTGTTGTGGAAGGTTGCCGGATGGCTGAGTTGCCGGCGGCGGCAAAAAGTCCGGAACAAATACATCGCTAAATGGTCCGAGTGTTCCGGAGCCCCAAGGTTTAAATCCGATGTCGTTGGATGCACCACCATTAGCACCGCCACCGACGTTTAATTCAGTAATCAGGGTATTTTCAAGGGCATCAACAGGAACCGTGATGTAGAACGGCAGCGCCGTTTTGCTATTTTGAGAAGCGTTTTGTGGTGCAGCCTCTTGCAATTTGGTATAAAAATTCTGGAGAATTTCCAGAGCGTTTTGATAGCTTGTATAACCAGTAATAGTAATGAGAAATCCCGATTGTGTTTGCGCCGCCTGCATTTGAGCAAAATAGCTGTTTTGCTGTGGCGCCGGAGTTTGTCCTGAATTAGAACCAGACGCCGCAGGATCAACCAGACTGGCTTCATAAGAACTCTGCATGGACTGGATTACCAGTTTCCATGTGGACGGATCCTGACCGTTAGGCGGCGGGGATGCCTGAGGAAGTGAACTAAAAATAGTACTGATAATCTGCGGCCAAACGGACTTTAGCTCGTTCTTGTTCAGATAATCCCGAATTGTGTTGTTATTAATCTGATAGGTGTCGGTAAGACTGTTGTATTCATTCTTCCAATCAAGTGCATCGCTGATGGTCTGGTTGTCTAAAGGGATCTGCGGGTTCTGGTCGGGATTAACGCTGGACTGAAATGAGGATGAATCAATAAAATAGCGTGTGGCCGCGGCGGCGGTACCGAGAACAAAAAGTGCCGCGGTTGCTGCAAACCAGGGATATTTATTCCTCCAGAGCATTTGCCGGGCAATTTCAAGAGGCAGCAGATTGGTATTGATTACGCCAAGTCCAATGGCCTGGAGCGCCAAACCGTATGCCACGGGCATACCGAGAAGCTGATCACTCAAGGCGGCGGCAAGTTTGCTTTCCGCCTCAAGTTTGTTAAATCCCTCAAGCCTCTGGACAGGCATACCAAGATATTGTTGCAGATACTTTTGCAGATTGGCCAGACGAAAAGGATTTCCCATTCCAATGATTTGTTCAAGCTGGCTTTCGCGGTGACTGGAGTTGTAGTAACCGATGGAGCGCTGAATTTCCGCGACAATGTCAGCAAATGTTGGGCGCATCGCCTGAAAGATATGACGGGCATATTTATTGGTGGCGGCACTGCGTTTAAGCGATTCCGCTTTTTTGAAGGGCATGCGGAGCGTTTTAACAAGAGATTCGGTAAAAGCGTTGCCCCCCAGATTAATGTTTCTAAGCCAAAGTCGACCCTGATCCATGACAATTAAATCAGAATGATCAGCACCAATATCAATGACCACCGTACCCTTCCCGGTGCCAATTCCTTCATACATCATGGCGTTATAAACCGCGAGTGGTGCGACCTGAACACCGTGGACCGTGATTCCCAGGTTCCTGAAATCCGCGAGCAGTTGGGTCACCAAATCGGTCTTGATAGCAAAAATTCCAATTTCGACATCCGGACTGTCGGGACTGCGAAAGGGATGATAATCCCAGTTCACCTGATCCAGCGGAAAAGGAATCTGCTGAATGGCTTCAAAACGTACGATTTCAGGTATTTTTTTGGGTTCAACCGGAGGCAGCTTCACAAAACGGGCGAAACTGGTGGCGCCAGAGGCAGCGATGTATACCGCCTGACCATGAAGCGGATGGACTTCAAGGAATCGAGCCAGGCTTTCGCGTACGACTTCTTTGCGATCAACATCAGGCTCGTGAAGAAATCTGCGATGTTCGATATGTTCAAGAGCTTCAAGAAAGACCTTGTCACCCTCACGACGAATTTTCATCGCCTTAAGCGCGGTTGTGCCTATGTCTATTCCCCAAGCCGCCTGCCAACGCGCCATACATACCTCCGGCAAAAACCGCGCCACTGCGTCCTAGGTGCACGGCGAGGATGGAGAGCCTCAAAGTAATCCGGCTGGGCGCCGGATGGGGTCCGCCTAAAGCGCCGGTTTGCGCTTTTGAGTGCAGCATTAAGCGGCGGACAAACGGACACCATGAGCCAGACGATCAGAAACAAGATCGGGAATACTGCTCCCGGCCGGTTCTTTACGGGCTCACGACCACAACTTCACACGCCTGCGGTCGATCTTCTGCACCGCGTCCAATTAAGTGTAAATAAACCTTAGAACGCGCCATGAGTCAAGCAAAAAAGCTTATGAAAAAAAGTTGTATAGAACGATTTTTCACGCCATGAGCAGCGTCCTGAGCCAGGCAGCACAGTTTTCCGCAGTTATTACACCTTCGACCAGAGGTATTGGAACGTCGCTGAAAAGGATGGGCCAGTAGGTCCGGTTGGCGTTCATAAGACCGTGGGAACCTTTTACCAGCGCGGCATTCTGAGAGATGCACTTATGAACCGGATCGAAAAATAATTCCCGCGGGTCATAGCCGGGTTTACGGTGGATATCGACGGAAAATTGCCAGACCGGTTTTTCGTCATCAGAAAACCACCAGTCGTGTATAAAAAAAGCGTTGCCTGCGGACAAGAGAATCAGATCGCCGCTGCGCGGACTATTTAACCCAAGAGCTCCCTTTTCCCCGCTTGTGCGAGCGATCCGGTCAATGCCATCGAGTCCGCGAAGAACTTCAAACGCGGCGTCCACCGATCGCGGCCGACAATAAACATGGGCAATTTGATGATCAACCATAGCGATTGCTTCAGAGGTTTCAAAATCAATCAGAAGTTTTCCATTTGCGTCGGGACGCGTTCGCAGTAAATCCGCACGACGCAGCGATTGATTGGGAGCTAAATTTGATGAAACGGCGGACATAGCGTAATCGCCGGCGATGATGCAAACGCCGCCGTCGGCGCGGACGCTCTGGACAATTGGTGTGAGAAGACGATCAACCTGAGCTACATCCGTGAGAATCTGCGGATGATCGGGACCGAGACGTTGGAGGTTATAGTCCAAATGGGGCACATAGACGAACTGAATATCGGGTTTAAAATTTAACCAAACTTCCAGCGCTGAGCGGAGAATCCATTCTGAAGACGGCAGAGATGCCATCGGTCCCCAGTAATTGTGCAGCGGGAACGGCCCTATGTCTTTGACAAGACGAGCGTAAAGATCGGCTGGACGGCTCCAGCAGGCGGAGATGGTTTTACCGTCGGGTGTGTGTTCAGGCTTAGGGGTAAGAATAATGTCGGCGGCATCGGGGATGGACTGTTGCCAAAAAAGCATCGCAGTGCGCAGACCTGAGCCGGACCAGAAGCGAGGCGCCTGGAGCAAGCCATTGGATTGTTCCCAAAAGCTGATTTGTTTGCGGAATTCGGGAAACGAGTCGGTATCCAGAAGAGGATGGAGCTCCGGATGATTAAATGTAAATAAGCCATTTGAAATGATTCCATGACGCTCGGGTAACACGCCCGTGGCAAGGGTGGCCTGCATGGTGCATGTAACAGCCGGAATAACCGGGCGCAACGGAGCAGAGTGGGCGAAGCCATCGAAGGGGATAGGGGATCGGTCGGCGATGGAACCCCCGAAACGGGAGTCGGGAGACGGGAGACGGGAGACAAGGGAGCGGCTGAGGCCGGCGACGAGGATGAAACAGACTTTGGGCATAAGAGGCTCTATATATAGAGTACAAGGAACAGAGGATATAGAACAGGATATGACTCATGTAACACATTCGCATCCAGCGCGTAGAACATAATGAAGAGCGGCGGCGCCGTTCATCATGCCTGCATATTTCAGACTGCCTGCTTTATATAGATTCGCCTGCATTTCATAGATCGCCTGCACTACATATTCGAACGCGATGAGCTCACGTTCTCTGGTCAGGAGATCGAAAATGCGGCCAATAAAGACGGGCGTTATAAAGTTCATGGTTCCGGCGGCGGTGGTCGCGCTGCTGGGTTTGAGCGGTTGTGAACTATTTTGCGGCGACGACGGCTGGTGCGGCGACGGCCATAGCCTTGAATGGGTTGGTTTCCAGAATTATTTCTCTGGTGGAGGCTTCAATGGGTATTACCACCATGATGATTCCTTTTACGGTCACGGAGATGATCATCATTACGACCATAACCATGATTATGGTCACGATGGGGATCATAATAGCGATCATGGCGGCGATCAGAATAATGATTCCGGTCATGACCATAAATAATCAAAGTGTTCAATTATTCGGAAGGTGAATTAACCCCAGCGGATGAGGCCGGGTTCGAAGCGGAGATTAATATTGGGGTGATTAGGCAGAACGCGAACGGCAAACCCCTGCTGGCCGCAGGCGGCGGCATTAATAGCTCCGACATACTGATAGACACCGTCACCAAGAGTGGAACTGGGCGCCATGCCATGAACGCGAGCATCGCGAATGGCTCCGGAAGAATCGAGCGGCCCGAAAAACAACTCAACGCGAACATGTTCGGGGGCGACGGAACCGAGGGCGACCGTGGCGAAAATTTTGAGACTTTCGCCCGCCTTGAGGTTGCCGGCGGTAGGTGATTCGACCGAACGAACCTGCACTTCATTCCAGTGTTTGGCCATTTTTTGACGCCACTGTGACAAGGCCGCAGCGCCAGAACCATGACCTTCCAGGAGCTTTCCATGCAGATCGCTGGCGGGCAGATAAAAGAGTTCGAAATATTGCTGGACCATCCGGTTGGTGTTAAAAACCGGGCAAAGGGTGCGAATAGAATTTTTCATTCGACGAATCCATTGACGGGGAAGTCCGTCTAGGCTGCGATCGTAGAACATGGGAACAACTGTTTTTTCCAGCAGCTCGAAAAGGTGACGGCTTTCAAGCTCGTCCTGATATTCATCGCTGCCGTAAACCTGGCCCTGTCCGATGGCCCACCCATTTTCTCCGTTGTAACCTTCACACCACCAGCCATCGAGAATGCTCAGGTTTAATACGCCATTGACCGCGGCTTTCATTCCACTGGTACCAGAGGCTTCCATCGGCCGGCGCGGGGTGTTGAGCCAGATGTCGACGCCCTGGACCATGTGACGGGCGACGTTGATATCGTAATCTTCGAGAAAAACCATGCGGGAACGAACGTCCTCGCGATGACAGAAATTAAAAATGTCCTGAATATAGCGTTTGCCGCCGTCGTCGCGCGGATGGGCTTTACCGGCAAAAATGAACTGAATGGGTGTTTCGGGATGATTGAGAAGTTTTAAAAGCCGCTCCTGGTTACGGAACAGAAGCGTGGCGCGTTTATAAGTGGCAAAACGGCGCGCAAAACCAATGATAAGCAATTTAGAATCGAGAATTTCGTCAACGCGCTGGGTTTCCAGAATAGAAGAACCGCGCAGCACATATTGTTCACGGAGTCGCTGACGAACGGTGTAAATGAGCCGTTCCTTACGCCGCTCATGCGTGCGCCACAATTCAGAATCAGGAATTTTATCAGTGCGGCTCCAAATCGTGTGATCGGTGGGACGTTCGGTCCAGGTCGTTCCGAGATATTCGTGATAAAGCCTGGCGAAACCTTCGCTTAGCCAGGACGGCGTATGGACGCCGTTGGTAATGTGACGGATGGGGATTTCAGGTGTGGGCACTTCGGGCCAGATGCGTTCCCACATGTGGCGGGAGACATCGCCATGCAATTCACTTACGCCATTGGAATGCCAGGCCATGCGCAGGGCCAGAACGGTCATCCCAAACTGCTCGTGATTATCCTGAGGATTGATTCTGCCCAAAGCGAGAAAATCATCGAGAGAAATCCCGAGCTTTGGCCAGTAATGAACAAAGTATTTTTCAATCAGGTCGCGGTGGAAATAATCATTGCCAGCGGGGACAGGGGTATGGGTGGTGAAGACATTGCTTGCGGCTACCAATTCGCGTGCTTCCGCAAAGGACAATTTTTCCGTCTCCATCAGCATACGGCAGCGTTCAAGTGAAAGAAACGCGGAATGGCCTTCATTCATGTGACAGACGGTGGGCGTAATTCCCAGCGCGGCCAGGGTGCGGATGCCGCCAATGCCCAGCAAAATTTCCTGGCGGATGCGCATTTCATGATCGCCGCCATACAGGCGGGCGGTGATGTCGCGAAATTCGGGGCGATTCTGCGGAAGATTGGCGTCGAGAAGATAAAGATTGACGCGCCCCACCTGTACCTGCCAGATGGCGGCATGAACCTGCGTCTGGGGAAAGTCGATGCTGATGGTAAGCTGCTTGCGGTCGGAACCCAGGACCGGAGAGATGGGCATGCTGAAAAAATCATTTTCGGGATTTTGCTCCTGTTGCCAGCCGTCGGGATTAAGCCGTTGATGGAAATACCCTTCGCGATAAAGCAAGCCAATAGCGACCAGAGGCAACCCGAGTTCGCTGGCGCTTTTTAGATGGTCACCTGACAAAACACCCAGGCCGCCGGAGTAAATGGGAAGGGATTCATGAAGCCCGTATTCGGCGGAAAAGTAGGCTATCGTCGCTTTGGCGTCGGGATGGCGGCCGCCGTACCACGTCGGTTGCTGCATATAAAAACGGAAATCAGCAACAATGCGATTAAAGTGAGAAAGAAATCCTTCATCTTCGGCGGCAGCGCGGAGCTTATCCTGTCCAATGAGGCTGAGGAGCTTGACAGGATTATGATTTGTGGCTTCCCAAAGATCGGGATCCAAACGTGTGAACAGACTGTAGGCTTCGTAATTCCAAAGCGACCAGATGTTGTGAGCCAACTCAGTAAGCGCGCTTAATTTTTCCGGTATCGCGGGGACGACAACAAACCGATGCACCGTGGCCATCGAGACTCCTTTTTGACCCAACCAGAATTTACAATCATTTCCCTGCGCCTGACGGCTTAAAGCCGTGGGCTGACATTATAGGGCATCGACGCTCCGGAGTCGCCAGAACGGAAGGTGAAATCCGCCCGGGCGTTTTGTCACGGTGATTTTTATCGGCTAGGCATACAGAACTGACGCAATAAAATTAGGATGAAAAACAGGTGAACGCGGAACATCAGAAACGTGAGCGAAAAAGATTTTTCCCCGACGGTGAATGCCGAAGCCGGGATTGATCGTTAAATCGACAGCGGTGCGGACCGATTGAGTGAGTGGATTTGACGGGTGGCGGAGGGGTCAACTAGCATAGCGAGTCTTATGCCGAAATGGCCAGGATTGCAGAATTGGTAGAATGAGCCCCAAAGAACAACAAGAAGATCGTGAAAATATCGCCAAACTCTCCAGCGTGCGCAACGCCCATTTAAGCGTGGCCTCGGGAGACACACCCGCAACGTCACCGGAGATTCAGGCTAATCCTTCAGGTCCAACGCCTGTGGAAGAACCGCTGGCCATCATTTCCGACATCCACGGCAATTACGAAGCGCTAAGCGAGGTCATGAATGAAATCCGGAAACGGAACATTAAAAATATATGCTGCCTGGGTGACGTCATTGGGTATGGGCCCAATCCACGGGAGTGCCTGGATACCGTGATAGAAAATTGCCAGTTCACGATCATGGGAAACCATGATTTCGCGATTTTTTTTGAGCCCTTCAATTTTAATACCGCAGCGGAAAACGCGGCCTACTGGACACGAAATCAATTTGAAACCGATCCGGACCGGGCGCGTCGGAATCGCCGGTGGCGTTACCTGGGAAACATGCAGACGCGGGCAGTGAATAAACGATTTCTGGCAGTGCATGGATCACCGCGGCGACCGATCAATGAGTATATCTTCCCGGACGATATCTATTCGGCGACACAGAAAATTTCGATGATCTTCGACCGGATTACACATCTGTGTTTTGTGGGCCATACGCACGTACCGGGCGTATTTGTGGTGCAACCGGACTTTTATTCCCCGGATGATCTTAAATACCGCTACGATATCACCGAAGAAAAAGCGATTATCAACGTGGGAAGCGTGGGACAGCCGCGCGATCATGATCCACGGGCAAGTTTTGCGATTCTGCATTCGGACCACGTTGAATTCGTACGCATTGCTTATGACGTCAATACAACGGTGGAAAAAGTGCGATCCATTGACGCTCTGGACAATTTTCTGGGTCAGCGGCTCCTGGAGGGAACATAGCGGAGCGGCGGAGCCGCTCCGAGAACAGTAGAAAGTAGAGCAGGTGAGCAGTAGAGCAAATATGGATTTAAATGATTGAATTCCCAGTTTTTAGTTCATGAATAAAGGATGTTTCGACGGCGAAGAATAAGAGCCTCTAAATCGTGCCGCTTGAAACGTAAATAATGAATACACAAAAACTCGTGCAAATGCTTCTTGTTGCGGTCCTGGTCTACATGGCCGTAACGCTGATGTTTCACAATAATACGCCGCCAGGGGGCGCCGGCGGTGCGACCGGACCAGCCACAAACAGCGCATCAAGCGTAATTCCTCTTGCATCCACCAAACCGGAAACATGGATGCTGGGGAATGCCCAGGAGGGAAAACCCTATAAGCTGGCGCTGGTGATCAGCAACATCGGCGCCGGTATACAGAGCGCGCAACTAAACGCTTCCGAATATCGTCAGACGGTTGGATCGGACCAGCCATTAACGTTGCTGGAAGCCCAGGACGATAATCCCCTGCCATTTTCCACGCAAAGCGTGACGGTCAACAACCAAACGTACGACATAAGCAGCCAGAATTGGTTGTTTGTCCAGAAAAATGCCACGCATGCGGTCCTGGCTCTGGACCTTGTTGATGAAAATAACAAACCTGTCGCGCATCTGATCAAGAGCTTTCAGATCGATACAACAAGTTATGACGTGCAGGTCAATCTGCAAATTCAAAATCCAACCGGCAAACCGATTCAGGCTTCCACAACCATGCTGGGGCCGACCAGCCTGGTTATCGAAGACGTCATGGATAAACGTCTGGACTCACGAACTTTCCTGAGCGCGGCATATCAGACGCAAGGTCATTATGTGGATGTAAACCCGGCGGTTTACCTGAAGAGCATGCTGGGCGCCGGTACGACCCCAAAAATGCTGGGAGATTTCACCGGATCGGATCGCTTATTATGGATTGCATCTTCAAATCGTTTTTTCACGGTGATTATGCGTCCTGAGCCGGCAAATGGTCCGATGGTTTTCGATACTCTGGACAATGGAAAACAGATTCCACAGATTAACGACCTGGAAACGGCACAGGTGCAGCGCATCGGTCCGAACGCCGAAGCCGCGGACCCTATGGGCGCGTGCGCCGTTCAGGTGAACAGCGCGGCATTGACCATCGCTCCGGGAAGCGCGAGCAGCATTCCAATGGTGATATACGTCGGCCCGAAGAAGCGTTCATTACTGGCGGGTTCGCCGGATGCGCCGCCGAACAAGGATGCATATCAATACAACCTGTACAATTACCTGGCGGTGGTTCAATTCAACCAGGGAAACATATGCGGATTTTTGCCCATTCTTGAAGTGGGGATTTCGTGGCTGGCCCTGGCGATTTTGACAATTCTGGACAAGATTCATTATGTCGTGGGCGGGAATTACGGCATCGCGATCATGGTGCTGGTGCTGGCGATTCGGCTGCTTTTGCATCCCTTAACGCGGTACGGCCAGGTGAAGATGACCATGATGCAGCGCAAAATGGCCCTGGTGCAGCCGGAGATTAGCCGCCTCCAGAAAAAATATGCCGATGATAAAAACCGCCAGCAGCAAGAGTTAATGAATGTATATAAAAAATATAACATCAATCCCGCAGGCGGTTTTCTGGGATGTTTACCGATGGTTTTGCAGATGCCGATCTGGATCGCGCTGTATTCGGGACTGTCGGTGGACATCGATTTAAGGCAGGCGGGGTTTATTCCCGGGTGGATCAACGACCTCTCGAGTCCGGATACTTTAGCCACTTTACACACGCCGTTTTCAGTGCCGTTTTTTGGTTACTCTTACGACGGGGTTAATTACCTGCCACTGAATCTTTTGCCCATCTTGCTGGGCTTAGCGTTTTTCTTCCAGATGCGCTATCAGATGAGCCTGGCGCCGGTTCCGGCCGATCCGCAGCAGCGGCAGACGCAAATGATTTCACAATACATGGTTTTGCTGTTTCCCATATTCCTATACAACGCCCCATCGGGATTGAATTTATATATTTGCGCCAGCACCGCGGGGGGATTGTTCGATAGCTGGCTGGTGCGGCGGCACCTGAAAAAACTGGAGGAACGAGGGATTATTGAGCCGCACGCGGCGGCGAAACCGCCGAGGCGGTAGAAAAATGCCACAAGCCCCAGGATTCCTCCTGGGGCTGTATATAGCAGTACAATACCTAAGATGGGCAAAACGCGACGAACCATTGCTGCTGAACCGCCGGTGGCGCCTTCTGAAACCGAACAGGAAGAAGGGCTGGAGCAACACCACTTCGTCATTCGCCATGATCTGCAAAAACGACTGGATATTTATTTACGCGACCGCATGCCGCACCATTCACGATCGATGCTTCAGAAGCTGATCAAAGGGGGATTGGTTTTCGTCAATTCCCGGGCGGCAAAGGCGAGCACGATTTTACGTTCGGGCGACGCCGTGGACATTGCCGCGCCGAGAGTGGTGGAACACAAAGCCGAAGCTGAAAAAATTCCCCTGAACATCATTTACGAAGACGACGATTTTATCGCGATTAACAAACAGGCGGATTTACTGGTGCATCCAGCGCGGGGGCATTGGACGGGAACGCTGATTAACGGCCTGATTCACCATGCGCAAGAAACCGCGGGGACACTTTCGACAGGCAGCGACCCATGGAGACCGGGAATTATTCACCGGCTGGACCGCAATACAACAGGTTTAATCTTAATAGCCAAAACGGATGAAGCGCACTGGCGTCTGGCAGGACAATTTGAAAGACGAACCATACGCAAAACGTATCTGGCCATTGTTCATGGGACCCCGCCGCTGGATAGCGACTTGATCGACGCACCCCTGGGCGTTGACCCGCATAATCGGGAAAAATATGCGGTACTGGCGGATGGCGGACGAGCGTCGCAAACGGTGTATAAAGTTCTGGAACGGTTGGGCGATTTTTCTCTGCTGGAACTGGCGCCCAAAACGGGAAGGACGCATCAGTTGCGCGTACACCTGAGCCATGTGGGGCTTCCGATTGCGGGGGATACGATGTACGGGGGGCGGATCGTGACGGTCAAAAGGCCTGTGGCACATGGAATTTCACAGAAAGCCATTTCCGGGAAAACACTCGCCGAAGATGCTCCGATAATCTCGCGGCAGGCACTTCATGCGTGGAAGCTCCAGTTCGTCCATCCGACAAAATTTACCCGCATGACGCTGGAAGCCCCTTTACCGAGGGATATGGCTGATTTACTGCGGGTTCTTAATTCCAGGAGCCGATAAAAGTGGGGTATATTTTGGGGGCAGAGAAAACAGACTACAGGGCGCAATTTAAGGAAAAAACACCGTTGCAGGCAGATATAATCATTTGAGGATTTATGAGACGCCGTTTGCATCAAATAAAATGGTTTGTGATCAATATCCTTCAGACAGGACGGATATATAAATATCGTGCGAGATTAGCGCCGATAAGGGTTGTGCGGGATGAATTTCAGCGGTCCTGACGCTGACCGCCCGCAGCGCCGAAGAGGGCGCCGCGGGCGATTCGCGTTAAACCCGTTTGATTCTGATTTGCATGCTTCCCGATGATCACCGGGAAAAGCTGTTTTTTGCGTGCGTGATTTGCAAGAGCCTCTGAGGAAATGCGCGAATGGCCAAACCTGATGTACTGGAAAAAGCCCAGAAGGTGCTTGAATACCGCTTCCAGAATCCAAAACTCCTGGAAGCGGCGATTACGCACGCGTCGAGCGCCAGCGACCGGCTGGAATCAAATGAGCGAATGGAATTTCTTGGCGACGCCGTGCTGGGGCTGATCATTTGCCGCCGTGTGTATGAACTCTACCCCGACCGGCGGGAAGGGCAATTGACGGTTTTAAAATCAGCCGTCGTCAGTCGAAAGACCTGCGCCGCCGTCAGCGACACGATAGGGTTGACCGAACTTATTCGCGTCGGACCGGGGATGGAAAAACCAGGACGTTTACCGCACAGTCTGGCGGCCGGTGTATTTGAAGCGGTGATTGGTGCAATTTATCTGGACGGCGGCTATGAACCGGCGGCAGGTTTTGTGCTCAAGCATATGCAACCCTGGCTCGATCGCTATGCCGAAAGCGCCCATCAGCACAATTTCAAATCGGTGCTGCAGCAATATGTACAGCGCACGATGACCTGTACGCCGGTGTATGAAGTGCTGGAAGAAAGTGGGCCGGATCATAATAAATCGTTTCGAGTGCGGGTATTGATTGGCAGCAAAGCGTACGATCCTTCGTGGGGACATTCTAAAAAGCAGGCAGAGCAGGATGCGGCGTTCCTGGCGCTTCAGGCATTGGGGATCATCGACCGGGAAGGGTTGGATGTTTCGGCTCAGGAAACGCCTGCGAAGTAAAAAATGGCCCGGGAAAAGCTATAATCCCTTTTTAAGTTTTGGGCCGTTTAGAATTGTTCTCAAGAGCCACGGATAATGAACAAAAATAATCTTCAGACTGCATCAGCTCCCATCGGAATTTTTGATTCCGGCCTGGGCGGCCTGACAGTGGTTCAGGCGCTGCAAAAAAGACTGCCCCGTGAAACATTGATTTATTTCGGCGATACAGCGCGCGTGCCGTATGGGACCAAATCGCCGCGAACCGTGCTGGGATTCGCGCGGCAGTGTCTGCGTTTTCTGATGCAAATGAATCCGAAGTTGTTGGTTGTAGCGTGCAACACGGTCAGCGCTACAGCCCTGGATGTACTACCTGGAGAATTCGCGGTTCCCGTGATTGGCGTTTTGGAGCCCGGTGCGGCGGCGGCGGTGCAGGCGGCGCGCAAAATCCGTAACGCCGGTGAATGCACGGTGGGTCTGATTGCCACGGAAGCAACTATTGCAAGCAATGCTTATGCCACGGCGATTGCACGACTGGATCCGCAGATTCATGTCATCGGCCGGGCTTGCCCGCTTCTTGTACCGATGATTGAAGAAGGGCGTCCGGCGGACAATCCGGTAGTACAAGCGGTGCTGGCGGAATACCTGGGGCCGATCAAGGCGCTTAATCCGACGGCCATGATTTTAGGTTGCACACATTACCCTATTTACGCGTCAGTGATCGGCCGCTCTTTGGGATCGCAGACGCAGTTGATTGACTCGGCCGATCAGACAGCGCTGGCGGCAGCCCAGAAGCTTTCTATAATGGGACTTCTAAATTCGGAATCGGAGTCCGGAGGCCTGACCTGCTACGTAACAGATCAGGGACAACGTTTTGAAAGCGTGGCAAGTCGTTTCCTTGGCGGGCCGATTGGCCAGCCGGTTTGGGTTGATCCGGAGCTATTGGAAACAACGCCGCTCGAGCAAACATGAAGAACAGTGACAGCAACGGGCTCAGGCGAACGCCGTTATATGCGGCGATGGTCATACTGCTGGGGTTGCTGGGCGGGTGTTCCTCAAGCTCGTCCTCCGGACCGCAGGATCAGTCCGATCAATTCAATTCGTTCATGCAGGGCTTGTTAGGCGATCTGCATTTAGGCGGTCATAAAGAATCCGTTGTAACCGAAGCACAAAATCTTTTTGACGTGACCGATCCGGATGTACAACGCGAAGCGATCGCGTGGATGGCCGACCAGAGCTACGGCCATACGGCCCCGTATATGAAAGCGTATGAGTTGGCGGCGACCGGGGCGTCATCACCACTGGTGCAGGGACAGGCGATGATCGCCATAGGCACATCGGGCGATCCATCTACGGCGATGACCTTGGTAACCGGTCTTGGAAGTGATTCGAGCTTTGTACGGATGTGCTCGGCGATGGGACTCACCTATATCAATAACCCATTGGTGATACCGGCGCTGATCGACCATTTGCAGCACGATCCTGATTCACAGGTTCGCATTTATTGCACCCAGGCCCTTAAGCCATATAAGACGCGCGAAGTGATCACCACGTTGATCGATACGCTCGATGATCAAAATGTCGCGGTGGTCCAGTTTGCCTGGGACGATTTAACAGCCCAGACGGGCCAGAATCTATCCTCGGATGATTCGGACGCCTGGCGGGCGTGGTTTAATGCACATCAGAATCAGTACACGGGGTAACGGCACTGCTGTGCCGAGTCGGGAGTTGTAAGACGGGAGACGGGAGTGGGCGGTTTCACCGCTGTTTTCAGTGTTCAGACGTTTTAACGCTGAAGCTTGGCGTCTTGGACGTTATATCCATCACGATATTTTCGATGGGCAATGAGGCAAACTGTGGACAGCAATCCGGGTGAATCTCAACGAATCCCAGATCGACCGCTAGTCTATGCCGGCACGCGAAATCTCGTGCGCCCCGGTGATCGGATACATATCAAGTGGGGATTCCGAAAGTCTAAAGAAGGAACATTCTGCTATGTTCCTGGCATCAGTCGCTGGGACCGCAGGTTACGGTATTGGTGGGTAATCAAGGCTGATGATGGCGCGATCGTACCTAGCGCTCATTTTCCTGATCCAGTAACTTGGAAAATGCCGCATGATTGCGAATTTACTGAGATGAGTAAACGGATCACCTTCCTTCGCCGCAGAGTGGCTGATGATCCCGATCCGGAAAGCTTGCTTCCACAACCGCCACATTCACTGATGTACTATCGCGATGGTACAGAGATTCTCGTAGGTGATCGGATTCGTTTCCGTAGCATTTTTCGCGGGTGGCGAGCTTTGGAAGGGACGGTGACACATATCCCAGGCCTTGCACCTGAGGACCCCGACTTATATGAAGGGAACTGGGCCTTCGAAACAGATGATGGTTGGGCATTTTCGTGTGGATCGTATGCGCCAGGTCGGATTATCAACCGTTTAACTTTTATTCGTCGAGCGGAGGACAAATTAAAAGCGGAGTGAAACAAGGACGCTACGGTTTTATCTCGACTTTTTTCTTTACTCTCACTGTGGTGTGGCGGCGCCGGAGTCCAATTCAGCAAAGGTTTGGCGGACCGCGCCCAGGGCGCTGATGGCGGCGGGAAAGCCGGCATAAAGTGCAAGCTGCATGACCAGTTCGATAATTTCCTGGCGACTGCAGCCGGCCTTGAGCGCAGCGCGAATGTGAGATTTGAGTTCATCGCCAAAATGATGCTGGCTTACCAGCGCGGCAATCGTGGCGATCTGGCGGGATTTCAGGTTCAGGCCGGGGCGCGAATAAACCTCACCGAAACCGAATTCGATGATCCATTTTTTCAGGTCCGGGGCAATGTCATCAAGTTTATCCAGAACGGCCGCGCCATAAGGGCCGTGAATTTGCTTGAGCCGGGCTAAACCCTTTTTATAGCGATCGTACGGCATAGGCTGGACTCCAGTGATGCTTTCAAACAGTATTTTGGAATATTGACTGTAAATGGGAATTCCGCCCCCGGCAAGCCGGGGCTATGTGGTCACAATGGGGATTTCCCTTGCCAGAGAGGGCTTTCCGTGCTATCAAATCCGGTTAATGGGCGCGTATGGCCGATCGGCACAAGCCCGGCGGGCGCCAGAAAATCAAGATCAAGGAGCAGATCGTGCAACCAAGTCATATAGTGACCGTACGGGGTATGATGCTCAGGTTTACGGCGTTTGCCTTAATTACGGTGTTTACATTTGCACTTTGGGGGTGTGGTAACAATAACAACAACGAGAACGAGCAAAACCAGCCCTCCATGCCTACGCTCTACGATCAACTCGGCGGCCAGGACGGCATCCAGCAGATTTCCGAAACGTTCCTGGGTAACGTGGCCGCGGACGACCGTATCAACAACTTTATTGCCAAGGCGGATAAGACCAAGCTGACCTCCGATCTTACGGATTTCCTTTGCGAACAAACTGATGGTCCGCAGGTATACACGGGGCCTGATCCTGAAGCGGCCAGCCAGGGGCTGGGCATTACAGACGCCAACTGGGATGCCGCGGTTGAGGATTTGAAAGCGGCATTGGCAACATTAAAGGTTCCCGCAAGCAGCCAGGAAGAACTGCTGGACGTGATTGAACCGATAAAAACGGACGTTGTGGGACATTAAGAATCTATCTCAGAACATAGCGAGAGCCGCAGTATTCAGATTTCAGATTTTTATCAGCCACAGAGCACACAGAGGGCGCTGAGGCACGAATTTCAAATTTGACATTTCATATTTCAAAAGACCAGAACGGCACGCGGAGCGTGCCTGTTGGCAAATTAACAACTCTTAAGAATCCTGCGGCAGCGGGCGGCAGCGGTTAAAATCTTTAGAGACTCTTGTGTCTATCAGGACAGGCTCTTAATGCCCGGCATACAAGACAATTTGATTTCGTATTTTAAACATCGTGTCAGAAGCATGATGGGTGGTTTATATTTCGGCCGTCCATGCTGGAAAGCCGCCACCTGGATTTTTAAACCCGAGGAAATCAAGACAGATATTCCCAAACAGTCGGCATTGCCCGGCACTCGGGATGAACTTATATATTTTTTGCATCATGCCGGGTTGCTCCAGAGAACCTGCGCTACAACTCAGTCGCTTTTTGAACAACTCGCGGCGCTGCGGAACCGCAAGGTGGATTTGCTGATCATTAATTTGATTCCGCAAATGCCGGAATCCATCCTGCCTTGTGTCATGACGGAATTTGAATTTCCCGTGATATCCGCGGCGGTTGATGCGATTCGCAACGGCCTGGGTGACCCGCCGACGGTTATCGCGATGGATCACCATGATTGTCAAAGCATTCGCGTATGGCGCAAGGCCGCCGGAACGCAGCGCTGGCGCGTGTGCCCCATGGTTAACCGTTATCCGCTGGCGGCGATGCCGTTGATTGTGCGCGCTTTGACCGGCCGGACGGTATCGCCCGGGGAGTCACCGGCAGAGCATGGCGTGGTCGTCGTTGACCCTGTCGGCTGCTGGATGTTCGGCCAGGCGCTGGTTACCGGGAAAGCTTCCGAACGCCGGCCGGTACAGGTGTTTGTGGCCGGGTCCGAACCGCGCGTGTGCGCTGGGCGGATCGGTGAAACGGTCGGTGAATTTCTGCATCGCGCCGGCATATCCGTGCAAAGCTGGCAATGTATCCACAACGGCATGCTCGCCGGCACGCTGGTGGATTTACAGTCCGATCACATTCAAAGCTGGACGGAGACGATTTCTCTGAGGCCGATACCCGACGCCGAAGCGGTGACTGATTGCATTCGCTGTGGATGGTGCGTGCTTTTATGCCCGACAAGCCTGAACCCCGCGGCGCTGTTTGCAGCGCCGGAGGTTTCAAACGCTTCGACCACGGCGTTGCGGCTGGAAGCGCGCGGCTGCATTGACTGCGGATTATGCAGTTACGTTTGTCCTTCGCGGCTGCCACTGGCGTCAACCATCAAGTCGATTCGCAAACAACTTGAAGCGGAGGGAACGTTTTGAGCACGCAAAGAGCCAAAACCGAAATTCCCGATGAGCAATATCCCACGACGGAAGGTTCGATCAAATCGCCCAGCGCTGCGACCGAACCGCCGTTTCTATTATGGCCGGTGGCGCGGAGAGAGTATTACCTGAGGCTAAGCCTGGCGGCTGCGGCGCCATTGTTATGGGGATTCACGATTTTCGGCTACCACGGGCTGGGAACGGCGATATTTTTCATAGGCGGTTCATTACTTACGTATGCGGCGCTGACGCGGGTGCGACATCTCAATACCGCGCGGTTCAAGTTTCATCAGAACTTAGCGTGCACGATGGTGGCTGCGGGATTGCTGTGTCCGCTTGTATCGATAACCTGGGCGATGGTGGGCGGGATAGCCACAGCGTTGTTGTCATGGGTCGCCGCTTTGCCGAAGCGCCAATACATTCAGGCGGGATTATTGGCCCCGCTGCTGCTGATGTTGATATTACCGCTGCCGAAACAATGGCCATTACTGACAAGGGACCATCTCTGGTTCGGCGATATTTATAAGGCGCAAAAAGCGCAAATATATTCATGGCCGGCCAGTTCGCCGGGCCCCGGATTGGACGCGGTGCTTCTGAATCCGCCCGACCGGGCACTGCACATCCTGCTGGCGAAAATTGCTTCGGACCCCGGGTCCCAGGATTCACAGGAGGCTTTGAACGACGCGTTTGCTCTGGATTTGCCTTCGGCGGTGGATCAGATTTTTGGAGGCACACCCGGACGGTTAGGAACGGTGGCCCTGTGGATTATCGTGCTCTGTGGATTGTATTTGTCTTATCGGCACATTTTGTTTCCATTGGCCTGGGTGCTTTTTCTAAGCGCTGTTCTTGTTGGACTGCTTTTCGGCCCGCTGGGGCCGCGCTCGCTGGAATATCAATTCTGGCAAAGCCTTGGCGGCGTATGGTATTTGCCGCCAGACTACGCGGTAACGTTGCTTCTTTATGAACTGAGAAGTTCAGACTTTATTTTTGCATCGGTATTTGTGCTGGCCCTGCCGGGAACAATGCCGCTGGAACCTGCGGCTCGGGGAATTTTTTTGGCGGTTGCGGGCATCGGCGCCACATTGATATACCGGCTTGACCTGCCTTTTCCCCCTGCGACAGCAGCGCTTTTGCTGTTGCAGCCAGTAGCGCCCCTATTTGACATGCTTTTTCACCGGCGATCGTGGCTGCTGCGCTAAGTCCCGGCGTTGTCACGAAAATCGGGACAACGCCAAGCTTACAGATACAGCCCCTTCGGGACAACACTGACAATAGACTCAAGAGGCTCTTAACACTCCGGGAGCGCATAGCTTTTCAGAAAATGTCAAAAACGTTAACATGGTTGGGCTCTGGTACGCTTCCGAGGGCGTAGCTCAATTGGTTAGAGCATCGGATTGTCGATCCGAAGGTTGCGGGTTCGATCCCCGTCGCCCTCGCTTAATTTTTCGCAACTGAAAAAACAACTAAGGGCCTCTAAGGAAGGAATTCGTATGCGACTCGCTATGATCATGCTAACGGCGGCGATGTCTCTGTTTTTATCCCCGGTTATTGGCGCCGCGGCGCCGCTGGCCGATCAATTCCCCGGTAACACCCTTTTTTATATCGGCTGGAACGGCGGGGATGATCTTTCCAAACAGTTTGACCAGTCGAATTTAAAAGCCATCTTCGATGCCCTTGGAACCCCGCAATTGATTCATCTGGCTTACAATAATGCGATCCAGCACAGTACAACTTCGCCGCAGGATCAAAAAAGCGCACAACAATTTTGGCAGCTTGCCAGACTTCTGGCTACCCATCAGGCGGGATTGAGTTTGAGCATGTTGCCGGCGGATCATTCCGGTCAGGTTAATCTTCTGATTCTTCTGGCCGTTAAGGGCGGCACGGACACGCTACAAATCACTTCGCTGTTGCAGTCGCTGGCCGATCAGGAGAACACTGCTCAGGCTTCCTCCGATACCGATGGCAAAGTTATTGTCTATCAGCATGGGGACGTGACAGTGATGCAGATGATCGTCCAAGAGGATTCCAAACTCAACAAGGACACTTTTGAAGAGATGGCCAATAAAAGCTACTTCGCATCCGATGAATCGGAATCGTTGGCCAGCGCGCCGGAGTTCACCGCGGCCATTGCGCCGCTGCAAGCCGATGCGGCGATAACGATTTACGCCGACGTAAGCGGCGGTCTTTCGCTGATGCATCAGATTATGGCCTCCCAGAATCCATCTGATCTATCCCAGTTTGATCCGGTCATAAAACTTTATGGATTCAACTCCTTTAAATGGTTCAGTGCCACCGGCGGGTTCAATGGCGCCGATTGGCAATCGGAGGGTTTTGCGGGAATAGACAATGCCGCAGACAAACTCACTGGAACCATGATGCAGACATATATTCCCACGCATGTCCTGACCGATCAGGACTACCAGCTCGTGCCGGCTGATGCCGACCTGGCGTATATTACGTCCGCAGATTTCAGCCACTACCTGGATTCGATTTCCCAAATGATGGCCCAAACATCGCCGCCAACACCACCGGAGCAATTCCAGGCACAAATTGCTCAAGTGAATCAGATGTTGGGGTTGGATCTGCAGAAGGATTTGCTCGCACCGCTTTCGGGAACGTGGGCTGTTTACCAGACTCTCGATTCCAGCGGCGCACTATCCAATCCTGTCGCGGTGCATCCTCTTTCTGACAGCGTTGCATTCAGTGCAGCACTAGCCAAAGTGTACGCACAGATTAACGCCATGCTTCAGGCGCAGGGCGTCCCAATGGCGATTACGCACGTGATTTCAGGCAATATTCCCTATGACACGCTGGCCCTGCCGTTGCCGGGGCTGGCCCCGACAATTTCGGTTTATAAAAACAAACTGTTCGTGGGTTTTTCCACTCAGGTAGTACTGGACGCCGCAGCTAAAGACAACACCAACACACCCCTGAATTCCAATACCGATCTACTGGCCATCGAACAGAAGCTGGGCGTTCCGAATTCATTGACTTCGGTGGCCTTCGTTGAATCCAAAGGCGTTATCGCCGATCTTCTGGACTATACCAAGCAAGTCATCCTGCCCATACTTAAGCAGCAGAATGTCATCCCACAGGATTATGAATTACCACCAATTGAAAAAACTTATCCGTACCTGACGGCTTACGCCGCTTTTACCTGGATTGACTCCGGAGGCGTCCATTCCGCTCTAATGTCCCCGGAAATCGGGGCGATGCCTCTGATCGGCGAAACGGAAATGCTGACCAAAGTCGTCGGTCCCGCATTGCCGGCGATGCTGGCGCCGACGCTCATGCATGCGCGCGATAACGCCGATCAGGTCACTTCAATGGCCAACGAGAGACAAATTGTTCAGGCTTGCCTGGAATATGCAAACGATCATAACGGGAAATATCCCCCAGATCTGGTCGAAGCGCTGCCTTATATCGGTGACCCGGACAATCCACAGACGATGCAAACACTGGTTGATCCATCCTCCAATTCCACCCCGTTGACCGTTTCTCCCGAAAACGCCAAAAGCGCGACATGGATTAACGAGAATTTATCCGGCCATTGTGATTACATCTATATGGGCGCGGGAATAGACAGCACAAAAATTTCGAACCCCGCAACGACGGTGATCGTCTATGAACCGCTGTCGATACATGGCAACGGCGCGGCTGTGGGATTTGCGGATGGTCACGTGGAATGGGTCGCGCCAGATCGGTTTTCCCAGATCACGGCGTGGCCGGCTTCGAAACAGTAACAACCTTATTTCAACCGTTTTGCCAACAGGTCATACAACGCCGCGGCGGTGCGAATGCCGTTGTAAAAGCAGTCCAGGTCGAGTTTTTCATTTGGTGCATGCAGATTGTCGTCCGGAAGTCCAAAACCCAGTAGTACAGAATCGAGTCCCAGCAATTCCTTAAACCAGGTCACTACTGGAATCGACCCCCCTTCGCGCACAAAAACCGGATCAGCGAGAAAACCTTCTCGAACGGCTTCGGCGGCCGCGGCAACAGCGGGCGAATCAATCGGCGTTAAAGCCGCCGGCGATGCGCCGAGCTGCTGGAGCCCCAGCTTAATGCCCGGCGGTTTAAGTTGTCGCAAATACTCTTCAAACGCTATGGCTATTTTTTGCGGATCCTGGTTGGGAACCAACCGCATAGAAACCTTTGCACTCGCCAAGCAGGGCAAAACTGTTTTCGCCCCCGGCCCCTGATAGCCGCTGGTCAAACCGTTAATGTCCAGAGTCGGCCGGCACCAGCGGCGCTGGAGCGCCGAATATCCATATTCCCCATAAAGCTTTTCCACTCCTAGTGATTCGGCGAATTGCGCTTCATCGAACGGCAAAGCAGCCCATTGCCGGCGCAGTTCCGGATCAACTTCAAGAACGTCATCATAAAAACCGGGAATGGTTACGCGCCCGCGTGCATCGTGCAGACCACCGAGCATCTGGGCCAGCGCATTAGCGGGATTGGCGACCGCGCCGCCGTAGACGCCGCTATGGAGGTCTTCTTTGGTGCCCTGAAGATTCACGAGATAATAAATCAGCCCCCGCAGCCCGCAGGTAATCGCCGGGACACCCGGTGCGAACTGGCTCGAATCGCTGATGATTACCACGTGGGCGTTTTTAAGCTGATCCGCGTGTGAACGAATAACGCCGGGCAAATTAACCGATCCAATTTCCTCCTCGCCTTCGAGCAGCACCGTAAGACGAACAGGAATTTCGTGGGCGATCTGCTTCCAGGCGGTCAGTGCCGCAAGATGGCAAAAAACCTGGCCTTTGTCGTCGCTGGCGCCACGGGCGAATATCTTTCCCTCGCGCACGGTCGGGCTAAACGGCGGTGAAATCCACTTTTCCAGCGGCTCGGGCGGCTGCACGTCATAATGGCCATAGAGCAATACGTGCGGTGCATCGGCCGGACACAAACCATCGGGCGTTGTGGCCAAAACACATGGACACCGGGCCGTGGGAACCAATGAACTTTCCAACCCCGCCCCACGCAGGTAATACATGGCCCAGTCCGCCGCGGCGGATATGTCGGGGTGGCGGGCCGGATCAGCGGAAATACTGGGAAAACTCAACCACTGTTTGAGATCATCCAGCCAGCTATGCTTGTTTTTTTCGATCCAGACCAGCACACTTTCCAGCATGATTAGCTCCGTAATAAAGTACAGGGATTATAGAATCAGCTGTGAGAACCGACGAGGACGCTTTTTGAGGAACTATTGCCGCGATGAAAATTAAATCTGAAATGATCAAATAAAAAAGTAGGCGAGAACCAAATAGGAACCCGCCTACCGGAGGGGAGAGAAGGCTAAGTTAAAACAACCAGCAAAACAAGATTTCAGGCAAACTCTAATTTGCCAAACGGCAAAGTGATTGGACAATTCAGAAAGTGACCTCCCGCTCACTCATACCAAATTCAATATATATCATAATTTGCCGTTTGGCAAATTTTTGATTAAAAAATTTATCGCAAAGGCTTGATTTTTGTTTTTATGAAATTATTGTTTGCAAGTGTTGCTATAGTCAGGGGATTTTGCACTTGATCATAACTATTGATGGACCCGCTGGGTCCGGTAAATCTGCCGTGGCCCAGCTTTTGGCCGCCCGCCTGGGAATACGCCATTTGGATACAGGGGCGATGTATCGGGCTGCGGCTTTGGATGCACTTGAGAATAATATCACCACTGACCCGGAAGCCGTTGCCCGGCATTGTGCACAAATTAAACTGGATTTCGACTGGTCTTTTAATCCCGCCCATGTTCTTTTAAATGGCCGCGACGTAGCCCAGGCCATTCGCCGGCAGGTGGTAACCCAGAACACATTTGTTGCCGCCGACAATCCAAAAGTTCGCGAACTTCTGGTCCGGCGGCAAAGAGAAATCGGCGGCGAGTGCGGTTCGCTGGTTTCTGAAGGCCGCGATCAGGGAACCGTGGTTTTTCCAGACGCTGACTGTAAATTTTTTCTGATCGCGGACGTAAACGAGCGCGCCCGCAGGCGTATGCAGCAACTTTTGCAGATGAATTTGTCCGCCGACGAAAACCAGATTGCGACGGAGATCGCCACCCGCGATCACAAAGACCGCAATCGGCCGGTTGGCCCGCTGCTCCAGGCGCCCGACGCTCATGTAATCGACGCGACGCATTTATCGCTGGAAGAGGTTGTCCAGGCGATGCTGAACCATATAGAGGCAGAAAAAAACATGAGTGAGCAGGCAAAGCCAACGCAACCGGGCGAAAGCGAAATTGTCCAGGAAAAAGCAGGCGATAAATCCGCCGCACCGCCTGTGAAGTTCACTTATCGCGGCGAGGGAACTGATTTTATCCAGGTTCTGGAATGGGACATCGGGAAGATTTTTTTTCAGTTTATCGCCATGCTTTTTTTTCAGGTAAGAATTTTTGGAAGAAACAACATTCCCGCCAAAGGCGGCGCTTTATTGGTGACCAATCATCAGAGCTTTCTGGACCCCTGGATGATTGGCATCGCTTTACACCGCCAGATTCATTTCATGGCGCGCGAATCGATTTTTAAGGGCGGATTCTGGCAATACGCGCTGGAACGAACCAATGCCTTTCCCATTCGCCGCGGACGCGCTGATTCGACGGCAATCCGCGAAGCCATTTCGCGACTTAACAAGGGATATCTGGTCAACATTTTTCCCGAAGCCACCCGCACCAATGATGGAACGATCGGTCCGATCGCCTCGGGCGTTGCGGTCATCGTGCATCGCGCAGGCGTGCCGGTGATACCGGTGGTGATCGACGGCGCATTTGAAGTCCTGCCGCGAACCCGCAAACTGCCGCGCTTTGGTAAAGTCCGGGTGCGTTATGGCGTTCCAATCCCGTTTAAAGAATTAAAAGATCTTTCCGCGGACCTGATCTCGATCCGCATCCGCAGGGAAATGATTCATTTGCAAAAGCACCTCGGTTCCCCTCATACCGCCGCTTCGCAAAGACGCTTCGAAGATGATCTGGCCGCCGGCAAAGCCCGCCTCGTCGTCTCCCGCGAACTATCCGCATAATTTAAAATGTGGGATGGACATCCCGGGTGTCAATTTTCAATTTTTACCTGGCGGCTTAGCCGCCTGCCGCCGTCTGCAGGGCCACGACCATCAGATCATAAATTGAATGTGCCGCCACATCGATTCCGAAGCCGCGGAAAATAAACAAACCGGCGAAGTAAAGTCCCGCGACCGTCCTGAATATAAATGTCGGCCAGGTAAATTGTTCGTCACCCAGGTAGTGATAGAGCGAAAAAAGCACCGCCGAAATAATCAGGATCAGCGGAATGGCCTTGCCCAGCGAGAGACGGAATATATCCACCAGGAGGATATTCAAAAACGTAATCAGCATGAGTCTAAATAGAAGTTCTTCATATACGCCCGCGCCGATGGAGAGCACGGCCCGCGTCTGCCAGCTCAGTTCGTGCAAGCCGCCGGAGTGCTCGCTCAGCGGTGCGCCCCTGGCTACAAGCGCCGCCATCAGCAGCATCGGAATCGCCCAGAGAAAACTTTCGCCGGCCATGCCGAAGTAAAGCCCCGGTTCGATGCGCCAGGGGTCGCGGCGTGAGATATGCCAACCCAGCAAAATGGCCACCACACACATAAGCGGCAAATACACCCCTACCGCGCCAAAAAGCGCGAAAAACTGCAGGATCAGTTCAAACGCGATCACATTCGGCAGGTGATCGGCCCGCGGCGTCCAGGGGTGTATGGAGATGCCGATCTGGTAAATCAGCAAGAGCGGCGAAATGAAGATAAGGCACTGCAACGGCCGGTGTGTGTGGTCGAAGTATGTTTCCTCGGAGCCGAAATTTAACCAGCGCGGCTGCGACTTTTGCTTAGCCATAATTAAAACCCGATTCGCCAAAGAGGCGGCCAATCACCTCGCTAAATCGCGGGCATCATAAACGCCCCGCCAAATTTCCCATAGCTGCTTTAATGTGAAACGTGATATTCGTTATCTGATAACTGAAATCTGAAAACAGTGTCCGCGCCGCTCTTGTTTAGACCCTTTTATTGTCCTACACTTTAGTTCCCGGCGTTGGTTCAGGAACGATAAGGAAAACATCATGCAGAACATCATCAAGGGAAAGGCTTTTGTCCTCGGCGATAATATCGATACCGACCAGATTATCCCCGCTAAATACCTCAGCTATAACCCCGCGGATCCGAGCGAACGCAAATACTTTGGCATGTATGCCATGGATGGCGTGCCCGCCGACCAAAGCGGCCTGCCGGCGGGAAATATCCGCTTCGTACGCCCTAATGAATTCAAAAGCGATTTTAACATTGTCATCGGAGGGAAAAACTTCGGCTGCGGCAGCTCGCGCGAACATGCCCCTCTGGCCATGGCCGAGGCCGGCGTCCGCCTGGTGATCGCCGAATTTTATGCCCGCATTTTTTTCCGTAACAGCGTCAACGGCGGCTACCTGATCCCTTTGGAAACCACCGAACGGCTGGTCGATAAAATTTCCACCGGCGACGAGCTTATTGTCGATCTGGACAAAAACCTGCTCACCAATGTCACGCGCAACACCACCCACAAACTCAAACCGCTGGGTGATGTGGCGCCTGTGATTCAAAGCGGCGGCGTGTTTGAATACGCACGCCAAATCGGAATGCTCAAGAAATAAATCTTACAGGCTCTTATTTGACAGATGAAAATACTGCTGATTGGCTCCGGGGGACGTGAACATGTTCTGGCATGGAAAATTAAATCCAGTCCCCTGTGTGATTCACTTTTCATAACGCCCGGTAACCCCGGCATGGCCCAGCTTGGCGAACTTGTCCCGATCAAAGCTGACGCAGTCGCTGATCTGGTTAAATTCGCCGTTGCTCAAAAAATTGATCTGGTCGTCGTAGGTCCGGAGGATCCACTGGCCCTGGGTCTGGTGGACGCTTTGGCTGAAAAAAAAATCCGCGTCTTCGGACCCACGCGCGCCGGAGCCCAACTCGAAGCGGATAAAACTTTTTCCAAAAAAATCATGCGTGAAGCGCTGATTCCCACCGCCGAAGGGCGCTGTTTTACCTCCATGCGCGACGCCATGGCCTTTGTGGAAAGCCGCAATGAACCGCTGGTGGTTAAAGCCGCCGGCCTGGCACGTGGCAAAGGCGTAATCATGTGCCGTGACCCCGTTGAAGCACTCGACGTGGTGCGCAACATCATGGCAAAAAAGATTTTTGGCGCTGCGGGCAATTCCGTCGTCATTGAAGAGCGTCTAGATGGTCCGGAAATTTCGCTGCTGGCTTTTATCGATGGGCGATCGGCGTACCTGCTTGAATCCGCTCAGGATCACAAACGCATCGGTGAAAATGACACGGGTCCCAACACGGGCGGCATGGGCGCTTACAGCCCCGCTCCGCTATTGACCGACGAATTGGTAACAAAAGTCGAAAGCGAAATTATTGTGCCGCTGCTGGACACCCTCTGCCGGCATGAAATTGATTATTGCGGCATTATTTATGTTGGTCTGATGCTCACCGCCGCCGGGCCTAAAACGCTGGAATTCAACTGCCGCTTCGGCGATCCGGAAGCCCAGGCCTTATTCATGCGTTTTAAGAGCGACCTCGTTGAAGTCATGCTCGCCTGTATTGATCGCAAACTGGATCAAATTACAATTGATTGGGATCCTCGCGCTGCGGTTTGCGTTGTTTTGGCCAGCGAAGGTTATGGCTGGAAGCCTGATGATCAGGTTGTCCGCGGTGTTCCGATTACGGGAATTGATCAGGCCGCCGCTTTGCCTGATGTAAAAGTGTTTCACGCCGGCACAACATTAAAGGAGGGCAAACTCGTCACCAGCGGCGGGCGCGTGCTTAGTGTGTGCGCGCTGGGCGATGATCTGGCTGAAGCCCGTCTAAAGGCCTACGCCGCCGTCGAAAAAATCCATTTCCCCGGCATGCAATTTCGTCGTGATATCGGGGGTAAGGTTTAATTTTAGAGGCATTAGTGTCTCCTACCACTTTGGCGCCTACCATTATAAGATTACAACAGTCGCTTTGACCTGATTGTGGAGAACCAAATCATGAGCAGACAAGATATATGTACACGCCGTGAAGTCCAGCTCGCTTCGGTATCTTATCGGGCGCCCGACTTTACTCTTCCTGCTGCGCCCGACGAGTCGTGGACGCTGAGCAAAACCAATGGCAGACCGCGCGTGCTGGTTTTTTACCCTGCGGATTTCAGTCCTGTCTGCGGCGACCAGCTCGCACTCTATAACGAAATCCTCGAAGAATTTACGCGCCATAATGCTTTGCTTGTCGGCATTTCCGTTGACGGTCCCTGGTGCCACAAAGCCTACGCCGATTTCCGCAATTTAGAGTTTCCGCTTCTGGCGGACAATCACCCGAAAGGAAAAGTCTCCCAGCTCTACGGCGTATACCGCGAACCGGACGGCGTAAGCGAGCGGGCTATTTTTGTCATCGACGCCGAAGGCATCATCCGCTGGAAATATATTTCTCCGATTGAAGTCAACCCCGGCGCCGAGGGAATTCTCGCTGCGCTTGAATCGCTCGCTCCCGCGACCGCCTGAGAATTTCTGAATGAGAATACATGAACAGCCTGAGCGGCCGGCGCTTAAAGTCCCTCCCAGTCCGGAGGATCACTCGCTGGGCCCCGCCGACGCTCCGATTCAGCTTGTTGAATATGGTGACTATCAATGCGTCCACTGCATTGCCATGCACAAAGTTGTAAAGGAAGTTCTCGCCCATTATGCCGGCCGTATTCGCTTTATCTGGCGGCATTTTCCACTGTCTAAAATGCACCCGATGGCTCGCCCCACCGCCCAGGCGGCTGAAGCCGCAGGCGACAAATTTTGGGATATGCACGAATTGCTTTTCAGCCAGCCCAAAAACCTCAATCGCGAGCAGATACTGGAGTATGCCCGGCAACTCGGTTTTAACGTCGATACTTTTTCCGCAGCCATGGATTCAGAAGCGATTTATGCCCAGGTACGCGCCAATATGGCCGGCGGCATTCGCAGCGGCGTGAATACTACGCCGACGTTTTATATCCAGGGGCTGCGCCATGACGGCGATTTGAACAGAACATCACTTTTTTCCGCGATTGAGGCTGCCGCCGGAACCGGTGATAATCCGCCAAATGCCCCGGCATAAAGTCCAGGAACCTTTATGAAACGGGTCCAGAACCCGATTCATAATTTAACGAGCTCTAAACCATGGGTATTTTTTCTGCCCTGCTTGGGATAGCCATCATTGTTCTAACAACAATCGATCTGTTATGGACGGCATTTCTTGAAGGCGTCGGCCCATTAAGTTTGCGCATCGGGGTATCGATCGGACAGGTTCTTCGCGCCATTAGTAAAAAAACACACAGCCGGCGTGTACTGGCCTGGGGAGGGCTGCTGGGCATCAATGCCGCAATTCTTACCTGGACTCTTTTGATCTGGCTTGGCTGGACGCTGATTTTCTGCTCATGGCCGGGAGCCATCGTGAATGAAATGACGCGAGCTCAAGCAGATTTTTTTCAGCGGGCTTATTACACCGGTTACACCATTTTTACCCTGGGTATGGGTGATTTTATTCCGCAGGGACATCTTTTTGAAGTTTTGACCGATCTGTGCTGCGGCATGGGATTTTTTCTTTTTGGCGCGGCGCTTTCTTACCTGGTTCCCGTCATTTCCGCGGCGACACAAAAGCGGCAGGTAGCTGTGTGCATCTGGGCGTTGGGGAAAAATCCACTGGATATAATTTTTCGTGCCTGGGACGGCACGGATACTTCCGCCCTGCAGCCGCATTTTCAATCGATCAGCCAACTCGTCGCTCTGCTGGGCGAAAGCCACATGACCTATCCGCTTCTGCATGGGTTCCGATCGTCCAAGCGTTCGGCTTCCGCAGGAACCAATATTGCCATGCTTGACGAAGCCATCACCGTTCTGGAGTGCGGCCTGCAGCGCGGCTGCAGTCTGAACCTGCCCACATTAGGCGCCATGCGCGAAGTGATTAATGAGTACCTGGTCACCGTTAGACCGATATTTCAATATGTTCATGACGAGGGGGACCCCCCGCTTCCGTCGCTTGAACCGCTGCGTGAACTGGGGATTCTGGTCGTGGATGACGAAACTTTTGATGCGGCGATCGCCAATATGGAAGAACGCCGTCGGTTGCTGGGCAAACTGGCCGCCATCGAAGGGTGGACCTGGCGGGACATCTGGCCGGAAAAAATCGATTTGCTTGCCACGGTCTGATTTTCATATTCTCCGGCATTCGGTCAGGAGGCAACAGTTTCCACCGGCGGAGCGGATTGCACGCTGCTGGCCAACGCCTTTAGTAATGACTCAACTCGTTTGACTTCGCGTAGGCCATAAAAGCCCGGGGAGATTAGCCCCTTTTTTTTGCGGGTGTGTTTGGCGAACTGCGCATTACCAAAAGCGAAATGAAAAGGGCGGGCAAGGTTTTTGTTTCGCGGCGTGCTCATCGTCTTGGGGTCCCAAAGCTGGCCTGAGGTGGAACTGAAGACGATGTCGCCAGTGCCATCGGCATTCTGTTTGACGTCCAGCGTTTGCAAATCTTTGGGTAAAAAACTCTGCACCTGCGTCTTTTTTCCTGTGCCGGAGATTACCATCGCCCGTTTGTTGGTGAGCACATAGGCCATGCGCGTGACACGCGTGAAAAGAATAATCGGGGCCGAGATGGCGCCAAACAATGTCAGAAGGAGAAAAAATAGATCGGTATCGAAATGACGAAGGCCATTGAGAAGCGGGATCGCAGCGAAGATCCCGAAGATAAACGGCATTATGAGGCTGCGCAGGCCGCGTTCTATTAATTGGGCGGCGCGGGGTTGATCAGTCCAGACGAGAAGTTCGTCGGGACCGAGCTGGGCGTCGAGAGCCTTCTGGAGGGATGGCCGGAGGTGGGAATGGTCGAAATACAGGATGGTCATGCTTTTATTATGCCTTAATTCAAGGGCTTTTTCTTCTTTGTACCGCTGGGGCGCCGTAGTCAACTCCGCGTTGCCGGGTTACAATTACTGGTCTTGTTATCACCCGGAGAATCACTTAAATGACGTCCCGTGAGATACGCCGACAGTTCATTGATTTTTTCGTTAAGCACCATGGGCATCAGTTCGTACCATCCAGCCCGGTGGTGCCGCACGATGATCCGACGCTGCTGTTTACCAATGCTGGAATGAATCAGTTTAAACCTTATTTTCTGGGGACCCAAAAGGCCCCCTGGAAACGCGTCGCCAACACCCAGAAGTGCATTCGCGCCGGCGGCAAACATAATGACCTCGATGATGTTGGCCGCTCGCGCCGCCATCACACGTTTTTTGAAATGCTGGGTAATTGGAGTTTCGGCGATTATTTCAAGGACGGTGCGATTGAAATGGCCTGGGAACTTCTTACCCGGGTGTGGAAGCTCGACCCGAAGCGGCTTCATGTAAGCGTCTACGCGGGGAATTCCGCCGACGGCGTGCCGGCAGACGATGAAGCCGCTGAACTTTGGAAAAAAATCACCGGCATGCCCAACGACCACATTCATCGCTTCGTCGAAGAAAATTTCTGGGAAATGGGCGAGACCGGTCCTTGCGGTCCATGCACGGAAATTTTTATCGACCGGACGCCCGATCTTTCGGGCGGCGGACTCATCAATGGCGCCGATCCGCGCGTGATGGAAATCTGGAACCTGGTTTTCATCCAATACAATCGTAACGCCGATCGCAAGCTTACCCCGTTGTCCGCAAAACACGTCGACACTGGAATGGGGCTGGAGCGCATCTGCCAGGTGATCCAGGGCAAAAACGACAACTATGCCACCGATCTTTGGACGCCTTTGTTTACAGTGATAGGCGAGATGTGCGCCCAGCAATACACCGGTTTATTCCCCAGCACCGATCAGGCCAGCCGTGAAGAATCGCAAAACCGCCCACTGGCACGAGACATTGCTTTCCGCGTTATCGCTGATCATATCCGTTGCCTCACATTCGCGCTTACCGATGGCGCGGTTCCGAGCAATGAGGGGCGTGGTTATGTGCTGCGGCGGATTTTACGCAGGGCTGTGCGCTTCGGGCGGCAGAATCTGGCTTTGCGGGAGCCATTTTTGCACCGGCTTGTCCCGGTCGTTGTCGACTCCATGGCCGATGCATTTCCCGAACTAAAGAAAAATCCTCAACAGGTCGCTGCGAGCATTCGTGATGAGGAAGAAAGCTTCAGCCGTACGCTTGATCGTGGGTTGGAACTTTTTGGTGCTGCCGCCGAGCAAGCCCGTTTCGTGAGCCGCACCACGCCGGTGATTTCCGCGGAAAATGCTTTCAAACTGCACGACACCTACGGTTTTCCCATCGATCTGACCCAGATCATGGCACGCGAGCAAAACCTGGGCGTGGATGTCGCCGGTTATGAAAAATTGATGCTGGAAGCCCGCGAACTTGCACGCTCCGCGAGCAAATCCGACCAGCATGGTCTCGATGACTTACCGCCGAATGTTCTTACCGAACTTGGCGCATTGCATATTCGTCCCACCGATGATCAGGCCAAATACGACCCCAAACCGCTCCGTACCCGCCTGGCTTCAATTTGGGACGGTGCACGTTTGCTGAGCGAATCAACCGGACTGGAAATGTCCAGGGTCGCTTTCATTTTAGATAAAACCAATTTCTACGCCGAAATGGGCGGCCAGATCGGCGACTGTGGTGAAATTATTTCCGATACCGGCTCGGTTTTTGTGGTGGAAAACACCAGGGTTTCCAATGGGTATATTTTGCACATCGGACATTTTAAATCCGGCCGTTTTCAGGCTGACGATTCGGTTACAGCGCAAATTTTCACTGCCCGGCAGCGCGTCGAAAAAAATCACACTGGCACACATCTTCTTAACTGGGCTTTGCGTGAAGTGTGCGGCGATCACGTCCAGCAGAAAGGCTCGCTGGTGGACGATCAGAAACTCCGTTTTGATTTTTCTCAGCCACAGGCCATGACCGTCCAGGAAATTACCCGCGTGGAAGACCTGGTCGCCGAGGCCATTGGTAAAGACCTCAAAGTCTATAGCAAAATCGCTCCGCTGGAAGAGGCCAAAAAGATTTTTTCACTTCGCGCCATTTTTGGCGAAAAATATCCCCCTCAGGTGCGCGTGGTGAGCATCGGTGTTTCTGTAGAAGAGCTTTTGCTTAAGCCGGAAAATCAGGATTGGCGGAAGTTTTCCATCGAATTCTGCGGCGGCACACATTTACCATCCACCGGCAACATTAATTCTTTTACTATCGTCGCCGAAGAATCCGTGAGCAAAGGCGTCCGACGCGTAGTAGCATTAACCGGAGAGGCCGCCTCGTCGGCACAAAGCCAGGGCCAGATCATCATTAGTCTGATCGCCGATGGTCAAAAAGCTTCTCACGATCAATTGCCGACGCTTATCAGTGCGCTGCAAAAGGCTGCCCGCGAACATGACGTTCCCTTGCGCGTTCGTCGAGCTGCCCTTGGAGCCGCCGGCGAGTTGCAGGAAAAACTAAAAAAATCGCAGAAAGCAGAATCTCCCGCTGCCGGGACCGACGGCCGGACACGGCCTGCCCGGATTGAAGAATTAATTTCCGGCTCTGAAATTGTCGGTGGAGTTAAATTAGTCGTCGGTAAACTGGATCACGGCGACCCCGACACTTTGCGATCCGCAATGGATTCGATCAAGAAACGCTTTGCTGGTCAGGAAGTCGCCCTGTTGCTGGCTTCCACTCAAGAGCAAACCGACAAAGACGGCAATCCATTGCCTTCCAAAGTTAATCTTCTTGCCGCGGTTAGCGATTCACTGGTGGAAAAAATTAAAGCCGGAGACTGGGTTAAACAGGTCGCGCCGATTGTAGGTGGTTCCGGCGGGGGCCGGCCGCAAATGGCCATGGCCGGCGGAAAAGATATTGAAAAAATTGATGCGGCACTGAGTTCCGGGCGGGATTTCGCCAAGCACAAACTGACCTAAGCACTTGTGTTTTGGCTATATTCGCATCAAGACTTTCTACTTCAGCC
>DATJSN010000074.1:0-15791 GCA_035504095.1 Phycisphaerae bacterium | reverse complement strand
CGTGGTGCTCAAGCTGTTGTTTTTGTGTTTTTTCGAGAATGTCCGCAGCGAACGTGAATTGATGCGTCAGTTGCCGATGCGTCTGGATTGGCTGTGGTTCTGCGGCATGGATTGGGATAGCGTTCCACCGGATCACAGCGTACTGAGCAAAGCGCGTAAACGCTGGGGGGAAGGGACTTTTGAACGCGTTTTCGAACAAGTAGTACAGTTGTGCCAACAGGCGGGATTGCTGGAAGGCCGCACCGTGCATGCAGACTCGACGCAACTGCAGGCCCAAACCTCTTTGGAGAAGCGTGTATCGCGGAAGTTGTGGGAGCAACTGGAAGCCGGCTTGCCTGATACGCCGAAGGTCCCCGCATCGCCAGATGATGATGACGAAGGGGAGAATGCTCAACATCCCGGCGGATCGGAATCAAGATCGGAGTCTGTAGCGCAAGATTCCAACGCCTCATCCAGAAACGTTACGGCCATGAAGGTCAACGCGCGTTTGGTCAGTCCGGTGGACCCCGATGCAGCGGTAAGCACGCGCCGTCCCGGCAACCCCAAGCTGGGTTATCGCGATCATCGACTGGTGGATGAGCGTCATGGAGTGATTCTGGCCACGGTGGCGACGGGGGCGGACCGCGATGACGGAGCCATGCTGGGAACCCTGCTGGAACGCCAGCAGGATTATACCCGGATCACGCCGCAGGAGGTGGTGGGAGACAGCATGTACGGGACACAGGAGAATTACCGAATGCTGGATGAAGCGAACATTAAAGCGTATCTGAAAAAGCGGCGTGGTAAAGATTCACCGAAGGTATCGTGGCTGGAGCTTTTACCTGCCGGATGCCGTCCTGGACGGGCGTTGTACCTGATGCATCGACGACAGATACGCGCGGAGGGAAGCTTCGCCGAGGCGCACCAACGGATGAACCATCGCCATTGTCGCTGGCGGCGTCTCTGGCGGGTGCAAATTCAATGTTACCTGGTGGCGACGGTGCAGAATCTCAAGAAACTGATCCAGATGAGATACCGGTCACGAGCCACGATGATGCAAAAGGTCATACGCTTTATAGACCCGGTGCTATTTTTCATCGAGGCGCTGTTGGCGCCGATGACCGCACGGATTTAAGGCGTCTACAGAAGACTTTGGGCAACAGTCCCGGTCTCAGAGAGTTCAGAGATTTTGAACCACTCTTCGACGTAGTTCAGAGCAGGCGAAAAACGATCCGCAGATTTCACCGCAACAGCGGCTGCATTTTGTTCCTGAATGTCCTAACTACATAGTCGGGTTTATTGCTCCTATTTTTGGCCTTCTAAGCGCAACAACGTTACAAAGGCTTATTTTATAGAGTATTTCACACTTTCTGATCCGTAACATGATTAGTGCTTGTTGCGCCTTTAAGAGTGGAGGAAACATCTATATTTTCAGGGGTTGTTGCGCTGTAGCGGTTAGATTTTTTCCTAAGAGCCTCTAACAATATGAGACGAGGCCGCGACGTCGAATACGGGGTCAGGAAGCCTCGTCCCGAAGGGTTTGGCCTCCAAGCGGCCATCTGCGGCGTCATCGCTCCTCGCCATATTATCTTTCGAATATACACTCGTCGCTCTTCCTTGCATCTGTCCACTTGGAGACCAAACGCGGCTCCCGCCTCATTTTGTTAGAGGCTCTAACCGAAAGTGTAAGAGAACGATTTTGCCACAGAGAACTCAGAGGGCACAGAGATTTATATTTTTAATACAACGATACAACTGGCGCGCTGACAAAATTGCGAACGCGCGGGGGGATGTGGCGACATTTTGTCGCTCCAGGTCCAAAGATATACAGCCTTTTTATTCCTGTTATTTTGGGCCTTCTAAGTGTGACAGTGTGACAATCCCTTAATTTCCAGCATATTTTGCATTTTTCAAGTGTGACATCATTTTCGTTTGTCACGCTTAGAAAAGTGAGAAAGACTCTATATTTACCGATGTTGTCACGGTGTCACGATTGCGTTTTCCCCGTGCTCCGGCAATACCTCTCGAACGCGTAACGAAACGATCCTGATGGCCATCGGGATTACGCGGTTCGACTGAGCTCACCGAAGTCAGATGGGCGCAGATTAGTTTTACCACAACGACACCACGACACAGCGGAGAGGATAGGGAATAGTGCCGCGAAGCCACCGCTTGATATTTACTTGTCAAAGAACCGGCTATAAGAGGCTCTGATACTGAATAGGACAACTATCTGCCTCAGGATTAAAGTAAAAAGGTAAAACTGACAGGCAAGATGCCTATCCCACGCGGCTGCGCTGAGTAGGGAGACGGGAGTTCTGAGACGGAAAATTTTTTTAACCACAACGACATGACGGCACGACGAGTTTAACGCAGAGGTCGCGGAGATTTTTAAATTTCTTACCGCGAAGAACACGAAGAATTTTATTAATCAGGGATTACTAACCATTAGTCGCCGGATAGTTTGATCACTACCGCACTGGAAGCGGGAACGTCGACGGTAATTTGGCCGCCGGTTGCAGGCTGATTTAATGGCGACCAATGGCCATCCCACGATCCATCATCCTGGATTTGCGCCCCGCCGAGCGTGACGCCGGTGGTTGCGGCCAGATTATTCTCAGGCGCTGCGAGCCGCATGAATTGGGCGTGTGAATAAGCGTCGCCTACATTAAGTTTTATCAGCGCATCGTGAGCGTCCGTTCCATTGTCTTTGTTAATGAGCGTAACATACAGATTACCGTTCGGGGCAAGAATGCCATACGCCGTAAGGTTTACATCATCGGGGTTGGAGTCGAATTTAACTGGAATTTCTCGACCATCTGCGGCGAGCGAAAAGGCCAGAGCACCATAAGCCTCGGGATGAGCCTTGTAGCCGTCCGGCGCCGATAAGTACAACGCGTAACGGCACGGCGCTTTCTTGTTTGCCGCGGCCACCTGGTCTCCGGTGTGAAAATTCAGGCCGTCCGCTCCATGAAAGGCCCACCAATATAGATAATCCAAAGACCAGAGGGACGACGTATAGGTGTCGCTGACGTTTAAAGCGCCGCCATTGAAAAAGCTGTTGGTCTCTTCGATCCGCCAGGGCAGATGTTCGTCCTCTACGGCGGGAGCGAACTTTTGGAGCAGGGATTCATAACCCGCAACCCACTTGGTTGAAAGCATATTGCTGCGCGCCAATGCGGGGATTTTGACCTTATTACCCGCCCCTCCGGGATAATTATGTACGCACAAAAAGGCCAGATGTCCGGACGGGCCGAACTGTTTGGCCATCTCGGCGGCCCAATAAGCGGTAGAAGCCGAACTCACATTGGGTCCGCAGAATTTCGCATCGGGTGCGGCGGCGAGAATGACATTCATGATTTTTTCCCAAGCATCAGAGTAAAGGGCGTATTTTTTCAAATAAATATTCGGTTCATTGCCGATGGCAAAACAGGAAAGTTCGGGCTGGTCATTTTCCATGATGTATTGAACGATTTGAGCATCCTGTGCGGCGTCGCCTTTTTTGAGCCGCACGCTGTAGATCACGTGCACGCCGGCGGCCCGGGCGAAGGCGAAAAGACTGTCGATATCGGCGCGGTTGGGAATCGCCACCGCATTGTTGTCTACAGTGTTTCCTCCGATGCGCAAGTTTTTGATTCCGAGGGTGCGAAACATATTAATCAGCGGTTGATTGTCCGGACTGAAGTAATAACGGCCGGAAGCGTCCGGAAGCAGTTGCTGTGTTTCATAACTTACGCCGAGGAACTGGTCGGGCAATGCCGAGCCGGGATTGTTCGTGTTCAGCGAGAGGGTGATCGGCGACTGGGCATAAACGGCGCGCGTCAATAGCGCACTGATCAGTAAGAATCCCATTAGACAATGGAAACAAAAGCTCTGAATCCGGCGATGAATGGCCATTTTCCTCATTTTAGCATAAACCTTGCGTAAACGATTACCGCCCGATATTCAACGCATCACCGAAGATAAAATTGCCAAAGATCTTAGAAGCTCTAACCTCGATTTTTTCCGATTTTGTAGCAGGCACGGTTATGAAAATCGTGGCCATCTACAAATGCAAAGATTGACGCAACCCTTGCAGGGTTGGTTGATATATTTGGTCATTTTCCCGGCGTAGTCCCGCGATGCGGGACAACACCGGGCTCAATGACGATGCCCCTTTGGGGCAAAACGATAGGTCTAAAACAGGTTATACAGTGTAGATGCATACAAAAGAACGCCTAAAAATCGGCGAAAGTCGAACTTAGGACGATCTTGATACTTTCTTGATGCTTTTACCACCATTATTTACGCCGCCCTGATTAGCCTTACTGAAGTCCAACTGTTATCAATGTATGAATGACTCAAGATGAGGTGTACGCATGAACTGGTGGGATCTGTTTTATATCGGCGTGTCGGTGCTGTTTTTTGTCCTGTGCTGGGCCTTTATCAAGCTCTGCGAATCATTAGGAGACAAATCATGACACCACTTTACTGGGCCGGCGGAATACTCTCGGTCCTCCTGTTTGTTTATCTGATGATCGCTCTATTATATCCGGAGAAGTTTTCATGACGGAACACGGCTGGATTCAGCTCGCCATTTATACCGCAGTAGTTCTTCTTCTGGCTGAGCCGCTGGGCAGATACATGGCGCGCGTGTATCAGTTCAAACCGCTTTTCGGCCTGGACAAAGTACTCGGACCGGTGGAACGGCTAATTTACAAAATCTGCGGCGTAAAAATCGACGACGAACAGGACTGGAAAGAGTACGCCATCGCCTGCATGGCAATCAGTCTATTGAGCGTGCTGGTGGTTTATCTGTTTCAGCGCCTACAGCAATATTTGCCCCTGAACCCGGCGGGGATGGGGGCGAACACACCGGATTCTTCGTTTAATACCGCGGCCAGTTTTCCTACCAACACCAACTGGCAGGATTATGGCGGTGAAACGACGATGAGCTATCTGACCCAGATGATGGCTTTGGTAGTACAGAATTTTTTATCACCCGCAGTCGGCCTGGCGGTGATGGTGGCGCTGTTCCGCGGCTTGGCGCGCAAAACAACGCGACAGATCGGCAGTTTCTGGGTGGACCTGACGCGCAGCGTGCTTTATGTCATGTTGCCGCTGGCAGTCATCTGGGCGCTATTGCTGCTGTCACAGGGTGTGCCGCAAACTTTATCCAATTACAAGACGGTCAACGTGGTGCAGCCGAGCGTTTACCAGACGCCGAAACTGGATGCGAATGGAAACGTGGTTAATGACGCACACGGCAATCCGATTATGGTGAATGCAACCCTGACGCAACAGACCATTGCCGTCGGCCCGGTGGCGTCGCAAATTGCGATCAAGCAACTCGGCACCAACGGCGGCGGATTTTTCAACGTCAACTCGGCGCATCCGTATGAAAATCCCAATGGATTTACCAATTTCCTGGAAGTTTTGGCCATTCTGATGATTCCGGCGGCGGTATGCATCACCTTCGGCATTATGGTCGGCGACCGACGCCAGGGATGGGCGGTTCTGGCGGCCATGACGGTCATCTTCCTGGGGTTGGAGATTCCCTGTATATGGGCGGAACAGTCGGGCAATCCAACTTTCCCCACCGTCGTCAATCAACATGAAACCCCCGATCAGCCCGGCGGCAACATGGAGGGCAAGGAAGCCAGATTCGGACCGGTAAATTCAGCAATCTGGGCGGTGGCCTGCACCGTCACGTCCAATGGATCGGTGAATTCCATGCACGATTCTTACACCCCGCTGGGCGGGTTGTGTCCATTGTGGGCGATCGAATTATCTGAAGTGATCTTTGGAGGAGTTGGATCAGGACTTTATGGCATGCTGATATACGTAATTGTCACGGTATTTATTGCCGGCTTGATGGTGGGCCGGACGCCGGAGTACCTGGGCAAAAAGATTGAATCATACGAAATGAAAATGGCCACTCTGTGTATTTTGATTCCACCGGCACTGAGCCTGATTGGTGCGGCGATCTGCTGCGTGACGCCGCAGGGGCTGGCCGGTCCGTCAAATCCCGGACCACACGGATTTACGGAAATGCTTTATGGCATGAGTTCGGAGGGAAACAACAATGGATCGGCCTTTGCCGGTCTTAGCGCCAATTCGCCGTTTTATAATCTGCTGGGCGGAATTCTTATACTCATTTCACGTTACTGGATGATCATTCCTACCCTGGCGATTGCCGGCTCACTGGCGAAAAAGAAACTCGTGCCCGCCGGCCCCGGCACGCTGCCTACGCATACGCCGCTGTTTGTCATATTACTGGTCTTCACGGTATTGCTGGTTGGGGCGCTTACGTTTCTACCGGCATTGGCTCTGGGGCCGATTGTTGAACAGTTGATGTGGCATTGAGTTAATGCGGCGTTGAAATAAGGAAATAAAAACGTGATTACTCATAAAGGAAAAAGTCTCTTTGACGGCCCGATTCTCAAGCGGGCGGTTATCGATTCGTTTATCAAACTCGATCCGCGCGTGCAGGTCCGCAACCCGGTGATGTTCGTGGTTTACATCGGAAGCATTCTGACCACGGTGCTGTATTTTCAGGCGCTGTTCGGACATGGCGAGGCGAAACCGGATTTTATTCTCGGCGTTACGTTGTGGCTGTGGTTTACAGTGTTGTTCGCCAATTTCGCCGAAGCCATCGCTGAGGGCCGCGGCAAGGCCCAGGCGGATACGTTGCGCAAGGCCCGCAAAGACACCCCGGCGCGAAAACTGGCGGAACCGCGCAAAGACGCCCATGCAACAAATGTTTCCGCCTCGACTCTGCGCAAGGGCGACATCGTATTGTGCGAAGCCTGCGATCATATTCCCGTGGACGGAGAAGTAATCGAAGGCGTCGCCTCCGTGGATGAATCCGCGATCACCGGAGAATCGGCGCCGGTCATACGCGAATCAGGCGGAGATCGATCCAGCGTTACCGGCGGAACGCGCGTGCTTTCAGACTGGCTGATTGTCCGCATCGGCGTGAATCCCGGCGAAGCGTTTCTGGACCGCATGATCGCTATGGTTGAAGGGGCCAAACGGCAGAAAACACCCAATGAAATTGCGCTGAATATTCTGCTGGTCGGGTTTACGGTGGTGTGTTTGCTGGCCTGCGCCACACTGCTGCCATACTCGATTTACGCGGTCAATTCCATGGGCCACGGCGTACCGGTAACAGTCACGGTTCTTTTCGCCCTGCTGGTCTGCCTGATTCCCACCACTATCGGCGGGCTGCTTTCGGCGATCGGTATTGCGGGAATGGACCGGATGATCCAGGCGAACGTAATCGCCATGTCGGGGCGTGCGGTGGAGGCCGCGGGCGACGTGGATGTTTTGCTGCTGGATAAAACCGGAACAATTACGCTGGGCAACCGGCAGGCCGTGGCTTTTTATCCCGCCGAAGGCGTCTCTGCTGAAACGCTGGCGGACGCGGCGCAGCTTTCGTCCCTGGCCGACGAAACACCGGAAGGCCGCTCCATCGTGATATTGGCCAAAAGCAAATACAACATCCGCGAACGCAATATTCAGGATATATCAGCCAGGTTTATTCCCTTTTCCGCACAAACCCGCATGTCCGGCGTGGACATGGATCAACGCTGCATTCGTAAAGGAGCGGCGGCGGCGGTGGAAGCGTGGGTAACCGGGCAGGGTGGAACTTTCCCGCAGGCGCTGCGCGACGTCGTGGATCGCATTTCCCGTACCGGCGGAACGCCTCTCGTGGTGGCCGAGGGCCGGAATGTGCTGGGGACCATTGAGCTTAAAGACATCGTTAAAGGGGGAATCAAGGAACGTTTTGCCGAACTGCGGCAAATGGGGATTAAGACGGTGATGATCACCGGCGACAATCCACTGACCGCCGCGGCGATTGCCGCGGAAGCGGGCGTAGATGATTTTCTGGCGCAGGCAACTCCGGAAACAAAACTGAAATTAATCCGTGATTACCAGCAGGGAGGCCGCTTGGTGGCCATGACCGGCGACGGCACCAATGATGCACCCGCGCTGGCCCAGGCCGACGTCGCAGTGGCGATGAATTCGGGCACGCAGGCGGCAAAGGAAGCCGGGAACATGGTGGATTTGGATTCCAACCCCACCAAGCTCATTGAAGTCGTCACCACCGGAAAACAATTGCTGATCACGCGCGGATCCCTGACCACGTTTTCCATCACCAATGACGTGGCCAAGTATTTCGCGATTCTTCCGGTGATGTTTTCGACCATTTATCCCCAGTTGGGAGTATTCAACATCATGGGTTTAAACAAGTCCACAGCGGTGCTCAGCGCGCTGATTTTTAATGCTTTGATTATCGTGGCGCTGATTCCGATCGCCCTGCGCGGGGTGCAATACAAGCCGCGGCCGGCGACCGTGCTGCTGCGGAACAACATCATCATTTACGGTTTGGGCGGGCTGATCGTTCCGTTTATCGGAATCAAGATCATCGACGTGCTGGTAAACCTGATTTGAGGCGGCTGCGGCCAATCGCGGCCCGGAGAAGTAAATATGTTAAAAAACACGTTCAAACTAATTTGGGTGACCCTTGTCTCCATGATTCTTTTCACCATCATTACCGGTCTTATCTATCCGCTGGTGATTACCGGGATAGCCAAAGTTCTTTTCCCGGTGCAGGCTCAGGGTTCGCTCATCGACAAAAACGGCAATTACACGACGAATGAACAAAACGCCGTGGGTTCGGCGCTGATCGGCCAGACGTTCGATCAAAACAAATATTTCTGGGGGCGTTTGTCAGCCACCGAAAATCTGGCGGGAAACGCTTCACTGCCGTATAACGCCGCCAGTTCGAGCGGTTCGAATCTTGGACCATCCAATCCACAATTGCTTAGCAACGTCAACGCGCGAATCCAGGCCTTGCAGCAGGCCGACCTGGAAAATAAGTCCCCCATTCCCGTGGACCTGGTGACATCTTCGGCTTCGGGCCTGGATCCGGACGAGTCCGTCGCGGCGGCGGAGTATCAGCTTGACCGGGTCGCCGCGGTGCGAAACGTTTCTCCAGATAAAATTGAAGCACTCATCCGGCAATACACCACCGGCCCCTATTTTGGATTTATGGGTGAACGTGTGGTCAATGTGCTGGAATTGAATCTCGCGATGGACCGTGAGTATCCGGTGCATTAATCACGTTTTCAGTGTTCAGTTTTCAGTTTTCAGAGAAGCCTTAGCCCTGCCGAAAAAGACGATTTGCCACAGCAACCCCTTCTATTGAACCATGTTTTGGGTTCTTTGGTAACATACAAGGGCACAGAGATTTATAACCACGGATTTCACCGATTAAACTGATACTAGTGAAAAACGAAGTGTGCGAATTAGAATTTGTCAGACGGAACCGCTACGTCTACATTTCGCTTTAATGTGAGGCCAAATCAAACCAAAAAAAGCTAATACAAGAAAAAAAATAGATGCACTGATAATCAAATGTCTATAGACATTGGGTGTTGGCCAAGCCCAAAGTAATATTGCCAAAGCTGTGGAGAAAATACTCCACAATGTTGTCTTGGAAATCTGATTTTTAGTAATAGTCTGCTGCACAGTTGCGGCTTCTACTGTCCCAACGAAAGAAGCCTTAATGGGTTTGAAGGCGGTATCGTCAATGTGGCGGGCCAAATCATTGAGCCACGCTTCAACCTCACCAGTTTTTTGTTTAAGTTCTTCAAAATCCATCAGAAGGTTAGGACCCCAAATATCAAGCGGCTCAATTAGCTTGCCGCTCTTTTGTCGTTCATAAACTGATGCCTTGGTCCTATTAGATGCTTCATTCATCCGTTTCGCCCATTCACGCCAGCATGACGGCATTTTTCCAGTTCTACGGCCAAAGCTAGCGGCGTCATCAACGAGCCCTAGTGCGATTAAGCCTTGGCTAATTACATCTTCCAAACAATGGCCGTCGTAAAATGAAGGCAGCCCGGCCCGGTTGATGCAACGGAAAAAATCCTCTGGTTCGCTATTGGAATTTAATTTCCATTCTCTTACAGGTCGCAAAGCCTCCGCGTAATGCCGCAGGGCCTTGGCTACAATCGTATGAACATCAGCGGGAAACTGAATTAAGTTTGGCGCGGCGGTTGCTGTCTCGCCTACCGATTTAGCCGCATCCACTTCGGCTCTTAAAGCCAGAACCTCCAATTTTCTAAGCAAATCGTTGCATGCATGAGAGTTGGTCACCCTATTCGCCAAATCGACGGCACATGTGAGTTTATTTCCTGTATCTTTCGCGGTCTTAATGTTCGGCGCCTCGCCGCCGGTTTTTAATTCTAGTAGTCTATCCAGAACGGTGCGGAAGTCCCGAAGGCCTTGGGAAATGACATCAGCAAGTTCCCCATGAAAATTCAAAAATTTTGTGGTTTCAGTCTCTGAAAAAGATTCTCGCTCTCCGATAATAAGTCGGAGTGGTTCTTTAAGTTTATCCCATCGCTTTACAAGATCGGCCTGAAGCGGCTTAAATTCCTCGTCTGTCAGGTCCACCAACTTGCATTTTTGTTCGTCGTTTACGTGGAATCTAGGCAATTGATCCCCGCCAATAAGGGGGTATTTCTTATTCGGGGGTGGCTCAAAGCCTGGATAGCTCAACGGATCAAGTATCTTCACAAGTTTGGGAATTTTGTTTACAACGTCGAGAATCTCTTTAAGTTGCTGGCGCAACTCTGCATATTTATTCGACATGGCTCGCCGTCCTTGCATTGATCGGGTCAACCTCGCCGGCGGCCACAGATGAGCGCGGCAACCGGCGGGGTCGATACAACCGCCTGTCGGCGGCTGGCCCCACAAAATTGTACTTTAGATAGCTCTAAAACTTTCGCGCTCCCGATTTTCAGTGCCCCCATACGCCCGCGTGCATGGCGGAGCTGATAAACCACCAGATCAGGCACAGAATGATGAAAATAATTATTCCGCGTCCAATCTGATACAAAACAGAACCATGCGGACTGAGTTCCGAATAACAACCACCGCAGACCCTTTGCCGTTTGTAAAATCGCGGTTTTTCCATGTTTCCGATTAGTCCGCCACAATTGGTGCAAAGATGCCGTAAGCCAGCCGGATGCGTTTGCTGCGATACATTTTGTTGCGGCGTAGGTGATGTCGTAAACGCTCTGGCCGCTTCCGCTTTCAATTCAGCTTCGGTCAGCGGTCGCGTAGCAACCGGCTGTATTGTTTCAATGTTACGCACCTCTTCCAGTGGGGCAACGTCCGACATCTGCAGTTTACGATAACAGGCAGCGCATACAATGTGATCCTGGTAGATGTACGGCTTTTCCAGCGTACCGATCACACTTCCGCAGTTGTCGCATTTTTCCAAGGTTGGACTTGCCATGGCTTCACCTGACAGAAACGATCATGTTGCCAACACACGCCACGAGAGGCGGCACAGAATAAGTAGCAATTATATCACCACACAGGGCGACGTCGCGGTCTCGACACTTTGCAAACAGGCTCTAAATGCGTGATCCATCAGGCAGGCCATCGACATGTTATTGCGGTTATAATCTTACTTTGGCTGGCTAATGTAGTCTCAGCGCTTTATCCTTGTTTACAGCGGGTTTTAATGATTGTTGCAACTTTGTTGTACTGAAGAAGCCAGGATGAAAACAAAAAAGAAAAAAACCATCAAATTAACCCCAGTGATACACCGCATGGTGCGTCGAATTGTGGATCGGTTTAACCCTGAGCAGGTGATTTTATTTGGATCGCATGCCAGGGGAAACGCCGATTCGGACAGCGACGTGGATTTGCTGGTTGTCATGAATATTCGGGGCTCCAAGCGGCGTAAACGGCTGCAAATTAGAATGGCACTACACGATTTCAGAGTTGCCAAAGATATCCTGTTGACAAGCCCGAAAGAATTCGCGTGGCGCAAAAATATTGCCGGAACAGTGGAACAACCGGCATTCCGTGAGGGAAAAGTGCTTTATGACCGCCGATGAAAGTATTGCGTCTCAGGTGCGCGCCTGGGTGCAAAAGGCTGAACATGATTTGATGAATGCTTCTCATACTTTGAAACTGGGACGAAAGTGTCCAACGGAGACTGTGGCGTTTCATGCTCAGCAATGTGCTGAAAAATACATCAAGGCACTTCTGGTTTGGCGTAAGAAAACTTTCCCTCGTACGCATGATATCGCACTGCTCATGGAGCTTTTGCCGGCCGGATGCCGCGTTTTTCTGGAATCAGAGTGGCAGGAACTTCTTACTGATTACGCCGTCACCACACGATATCCAGGTGATGACGAACCGATTACACTTGCGCAGGCCCGCCAGGCGGTAAACATCACGCGACGGATTCGCAAACAAATCCGAGAATTATTGCCTCAAGAAGCTCTCCGGAAACTGTAAAGTTTAAAGTTGGAACTTTGAAAAACCGTGTCAAACGAATTGATTGCGGTTAAAATCATCTTCTGACATGTATTAATGACAAATCGAGCCCAATTGCATGGCAGATGAACGTCCCAATCCTGATGAACTTCTGGCGCGTGTCAAAGCGGAAGAACAAAAACAATCCCGTGGCAGGCTGAAAATATTCTTCGGCATGTCGGCCGGGGTCGGCAAAACCTACGCCATGCTCGAAGAAGCCCGCAAGCGCGCCGAAGAAGGGACGGACGTTCTTGTAGGTTATGCCGAGCCACACATCCGGCCCGAAACCGAAGCCCTGCTATTGGGACTGGAAATTCTTCCGTACAAAATCATCGAATACAAAGGCGTTCAATTCAAAGAATTTGACCTGGAAGCTGCCCTGGCCCGCAAACCGGCGCTGATATGCGTTGATGAACTCGCGCATACCAACGCTCCCGGCATGCGCCACGCCAAACGCTATCAGGACGTCATGGAACTATTAGACGCGGGCATCAACGTTTACACCACGCTCAACGTGCAACACCTGGAATCCGTCAACGACATCGTGGAACGCACCAGCGGCATCAAAGTGCAGGAAACGCTGCCCGATAAAATTTTTGAACAGGCCGACGACGTTCAGCTCATCGATATCCCGCCGGAAAAGCTCATGGAACGGGTCAGGGAAGGGAGAATTTATCAGCAACACGACGCCGATCATCTGAACCGGCATTTTTTTAACCAGGGAAATCTTTCCGCTTTACGCGAACTGGCGCTGCGGCGAACCGCCGATCGCGTGGACGCCCAGATGGAAGATTTCCGCCGCGATCACGCCGTCAAATCCACCTGGCCGACGGCCGATCGCATCATGGTATGCGTAGGCCCGTCGCCGTCATCGGCGCAACTGGTGCGCGCCGCACGGCGCATGGGGACGGCGCTTAAAGCGCAATGGATAGCGGTTTATGTGGAAACGCCTGCGGCGGTTCGTTATACCACTGACGACCGCGATCGAATTTTTCAAACATTGCGGCTGGCCGAGCATCTGGGAGGCCAAACCGTCACCCTTTCGGGTGCACAACCCGTCGAGGAAATTCTCTCCTATGCCCGCGCCAGAAACGTGGCGCGCATCATCATCGGAAAACCAAGTCATTCGCGATGGCGCGAGCGCGTGCTGGGATCCATGGTCGACGATCTGATCCGTAAATCCGGCGGCATCGACGTGTATGTCATTCGCGAGGAAAAAGACGCCGGACTCGAAAAGACGCAGCGCAGACCCATGCAATCGCCGAAAATCGAAAATTACGCCTGGGCGCTGGGCGTGACGGCTATAACCACTTTTGTGGGCTATATATTGCATCAACAACTTGGCCTGGCCGACAGCAACGCGCTGATGATCGACCTAATTGGCGTGACGCTGGTGGCATGGCGCCTGGGTCGCGGGCCGGCGATCCTGGCGTCGATTCTCTCGGTTGTGGCTTTCGATTACGTTCTGGTTCGGCCGCATTTCGCCTTCGCTGTTTCCGACACCCAGTATTTCATCACGTTTTTGGTTCTGCTGGCGACGGCGCTATTAATCAGCACACTTACGGATCGTCTGTATCGCCAGGGCGAGATGGCCCGGCGGCGCGGACGCCGCACCGTGGCACTGCTGGAACTGGCAAAAGATCTGGCCGCCACTCCGGAAAAACAGCGCATCATCGATATCGCCGTCAAACACGTATCCCAGGTTTTTGATTGCCAGGTGGTCGTGCTTCTCTCCAATGAAGATCGAAAACTCGCCAGCGCCGGCCGTTCCGCCGATGCGCCAAAGTTGGATGAAAAGGAGCTGGGTGTGGCCCAGTGGGTTTTTGACCGCGGGCAGCCGGCAGGAGCGACTACCGATACGCTTCCATTTGCGCAGGGACTTTATCTGCCGCTCAGGGCCAGCCGCGGCATTACCGGCGTACTTGGAGTCTTTGCACCTCGTAGCGCCGATTTTTCCGATCCGGAAAGGCTGCATCTCCTGGAGGCGTTTGTAAACCAGACGGCCCTGGCACTGGAACGAGCGATGCTGGCCGATGAAGCGCAGCGAGCCTGGGAACGCGCTGAAGCCGAATTCATACGCAACACTCTTTTATCCAGTGTATCTCATGACTTGCGCACGCCGCTGGCGGCCATTACGGGTTCAGCCACGACCCTGCTGGAATCCGGCGAAGTTGTCGCTCCGGCGACGCGCGTCGAACTGCTGCATAACATCATCTCCGAAGCTGAACACATGGAACGATTCATCAGCAACCTGTTGGACATGACGCGACTGGAATCCGGCGGCCTGCAGCCGCGCTTCGAACTTTATCCTCTTGGGGACATCGTGGCCTCGGTGCTGGAACGTTTTCGCCAGAGAACTACGCATCGAAAAATTCAGGTCAACATTCGCCCGGACCTTCCGCTTTTGTCCGTTGACGGCTCTTTGTTTGAGCAGGTCCTGATTAATCTTCTGGATAATGCCCTGGAATATACGCCGGAATCCTCACCGATTACCATTTCCGCCGACGCCGACGATCAACAAATCACCATCCGCTTTTCCGATCGCGGACCGGGTCTGCCGCGCGACGACCCCAATCGCGTATTCCAGAAATTTTATCGCTCCAGCACGGGCGACAATCATCGCGGCATCGGCCTGGGTCTGACGATTTGCCGCAGCATCGTGGAACTGCATCATGGTACGATCACAGCGCGAAACCTCGAGACCGGTGGAGCGGAGTTCATTATTACGCTGCCCAATCCGTCCCACCACTCAACCTTGCAAATCAGCCTGAAGGCCTCTGAAATAGCGTCATGAAAGATCAATATCAGCCGCTGGTTCTTATCGTCGAGGATGAACCCGCGATACATAAATTCCTGAAGATATCACTCCAAACGCAGGGTTGCCGGTTAATCAGCAGCATGACCGGCGGAGATGGCTTGTTGCAGGCGGCGTCGCACACGCCTGACGTGGTCATTCTCGATCTGGGCTTGCCGGACATGGATGGAATTGATTTTGTCCGCCGGTTTCGGGAATGGTCGCAGACCCCCATCGTTATTATTTCCGCCCGCGGCCGGGAACAGGATAAAGTCGCGGCGCTGGACGCCGGCGCCGACGACTATTTAACCAAACCGTTTTCCGTAGGAGAACTCCAGGCGCGTCTTCGCGCCCTGTTGCGCCGTCGCGCGGCGATCGGAGCCGGGGATTCGCCGGTTTTCACCATCGGCGAATTGACGGTGGATCTGGCATTGCGGCAGGTGAAGCTGGGCGAAAAACAGATCCGCCTGACGCCTAATGAATACCGCATACTTTCATTTTTGATTCAGCACGCCGGCCGCGTCGTAACGCACCAGCAATTGTTGAAACAGATTTGGGGGCCGGATTCTGAACACGAAAAGCATTATCTGCGCGTATACATCAATCAACTGAGGCAAAAAATTGAACCATCGCCGGAACAGCCCAGATTCATTCTCACCGAACCGGGTGTGGGGTACCGACTCGTGGAAGC
>DATJSN010000073.1:0-31845 GCA_035504095.1 Phycisphaerae bacterium | reverse complement strand
AGTCAGAAAATACCCTTTAGCGATATTTTCTTTTACCCGCAGAGTGCCCGGATAAATATCGAAAGCCCCGAGTTTGCGGGCCAGCCATATCTGATTTATTGGTTTGCCCCTATGAACTTCGGACCATGGGCGATCGGTCATAGCATTCAGGGTATGCACCAACCTTGTGGATAAAATCCGTTCGACGTGTTGCTCGGTGAAAATCCGGCGAATATCCGCCAACAACATAACGCCGATATCTTGTGCATCCTGATCACGTTGATCTACCAACGCCGTGAATGCGGTTCGGGCGCGATCCGGCCAGTCCCCGCCGGCAATTTCAGCAATGGCAAAAAGCGGCCGCCAGTTGTCGGCTAAACGGTTATAAGCACCGGGCGGCAAGGTCGGGGCGCAATCTTTAATCCGCTGAAAATTATCCGCCGCGAAGCGTGAGAGTTTTCGCCGCAAGTTTTCTTCATGCTCCGTTTGCATTGAATCGAACCTTTGGCGCAGCTCGCCGGGTTTGGCGCGGGAAAGTCGAACAGGAATAGACCGATCCTGTAATGTGCCAGGAATGGCGCTGATGCTGGAGATAACCACCGGGGCAAAAACGTCAAAGGCCCGCAGTTCGTTTTCATCGCCACCATCGCGGATCATACGCCTGCCGCGCTCATGTCCGGCGATCAGAACGCTACACAGATCGTCGTTTTTGAAGAAAACAGAGTCGTCCTCGTCTATTAAAATAACAGGACACCATTTATCCACTACGCAAAAAAGCGCCTCAAGGCTGACATTCTCAACGCGAAGCGATTTGGCAACCAAGCAACCCAGAATATTTAACAAGGTGGTCTTTCCACATTGCTTTTGAGGCGAGGTTATATGGAGTCGCGGCGTATGAGAAAAAGCCTGAAAACAGTGCGTGTGTAGCGTCCAGAGGGCAATCGCGTCGGCGGCGCCGATCGGCAGCGCCACAAATCGAGATAAGGTCTCTGTAATTTGGTTCAAAACATCCGCGCCATCCAGCGCCTGGGGCCACGGATCAGGCGCGGGAAGATCAAGGCTTTTGCCGGGGATATTGGCGATGGGGATGGGTTTAGTTTGAATTTCCGGCAGCGCGAGTTCAGCGGCGAGCTTATTTAATTGTACGGACAATTCGTCACGAGGGATATGCAGGAACTTGATTTTGATGCGGTTTATATAATCCTCACGCGCCTTAGCGTCGCGCAGATTAATTTGATGAATAAAACTGGCCTCATCATGGCGCAGGATTACAGCCCACGACTGACGGCTGATTTGTACGGCTTTGAGGGTAAAAATATTGCTCATAGAGCACCATAGGTTATAGGTGACAGGTTACAGGGGACAGTTTTTCCGCAACCGACCTGTCCTAATACTGAATAGGCAAACCAACCCCCACGGGGCGGCGTTGCCACGCTTTTTAGTTTTTTGTCTTTTATCCTTACAATTAGTTCATGCGATGTTCCCAAAATAAAAAATCTATTAAAAATCCCTCTTTGGTGCATCTTATTGCGCATTATCTTGAGCAAGACGGATGTCGTATCCATGAACACATGAAAGCCTTTCAAAACTTATCCATCAAAGATGCAATCAAAAAAGCGGCGCTCGCGCGAGATGAAAATCAAAAATTTTATTCTCACCAGTGGAACCTAAAGATGTATCCCGAAGCACCAAAATGTGCGGAATGTATTCTGAGTAAATGCATTAGCGAAATTGAAGTGTGTCAAAACTTTGATGCTCTTCATAATTTGATAAAGGATAAACTCATAGGCCAGGCAAAGGGCTTGGGTGAAATGTATTATTACGACACTTCATTCAGAATTGGCATCAGCATGAACATTTATCCTGAAAAAATTTATCTGCATCGAGGAACGAGGACGGGCGCTAAAGCACTTGGCTTTAATGAGAAAGATAAAGATATTTTGGAAAAGTCAGAATTTGAAACAAAATATCCAGAGTTCGAGAAACTACAGCCATACCAAATAGAAGATTTTCTGTGCGTCAAAAAGAAAGAACTACCCAACTTCAAACGGTCTTGATAAAAAAATTTTATGCAAGATTAATCAAACTCCACAATCCTAAACCAATTTATTCATTTGACGTGTGTTCAATTTCTCCGCCATAAACAATAGGTTTTATTGCATCACCCAGTACCTTAAGGGCTTGCATTGGGCGGCCCGCATATGGCGAATGTCGATTTAAAAAAAGTAACGACTGTCTACTTTGATTAATATATTGAAGAGGTATGATCAAGAGCGCCACAATCCTATCAAAACGAACATGATCGGTCTCCGTCGCCACATCAAAAACTAATTGTGTAAGATCGGCATCCGGTAAATGCACACATTGTATGACCACAATACCCGGTAATTCTTTTGGAATCTGACCACAACCTTCATAAAGACCTTTCACGGTAATTCGCCGTAGTTGTGGGAATGGTGAAATATCAAACCCAGCAATCGAAGGAGGGGTATCCCCATTATTTTCCATCACATGACATTCACCCAAGCCTGGGATTACAAATTTGTCTGGTAACGGATTTGCGGTCGTTATTACTTTAGATACTGAAGTCCGAAGCCGATTAACGATTTCCTTTAATATCGCTTCATTAAGTCCCGGGCAATCTTTATCAGTTGTACGTATATCAGATAAACGGTCATAAAGTTCTATATGAACTGTGATATTATTTGGTGCATTCAAAGATAGAAATTTCATTGTTTCCAACATCAGATCGCGCGCCCACAACTCCCGTTCTTCGATATCAAATTTTTTACATTCCATTGCAAATTTGTGGTTTTGGTCATTGATGATCAAGTCGGGTGTACGTTGTCTATTATTGGATTTCGGGAACGATACTTTTAGGCCGGCTCTACGAAAAATGGCGCCTATTTCGCACTCTAATTGTATAGAGCCAGTCTCGTCTCTTTTCAATTCGGACATTTTAGAAGGCATAAAACCTTCGGAATTTTCCAACAGTTGTATATCAGTTCCTATATTCCATATAAATTTCAAAGGAATTTCGCCTTTTGGGATCAAACATTTGGCCATCCAATTCCGCTTGGAGTTGGTAAAAACGTTTTCCCACCAGGATCGATCGAAGTAGCGTTTCATTACTTCTAACGCCGCCTGAAATTTATCCCGATCATTACCAAAATGCGTTGCATATATGGGATCATCCCACCAAGGAGTTTCTGCCCACCAAGCAGGAGGTTTCATATTAGGTATAGAAGCAGGATTATTTTCAGACACGGTCATTACTTACTTTCAACAATCACGCCGCAGGCAGGGCTATCGCATCGAGGCGTTGCTTTCTTTTTTCCCAGTCGGGCATGTATTTGAATAGAAGGGCATAAAATTTTTTGTTGTGGTGAAGAATCTTGAGATGACATAATTCGTGGATGACTACATAGTCAATGCACGGCGGGGGCACCTTTATAAGGTCCGGATTGAGCAGAATTCGTTGATTCTTCCCACAACTACCCCATCTTTTAACCATCTTGCGTAATATTGGTTTCTGATTGGGCACGTCGAGCGTTCTTGCCAACTCAATACAATGCCCAAAGCGTTTGTCCAGCACCATTCTGGCCCGAGTCCGATACCAATCCTCTAATAGACGGCGCACGCGTGGCTTATGTTTCGGCCTTCGCGTGTCAATAAAAATATATCCGCATTGCATTTGCACGCGATCAGTTGCCGCCTGCCGGATTTTAAGACGATATTGCCGGCCAAGATAAAAGTGCGTCTCACCGGATACATAACGCCGGTGAGTTGGTAATGGCTGGTACCGCTCAAATTCCCGTTGCTGCTTGAAAATCCAGGAGGCCCGCGCCTGAATTCGACGGGCAATTTGCTCGATTGAACGGTTTATCGGCGCTAGCGCCGTGACTCGCAGGTTGGGGTGAACACTAATTGTGAGGCTATCCTTATCGCGAAACATTATTTCAACGATGACAGATTTTCCGCCGTAAATAAATTGCACTTGATCAGGATATCTAGTTACTGAATTCATGCAGCATATCTCACACGCGCAATTTCAATGCATTGTTCCATTATGCGGTCGATATCGTCGAAGGAAATTGTCAGCCCAAGCGTCTTCTCGAACTCGAAAAGAAAGTCCTCAATTTCTGTCTTCATTTTATTCTGAACGTCTGGATTCGTAGTCCAATCAACAATGCGATGATCGCTGATGATCTGATCAATACGAATCGCTGCTACGGCACCTATTTGCCTCACATCGGCACTGTTTGTCTTATCCTGTAAGATATCTCGTACAACTCCATAGAATGCTTTTGCAACTTCATATGAACGCAACTCTGGCGGTAAATCATCACCGGTTCTATCCCTAACTGCCGTTTGAATCTTCTCAGTATGTTTCAGATATTCGACATCCGATAGTCGCTTTTCTCGGTGAGCGCGGATAACTTCATCTAACATCTCGGAAAACCGCTTATAGAACGCGGGATCTTCAGCCATTCGCTCACTAATGGTCTTCTTGGTTCGGAAAGCAATTGTATCCGCCTTGGATACTTTCCCCGTCAGCTCTTCAACCTCTTTCCTAAATGCATCATTGTCGAAAATATCAACAAGCGGTGTGATCTGTTGTACCTCTCCGGTTCCGACATAAGTATCAATCAATTTTTGAATCTTGGGCTCATATTCACCAAAATCCACTTCTTCAGCATATCGCCGCTTCACCGCCGTTCGGAGATTAGCGAAGAATTTAAGATCAACCTTGTAACGATTTAATTTTTCCTGTGGCGTTTGTTCTAAAAATGATGCGGAGGAAAGGGCAATGCCCAGCGTTCGTGCATAGGTAGATAGCGCCTTATAAAAATCATCTCTCAGCTTATCGTCTATAAGAAGCTGTTCAAATGCCTCAGGGTCATTATTATTGCGGACATCCTTAAAAATCGACCAAAGGTCCGAATGTCGTTGTGGAAGCAGCGCGACATGTGCTTCAATATCTATCAGTGTGCCTTCTAAATCTTTGGCGTCATAATTTTCGAGCGATCGATATAGCGCCATTGCTGTGTCCAGCGCTCCCAGCACTCCGCGGTAATCAATTATGTAGCCAAATTCTTTACCTTCGTGCAAACGGTTGACGCGAGCGATCGCCTGCAATAACAAATAATCCTCCAACTTCCGCGCCAAATATAAGATCGTGTTCCGAGAGGCATCAAACCCAGTCAACAATTTGTCCACGACGATAATGACTTCAGGGCTCTCGCCATGCTTAAATGCTTCAATGATCGTCCGGTTGTAATCCTTTTCCGTCAGGAATCGCGCGTTTTTCCCAACGGTATATTGCCAATATTGCTTCACCGCATCACTGCTGGGTGCGTTGATATCCTCCTCGCCTTCGCGATCATCCGGTCCTGATATCAGCACTTCGCTGCTGACCATTCCAAACTCATCCAGATACTTCTTATAGAGTAAAGCGGTTACTTTGCTTGGCGTCACTAGCTGAGCCTTAAATCCAGTTCCTTTCCAATTGTCTCGGAAGTGGACGCTGATGTCATAAGCAACCCGCATTACCTTCTGTTCGGCTTTATTGAGTTGATCGGTCTGTGCGAATTTCCGCTTCAAATCGGCTTTCTGTTTGTTGGTCAGACTTTCCGTGATCTTGTCAAACCAGCTATCAATTGCTGCAGCCTCAACATTTTGTTCTACATGTCTTCCTTCATATAGGAGACGTACAACTGCGTTATCAGCGACGGCCTGATCGATTGTATATGGCGGAGGAATGAGTCCACCGAAAGTTTTGATCGTGTCCCGTTCCTTTCTCATCACCGGCGTCCCAGTGAACCCAATAAAGCAGGCATTTGGAAGCACGCGACACATATTTGCGTGTATCTGCCCATACTGACCGCGATGCCCTTCGTCTACCAGGACAAAAATATTAGGATCTTTATTGCGAACGCCGCTTCGGTAGGAAATGCTTTCAAATTTATTTATGACCGTGGTGATAATCCTCTTGGTCGATCCGTTAAGCAGCCCCCCCAGATCAGTGCTGGATTTCGCTTGTTCTACTTCAGCTCCGCAATGGGCAAATGTTTTATATATTTGATCGTCCAGGTCCACACGATCAGTCACAAGCACAATCTTGTAATCTCCTATCTCCTGTTCCATCGCAATGGCTTCTGCCAGCATCACCATCGTTAATGATTTACCACTGCCCTGTGTGTGCCATACCACACCTCCCTTACGTCGGCCTGCGGTATCGCGCTGGCGTATACGTTTCATAATCTCCTTGACCGTGAAATATTGCTGGTAGCGGGCAATTTTTTTTTCCCCTGCATCGAAGAGCATATATCGCAGCGTCAGTTCCAGCAGGCGCGCAGGCCTGCATAACGAATAAATCGCTCTATCCTGTTCAGTGACCTCTCGCCCCCCAGCCACCTCGATTTCATCAAATGTTGCGCGCGCGTAACGAAATGGCCCCGTAAATAGCTGGTCTTTCATTTCGGTCGCCAACGGTTGCTTTACGATTGCCGCTACTTGGGCTTCAGTATCTTCCCGTTCACGCCAGCCCGCCCAGAATTTTGTCGCCGTACCGCATGTTCCGTACTTGGCATCATTCTTAGATACAGCCAACAGCAATTGAGAAAAAACAAAGAGCCTCGGAATACCCCCCTCATCTTTCTGATTGCGAATCATCTGGCTGATGGCCTGTTCCACGGGTTTCTCATGCCCTGCCAGTGTCGGCGTTTTACATTCGATTACACAAAGAGGAATTCCGTTTACAAAGAGTACGATATCAGGCCGGCGCGTTTCTCCCGTCCCTGGTCGGTCTACGACAAACTCGGCGGTCACGTGATACACATTTGGGTCAGCATTTGTCCCGGCGCGGTTCCAATCGATGTATATGAGAGGAAAACTTTTGGTATCTCCCAAAATCGTCTGCGGCATGCTGCGTCCCAGAGTGAGAAGGTCATATGCCTTTTCGTTGGTGCGCACCAGTCCGTCATATAGCACATCCTTTAGCGACATGATTGCAGATTGGATATTCCCCTCGCTGAATGCGTATTCCTGCTTCTTGAAGCTGATGCGGTTAAGCTTGGGGAGTTGTTTCTCCAACACACCATCGAGTATGACGCCGCTGGTTTTTCCGCCGCGAAGGCGCACAGCTTCATCAGGCGTCAGATACTCATACCCCAAATTTATCAACATCCGTAGCGCTGGAATCTGTGAAGCGTCATCCTCGCGATAGCTCGGTGTGGTCGGATTGCTCATAGTTATATTTCTTTCAGACGAGCTTTATCTACATTCACTCGCACTTGGCCGGTAAGCAGCTTTTGCATCAGACCTTTTTTCTGCTCTCGTAAGGCGGCCAATTGCTGTGTTAAAAGATTGATCTCACGGTCAAGTACACCAAAAATTTCCGAAACACATGTGCGCTCGATTTCGGTTGAAGGCATAAGCGGAGCTAGTTTAAGAAAATCAACAGGCAATGCCTTGCGACGCCGAGCATTCGTGCCTTGCGATATCACCTTATACTGGTGTCGCATCATGTGTGACGCAAACAGAAGATCGCAGAAGGCTCGGTCAATATCATTGCCTGTAAAAGAAAATGTTGCATATGCTGGTGAGACAATGCCCTTCTCGACACATCGGACAAATCCCATAGATGCGTCCCACAACAGCATCGGGTCATAAACGAAATCTCCGCGATGAACCACTTTATAATTGTTAACCCTAATTGATGCGAGACGTTTCCCAAATCGTTCCACCTGACGAAGTATGCCCTTTTTCGTACAGGAGAGTACTTCAATAACAGAGCCGTCCAGATTCGCGATAGATTTCTCTGCAAAGAAAGTGGAAAGCGATGTCGGTTGCCATGGCCGGCTTGTGAACTCAGTGAAGCGGCGACGGCCGGAAAGTACTTGCTGCATTAACCCTCGTTTCAAACGTCGTTTGAGCTTAAGAAGACAGATCACCTTTTCTATACCTATGCGCCAACACTCAAGTATCTTCACAATCTGTACCTGTTCTTCCCGTGGTGGAACCGGAAGAACAATGTTCTCTAGAAGTGATTGTGTCAGATTCGAAATATTTGTACCGCCTCCGAATCGATGAAACTGTTTTTTAACTAGCGGCGACGTAAAATAATAAGCGGCAAATGCTGGTAGCATTATTTGCTTGTTAATGCGTGCGCGAATAGTAAATCCAGAATGCGTGATCCGTCCATTTATTCCATTTAAGTAAAGCACACGACCGATTAACGCTTTATTCCCATTAGAACGAACGAAAAGTAGATCGCCCTCCTCGAGAAAATATGACGAATCAATATTCTTGGATACACGGACACGATTAAGATTGTCATAGTTAATCGAGAAGGCGTCCCAGAAATCACGTATGCCAATTAACTTGATGCCTGATCCAATGTCCTCGGCTGAGTAGTTCAAACCATTCTTAAAATCTGCGAGCTCGGCAAATGGTCGCAAATCCCACCCATTAACAATGGGTCTCAGCGCAATATCTTTGATAGTTGTATAATCTGTCACAGGGCCAGTTCCTTGAGATATTTGGCCATCTCTCTACGCGTTTCAGCCAACTCAGTTTCTATTTTTTCTATTTTCGCCCCTAGCTTCGCAACGTCGATTTCTTCCTCCTCAACGAATGTATCCACATATCGCGGGATATTGAGATTGAATTCGTTCTCTTTTAGTTCCACAGGCGTGGCACGGTGCGCGTATTTCGGTACACTTTTTCCGGCGCGGAATGTTGCGACGATCTTTTCGATATTAGCAGTAGTAAGTTTGTTCTGTCGCTTGCCATCTTCATATTCATTACTGGCGTCGATGAACATCACATCTTTGGTTTTCTTAGCCTTATTGAATAGCAAAATAGCCGCGGGAATACCGGTTCCGAAGAAAAGATTGGCGGGCAGGCCGATGACTGCTTCGAGCAGGTTTTCTTCTATAAGCTTCTGGCGGATTTTTCCTTCTTGACCGCCGCGGAACAGCACGCCGTGCGGAACGATAACGTCAACCCGACCGTCGGTTTCAACGGCGGTTTCGATCATATGAAGGATAAAGGCGTAGTCGGCTTTACTCTTCGGTGGCGTCCCGCGTGTGAATCGCTTGAATGGATCGGCCGGCGCCCTTTCTGCACCCCATTTATCTAAAGAAAACGGTGGATTAGCGACAACAATATCGAATTTCATCAGCTTGTCCTTTTCGACCAGCTTGGGATTCAACAGCGTATCGCCCCATTCGATCCGGGCGGCATCCACCTCGTGAAGAAACATATTCATGCGGCAGAGCGCCCACGTCTGGCCGTTGCGTTCCTGGCCAAACAGGGCGACATTGCGATCACCAACCTTTTTCCCCACACGTATCAACAGCGAGCCGGATCCGCACGCCGGATCGCAAATACGTGAGCCGGGCTTGGGATCAAGCAACTCGGCCAGCAATTGCGAAACCTCTGGCGGCGTATAAAATTCGCCGCCCTTTTTGCCAGCGTCGCTGGCAAATTTGTAAATGAGGTATTCGTAGGTATCACCAATAACATCTTGGTTTTCCAAATGTGCTGGCCGAAGATCAAGCGTTGCAAAATCTTCCAACAAATGCTTGAGTCGGTAATTACGTTCCTTGGTTTCACCAAGAGCGGCTTCAGAATTGAAATCGATGTTACGGAAAACGTTTTCTAGTTTTAATTTGTTGGATTCTTCGATGGCCTCCAAACCAATATTGATCAGTTCACCGATGTTGGCCGCATCACGTCGCTCATATAGGAAACGAAATTCTGACTCCGGAGGGACTATAAACCGCTCACGCGCAAGGGCTCGCTTAATGCGTTCGGTGTCGCCATCATAACGCTTGGAATAACCCTCACGTTTATCCCGCCACAGATCAGAAATGTACTTTATAAACAACATGACCAGTACGTAATCCTTATATTGGGATGGGTCCATCGTGCCGCGAAACGTATCGCAGGCGCGCCAAGCGACATTGGATACTTCCTCGGCATTCATCGGGGCATTTTTGTTAGTGAGATTATTGACCATTATTCTTTCCTTTCATTGTCGGCCGCATGGCAGCTTGCATACAGAGTTGTTCGATGAGTTGTTGTCGCGATTCCTGAAGGTTGTGCAGGAGCGATAATTCTCGGCGCGCCAGCTCAGCCAGGGCGACAATGATACGTTGAACGGGAATTGGTGGTACTTCGATTTCCAGTTCAGAAAAATCAGATTTGGCAACAATCGGCATGTATGTACCAGCACGGACGGGCGCCAGATGTGATTGGGTCTTGGGCTGGTTGATATACCAAGCCAGATATTCGGGAAGCACATATTCGGTTTTAGGCCGGATAATATAAAAATAATTCGGGACAATGGCATCAGGCGGAGGGTTAGCGATTGCCGTGGCGAAAAGTTTATGACCCCGCGATAAAAACAAAACGTCGCCGTCTTGCACGCGGTATGACTCGGTACCCTTGGCCAGTTTTACGCGGGCCAAACGGCGCGATTTCAGGTCATGGTTTTCTTTCAGGTCATTGACCTGAATAACTGAAGCATTGCCGTCCTCGCTTGGTTCAATTCGACGGCGAAATTGATAGCCGGCTTGAATCGAAGCCAGACTTTTGAGTTTCAAGCAGAACTCCTTTCGGTTGGATTGGCAACATTTGATGACAACTGCTCACATGATGCGAGCAGACGCTCAGCGTAAGCATCGGCCGGTAGACGTACCCATGATGGTGTAAAGTGAAACACCCATAAGAATAGAAGAATAATGTTTATGGCGGCTACGACACCCGCCAACGGCGGGACTGGCTGCTGCGTCCATAGTGCCAATCCAATACGAGCCGCCACCGCGGCAATACTAACGATAGCGATGATAACGGCACTTAATTTCATGCTCCAAAGATTTCTCCGAAATCCATAGCTTATGTTTTCGGAAAAAAGTACGGCAAATTTTTCCCGGTCGCGGGTAGCTTCACGTAGATATCGTGTCCACGTTAGATAGACATCATCGGCGGCCGTAGGATTAATTTTCTCTTCTTCCGGGGTCCATGCAGAGGTTCCGGGCACCAATGCGGCCAATATACTGTGGTAACGTTTAAGGGTTAACTGGTCGAGGTTGCTGTGTCGATGTCTTAATTGGAGCACCGTCGGTTGTCCGCCCCAGCCTGTCCATAGGGTGGATTCTTTTTTCTTGCCAGCATCGCGGGCGATCTGTGCCATAAGCGCCGCCATGCCACCGGTAGTCAGTAGCCCGATCAGTAACGGCCAACCGTCGAAGCGCGATGGGAACCAAGCGGCAAGGGCGAGCCCTGCCGGCAGCAACACCAGCGCTGCCGGCAGGAAGCGGGCCACAAATGTATAGCGATCAGATAGCTGCTTCATAAGTAAAGCCTTTATTCCTCGACCCTATCATGTAATGGCTCCGAACTCGATGTTTTCCAGCCTGGTCGGTCCGGTGCGCCTGGCGAAGACCAGCGAAGCCCTTTACCTGCCGTCTTAAAACATTTCGCGCCGCGTCGCTTAAATGCATTAAGCACTTTTTTTGCGGGATGATTGGGAGCGCCTTCCACGGCCACCGATACAATTGCAGATTTAGCATCGACGCCCGGTGAGGATGAAGACGAAAGCTTGGAGCCAATGATTCTGTTGAGGATTGTCGGCCCTACGTTGTGCTTACTGCCATGATGAGGAATTTGAATTTTCTGTACGGTTTTGAGATCAATGCCGATGGAGGCTGCATAGTCGGCTGCGCGATCTAGTGCCGACACACCAGCGTCTGCCGTGAACAATACGCATTGCCCGTCAACCTCCAGCAGAATGATTGCGCTGCTGTTGTTTTCGGCTTGATCAGTCGCGTCTTCATCAGGATCGGCCAGAGTTTCTATCGTCCATGATTCAAAAACAGTTCTGACAGCCTCAACTACGGCCGCAGCCGCTTGAGAAAATCTGGCCATAAATGTAGAAGCTTCGGTTGTCAGTTCTGGGGTGTCGCGGAAATGCGGGAGCAATTCCTCATAGAATTCCCTACTAGGTCCGAGGACGCGGAGATGTTCTCCGTAATTAGTCTCCCCGGAAAAGGGTTCTTCAATCTGGATGTCTTTCTCATTTGCCTGGATTTCCAGATCATGCGCATGTTCCAGCGATTCACGCAGACGACGATCTAAGCTGTCTTCGGTGATGCGACCATCTTCAAATAAGTGATGAATTTCCTCAGAATGATTCCAGGGTTGGTGCATCCACAGACGCTGAACGTCCAACTTTTCCAATACCACAGTTAGTCCTGAAGCATGATCCCCGTCTGGGTGCGTGGATATGACCAGATCTACGACGCCATCTGGGTCATAGTATTCCCGTATCAATTGGACGAGTTTTTCACCGGAGTCTTTGGTTCCACCGTCAATGACAACAATACGTTGTTGCTCGCGGGGGCCGGAGAGGTTTCCGAATCGTAAGGCGATGGCGTCGCCACTCTTTGAGCCGTCACCGACGGCGAGAAAATCAACTTCAAAATCCATGATAAAATTCCTTCCTGGCTAAGCCAGGTAAAAAGTAAAATAAAAAAACCCAATGATGTGATGCAGCAAAAACCCATCATTGGGTCAAAACCACAATCGGAAAAATATCTCCTTCCAGAATGCGGTGCTTGACGCGGACATGAATTGAAGCGATAATGCTTCATGCTCTGTCATTCCGGGCCAACACCTGGGTGATGCTGCTGCCTCGTGCTATCAACACGGGGCTTTTTTGTATACGAACCGTTGTGAAACGCACAATGGCTCATACATCATTATTAATTACCATAGCCCCTACAACAAAGTCAAGCTATTTTTCGTGCACAATATGAAATACATCAATTTTTATTGTAAATAACATGCCGACTATTTTATTGTTGCGTATATATGTGGCGTTTTTGATTAGTTCTGCAATATTTTTGACAAGCCAACATATTATTCTGTCGATCAGAAAAAATATTCTATTTCCACTGCAGCCTGACAGAAATACGTCAAAATTATAGTTATTTTGTTCTGGTCGATCGCTATAAACCAACACTAGGATCAGGCGCGACTGTGGCGCGGAGAGCGCTCGATTCGGCCAAGCTCACCATAGGCGTCGCAGGCTACGGCTAATGTTCTCCCCTAAAGTCAATGAAGCGCGCTGGCTTGCGCGATGGGCTTGGCGACTGGATGACTTTTATTTTTCTCTTCCATTGACGGTCGGCATAACCGGGATATTTTCGCGGGTTTCTGTTGGATCGTAGAGCGCTTGAATGGTGTATTTGACGGGTACGCCGTCTTTGGTGTGCAGCAGGTAGTAACCGCCAAGATCCTCCAGCGAATCGTACGGGCCGATGAAGCATTTGCCCATCGGCGTGGGAACAGTCAGCAGCGGAACGCGCGTACCGGGGGCGGAAGACAGGCCGCGAAGAATATTCTGGCTTTCTTTTAGCGTGAGCCGATGCTGCGGCAGCGTGCCATCCGGAAATGGATGAATTAAATAGTACGGTTTGACGATCACGTCGCCGGCATCCAGTTGTTCATACATTTCACGGATCAGCCGCGGATCGTTGTTGATGCCCCGAAACAGGGGATGCTGCGTCATCATCAGCGGGCGGCGAACGGCGGCGATTTCAGTTAGACACAACAACACCTGATGTAGTTCCGGCGTGACTTCGCGCGGGTGCACGACGTGCAGAATGTACGAACTCGGGCTTAACTTGCGCAAAGCTTCCTGCAAAGCCTGCGAACGGAGAATTCTATGAGGATGCCACACCGGTTCGCGGGTGTGAATGGTCACCGTGATTCTGCGCGCTGTTTGCTTATTCAGACGCGACACGCGGTCCGCGAAATGTTCGACGATCTCGGCGGAAACCGCCAGCGGGTCGCCGCCGCTGAGCACCAGTTCGCGCAAATCACCCAGATGCTCCGAGCGCTGGGCCTGGTCGAATATATCGTCGATTTCACCGTGTGTGATGCTGCCGGGCGTTACATCGCGGTTTTTCAGGTAACAATAGCGGCAAAGTCCGCTGCAATAATCAGTCAGGCGCAGGAGCGCTTCGTAGCGGTATTTTTGTATCCAGCGCGGATGGTTCACCACGCGCTGGGCAAGCTGGAACGCATCCCAGCGCTCATCGCCGGCGTCCTGAAATTCGCCGGCGCCGGGAATAACCAGGTCCCAAAGCGGATCATGCGGATCGTTACGCAGCACATTTTGAATATAAAATCGCGGCAGGCGGAATGTATAAAGCGCGGCGGCTTCGGCCATTTCTTGCGCCCGCTGATCGCTCATGTTGGTGAGGATTTTACGCAACTCATCAACCGAGGTAACAAGTTCGTGAGCCGGTGCGGCGGTGGTCGAAATTGAAGACGGCATATTCTGTTTCCCGCGCTAATCGATTTTGGGCCTGAATCCTAACGGCAACATCAAAATGCTCCAAACCTGTCCCGGTCGATTATAGGATGCTTAAATACCGTTTTTGACCATGATGTGCCGTTTCGCACAAATAAATCGGAGCGGGCTGATTCCCGTTTAAAATGCGCTGCATTACGGCCGCGGCAAGGCATAAGGCGTTGTCGGTGGCGAATGGCTTAAAGTCAAGCGGCATAGACCATGGTTCATCACGGGTAACCGGAGCTTTTGTTGGTTGCGGATCAAGAATAACGCCACCCGTGTTCAATGATTCGACCCGGCCGAAAATCATGGCCACCGATCCATACCCGCACGGACCGTCCAGAAAGCGCTTGAATTCGGGCCGGTGTAATTTGGTGACCGCCTGGCGGCACATATCCATGGCTATGGGTGAAGTCTGATCCGTCCAACAGACAATCACCGCGTCGGCATGATCACAATCCAAAATATCGACGGCCCTTTCCAGGGGACCCGCGACAGGCCAGGAATCGTGCGCGAGCGTTTCACACGGGCCATGAATGCCAAAGTGAATTACCGCCAGCGAAGCAAGGCTGGAATTTATCGAGCGGGTGAAACTTAGCGGCGAAGCATAACGCCCATCGGCGTCAAACATGCTTTCCAGATACGCCATTGTCGAATCCATTGTTCCCCAACCGCTCAGCAGCACCAAAGCCATGCGCTCGAAAGAAATTTGTTTTGAGGAGAATTCTTCTGCGTGCAAAGCCTGATCAATGGCATAAAACGCATAATGGGCCACGGGGTCGCATGAGCTGATCTGCGATTCGAGTTCGGCGGATGGTTTATAACCTGCCGGAGGAATTAGTCCGTTCAGCGCTGAGTGTTTTTTGACGCTTGCTTCGGCGGGCGATTTGGGCTTGAGCGCCGCAGCGAGCGTATCAGCGCGCGGAAATTGATCGGTGTAAATCCCAAGGCCGGACAATTGGAGAAGATGTTTCACGAATTTTCTCCCCGAGAAAAAACCAGTGCCGTGTTATTGCCGCCAAAAGCGAAATTGCAGGAAACGGCGGTTTGAATCGGCCGTGTCACGGCTTGTGTTACAAGCGGCAGATTGCATTCCGGATCAGGTTCAATGCTGCCGGCGTTGGGCGGCAATACGCCGTGAGCCAGCGCCTGCAGGCAGATTGCGGCTTCAATGGCCCCGGCCGCAGCAAAAGTATGACCGGTCAGGCGCTTGGTTGAACTGGTTGGAGGAAGTTTTTCGAATTCGTCGCCGAAAACGCGTCGAATGGTCCGGGCTTCCATGGCGTCGTTGTCGCGCGTACCGGTTCCATGGGCATTCAGATAATCAATTTGTTCCGGCGCCAAACCCGCGCTGGCAATCGCACGGCTGATCGCCAAACCAGCAAATTTCCCTTCCGGATCAGGTTTGGTCACGTGCCAGGCGTCGCAGGCGGCGGCGAAACCGCGGATAAATCCCAATGGTTTCGCATTGCGCTGGCGCGCATGTTCATGAGATTCCAGAACCAATAACGCCGCGCCTTCGCCAATGGTGATGCCGGGGCGGTCCCGGTCGAATGGACGGCAACCATCCGCGGCGACTACACGAAGGGAATTGAAGCCGGAAATCAGCAACCGGCAAAGCGCATCGACGCCGCCGGCGAGCGCGACATCGATTTTGCCGCAATGTATGGCGTCGCAGGCAGCGCCAATGGCCATGGCGGAACCGACGCAGGTCGTCAGGTTCAAATAGCTCGGCCCCGTAAGATGATGCCGGCGCGTCAAAAGCGAAAGAATTTCATAAGGCTGCAGGCGGCGCAGACAATCCAGCGGTGCGGCATCAGGGTTGCGGCGATACGCGGCGTAATAACCTTCCGTCCTGTCCATTCCGCAAACAGTTGTGGCCAGGAAGCATCCGACGGGAGAAATCTGCGGCGTCGCGGCCCGGCGGTTTTTATGCGAAAAACGGTGTGGAATATTATCCGGCAAATTGGCGGCGCTCAGCGCTTCATCGGCGCAAATGCAAACAAGTTGTTGTGTCCGGGCCAGGGTATTCCATAGCCGCGGGGGTAAATCCCATGGGCGCGGCAACGGCGGACATTGGGCGACTTTTATATGCGAAAGCTCCTGGGGCAAATCGCCTTCCCATGGACGCAAAACTTCCCTGGCGGATGTGATGCCCTGCCAGGATTCCTGCGGCGAAAGCCCCTGGGCCGTCGCCATGCCGAGGCCGGTTACTGCGATGGGTTCAAATGGCGGTATATTGCCCATAATACAACCTGATTCTAGGATAAATTCATGGCTTCTTCCTTTGAATCGACACTGGCTTCGCCCCCCGCGAATATTCGCGCCCGGCAATATGGTGGATATCGCGGCAACATGTTCATGCTGCGAATCGGACAAATCTGTCTGCCGGCAGGATACCTTCTGGTCGCGTTTGCGGCGTTCTGGTTTTGGCTTTTTAAGCCCAAAATTCGGCAAGCCAGCGACGATTTTCTAAATCGCGTTTATGGACCGCGACCCTGGTTTGTCCGCTGGCGTCAGAGTTACCGGCACTTATTAACATTCGGCATCTTGCTGCTGGATCGCAGCGTGGAGCTGGCTCAAACAAAAAATAATTTCCAGGTTCAGGTTCCGGGTTTACAACAGATGCGCGACTCTCTGAAATCTGATCGCGGCGTAGTTATTCTCACCGGACATTTCGGCTCGCCGGAACTGGCGGTCCCGCACATCAAAGATCTCGACGAAGCGCGTCCCTTCAATTTCGTCATTTATCGCGACATCACCGACAAAACCGAGCGATTTCATTTCGATCAATGGAATGCGGTCAAATCCATTCACGTCATTAGTTCGATTGACGCTTTAAGCGCCGGCGTTCAAATGATGGCGGCGCTTCATCGCAATGAATCGGTGGGAATGCGGGCGGATCGAGCCATGTCCGGCCGGACTGTTGCCGTCTCGCTGCTGGGCCGGCGCGTCGGGATGCCCGCCGGACCATTTACGGCCGCGGTGCTCTCCAGAGCGATGGTGATCACGGCGTTTAATCTGCGCGTTGGGTATCGGCGTTATCACATGTACACTTCGGAACCGCGCTATTATGAATTTTCGGACCCGTGTTCCAAGCAGGCCGCTATTGAACAGGCGGCACACGATTATGCCGCCGAACTGGAAAAATTATTACGGCGTTATCCGTATCAATGGGGCAATTTTTATAACTTCTGGGATGATCAGGCTGCTCAGGAAACTTCCAACTTGATTACCGACGCCGTCTCTTCCGCGACAAAAATGACGGCGTGAAATGTTTTTTCAGCAACGCGCTCTATTTCCATGCGGATTTTTTCTTCAGGCAAAATCGGACGAACGAATTTTGCGCTATCAACGGCGGAAAGCTCGATCCCGTTTGCATCCTTCAAACATAATTGCAGCACGTCGAGGACCAGTTGAATCTGCAAAAAACCGGGAAGAATCGGACGGCTGGGAAAATGCCCCTGAAAACCGATATTGTCAGCTCTAAACGAAGCTTCTATTTGTATATGGCCCCCGACTTCGAGTGAATGGTCTGAAGCGGGCAAATGGATTTTGGCCCTGGAGATTTTTCCGATAAGCTCCCGAGACTGATCCATGGACTCACCGGTGATGGGCTTGTACTGCGTTAAATGCTTTACGGTCTGATTTCATTTGGCAATAAATTCAAAACATACTCGTAAATGGCCTGTGCGTACTGCAGCGCTTCATTAAATTCCTTGCGTGTGGGCATGGGTTCGTCAGAACCGCCGGGATATCGAAATGCTGCGACATAGGGCGTCAGCGCTGCTCCAGCTTTGATCCATTTCTCAAAGCCGGGTTTGATCTTTAAAGCTTGTTCAACCAAGTCTTCGATATCATGCGTTTTGGAAAACGGCATGTCATTTGATTGCAACCAAGCTTTGATAGATTTTTCCGCCGCCTGCTGGCAATGATATATTGCGATGTCAAGTAAAGGCTTGTCAGCCGACGCAAGAATTTGCGCCGCCTGCAAATCGCGGTTGGCTCGCGTCAGCCATTCGCGGACAAGTTCCTTAACGGACTCATCCATAAAGCTTGCGTCCATGCGTCAGGACTTGATGAAACAAAGATGCTCGCAAATGTTTATAACGGTCTACCTGAGCGCGCGTTGGAACAAGCACGTCTTTGGCGAATCCGATTCCACGCAGACAATGATATGCGCGTTGCATGCGTTTGATGCTGCGCTCTTTGCTTTTGGAAACAATAACCATTAAATCCACATCGCTATCATCCGTAGGTTTGCCCCATGCGTGTGAGCCAAACAAATAAATTTCTTCCGGCTGAAATTCGGCCTTCAGCCGTTCAACGGCTTTCTCCAATAAATCTTTTGAAATCGTCTTCACAATTTTATGTTATCACAGCCGAAATCAGATAGAAAGTTGTATCGCGCTAAACGGGCCGCCTATTTTTATCGATATACGCCGCGAGGCTGCCGATGCTGGCCAGCGCCTCTCGCGCTTCGCCCTGGCGATCGTGAAGCTGAACGCCAAAGTTTTTGTCCACCAGAACGGCGATTTCCAGAACATCGACGGAATCCAGCCCCAGACCGTTTTTCCCAAAAATGGGCGTTTGTGCGCCAATCGGCTGCGACGGATCAGCACGCAGCCGCAGGCCTTTTTTGAGTACGTCGATAAGTTTTTCTTCCGTTGGAGTCATCGTCCGCATTCTCTGTGAAGAATATGGCGCTTGCAATCCGGCCGGCTTTATTGCTTGCGAGAGTTTTGCCTTCGTTATGATGGCCGACTTTCCAGAAGAACAAAGGTAAATCGCCCGGCGGCAATGGGTTTATCGCCGACATTGGCCGCGACTTCGCACATAAACATTTTGTCCAGATTTCGGATCATGCGAACATGAATGTCCAGCCGCTGGCCAACTTTGGGCGTAGAAAAAATTCTTGCGTCGCGCAATGTGACAAGCATTCCCTCCACTGGTCCGTTTGAAGCGCCTGCCGGCGGCGGAATGCAGGCGGCAGCCTGAGAGATCAATTCAATCAGTGCCGATGGCGTCAGGCAACCATCGACTATAAATAACTGGCTGGCGGAAATGGTCTGCTGTGCACGGACCGAACCGTCCGGCTGCAGTTGGGCGCTCTGCAACCAGTGCATCGGCGGACGATGAGGAATTTGCTCTACGAGATTTTTGGGCATTTGGGCGACTTTCGATATAAGATTCGGTGCTTTTGAATTTTAATGGCAACGGAAATTGTCAACAATAAGCCTGCAAGACGGGCAATACCATGGCGAATAATCAAGTTCCTATCGCAATCTGGTCGCCGGCGGCATGCACCAGCGTATATCCTTCATTGGATAACATTTTTGACGCCTGGCTCAGCGGCGCGGGAAGCGCGAATAACCAATGCGCAACTTCCGGACCCGCGGAAGAATCCGCTCTGTGGAAGCGATTGATCAATTCCGCGACTGGTTCAACGCTGCAAAGAAAAACCAATCCGGCGGCGTGCGGCCTGATTCTGGCGACCACCAAAGGAGACGTTGGCGCACTGGAAATATGGATCGACGCCGCCGATCAAGGCGGGCAGCAGACCCTTCCTACGCTCATGTCGGACACAGCCAACGAAATAACCGGCAAATACCGTATTGGCGGGCCGGTCTTTTGCCTCTCAACAGCCTGCACTTCCAGCCTGTCCGGACTTATTGAAGCTGCTGAAATTGTTCGGACTGGTGAAGTTTCAACAATACTCGTCTGCGGGGCTGACGTCGCGGGCGGGATGGTCCGCGACGGATTTATGGCGTTGCATGCCATCAGCCCGACCTCATGCAAACCATTTGACACTCATCGCGACGGACTGATGCTGGGGTCAGCCGCGGCGGCATGTCTGGTTTGTCGCGCTGATGACGCCCGGTTAAAAAATGAATCTCCCATACTTTTAGATGGATGGGCAATCACCTGCGACGCGGTGCACCTGACTGCGCCGGACCGCCAAGGCGCGGGATTGACCGCCGCCATTCGCGGCGCGCTAGAAATGGCGCAAGTTCAATCCGAACAAATTGACGTTGCACTAATGCATGGCACCGCAACGCCGTACAACGATGCCATGGAAGCCGCGGCAATCCGGCAAATTTTTTCCCATCGATTGGAAATTACTGCTGTAAAAGGGCTTATCGGCCATACACTCGGGGCCAGTGGACTCATTGAGACCTTACTGGCGGACACAATGCTTCGGCGGCAAACGATCCCCCCGATCACCGGATTAGCTAAACCGGACTTTGGTGATTTGCAGTTTGTGCAGGGCATGCCGTTAAAGAAAAAAATTCGCCGGGTTCTCAAAACCGCCAGCGGCTTTGGCGGCATGAATGCGGCCGTGGTTCTGCGACTTCAGGAGCGCGGAGAATGACGGATGACATCGTTATTTACCGCTGGGCGGCGTGCGACGAATTGACGGGATCAGGCGCCTTGCAGGCGGCGAACATTCCCCAAGCCCGTCCCCATCACGCGGATATCGGTGAGGAAGTTAACGCTCAGGAAAACACGCCGCGACAATCAAGTCCGCTCACCGATCAGGCGGCAGCCCTGGCAGACCTGCTTTTATCCGATATTTCACGGCAAGCTCGCCAAACGATGGGGTTATTTATCGGCTCGGTCACAGGATCTTTGGAAGACGACCGGATTTTTCAGCGCTCGCGCCGCACGGAAAACGGTCGCTATGCCAGCCCCGGGGCTTTTCGTCGCACACTTCCCAGCACGACGCCTGCGGAGCTTTCCATCGCTTTTGGTCTTCGCGGCCCGCTGCTGGTTTTTGCCGCGGGAGCATCTTCTGGCCTGTTGGCCGTCCGGCGGAGCATTGCATGGATTCAGACCGGGCGAATTTCACTGGCGCTGGCCGGGATGATGGATTGGTATGCTGTGGATATCGCCGGCGGCAAAAAAAATAAAGGCGGCTGCCGCACGCTTCTTTGCCTGATCGGTAGAATCGGTGTACTGGAAGGCCGTCAATGGTGTTCGAAAATAAAAAATATCGGACAACTCACGGAGATCAATAAAATTTCCGGAATCCAGGATCACAGTTTTGAAATATTGATTAAAGGTTTGCCGCTTGGAGAAATCTAATTTTTTCCGCGCAGATCGATGAATCTCACCGGCTTGCGCGATGAACTTTGCGACTGAATGGACTTTACCTGCGCCGCGTCGCAAAAAATCAATTCCGGAAGCACCTTTAACAAGGCCCGCGCCCGCTGCTTGAGGCGCTCGCGGATATGCGGCTCGTCTTTTTCCAGATGCACATGAAGCGTGAGATGTTCGCTTAAGTCATGCGCCCGTCGGGCTGATAAAACAAAATCCCGCACTTCGGGCAGGTCGGCAAGCATGTCGAAAACCGCCGCGGGAAACAGGCTCACGCCACGGACTTTAAGTAGTTGCTGCTGGCGGCCGAGAATCGGGCCAAGGCGCGGCGTGGTGCGCCCGCAGGGGCAACGCTCGGTATATAGCGCCGCAATGTCGCCGGTGCGAAATCGCACCAGGGGCATGCCCTGAACGCCCAGCGGCGTAACCACCACTTCGCCGGCGTTGCCGGGCGCGACGGGGCGGCCGCGCGAATCGAGAATTTCCACAACGGCCAGCGCCGGATTCAAATGGCCGCCGCGGCACAGCGGCCCTTCGGCGAACGTGGCGCAGGTTTCCGTGGAGGCATAAGTGCTCAAAATCGGTACGGGAATATGCTGGACGATGCGGCGCGCCAGGGCATTGAGCAATAGATTTGCACCGCGAATGGGTTCGGCTATGCAAATGATTGTATGAATTTCCCGGTACGCTCCCGGGCCGGACGCCGGAAGGGCGGCGGATAATAGTGACGGCGCGGTGATGACAAACCGGCGGGCTTGCGGCATAGGAAGGGAATTAAATAATTCCGGATGGACGGCATATTGCGGGCCGGCCCGGACACAGGCAGCGCCCAGACGCTGTGCGCCCAGCCAATAGGCCAGACCCGCGACAAACATGCGGTCCATGGCCACGGCAATGATTAACACGTCGCCAGCGCGTAAACCCGCGGCGTATAAAGCCGCGGCTTCATTGACGGCCAGGCGTTGTAAATCGCCCTGCGTCAGCGGCACGCGCAACGGCTTGCCGGTGACGCCCGAGGTGGTGACCCACTCGCGAATTTCTGCCGTCGGGCAACCCAGCATGGCGTCGCCGGCGCGTGCCAGATCGCTTTTATCGGTAAGCGGCAAAAGCTCCAGATCGGCAAGGCTTCTGATTTTCCGCGGAGCAATGCGGCGGCGATAAAAATCCGTCTGTGCCGCATGGGCGACATGATGGAGAAAATTTTTCTCCTGCAATTTTTTCCAGCGCAACTTCGGCCAAAAAAGAATCTGTGCTTCTTTGGGCATTTGCTCCGCACGGGAATGGCGCGAAGTGCTGGGTTGACGGCGCGATTTATTCATCACTAATCATCCGTAAAATTCAGCGTCCACAAAAATCCATTATGCGGATCCCACAATGATAACCCGCGTGGCGAGCCGGTATTGTCGTAATCCTCATAGCGAATTTCCAATCTCCCTTCACCGGGGCGCTGGATGATGCAAAACTGCAGCCGGCCGTCAAAGCCGGCAAAAATATATGTGTACTGATCGCCAGACTGATCGGTTACGTGAAATTCGGCGGTATGACCCAGCGTCGTTACGCCGACGGCGTTTCGTGGAATGTCCAGGGCGAACATTAAATCGCGGCAGATATTTTGCGGCAGGCTTTCGTCAACACCCGAAGCGATTTTCGTCACCTGTATCTGATTGCCGACGACACTGGCGTCAAAAATCAACGTGCCCAGTTCCGTGGCGCAGGTAAGGCGAAAACTTTCCGGCGAGGTGACATTCAACCGTCCCACCATGGACCATTCATGATCGCTGACCTTTAAATCAGCGAAAATTTGGCGGTCAAACGCGCGGGGAAATTCAGCCAGTGAACGATTCACTGCGTCCGCAGTCGGTGCGGGAAGATCGGGCGGCTGATATGCTGGCGGAGCAGGAGTTGAGCAACCATTAAGCAATAAGATCATTACGGCAAGACAAATCAGGATAATAATAATGAAGATTCTGCTGCTGGTGACTGCCAGCTCGTGACCTATCAAAGAATCCGAACTGCGCGTAAACAGCCAACGCACCAACGGCCCGACCAACAGCAGCGATGCCAGATAACCGCCCCCAATACCGGCGATGAGCATCAGGCCGATCCAGTGCAGCATGGGATGGCCCGCCAGAATCATCACGCCGGTGCCCAGTATGGTCGTCATCGCGCAAAGAAAGGTCGCGGGGCTACGGCTGCGTATTTGCCCTTTAGTAACCCGCTGCGCCGGATCGCTGGCGGAATAAATGCCGTAATCGACTGCGACGCCCATGGTGAAAAGCAGCGGCACCAGGCTCAGAAGATTCAGCCCCCCGCCGATCCATTCCGCTGTCCCCAATAGACAGACGAATCCAACCGCCAGCGACAAAGCGGCGATGAGGGTTAAAACCGGACGACGAAAATAGAGCCACATGGGAATTAAAATCAGCAGGGCCACCCATGGGAATAGTTTCCTGGCTTCGTCTGCGTTGCGATCGGTGGCATCAATCAGCATGACCTCGCCGGAAATAATCTGCACACGCGGCAGAATCCACGAAGGCATAATTGTTCGCCAACTTGGGATCCATGCCACACGCTGCGCTGGCGGAAGATTTTCGTTTAGGTTAACAACGGTGACGATTTGGACATTCCGAGGAGTAACCGTCACCAGACCCGGAATTAACGCCGCCGGAGAATCCGTGATCCGTTGCCGCGCCGGTTCAATGGAAATGGGTCCGGATAGACGCGATATCCCATCTTCAAACGCTGCAGGCCGCAAACCTGCAGACTCCGCCGCATGTGCGATCAATGTTGCGAAGTGAAATTGCTCGTCGGGCGTCCAGAATTGTTCCCAGGCGCCTTCGCGTTCCTGAAGCACCGCGTCATCGGGCAATAGATCCGCCGGACTTTGAAAACCGGCGATTAAGTGATCTCGCGCAAAGTGCTCTAAAATTTCCGAAACAAAACTAACGTCTGTAAGCGCCTGTTCCGGCAATGTATCATTTACAACTACCAACGCCTGATGTCTTAAGTCGCCCCAGACCTGGAAAAATTGCGATTGTTCCTGTTTGAGTTCCTGCGACGATCCGTCGAGCGCTTCGGCGTCATAAGAATATTGAACGTGCGCGGCGTGCCAGATCAGAAACGCCGTTAGGATAATAAATCCAGTGCTGAACGTCGGCATAGCCCAACGCCGAGAGAATCCGGGTTTACTGGACTCACCGGTAACGGGTGGTGCATTGTCAAAACATCGGTGAATCACCCACACCCCCAGATACGCCGGCAGAACAATGAATGTGGCGATCCAGATGCAAACGGTGGCGCCGGCGATAAAAAGCCCAAGCTGCCTTAAACCCGGTGCATCGCTGAGCGCCAGCGCCGCATAGCCGGTTACACTGGTGCAGACGCTCATGGAAATCGGTCCGAACAATTCGCGCGCCGCGGCGGCTGGTGCATCAGGGCTTAGCATTGCTCCATCGCGATTCCGGCGATTGATCGCGGCGATCAGTTGAATGCCGTAATCAGTGGTGGCCCCGCAAATCAATCCGCCAAACGCCAGAACAATCAATGGCAATTTGCAGCCCAATATTCCGGCGATTCCCAGGGCCGCGCCAAAACCCAACGCCGGCGGAATCATGCAGATCAGCACCGTGGAAACACGCCGAAAATAAATCCAGATCGCTGCAGCCACCAGCAGCGTTCCGAGAATCGATATCATGCTTACATCGCGAATAACCTGCTGGGCGTTCTGAACATAATTGCGATACGGCCCGACAACCCAAAGCTGTAAACCGGGATATTGTTTCTGCACCGCAGCCACGGCGGCATAAAGCTGCTGGAGCATTTTTTCCGATGCGCTGGTGTCATCTGGTGCGAAGCGCGGGGCTAAAACCATCATGGCGTGCCGGGAATCAGCCGAAACGAGCAAACCGTTTTCCAGATGCGCTCCCCCGAATTCGTTTGCGCCGCCTAGTCCGGAACTTAGCAAACCTTCCATATCCAATGGATCATGTTGAAGTTGCTCAGCAAGAATCTGACCGTCTGGATCGCCTAGTTGCGAAGCCACCGCTGCAAAATGTTGATCAAGCCAGGACGTGGAAATCCGCGCTTTGAATTCGGCTATTTGATTTTGATCAAGCAGCAAAGGTCCAAGCTTTTGCAGATTCTCCTGTGCATTAAGCATTTGCTCACTTGTAACGCCGCCGAAAACCCAGGCGAATTGCCCGGTTTGTTCAAATGCCGTTTTGAGTTCGGCTACTGCGGCGGCCAGATCACCCTGCCCTTGCGTAAAATGCACGTCCACGCGCAAATCGTCGACAAGCCCCGGTTGCTGCTGCGCGGCGTTTAGATCGCGCACCACTGGACTCGAATCAGGAAAAAACAGCAGAAGATTATCTTGCCAGCGGATGCCGGTACTGGTCAGATATAAAGCGATCGCCAGCACCGCGACAACCAGTGTAAGCAGTCCGCGTCGTGTCGCGAGCCGGCGGTACCACCAGTTCATGCACTTTGCGAGAAAATCCGCGGGACTGTTCATGCCGGCCCCGCCGGTTCAAAGCACGTCGCCGTTAGATGGGGATTCACATCAATTTGATCGAACCAGAAACTGGATTGATCGCCATCGGCGGAAACAATGGCGATAAAAATCAGTTGATGCGTTTGCAACGAAAAGCCCAGTTCGATTTGCGTTACCGCTTTGGCCACAACCGGATCGCGCGGAATAAGCGTAAATAAATCCACAATGGCGGGTTGCACGGCAGCCGTGGGCCGTCCCGCGGCGGATGCGGGTTGAGATTCCAATTGTGAGCGAGCCATGGTTACCGTGTAATCGCCGGCTATGTCGCCGGTTTTGTCCAGTGCCCAGGAGGCGAACTGATCCAGAATGGTTTGAATCGCCTGCGCACGATCCAAATCGGCGCTGCGCCATTGTGCGTCAGTCTGATTACGGGAAAAAACTTTGCCGGCATGAAGGATATAGCAGGAGCGGTAAGGCCAATCGGTCTGGAAACGCACCTGGTCGGGCCGGGCGATAATGATGACACCGCCGCTGATGAATGGTTTATCCAAAACCTGAAGTTTCTTTTCGCTCACAAACGTCAGCCGGACGGACTCTACGTTCTGCATTGACGATAGGTTTTTGACCAGTAGCTCTGACGGGGGACTGGCTGAAGCCTGCGCCTGCACCGGCACTACTGGCCCAAAAAGGAGCAAAAAACAGGACGAAATCGTAGTCAAAAAATAACGCACAAAACAAGAATAACATCACCACGCAAAGAGAAAAATGCGTAAGGAAATCAGCGTTTTTACTACTTATTTGTAGAGATTGGAGTTTTGAGCAAATAGAATGGAGAACATGATCAACACAATAACATTTCCCGACCCCAATCTGGACATTACCAGCAAATCCGGCCAGCAAACCGTCGTTCTGGCCGGCGGCTGCTTCTGGTGCGTTGAGGCCGTTTATAAACAGCTCAAAGGCGTATTGGATGTCACTTCCGGCTACGCCGGGGGAACACCTCAGACTGCCAACTATCGCGCGGTGTGCAGTGGCAGAACCAATCACGCCGAAGCGGTGCAAATACGTTTTGATCCTGCGCAAATCAGCTTCGGACAATTATTAAAAGTTTTTTTCTCCGTCGCCCACGACCCGACGCAAAAAAATCGCCAGGGCAATGATGTCGGAAGGCAATATCGCTCGGCAATTTTTTATGCCGACAATGAGCAAAAAGAAGTCGCCGCGGCGTATATTAAACAACTTGATGCTGCCAAAGTTTTTGGCGACTCGATAGTGACAACCCTGGAGCCACTGGAAAAGTTTTTCCCGGCCGAGGATTACCATCAGGATTACGCCGAGCTTAATCCCGATCAACCGTACATTGCGTGCACGGCGCTGCCGAAGGTAGATAAGCTGCGAAAGAATTTTGCCCCGCTACTTAAAACTTAAGAGGACCTAAATAAATATGGATCAGAAAAAAAACGTTGCACAAAAAACCCATTCCGCCAGCGGCTATGACCTCACACCCATGAGTGAACAGAAGCGCGAGGAGCTTGCACAGAAACTCACGTCTGAAGAACGCCGCGTGCTGCTCAGCCACGGAACGGAGCGTCCTTTCTGCGGCGGATTACTGCATAATAAAGAAGATGGCGTCTATGCCTGCCGGCTTTGCGGCCTGCCGCTGTTTAAATCCAGCGCCAAATTCGAATCCGGCACGGGCTGGCCGAGTTTTTTTGAGCCGTTTGACCCGGACCACATCAGCAATATTGTTGATGAAAGCTACGGCATGGTGCGCACTGAAATTCGCTGTGCGCGCTGCGACAGCCATCTGGGCCACGTATTTTCCGACGGCCCAAAGCCCACCGGCCAGCGCTATTGCCTGAATTCCGCGGCGCTGGAGTTTTTCCCCAACGGAAATGAACCGAAACGGGATGCCCAATAATTCCAATCCCCTGTTAACTGAAAAGTATCTTGGCGATACAATGGCGCATATTTTGTGCTGTTGGAATCAGATATGACGACGCTTCACACTTCACCGACCGAAGAACAAATCGCGGCTTTCTGCAGAAAATGGGGGCTAAGCGAATTGTCTTTGTTTGGATCGGTTCTGCGCGATGATTTTGGGGCGGATAGCGACGTCGATGTTTTAGTGCAATTTCAACCCGGACATACTATGACTTTTGAAAATTATCTGGAGATGCAGGATGAACTTTCGGCAATGTTTGGCGGCAGGAAAATCGACCTGGTTGAAAAGCGACTGATTAAAAATCCATTCCGCCGTTTCGAAATCCTTACTACGCGGAAGGTCGTTTATGGCAGCAGATAATCAGGATGCCGCGCGATTGCTCGACATGGTTGAAGCCGCGGAATCCATTTCTCGGCATCTGACTAACAAGCAAAGAACTGATCTGGATAAAAACGAGATGCTCGGCGATGCGCTGGAGCGACAATTGGAAATTTTTGGCGAGGCTGCTCGGAACATAAGCGCTGAATTTCAAAAAATGCATCCCGAAATTCCCTGGAAAAAAATCATATCCACCCGCCATATTCTGGCTCATGAATACGGCCGCGTGAACCCTGATGTACTTTGGCGCATTGTTACACAATATGTTCCCGAAGCATTAAAAAAAATTAAACCGCTGGTTCCCCCCTTTCCGCCTGATCCGGAACCTGAAGAACGTTGATGGGTTTAAAAGCGAAAATACTTGCCTGTGGGCCGTTTGACGCCGCGAACGTCCAAATCATAGAGCGCGTAAGTCCGGAGATGCCATCGGTAGCTCAGGGTTACATCGACCAGCGCTGGCAAGATCATTGCCGCGAAGCCGGGCTGCTTGGCCGCAAACTTTTTAATAACCCTGTAACGCATTTAGCTGATTTCCAAATTTCGTCCGGCAAATTAATTCTGCACATGGCCAAAAGCGATTACAAAACATTTCTGGTCACCTGCCTGCGCGATCATGACTGGTTTACGGCGCGTTATCCAAAGGCCATTGCCTCTGGAATGGGTAACAGCATTTTGCTCACGCACAACGGCGAAGCGATTCTGGGCCTGCGCGGCGGCTCGGTGGCCTATTACGCCGGACGCGCCCATATCTTTGGCGGCGTTATGGATTGGCCGGATAAGCCCTTCACCGGCAGCGAACAGATTCTCGCCCATCTGTATCGCGAACTTGATGAAGAGTTGGGGCTGGATGAAAAAACTTTGCATAACGTTCCGCGCGTGTTGGGGTTGTTTTATGACCCGGCGCTGCATCAACCCGAACTGGTCTGGCACACCGAAGTCGCGGACTCCGGCTCGATAAAGCCCGAACGACTGAACCGGGAAGAACACGAAAAATTCATCCGTGTGCGACTTGATAACCCATCTTTGCTTGCTACACCATTTACGCCGGTGACCGCGGCGGTGCTGAACTTGGTTGGCAAGCAAAAGCACTAAACCGATCAGACTCTGCCTGGTTTAACAACCCCGGCAAGAAATGCCGGGACTATTTTTGCGCGTGTAAATCTAAAAGCCCTGGGATTTCTTCCCGGGGCCAATATTTTTGGCCCTCTTCACCACTGTCTTGTGTGCTACTGAAATCCGTTCAGCGAATTCAAAATTGGAGCTCCTTTGAGCAAAGGAAAAAATTTCCACGATAATTCTCCCGACAATTTTGCCATTGAACTATGCCTAACTTTTGCCAAACAAACGCCGGAATAATGTCGCATTAGGCAGGTTGAAATGGAGAATAAAAATTTCTCTCGGTATGGGGGCTATACGGGCCGATCTACTTTAAGTTAAGCTAAAACAACGATTGTCGCGCTCGTAGCTCAATTGGATAGAGCATCCGCCTTCTAAGCGGACGGTTGTGGGTTCGATTCCCGCCGGGCGCATTTTGGCCGCAGGCCAAAATCGAGCAGGTGAATTTAGAAAATAGAGAGTAGAGGGTGCAAACCAAGATAGGCATGCGACCTCTGTTGGCATCGACAGCTGGACTTCACCTGCGGTCACCTGCTCACCAGATCTACCGCTCAGTCGGTATTGGGTAATCAGTATCAAATGACGAATAAAATAACGTTTGATGAAATCGCGGAACCATAATGGAAATACGACGCGCTTAAGGCATACCATAAATTAGAACCTGCACCATGTTTTAGGAGTTTCATCATGCTTTACTGGGCAGTTGTATTCCTGATCGTGGCCATCCTTGCGGGAGCCTTCGGCTTTTTTGGCGTTGCGGGCGTTGCCACAGAAATCGCCAAAGTCCTGTTCGTTCTTTTCCTGATCGTTTTTGTGGTCTCTCTGATTGCCGGCTTCCGCACCAGGTGATCGGCTGAAGCCGAACCAAGCCCGTCTGTAGAGACCGTCAATAAATGACCGCCTCAATCAGACGGCGGGAAACGTTGTAATCTATGCCTCGCTGTCGGAATTAGAACCAGCCGCCGTCGAGGCGGTGTCCGCCATGAAGGAGTATTTAATATGAGTCCGCTACGCATCTTGGGAATTGTTCTTTTAATACTCGGCATCGTCCTTTTGGTTGCAGGCTTAAATGCTTCTCATTCCGTTGCTGATCAAACGAAAGACTTTTTTGTCGGCCGATATACAGACCAAACCGCCACGTACATCTTTGGTGGTTTGGCAATGGCAATTGTGGGTTTGCTGATGACTCTGTTCGGTGTTCGCAAGCTTGATTAAAATTTTCCCATATTCCCGATAATAATCCGTGATCGCCAATCAAATATGGGCTCTGGATCGAGACTTTGGCACAAAAATATTTGATTGAGTATTTGACTATTTCTACGGAACATCCATCCCATGCTTTTTTTCCCACACTTCCTGTGCTTCGGGCTTGCGCAGATAGATTGGCAAAAGTTCTTCGCGCAGCGTGAATTTGCCCGCCTGCGCCAATTGCCAGCCCAATCGATGGACTTGAGCCGCCTGTGGCGTCCATAACGATTTATCCACTTCGATCACGTCGGCAACGCCGGTAAATAGCGCCGGCCGGTGGTAATCGATTCCCTCACCGATTAAATGCAGCGGCCGCGGTGAATCGGCGACGAATTCGCGCGGATCGCCAAGCATCGGCCCGGCGGTGCGCTGCAGTTCGCCGGCAGAATTTCTACGATAACGCGCCGCATAAACCTGTCCGCGTTTGGCATCCAGAATCACGCCCAGATTTTCTGCTTCAACTGGAGCGTTGGCCGCCAATATGTCCACGGTGGGAACCGCAACCAGCTTGCACCCCAGCGCCTGATTGAGCGCTCGCGCCGCGGTGACGGCGATCCGCACGCCCGTGAACGATCCTGGGCCGACAGAAACGTAAACTTGCTGAATATCTGCCGGTTTCCACCCTTGCTCTTTAACCAGATCCGCAAGCGTGGGCATCAGTTCCACCGCGTGGCGCATGGTCGAACTGAATTGCCGCTGGGCCAGCAGCACCGCGCCCGCGCCCACGGCGACTGCGCCGATGCGACTGCTGGTTTCCAGCGCGACGCTGCGCGGTGCGTCAGTTGTCCCGGAATAACCCATTTAACGACCCCATATAACTTGCCTGCTGGCTCATGGCAGTTTACAGTCAACTCCGATTCATCCGCATGTATAGCAATTAGATAAATTTCACTACCCAACAAGATGAGATGCCGTATATTCTTTGATCGAAGACATTATGCGCTGAGCGCCCCACAGAAAATTATTCTTATTACTTTCAATATACAACCAGCGTCTTCCTAAACTATTGGCTGCGATACAGCAAGAACCAGAACAGCCGAAACAATCGACAATTAGTTCCCCAGGATATGAATGTTTTCGTACAAGATGATTCATTAATGATAATGGTTTCTGGAACATGTGAACCGACTGCGGGATGATTTTACCGGTACGAATATCGCGTGAAGCTTGGATTGTTTCCGAAGGATATATCAACACATCAGAGGGATTCATTTCATA
>DATJSN010000072.1:0-15550 GCA_035504095.1 Phycisphaerae bacterium | reverse complement strand
GGTAATAGCGTCCATGGTGTCCTGGGGTGGGATGAACATATCGCCCAGGGGATCAGGCCGAATTGAGGTCACAAAGCCAAAGCCGCGGGTCGTGGAGTGAAATATGCCGACGATTTGATCCGGGGTGATGGGCAAGCCAACGGCGGCGCCGTTATCCAGAGGGACCAGGCTCCCGGCGGAGATTAGTTCCTCCAGCGCGCTGCGGAGTTCTTCGGATCGATCGCGGGAAAGCGCCAGACGGCGGCTTATATCGGCGACGGGAAGCGGGCCTCCCTGCATGGAGACCAGAAGGTCAATAATTTGTTCGGATAATGTTGTGTCCTTCAAGGACAATTCCTTTCTTAATTGCGACTGAGTATATCGCCCCGACCGCCGGCGAACATGGCGCGGCGGCGAAGCGAAAAAAGAGTACTTTTGAAGCAAATGAATGTTAAATTTATAACTAATAGGCAATCAAACTGGGGATTTTTTTATTTCCACGTTATGAAGTGCGGTCTTGAGTCAGCAGTCAACCATTGACTGAGTGAATCCAGTATATACCCGATCGCCGCGAATTGCAACGATCCGAGAATTGCGGTGATGGTTCAGTTTGAAATAATATTGCCAATATAATCGCGACATCCTCTCTTGGACTATTTCAATCCTTCATAATTTTAAGATGGTGGGATATAGCACAGGCTTGATCAAACAACTCCCCCTTGACTCCCCAAGAATCCATGGTGCGGACAATGCTCCATTTGGGTAATGCCCCTCCCGTCCGGAGCACTTCTCGAATCTCATTCATAATCCTGATCGCTTTGTGCTGGCGCTCGGCATCCCAACCATTAGCCAGATCGTGAGCTGGCAGCGGTTTCGATATAACGTCGATATATGCATCAAGTTCTTTCAAAATCTGTTCACGATTCATAATAAAGCTCAGTCAATCAACGCCAGCAATTTTTTTGACTCCCAAACGTGATAAATTAAACTAGCTTCTCAAATTATAACGACCCGCGAATTGTGGCAGTGCTTATTAGTGTCCTAATTTGAAATTTTTCGAGTTTTTACGGGGATAACCCAGATTGCTGCCGCGATAATAACTATGCCCAGGGCCATGACATAATATGGAGGGGATGGAGGGCTTTTGGGATTACAACTGGCCATGATGGCCCAAATTGTTGAGACTGTGAGCGGCACAGAAAGTACTCGCGCCGATAGAACGATCAACCGGCCATTAAATAGCGCTGCCAAAGTCGCCATTAACATCAACAAGAATTCTCCCATCCAGATTAACAAGAGAATCGGTAAGACTAGCAGTGAGGTTAATACGATATTTTGCCATAGTTTTAACGGACCACCTTGGAAACCGATATCAGTAACCATAGGCAGCGAACACAAAACCACGATCCAGCCTATTAAGACAAGGACGCGTGCAATCCAAATTCGCGATCTATTAGACATCTGCAAATTACTATTAAGAGATTCGTTGGTCATGTTCGCTTCTTGCTAATCAATCAGCGTCAGCAATTCTTGTGGCTCCCAAACGTAATCCGCCAGGCCACTTCATGAATTGCAGTACTGGTTCAGTTTGAAGCATTTTTCATAACCGGGCGTATCCACGCCGATACGCATATCAGCAAACCACCAATACAAAAAAATGGACATCCGATTCCATATTTTATAATCACGAAATTCGATAGAAGAATGGACAACCCAAACGCCAGTCCCATTACGCATATCCACGCAGCAACGATGATTCTGCAATTCCAGATCAGCCACTTGCCAGCAAAGCGAGGTGGCACGAGAGTGGCCAGGGTAGCTACTGCAAGACTAAAGAAACACGGTATGAGTAGTCCCGCTCGGTCGGGGGTGCATATTTGCTCATAGATCATCGTCCACGTAGATTGGTATATTATTTGCTGATTCCAAGTGTACTTGGGATAATAATCAAAAAGCATCGGCATGCTCACCACCAACGCCAGCCACCCCACCTTTAACATCATTTGGGCAACCTCAGTCCGCTTCACAATTTTCGTCTCCATTGATTCCAATTTACTCAATCAGCGCTAGCAATTCTCCCGGCTCCCAAACGTGATCCGTTAAGCCCGCTTCTCAAATTGCAACGACTCGCGAATTGCGGTAGTGGTTGGTAGTGTCCTAATTTGAAATAACCTTCCAATTGAATGCGCTTTTGAAGTCCTCATAGCATTCTTTGCATATCCAATGATATCCATTTGATGTAGTATATCCCTCATGACAATCTTCACTTCTTAGTGAAAATTCTCGCCAGCAGAATGCACAATGGTCATGATCGTGGTCTTTCCCATCTCGGTATGGTGTATATTTCTGCCAATGAAGCTCAACACCTGACAGGTATTTTTCTTGATTACGTAGACGCCAATCACCCATAAAATGCGCCTTCATTTTATTTCAGAATAGAGGTTTTTGTCGTGCTCATTATATACGCACGAACCGCATTAATGGGTGAATCGGCCGGGTGAATCTTTAGAACAGCGACATATTGCCGTTTTCCGGCATCATCCTGATAGCCCCAAGCATTGTCGTAGTATCTGTTTATAAGTGCTAATTTTCAAATTAGGACACTAAATGAATTCCGACAAGAGATAACGGCATGAAGTGCATATCCATTATCATTCGATTTGACGCAACCCATACAGGGTTGATAGTTAGTTTGATTATGTTCCCGGCGTAGTCCCGTGAGACGGGACAACGCCGGGCTGAATTATGGTGCCCCGTTGGGGCACAACGATCAATCTGAAACAGGTTGTGCAAGCCTAAAATTCGATAAAAGGAGAAAAATCATGGCCGAAAAAATGGATTCAATTCAATCATTTGTTATTGAACGAACCTTCGATGCGCCGCGCGAGCTGGTATTCAAGGCATGGACTAATCCGAAACAAATGGCGCAATGGTGGGGACCGCGGGAATTCACCAATCCAGTCTGCGAAATGGATCTGCGGCCGGGCGGGGCATATCGGATCGTGATGCGCAGCGCGGATGGCATTGAATATCCAATTAAAGGCGTATATCGCGAGATCGCGAAACCCGCGCGGCTGGTGATAGCCATGGACTGCTCGGAACATCCGGACGCATGGCATGACATGGTGAACCCGCAACGCGGCAAAAATCGGAATCCGGCCGGGGAAATCATCACGACGGTCACGTTTGAAGAGTTCAGCGGCAAAACAAAGCTCACCATCAATATGCGGTTTGAATCCAGTGCGATTCGCGACGCCATGGTGAAGATGGGCATGAATGAAGGATGGTCGCAGAGCCTGGAACGCCTTGGGGAATTGCTAACGGGCGCTGGCGAATATGGCGCGGCGGCGAATCGAAAGTAGGTACTGGTTCAGTTTGAAATATCGTCAAAAATCTTTCGCAAATGCCGCTGTATCAACACAATAAACTCAAAGGCTTCAAAAATGACGATTAATATGCGGGAAAAGACGCTTCATACGTTCTTTTTTCAGAAGCGTAAGCTTTTCGCTTGTCTCCTTCATTTGTGCGGGAATAAAACAGTTTACAATCATTTGCCAATTCAACTCAACAAATTCAACCTGTTTAGCAAATGACAAGACATCTTCTCCTTGCCCAAACAGTAAATCTCGTATTATGGCCACATCATGCCAAGCAATTGTGTGAATACTGTTATCGCCAATATCGACAAGCCATTGACTTCGATCCAAAGTTATACGAATGGCGATGTAACCTTCTCCAGAATATTGGATTACTCTATTACCAAAAAAAATTGGATCAGGTCCTTCCCGCCGCTGGCAAACCAGACCAGACCTTTTAAGAAAAGATTCAAATCCCTCTAGAATATTAAGTAAATCAGCATCCATAGATTATTTTTCTTTTAATTATACTTCATTATTGGATGAGTTTACTCAATCAACACCGGCAATTCTTCCGGCTCCCAAACGTGATTTATTAAACCCGATTCTCAAATTGCAATGACTAGAGAATATCATCCTGCCGAATGGTTTCCATGTATGGCTGGAGGTTCCAGCCGGGGCATAATTCGGCGACAAGTTCCTGGTGGGTATAGCAGCGGTCAATGGAAATGCTGTAATGCGTGCGAAGCAGAGAGCCAAATTCCGCGATTTTCTGTTTTTGCGCCGGCGTCGGGTCCTGCTTGTCGAAATTGCCGATGCTTACTACGCCGATGTTGTGATCGTTCCACTCATAGCGCCCGTTGGTCATGGGTAAAGGTGATGGCGTGTACTGCCATTGCCCGTGGTATTCGTTGCCCTGGCACCAGTGCGGCGGCCGATCGCCGTCGCGAACGTGAGCGCCGCGGAATTCGAGCGGGCGAAGCTGCCAGACGCGGCCGACACGGTCGATGCCGAAGTGGTAGCCGATGTCGCCAAAATCCCGGCCCTGAACGTGCCAGGTGCGAACTTTTTCCCAAAAGGCGGCGGTGGCTTCGTAGGACGTTTCGTAAAACGGTTCGGGGTCGCCGGTGTGATGAAAGGTGATCAGACGTATGCCGGCCATGGGTTCAACGGCGGCGGGATAAGGATTGGTTCTGGTCCAGGCGCTGCGGGGAATAATCCCCCATGGTCCGACAGGCGAGGCAGGCCGCGGAGGAAGCTTGTACGTTGGCAATCGAAAATCGGGCGGCGGTGCATACGGCGATTCAGGTTCGCCGATCATGTCGTAGGTGGGAACTGCGCTGGAAGAACTTTCCGGAATCGGCATCGTGGGTTGGCCGTATTGATAGTCTTCCGAGCCTGTGTCACAACCAGCCAATGCCGAAAGCACCGCTCCGCCGGTTAAACACGAGAGAAAATCCCGGCGTGAAATAATGGGCCGATCGGGGCCCGGGCGATTCATATTTTTGGGGCGATGGTCCATGCTTAGAGGCTCTTAGATCATTTCATTGCGGCGGATGTATTCCATATAAGGCTGCAGATTTCTGCCGGGGCATTCGGTGGAGACTAGCTCCTGATGGGTGTAACAATGATAGATCGGAATGTTGTAACGCCGGCGAAGCATGGTTCCGAATTCCACAATTTTGCTTTTTTGCATCGGCGTAGGTTCCTGAAGCATAAAATTTCCGATGGAAACGACGCCGATGTTATGGTTGTTCCAGACGTAGCGTCCGTCAATGGGCATTGAAGGACCGTTGGAATACTGGCGATATTGATTGAGCCATAGCGGCGGTGTGGGACCGATGCGGACATGTTCACCGCGGTACTCGAGCGGGCGAAGTTGCCACACGCGTCCGGCGCGGTCGATGCCAAAGTGATAACCGATGTCCTGAAAATCTCTTGAATAGACCTGATAGACGCGGGTTCGTTCCCAGAAGGCGGCGGAGCCGGCATAAGAATCATCATAAAACGGACGGGGATCGCCGGTGTGGTGGAACGTGATCAGGTTCACGCCACCCATGGGTTCGATGGAAGAACGCGCCGGCCCGGCAAAAGTCCATCCATGACGGGGAATAATTCCAAGCGGCCCGCCGGGTGCGACAGGCTGTGGCGGCGGCGTATATGAAGGCAACTGAAAATTTTCCGGCGGGGCATAGCCAATGTCGGGCGAACCGATCTGACCATAAGACCAGCCGTTGGGTAAAAAACCTTCAGGCAAATTATTGACGACATCATCTGAAGCAGAAGCGGCTGGAGCATTGTTTTGCGGCGGCGAGCCGCACCCGGAGAGAGCACTATAAATCGCACCGCCGGCCAATGCGGAAAGAAACCCACGGCGCGAAAGACGGAGCGCCGCCCGGTTAATTAAATCAACTTTTTTTTCGTACTCGCTCATGAACTAACGACCTACCCGCACTACGGCAAACCAGCCCCGGACCCTACGCAATCAGGCTGGCAAATACTATCTATTACGAATTATAACTTCTCAGGGTTTAAAGTTGGAATTTTCCCCTCTAAGCGAGTTTTCAACCGGTCATCCATGGCCGGGCCTGCACGGCAGTGGACCGGAAAAATCGACCACAGGCCGTGCATAACGCTAATTAAGATTTATCGGCAGGGCCTTTATCGGGCTTTAGCATAAACAAAAACCGGGGTAAAACCTAGAGCACCCGGTGTCGTCAAGTTCGCGAATATGCAATTGCAAAGTCAGGTAAGAGCCTCTAAAAAAATAAGATGGGATGCAATGCTGCCTGAAAACCTCACGGTTTGCCCCAACGGGGCTGAATCATTTAGCCCGGTGTTGTCCCGCCTCGCGGGACTACGCCGGGAAATTAAGCAAGCCTACCAATCACCCCTGAAAGGGTTGCGTCAAATTGAATTTTCAGAGATGCTCGTTTCATGCCGCAATCTCTCGCTAAGATTGACACAACCCCTACAGGGTTGATGACGTTCTGGTTTCTCGTCCCGGCGTAGTCGCTGCGCGACTACGCCGGGCTAAAATATTCAGCCCCTTCGGGGCAGTCCCAACAATAGATTCAAGAGGTTACTAAACACTTATAAAAACCAAGGGGTATGTCAGAATTCGCCCCAAAAGCAGAATTTTTTATGGATTCAGAGATTGGTTCTCACGAAAATCGGCAAAAGTCGAGCTTGAGAGGCTCTAAATGATTGAACTGGTGATGTTGCCGTCCCAATTAGACGGCGGTGATCTGGCTGAAGCACAGGTTGTGGTTCTCGATGTTCTGCGGGCCAGCAGCACGATTGTTACTGCACTGGCCAACGGCGCCCGGGAAGTACGGCTTTTTGAGAAAACTGACGCGGTTTTGGCGGCGCGACATACCACTGCCCCGCCGGTTCTTGCCGCGGGAGAACGTGGTTGTGTGAAGGTACCGGGATTTGATCTGGGTAATTCGCCGGCGGAATTTGGGACCCATGTGATCGGTGGGGCGACGATTCTGTTGAGCACGACCAACGGAACGCGAGCGGCGGCGGCGGCGGAAAGTGCGGCGAAAATTTTTGTCGGCTGTTTGCTTAACGCCGGGGCGACGGCCAATGCCCTGCTGGAGCGGATTGATTCGGGAAAAACGATTTTACTGGCTGCGGGGACCAATGGAGCTTTGGCCCTGGAAGACGTAATCGGCGCCGGAGCAATTGTGTGGCATCTTTTAAACCAAACATACCGGACAGATTTGTCTCTGGGCGATAGTGCGTGGCTGGCGTATCACGTTTTTATCGCCGCCAAGCCGCGGCTGGGCGCGGCATTGCGACTGGGCGCGGGAGGAATCAATTTGATTGAGGGTGGTTTTGAAGAGGACATCGATCTGTGCGCGGCACTGGATTCCAGGCCGGTGGTGGCTTTGGTCCAGCGCGATCCGCTGCGGGTGATAAAAGCGGAATAAGGCGTGGCAACGACCGCGAAGTAAAAAAAGTAAAATTTGACAGGCAAGATGCCTGTCCCACAGCTGGACTTATGATGGGATTTGATTGGCCCCGGGAAGCCTTTCGATGTAACTCAAGGCGGGAAATCCCGGGGCTATCTGAGCAGCCTGGAGAGGCTGCTCTACATCATTTTGTTAGAGGCTCTTAGTCAATTATGAAAATGAATGCATGCCGCCGAGGTGGGCCTGAATGATCAGCACGGCGAGGACCAAAACGGCAATGCCCAGGTAAACCGCACCAGGAGGCCGGCCTTTGGCATAAATCCGCCAGCGCCAAACTGCCATGAAGATGAGAATAAACAGGAAAGCATTGCCCAGCCAAAAATGAACGGCCATCTGCCAGTCATCGTCGCTTTGGCCGCCCCAGAAAAGCCAGCCAAAGAAAACCGTAAATGGGATAGCGCACGCGGCGACGACCATGTTCCAGGCGGCGACAGTGCGCAGCGTATCGCGCCCGAAGATTCGACCGGCGATGTCAAAAATCACGGAAATGGGAACCGCCGCGGCGACGAAATTTACAAAAACCGGATGAAGGTAGAGCACATTGCCGTCGATATTAGTAAGCCAGGGAAGCCAGTGCTGAAGCGTAATGGCGAGTTTGTCGGCATAAGCCACGGCAAGAGGAAGCTGAATTTCTAAAATCATGCCAATGCACCCGAATGGTCAAAGACAAAAACCCTTCAAAATTATGGCTCGGCGTGGTTGAACCGGTCAAATGGTTTGCATTCGCAACTGTTTTCGACGATATAATTATTTTCTGGCCATCACCTCCGGACGGATTGAGGAATCGTATATGAATCCGTTACCTGAAACCCGACAGGAAGCCGTTGCGGGGATTGATGCGCAAAATTCCCAGGCAAACGAAGCTGGAGAAATCAGGGAAAAGGTCATTGATGTTTTCCTGATTCTTATTGTTGCCGCGATTTATTTTATTTCCGCGCGCTTTGGTTTATCTGTTGCTTATGTCAATAAAAGCGCCACCGCGATCTGGCCGCCGACAGGCATTTCACTGGCATTGGTTCTGCTTCTGGGCCCCCGAATAACGCCGGGAATCTATCTGGGTGCGTTTCTGGCCAACCTGTTTACGGCGGGGAATATTGCGACATCGCTGGTCATTGCCGCGGGCAACACGCTCGAAGCAACCGCCGGAGCGGCCCTGGTGACGCGTTTTGCCGGCGGCGTTAAAGCGTTTGACCGGACTCAAGATGTGATCAGGTTCATATTGTTCGCCCCTGTTTTGAGCACCATGATCAGCGCCACGGTGGGCGTGGGGATACTTACCCTGGGAGGATTTGCACAGTGGAGCGATGATGGGCCGGTCTGGCTGACCTGGTGGCTCGGCGATGCGATCAGCGCCCTGGTTATTGCGCCATTGATTATCATCTGGGCGACAAAACCGCCGCATCATTTAAATGTTTTTCAATGGATTGAGGCCTTGTGCCTGGCGGCGCTGTTTTTTGTTTGCATGCAAATCGTATTTGCCGGGAAATTTCTGGACCACGCGGTGTCATTCCCATATTCTTATATGGTATTTCCGCTGGTTTTGTGGGCCGCGTTCCGGTTTTACCAGCATGGAACCGTGATCGCCCTGATTTTTGTGGCATGCACCGCGGCCTACTACACACTCAGCGGAAAGGGGCCGTTCAGCGGCCCTAATCCCAATAACTCGCTATTGCATCTGGAGGTGTTCATCGGCGCCGTGGCGGTGACCAAGCTGGTTGTGGCTGCAACAGTCCATGAGCGCAAAGAAATAAACGACGCGCTGCGCGAAAGCACGGCCAGGGCGGAACAGGCCAACAAAGCCAAGGATGAATTCCTGGCGATGCTTTCCCATGAACTGCGCACGCCGCTGACTCCCGTTCTTTTAACGGTTTCATTGCTGGAATCCCATCCGAATCTTCCGGCGGACGTTCACGATGATATTCAAACCATCCGCCGCAACGTTGAACTGGAAAACCGTCTGATCAATGATCTTCTGGACTTATCGCGGGTTGAAACGGGCAAACTTGTACTGGCGCTGGCGCACGAGGACGCGCATCGGCTGATTCTCGCCGCCGCGGATATATGCGGACGCAATGAGCAGCCGAAGATCTCCCTTCAACTTTGGGCATCCAGGCATTTTGTATACGGCGATGGCGCCCGTTTGCAACAGGTTTTCTGGAATTTAATCAGCAATGCCCGCAAATTCACGCCGCTCGATGGGAACATTGTGATCCAAACCGCTGATGCGGAGAATGATTTTATACGAATTTCCGTTTCCGACACCGGCGTCGGGATTGCACCGGATCAGATCGCTAAACTATTTGGGGCTTTTGAGCAGGGTGAAAACGCCATACGACACCGAATCGGCGGATTGGGTCTGGGTCTGGCGATTTGCAAACATCTTGTGGAGGCTCATGGGGGAACCATCAGCGCCCATAGCGAAGGCCGGGGAACCGGAACCACCATCGTTGTGGAGTTGCCCACGGTTGTGGAGCCCACGATTGCCACGGTTAAGTCGGACGACGGGAGGCCTTCTAAGTCTGATGTGTCGCTGCGAATTTTGCTGGTGGAAGACAATGAACCGACACGTGAAGTGCTGACCAAACTATTGGAACGGCTGGGACATCGTGTGACCGGGGTTTTTACCGTGGCGGATGCATTGGCCGCGATCAAAGCACAATCCTTTGATTTACTCATTAGTGACGTGGGGCTGCCGGACGGCAGCGGACTTGATCTGATGCGGCAAGTCCGTGAGCGATACGCCAGCCGAAGCATTGCCCTTACGGGTTATGGAATGACGGAAGATTTACACAAAAGCCAGGAGGCCGGATTTACGCATCATTTGACCAAACCGGTGGATTTCAGCGAGCTGCAGGAAACGATCGAGATGATCGCGGCGGCGAATAGTGAAAACTAGGCGCGGCGGATCCGCCGTTAAATTAAAAATGGTCCGCAGATGGCGCGGCTCGACTGAGCTCGCCGAAGTCAGATTAACGCAGGTTTTCTGCCACGAAAACGGCGCAAATGTTTCGTCGTTTAAAAATTCGACGTTATTACCGGAGTATTGGGGAATTTTGATTCGGCGAAAATTTTTTGCGTTCGCGAAGGCGCGTCGCAAAGTTTCCACCGGAGTACACAGGTTCGCACGGGCATCGGAGTCGCGAATCTCGGCCTGAGAAGCCGGACGGTAATATGATTGATGTTCCTGGCCAGAAACAGTGCTGCGGGGATTTGAAGGGCAATTCGCCTGCGAACAGGAACAAGTTTCAATCGGCGGCGTATGGGATAACTTGCCCGCTTAAGCAACATCCCCGGAGCGCGAATTTCCAGAATCATCTGACGGCCAAAGGCAAAAGGCCACAAAGTAAAATCAAATTCAATGCGAAGTTTTCCCCGGGCAGGTAAAGATTCCGGGATTTGAACCACTTTTTCCGCTCGATCCCGCGGCAAAGCAATCGGGTCTGTCTTAAGAATTTTTCCCAAACCATTTGCTTGCACAGGCTTTTCGTTCGCAGATTCCATCGCTTTTTGAGCTCGAATGCCCGCCGCGGCCAGAACGGCCCGGACCAAATCGCTTCTCCCGGGTTTATATGCGGTTACATTACCGATGAATTCGCCAATAAACGGCTCGCGAACACGACGGCGGAGCGACGCCAGAACGTCCGGTGAAACATCCACGCCGATCCGCTCGGTTAATAAAGTCAATCCCGCCGCGACTGAAACGTCCACCTCGCGGCGGGAAGTTTGTTCAAGAAGAAGGTCCCAATCGATTTTTCCTGAACGAATCAGCGCCGCGGCATCAAGCGCCCAGTCGGCCGTGGGTTCCGGAGCGTAACTAAATCCATGATTCAAGGCGATTAAAAGTTCGTCGGTCGGGCAGGGAATGTTAACAGGGATGCCGCGCCATTGCAGCGAAACCGTCCGGCTCCAAAGACCGTCATCGTCGCCGTTATTACGGCATACGTACAGAGCGTAGCGATGCATGTCGATCTGCGCATCGGCATTTTTAAAATTGATTGCATGATGCTCGGCAAATGATTTCGATCGGGCGATCGCCGGATTATCCTGATCCATTTCTATTTGCCAGCGTTCCCGTATCGCGGCATCGACGGCGGCGGTCCAGTCATCAGGGTGAATTAAAACATCCACGTCTCTGATTAATCGATCAGCAGATGACGATGGATCAACTGCGATCCGTGCGGCACCTTTAAGCAGTATGAACCGAAGCCGAGCCTGACAAAGCGCGCTGAGCAGCGGCAGGGCTTTACTCAGACACATTTGCGTTTGTGTCCAGACAAACCGCCTGATTCCCTGCAGGCGCGGTAAAAGCTTCGAGGACGGATCGAGCGTGGCCATCCGTTGGGCCACCGCAGCCAGGAGCCGGACCTCCGGCCAGGTTGCCGTCTCTACATCGCGGCGCTGCGTCCATTTGTGCCAGGCGCCGGCCGCGGATTCGGGCTCTGCCAAAGCGGCGATCAGCAGCAATATCTGCGTTTCAGGGGGTTGATAATCATGGAGTACATCGAGATTCAAGTGTTCCCATCCGATTTTGTACGCCGGAGAATGGCGCGCCGCGCCATCTGAACGTAAGCCGTGTCCCGCCGCATCGAACGATGGGAGAGGCTGTTGGGGTGAATTCGCCGCTTCAGGCACAATTCCTGGAGCACCAAAAATTTCATTCCGCTCAACCTGGCGCGGTCAAACCAATCTATGAAAAAACCGGCGTGAAGTTCCGGATCAAAATTTCCGACACGCTGAAAAATCTCGCGTTTGGCCAGAAGCGTTCCGGGATACCAGCCGGGATATGGCTTTTCATCGACGCGCACGCGTCCGGCGAAAGATGAATCTCCGGCTGAATCCAGAAAATTAACCGCCAACCCAAAGACGGCGTCGATAATTGGGTTCGCGGATAAAGCGCCGGTTTGTTTTTCCAGTTTGGCGGGTGTCCAAAGATCGTCGGCGTCAATTAGCGCGATCAAATCGCCGGTTGCCGCGGCAAGGCCCAAATTTGACGCCGCCGCCGCGCCGGCATGTTCAGATCGAATCACGCGGGCGCCGAGCGCGGCGGCAACGGCGGCGGTCTGATCGGTCGAACCATCATCAACGACGATTATTTCCGCGGCGGGCACGGTCTGCTCCTGAATACTGGCGAGTGTCTGGGTAATGGTCGTGACGGCCTGCCAAGTGGGGCATATGACGCTGATTTTCACGCCAAGACCTCCGGATCGACAAACTTTTCCAATGGATCCAGATCGGCAGCCTCAGAGCCCCCGGCTCGCCGCCTCACCAGAGAGCGGGCTACGGCACGGTGAAAATCCTGCTTTTTGCGGGGATGTTTACGCGACATCATGGAATCAGGATGGCGGCGGTAATAAAGCGTCACTTCACGCATAATGGCAAAGGGAATCTGCCGCTCGCGAATTCGAAATTGCAGGTCGACGTCTTCAGCGTAGGTAAACGATTCATCCAAAAGCCCGATTTGTTCGAAAACTGATTTTCTAAACAAACACGCTCCAAGATGCACGTGATACAGAGTTTCGATGCGCGAGTCGGCGGCGGGCGCAAGCTTCTGTACGTCCAGCAAATCGAAATAGCGCACGAATCCCGACACCATGTCCAGGCGCGGAGTCTGATCCATGCGCCGGAGTTGATGCTGGAGTTTATTTTCAGGCCAGAGATCGTCAGCGTCTAAAAAGGCGATTATTTCTCCGCAAGCCTGGGCGAGGGCGACATTACGCGCCGCGGCGGGAGTGTTTTTGTCGGTTTGGATGAAGCGGATCGGGGCGCCATCATCCTTGAGTTTGGCGACAACCTGCCGGGTTGTGTCGGATGAATGACTGTCGATGATGAATATTTCATGAACCCTGATCTTCTGGCGCATGATCGAAGCGACGGCGTCGGAAAGAAACCGCCCCATATTCATGGTGGGAATGACTGCTGAAACCCGCGGATCGCTCATACGAGGCGCTCCTGCAAAAATGATTTGATCAGCCCGGCCGATTCGAGCGGATCAATTCCTAATTCCAGGTGGAACGTCGGAATTTCCCGTATAAGAGAAGCAGCCTTTTTTAGCGTTTCAGCTTCACCACCGCGCAACAGAAACGCTGTTGTGGGAACCAGGGCCCTTAGAGCGTCGCTTTTGGGCGCCGGGTGAATAGAACTTTTCTGAGCCTGTGATATTCGCGGCAACAAAACTGCTGTGATATCAAATTCGCGGATCAGAGAATCGGCATTGGTTTCGGAAAGATGAATGCGGGCTTTTTGATTTTGTGGGCGCTGCGGGTTGCCAATTGAATTGCGATATATAGGCAAACGAGAAAGGCCGGCATCGTCGAGTTTTATCGTATCGTAGAGCGCATAAGCACGTTTTTGCGTGCAATCGACCATTACAAAGTCATCTCCCGCGGTGGCCATTTGGTTTAAGATCGCCGCCGCGGTGGTGGTGGATTTACCCGAGCCGCCTGGGCCGGCAAGCAGCACGCCTTTGTTTGCGGAGGAAATTGCCGCGGCATGCAACATTTGCCGGGCGGAATTAACCGTTGACCAGTGCAGAATGTCGCGCAGCGGAAAAGAGTCTTCCCATTCCGGCAGCAGCGCGGCGTCGGCGGTCCAGATGACGGCGATATTCTGCTCTTCGGAAAATACCCGCCAGGTGCGATGATCAATGTCGTAGCGGATAAATAGTCGTTTATCGGATCGAACATGAAGCCGTTCGAGATGGCTCTTTCGTGTCAGTTTGAACCGCCAGTCGGGCGGCGCGCCCAAGCCGGTTTCTTTTCCGTCGATGGCTACAATGTGCAACAGCTTGTGCTCTCGCCGGACATTTTGCTCGGCAAACTTGATTGCCCGCGTAAGCCGCCGAAGATAAAGTTCTCCGCCGACTTCCAGTGCTATGGAAACAGAACCGGGCGCAAAATACCCCGGCTCCAGACCGCGGCGCCGGGCAAATTCCTTTACACTTTCAATCAGCGACAAACCAAAAAGTTCAACCGCGTCCTGCACATCGAAATAGTGTGTCTTGTTTTCGGGCATTTGCTAAATACTTTATTCGAGCCCGACCAAAGGCGGACGATGCGGCCAGCCTTCAAACTCGTCGGCTTCGTGGACAGGGTCTATGGCGATCAGGTCTTTGAGATCATGAAAGATCCTGACTTGAGGCTCGCTAAAAGGCCTGGCTTCGATTGCGGGGTTCGCCTGGCGGCCCGGCGGAGGGTCTTCTATTTGTTTGACGCAATCTTCCCGCAGGAGTGTATTGATGAAGGTTTCAACTGAAGCGCGAATATCCGATATTTTCCGGCAAGCGTCGGGAATAAATGCGCCGGCTAATTCATCCACCGTTTGCGGCGTTTGGAGCATTTGCCAAAGAAGCGGCGCCGAACCGGAGAAACTGAAGTAGGTGCCGCTCTGGAAGTTAATGACGACCATCTCGCCGTCGAAAATTTCGGCGGCGACGGAATCGAGATTGGCAACGAAATATTTAACCATCACCCAACCCAAATGACGCGCATGTCAAGTGAAACCGATGGGGCCATGTTAAAGCGGGAAACTTGCGGGGGCAAGTAAAAGATTATGCCCCAGCATTCAGATTTCGGAGGTTTGACCACGAAAAAACACCAAAACACACGAAGGTCACGATCTTCACCGCTAAGAAGCGAAGGGAACGAAGAAAGAATTTCACCACAACGGCACGACGATAGCCCCGGGAAGAAATCCCGGGGTTATTGACAGGCAAGATGCCTGTCCCACATTTGGCCCCGGGTGCGGCGGCATTGCCGCCGAGAACAGGCGAATTTAAGGAAACAGCCTGGACCCTTCGACGCGACTCAGGGCAGGGAGCCTGAGCTACATTTGATGCGACGGTACGACGATTTTAACGAGGAATGATCCCGACACGTCGGGAGAAGCTTATCCCGCGGCGGCTGCAATTTTGCGGACATGCCAAATAGAGAGTGAAAGTGGGACGCCGCTAATATTTTCCATATCGAGACCAAAGGCCGCGAAGTTTCGGCTGCCCTCGCCGCTCTACATCAGACAATCATAAAGAATTGAAATTATTCATTAAGCCTGAGAGAGAACGATGGGCGGGAGTTTAAGTGTTGTGTCGTTGGTCAGACTTAAATAGGACTTTTCAATGGGATATAACCGCCCTTCAAATATTTTTTGTTGGATCTCATTAAAGGGTATCCAGACGGAAGGTTCGGCTAAATATCTTGACGTACGGGAAATATTATAAAGTGGGCGATAACAAGACCATAT
>DATJSN010000071.1:0-28100 GCA_035504095.1 Phycisphaerae bacterium | reverse complement strand
ATTTTGCAGCTTCGGCAAACGTCGGCAAAATGGGCGTTTTCGGAAAGAAAGCCGTAACCCGGATGAATGGCCTGCACGTCCGCGACTTCGGCGGCGGAAATAATACGCGGGATGTTCAAATAGCTTTCGCCGGCCGGTCCGAGGCCGATGCAGATGGCTTCGTCGGCGAGTTTGAGGTACGCGGCGTCACGGTCCGCTTCCGAATAGACCGCCACGACTTCGACGTCCAATTCACGGCAGGCGCGAATAATCCGCAGGGCGATTTCACCACGATTGGCTATAAGAATTCGCGAGAACATACCTTCCTCATATACGCCGGGCGCGATCTTTCATCCATTAAAATCGCGCGTCGGATGGGGGATCTGGAGCCTCTTAAAACTATTCGGGCTTCACCTGAAACAACGGCTGGTTGAACTCCACCGCTTGGCCGTTGCTGACCAGAATTTTAGTAATAACACCGGAAACTTCGGCGTGAATTTCGTTGAACACTTTCATGGCTTCAATGATGCAGACAACGGATTTTTTATCCACCAACGCGCCGACTTTCGCGTACGGTTCGGATTCGGGATTGGCCGCGGCATAAAACGTTCCTACCATCGGAGATTTAATCGTGAGCAGCCCCTCATCGGACTGGGCGGATTTTTCCGGCGCGGCGGCGGAATGAGGCACAGCCGCCGCAACGGCGGAAACCGGCCCTGTGAGTTCGCGTTTAATGCGAATACTGGCTTTGTCTTCGACCAGCTCTATTTCCGAGAGGCCGTTCTCATTCATAAGTTTGATGAGTTCCCTGACGCGTTTGTTATCAGTAAAGCTTTCCTTGGCCATATGGCTACTCCATATTCAATAAAGGAAATTAATTTTACAACCGCGCGGAATTTATATCTTTGGGCAAATGACTCAGCATCCGGCAACCTGATTCAGTCACCAACACATCATCTTCTATCCGCACGCCGCCGATGCCCGGCAGATATATTCCCGGTTCAACGGTCACAATCATTCCCGGCTTAAGGATAACCTTGCTGCGGGGGGAAAGCGATATCTGCTCGTGTATATCGCGGCCAATGCCGTGACCCAAACTGTGACCGAACGCGGGGCCATAGCCCGCCTTGGCGATAATGTCGCGGGCGATTTTGTCGATTTTTTTACCGCTGAGCCCCGGGCGAACGGCGGCAATGGCGGTTTGCTGAGCGTCCAGAACAATCCGGTAAATCTCGCGAATTTTTTCCGGGATTTTTCCCAGAAAAAGCATGCGCGTCAGATCCGAACGATAAGCGCGATATAAGGCGCCCCAGTCAATCAGCAGGGGCGTGTTGTGGCCGATTTTAACATTACCCGGACGATAATGCGGCAGGCTGCCGTTGGCGCCGACCGCGACAATCGGCTGAAAGCTGGCGTCTGACGCACCACGGCGGCGCATTTCATATACAAGCAATCCGGCAAGATCGTTTTCCGTCATGCCGGTGCGAATTGCTTTCCGGATGATTTCGAAAGCCTGTTCCGCTATGACTATCGCTTCTTCGATCAGACTGATTTCATGCGCATCCTTGATGTGACGCAATTCAATTACAAGATTGTCCACAGGTTTAAGACGAAGGCGCGCCGGGCGCGCGGCGCGTTGTAACGCACCGAATTGGAGGAGCGTAAGTGTTTCGGCCTGAACGCCCAGAAGGGAAATCTTCTCGCGCCGTGAAATGCGCATGAGTTCCTCGCCAAAGCCCTTTTTACGTATGACAGGAACGACCCACGGGCACTCACGCTGGATTTGCTCGGAATACCGGGAATCGCTGATGAGCCAGACTTTTTCGGGCGTGAAAATCACCCAGGAATCGTCGCCTTCAAAACCAGTGACGTAGCTTACATCGACGTATGAACTGATCAGCAAAGCCGGAAGCTTTTGCTTTTCTAACGCCGCGGTAAGCGCCTCACAACGATTCTGTATATATTTCGGCGGGTGAATGTTTTGCCCGGACATTTGACTCCCACTGATAAACGATTATGTGATTTCCAAACCGGCGGACGTTCGCCGCCTGGCGTTTTCCTGCTCAATCAATTCCTGGAGTTTGGGAAGCATTTTTTGCAGGTCCGCCGCCGCTGATGAATCGGGAAACGTGCTGATGACCCGTTCGGCGACCCCGAACGCCTCTTCATAGCGATGGCGCTGGGAAAGGTCCTTGAACTGATGGACCAGTTCCTGGCAGTCCTGTATGTCGGCATTGCGCTGCAGAGTCGGAATGTCCAGGCGTATGCGATCCACCAGTTTGTTGTCGGAAAACCGCTCCGAAAACTGCAAGGCGATGTTATAGGCGCGCCGCCACTGGCGATGATCGCCGGCTTCCTTGTATTCAACAAGCAGGCGTTGAAATTCGTCATTCCGCCATATCTGATATTCTTTATTGATTCTGTCGGAAAGTTCCGCCACCTGGACCTGTGAAGGATATTTGGCTTCCAGACGTGCCATCAGTTCTTTTACGCGATCCCACAAATTGATGCTCATCAGCGGTTCAATTTCCTTACGATATGCGGCAATATCCTCCTGCATCCGCTGAGCATGCCGATGCGATAATTCGGAGCCAAGCTGATCGGCAACGGGATCGCCGGGCAGACTTTCACGGAATCTCTCGACGGCGGCGGCGGCGGTGGCCCATTGTTCACGACGGATGAGGTCATGGAATTCCTCTATTAATAAAGCTTTCTTCTTCTCCCAGACCCGTGCGGCATAATGTTGGCGCTGCACGTCGGTCATCAGCAATAAGTCGCGCATACTGGCGAGCAGTTCAATCATGTGGGACGCATCCGCGGGTTCAAACACCGGCGCCGAGGGCGTCGCCGACGGCAAGGATGAAATGCCCGGACGTTCCGGTTCAGCAGGCTTAACGGTCAAAGGCCGGATTGAATCAAGCGCAACGAGTCTCTGTTGCATCTGCTCGATCGATCGACCTAATTCGGCCAGGCGGCGAATTTCGACCTTGTGTGCTTTAAGAAGCATGGAAGCAAAAAGGATTGGCAAAGCAAATAAAACACCCCCGGCAATACCCAGCGGCACCCATAAGATGGGAGACAACGTGGAATTTCCGAATTTGAGCGGAATTGAATACAAAGCGACGCCGGAAAAAAAACCGATGAATATGACGACGATCGCCAGACCAAGCAATATCCAACGGACAATGTCGAGATCAACGTTTTCAGAAGTGGTTTTGGGCATGAACCCCTCGCAAGTGCAGAATCCGTCCGCCGCAATTATTCATCCTGATCTTCGGATGAAGAATTCATCGGCTCGGCTGAAAGTCCGCCATTAGATTGTGATAGCATTTCAATGCGCTTTTCCGCCCGATCCAGAATCGTCCGACAACGTTGCACCAGTTCCATTCCTTTTTCATACATGGCCAGGCTTTCCTCCAAACCGATCTGCCCTGAAGCGATCTGGGAAACAATTTTTTCCAGTTGGGTCATTGCCTGTTCAAAAGAAATTTGTTTTTCGTCTTTTTTGACCATAACTTTTAATTCGTTCCTGAAAAACACTCTACCAAATTATAGCCTTAATCACGGCTTATGCATCGGCGCAATGACGCTGGCAAAAGCCCCGTCCGCAGTTTGTGTATTAATCCTTTCACCCGGTATTGCCTGGGCCGCCTGGCGAATCACCGCCCCATGCCGATCGGTTGTAATGGTAAAACCACGCTGCAGTACGGCCTGTGGTCCGGTTAGTTCAAGATTCCGAACGAGCGCATCGAGCCGGTGCTTTTGGTCTCTCATGAGGGTTCCGGCTCCGAAGACCAAAGCGGCTTTTAGCGATTCCAGGCCGGCATCGGCGCGTGCCAACCTCGATTCCGGTGAAGCGGCATGCAAGCGATCAGACCAGGTCGCAAGGTCGGTGCGCAATCGCCCAACGACAGCGGATACGCCAGAGAACAGTGAATGTTCCGTGGTTTCAATCCGCCTCCATCCCTGAGCAATCGCATGGCGCGGTTCGATGGATTGAATCTGTCCACGGAAGTTTTCCAATGTTCGCGCGCCGTCAAAAACTACCGAGCGAAATTCGTCGGTCAGGGCACGAGTTTTATCTTTAAGTTCGCCGCGACAGCCGGAGGTCTGGTGCATCACATCACGGGAAAGATGCCGAGCCTGTGAGAGCAGCTCACGATTTAAAACCGCGACATCGGGAATAGTCAGTTCGGTTACCCCGGTGGGCGTGGGGCCACGTAAATCGGCGACGAGATCGGCGATCGTCACATCCGGTTCATGCCCGATGCCGGTGGCAATGGGAATTCTGCTTTGCACGATAGCGCGAGCCACCGATTCTTCATTAAATGCCCATAAATCTTCAATTGATCCACCGCCCCGAACCAAAAGTATCAGATCCACTCCGCCGATTTGATCTGCATGTTGATTGACCAATTCGATCGCCCGAACGATTTGGGGCGCGGCCGCCGCACCCTGCACCGCAGTCGGAAAAACCATGCTGTGCAGGCCGGGGAAACGACGGTAGGCCGTGATCAATACGTCGTGGAGCACATCGCCTGTTGGACTGGTGATGATGACAACGCGTCCGGGAAGACGTGGAATCGGACGTTTGCGGGCGGCATCGAAAAGTCCCGCAGAGCGCAGCTTTTCACACAATTGCCTGAATGCCAGTTCCAGCGCGCCGGCCCCCTGTGGATACAGCACGCCGGCGTAAAACTGTATGCGGCCCTGGGGTTCATAAATCCGAACCGCTCCCTGGGCGATCACCGCGAGGCCATTTTGCGGGGTAAAGTTCAGACGCACTGCGTCGCTGCGCCACATCACGCATCCCAGCTCAGCTTGTGGGTCCTTGAGCGTAAAGTAGACGTGTCCTTTCTGGGAAACCGAATAGTTGGATATTTCACCGCGCACTAACAGCACAGCCGGAAGCTGCGCCGAAAGCGCTTCCTGGATCATATGATTGACCTGACTGACCGTTCGCACCGGATTGGAAACGGAATGCTCATCCGGCGCTCTGTTGCTTTTGGAAACAGCCTTAGCGGATCGTCCAGGTGATTTTTCCCTGCGAAGATTTTCGAATAAACCGCCGTCCATTCAGAGCCTCTCCATCGATCAAAATTATTTTGTTCCGCCGGGCTGGGATACGCCAAGGCTCTGATCAACGCGTAATTGAACCTGCTGCGGCCAAACTGCCGTCACCACCACATTGCGGCTGCGGAAATAGGGTAGCGAATTAAGCACCTGCAGCGCATCAAGCTGCATCTGCGTGCCCGCCTGAAGTGAACTAATGCCCGGAATGATATAGGTAAGATTATTCTGGTCGTCATGCGTAACAATTGCTTCGCCATAACATTGCAGGCGTATGCGCTCCACGGCGTCGCTGGGACCCTGGATGGTCACCTGGAACCGGCCACCGGCCGGCGCTAATTCCTGAATGATTTTATTGTTGGCCTGGGGAGAAGCCGCCATATAAATCTGAATGGGTAAATCACTTTCTGTTTCAGTCAGATGGGCATCGGCGTAAAGCCAGAGTAATACGGTGATCAAAATAGTCAGCGGCAGGACTTTCAGGCGGTCAAATATTCGGCTGTTCACCGTCATGGGGAAATCCTTAGCAAACTTTAAGCCGCTGAATGATGCATCTCTTCTGCGGCTTCCGATTGCTGCAGCGACGAAGTCAGCACTTCGCGCAACTGCTCCGGGGTTAATTCGCGGGTTAACCGGCCGCGCTCCGCCACACTGATAATGCCCGTTTCCTCGCTGACGATGATAACCAGCGCGTCAGTCTCCTGCGAAAGCCCCAGGCCGGCCCGATGGCGTGCGCCCATTTCCGGACTTAAATTTTCACCTTCAACCATCGGAAACTGCACGCCCGCGGCGGCGATTTTGCCATCGCGAATCACCACACCCATGTCATGAAGCATCGATCCAGGCCAGAAGATGGTGTTGAGCAACTCGGCGGTGACTTCGGCGTTGATTGGCGTGCCCCCCTGCTCGATCAGCGTTCCCAGTCCAACGTCGCGTTCCACCGCGATGATCGCCCCGATGCGGTTGCGCGAGCAGTATTCCGCACTGCGGCACAGAGCGTCGATCAAGCGGCGCGAAGTGGACGAGCTGCCCCTGAAGAACCGGGCTTCGCCCAGGCGAATCAGGGCGCGGCGCAATTCTGGCTGAAAGACGACCACGACGGCAAAGCTGGCGAACACGAGAAGGCGGCTGAATAAATATTCCACGCGCAGAAGCTTTTCCCCCGCCAGAAAAACAATGGTGTATACAACAACGAAGAAAAGAACCGTTCCTTTGATGAGCCTGGCGCCGCGTGTGCCGCGTAAAAACTCCAACACGATGTAAACCACCGTGCCGATAAGCAGAAATTCAATGGCTGTTTGCCACCACGGATAAGCGGTCAGGCGCTCCAGAAGATTACGGAGAAAATCGACCATTCACCGGACAGTATATGTTGTGGTGTTACCTTAACGGAAGTGAATTTAAAGATTTAAATAATTTTTCAGTTTTTCTGGGGCTCGGAAACCAGAACCAGCCGATCGTCATCGCGGTTGAAGGAAAATATTTCCGCGTACCTGCCCCAATTCATCAGGGCGTCGAACTGCGGTTTGGGCCGCTCGGTGGGCAATATGCGGACCAATTCATCCATAATTTCCTGGCGCGAAGCGGCTTTTTCCGGACGATTTTCAAGAAATTTGGTGAAATGCACAAACAACGGAAGCTTGGCGATTTGCTTTCCGATTAACTCCTTTTTTTTGTTGACCGGCAGCCCAAGAATCTCCTTGCCCAGCGGCTCCATGACCAGATCGCCTCCCGGCGTAACAACAAAACCCAGCACTTCGGCAGCTTTGATGATAATCAGCAGTTCGCCGAAACTGTCGCGAAGCTCACGTGCCAATTTATAGATATCTTCCTTGCCGTTATGTTGATCCAAGACTGCCAGCAAGCCCAACACCTTAAGCAGACCTGTTGGCGGAACCGGAATAACAGGGGATTCTCCGCTTTGGTGTTTTTCGGTTGGTTGCCGCTCTTGAGAATCTTCCATGTCCTGCATCTTATATCTCCAGAAAAATCCGACGGTGATTAAAATTCAGCAAGAAGGCTGAAAATAGAATCCACATAGCGGGTAAATTGTTCACAATTTTTGAGACGCGGACGCTCCATGGCGATGTCGATGTCGGCCACAACCCGCCCCGGGCGGCCGGCGACCAGCACGACCCGGTCCGCAAGTTCCACGGCCTCTTCGATAATATGCGTGACCATGATGACCGTGCTCACGGCCAGATTAGGATCGGCCCAGATGGATAAAAGCTCTTGCCGCAGGTTGATGCTGGTCAAGGCATCGAGCGCGCTGAATGGTTCATCCATCAGCAGCAGTTCGGGTTCAACGGCCATTGCCCGAGCCAGGCCCACGCGCTGTTTCATGCCGCCGGAGATTTCCCTTGGATACGCCGTTTCAAATCCGCCCAACCCGACTTTATCGATGTAAAAGGCGGCACGTTTTTCCGCATCCGCAACCGGCACGCCCCTCGCTTCCAGTGCCAGGACCACATTCTGCATTACATTAAGCCAGGGAAGAAGCGCGAAATTCTGAAACACCATGGCACATTCGAGATTGATCCCCGAAAGCGGTTTGTCTTTAAAGAAAACCTTACCACTGGAAATCGGCAATAACCCATTGATGAGCCGCAGGATGGTGGACTTGCCGCAACCTGATGGGCCGACGATGCAGACAAATTGATTGCGATCCACGGTTAGGCAAATGTCCGCGAGAATGGTCGCCGGCGGGCCGTCTGTTTGGTAAACCTTGGAAACATTTTCCAGTTTCAACAGCATCCATTAATCCTTAAATATAAACACGGCACAACGGCGATAGATCAATAATCAAGACGGAATTTTGCCGCGGCCCATCGTTGTAACCTTTTCCAAACCAAGACGTTAACTATAACGATGAACCCAATCAGCGCACCGATTGTGAGTAACAATAGCGAACTTAATTGTGCCGGGTGTAAGGTTGATGACGTTTGGCCGGATGCCACGTCCAGCATCCAGCCCACACCTGGCACGTGATAATAGTTTCCGGCGTAAGAGATGGACTCGCTGAAAATAAGCGTGTTCCATCCCCCGCCAAACGCCGTGAGCGAACCGGTAAGAAGTGACGGCAACATGGCCGGCAGCATGAGGTTGCGGAATTTCTGCCACTTGGAAAGCCCCATGGCGCTGGTGGCTTCGATCAGATCGCCGGGAATTTTTGATACTCCACCGAGCATATTGAAAAGCACATACCATTGCACGCCATTCATGAGCAAGAACAGACATGCCAATTCTATTCCTAAATAACCAAGTTTGAGCTTAATAATAAAAATATCGACGACCAAAAAAGTCAGTGAAATCGCCGGAAGGCTGGCCAGAATCTGCGACACCGAAGAAATAGCGCGTAACGCTTTGGGATGACGCGCCGCCCATAGCACTAAAGGAACAGTCCAGGCAACGGAAAATAAATACGCGACTACGATGCGCATATATGAAAACGCAATAACTTCGGGAATCTGTTTGGCATAGGATATTGGAATATTCCCGCTGATAATCTTATACACGTGAAAGATACCGAAGCCGAACAAAATGGCGACCAGACCCCAACCCATAAATCTGATTACAAAAAACCAGGTTCGCGCCGGTAACCCCGGAACCTCCATGCGCGGTATGACAATTTTCTGTGCCGAACCGCGGACATTGCTAATGACGGCATTAACCCCAACGTTCAGGGGCGTGACAATATAACGCATCATAAGATGGGGAAGAAAACCATGGCGATACCATCCCAGAATACCGCGTGGATCGCGAGAGAGCGTGGATACGGTCATTTCATAACGAAAGCGCTCGGCCCAAACGCCCAAAGGCCGCCATATAAAAATTTCCAGTCCAATGACCACCGTAAATAAAGCGGCCACGCCAACAATACCCATGAGGAGAGGATTAAAAGAATTTTGAGCGTGCTGGATAAAACTCCCTAATCCGGGGAGCGTAGCATTATTCACAGGAAGAATTTCGCACGCGGTCAGCGCAAACCAACCCGCAGCCCAGCTTAAAATGCTGTTGAAAAGAAGTCCCGGAATGCAGGCCGGAATAGTTATGGTGAATAATCGCTGATATCCGCGAATTCCGAAGCTGTCGGCGCATTCAATAGTATCGTGTGGAATCGCACGAACGGAATCGTAAACAGAAAAGGCCATGTTCCAGGCCATGGAAGTGAAAATCAAAACAACAGCGGCGACCTCAAAACCGAATCTGCCTCCGCCAAAAATTCGTATAGCTATACCCAGTGCGGCTGGGAAAAAAGTTACAATCGGAATAGACTGGAGAATATCCAAAATGGGAATAATAATCCTGGCGGATTTTGGCCTGCGGGCCGCGTAAATGCCAACGCTCAAGGCGAAGATCAGCGAAATAACATATGCCGCGAACATGCGCCAAAGTGACCAGAGCGCATCAATCGGCAGTTGCCAGATCTCAGGGGCAACTTTCACACGCGAGATATGGACCGGGTGCAGCAGTCCGGCCAAAACAGCGGCCACCATTAGCACCAGCAGAGTAGCAATCCAATATGACGCTTTTCCGTGCTTGTATTCCAAAGCTATGTCGGTTTCCGCCATTGAAAGAAAACCCTTCAAAAACCTATTAATACATTAGGCCGGCAACCTGTGAATGGGGAATTATACGTTTGGCCCGGACCCTGTCACTACGGCATATTCATAAAGCGCTAACTCAATACGGGACAGCGATAAAAAACGGGATTTGCCAATCATCCTGGGTGCGGTCAGGTATCCATATCGCGTCATGTATTTTTTCGGTACACTTGTATCACGGAGCACAAAGAGGAATAACGGCATGGCCAAACACACCCGTAAATCGCGAAAATCACCCGCTTCCGATGGGCAATCGGCCCCCCAGAACCAACCGGATTCAACGTCAGAAAACCCACAAAAAGAGAAGCCGGCTTCACTTGAATCGGCGCCGGATCGGCCCGCTGCACGATTGCCTCTGGGACTGGCCTTTGAACAGCCCATTCTGAAGCTGGAACGCCAGATACTGGAGCTTTCGTTGCTTCAGGAACGCAAGGGTGTGGATTACAGCGCCGAGATCATGGATTTAAGGGAAAACCTGACCCAACTGTTGAAAAAAACCTACGATAATCTGACCGCTTGGGAAATCGTACAGTTGGCGCGGCACCCCGCCAGACCACAGACGCGCGATTACATCAATATGATTGTCAACGATTTTGAGGAACTCCACGGCGATCGCAAATTCGGCGACGACAAAGCCATCGTCACCGGGACCGGACGCATCGGCGCGCATAAAATTATGCTGGTGGGACATCACAAGGGTCGCGATACAAAGGAAAAAATCGCCTGCAATTTCGGTTGCGCCCATCCGGAAGGTTACCGCAAGGCTTTATTGAAGATGCAGCTCGCCGCACGTTTCGGGCTGCCCATCATCTCTTTGATTGATACGCCGGGTGCTTATCCCGGCTTAGGTTCGGAAGAACGCGGCGTAGCCGAAGCGATCGCGGTTAACCTGCGGGAAATGGCCATGCTCCAGGTGCCGATCATCTGCATCGTCATCGGCGAAGGCGGCTCCGGCGGCGCACTGGGAATCGGCGTGGGCGACCGGCTGGCGATGCTGCGCTATGCGTGGTACAGCGTGATTTCGCCGGAAGGGTGCAGCGGCATTTTGTGGAAGGGCTCGGAAAACGCACCGGACGCCGCCGAGGCTCTTAAGCTGACCAGCAAACATCTGCAGGAATTGGGAATCGTGGATGACGTGATTCCAGAACCCTTCGGTGCACATCGCAACCCGCGGGCGACGGCAGACGCCATTGAACGCTATCTGGATCGGACGATCCGCGAACTCAAGGCGATTGATCCGCGGCAACTCGTCGAACAACGCTATCAGCGCCTGCGCCGCTATGGTGCTGATGCGATGAGCACCGTGTAAGTCGCAATATTTTTCACGTAACTATTTCTTAGAGGCTTTTAAATGCTCGACAAAGAGACTCTGGCCAGGCGTATTAAAGAGACGGCTTATCTGGAAGGCGATTTTACTTTGCGCTCCGGAAAAAAGTCCAGGTATTACATGGACAAATATCTTTTCGAAACACAGCCGGACATTCTCGCCGCATTGGGAGCGCGCCTCGCCGAACGGCGCGGACCAGCGGTGACGCGCATCGGTGGCGCGGAACTCGGCGGCGTGGCGCTGGCGGCGGCGACGAGCCTGGCCTGCGGTTTGCCGTTTTTTATCGTTCGCAACTCCAAAAAAGATTATGGCACTTCCAAACTCATAGAGGGCCAGCTACTTGAAGGTGATACGGTTCTTCTGGTTGAGGACATCGCCACCACCGGCGGACAAGTGCTTGAGGCAGCTAAAGTGATTGGCGCAGCCGGCGGCCGGATTGAAAAAATAGTCGCCGTGATCGATCGACTGGAAGGCGCCAGAGAAAACATCGAAGCCGCGGGTTTTTGTTTCGAATCCATTCTAACCCGTCAGGATTTGGGAATATGACGCAATCCCATCCGCATGCGCACCCGGCAAAAAAATGGCTTAAAACGACGCTCAAAATTTTAATTGCGGTCGTGGGGCTTTGGTATGTATTAAGCAAAATTTCATGGCAGGATCATGCCGTCATCGCCCAGGGCGTTCAGATTCGCAATGTCACGTTTACAAAAGCCGCGGTTCTTCCGCTTGAAGCGATGGATAACGGTCTTTACGTGATCGAATTTAAAAATCAGAACATAAGCGTCAGATTGCCCGGCGGGCAGGCGTTCACTGGTTTGGCCAATCAGAACCCACTCAACTTTCCCGATACACTGGAATTGCCGGCTAATTATCTGGCCCAGGTGAACGGTCAGCCTGAAGTTCAAACAGGTTTGGTTCATCTGGTCCTGACCGCCAATCCCTGGTTGCTTTTCGCCGCTCTGGCGATACTTGGACTTCCCTTTCTGATTACTTCCTGGCGCTGGCGGAAATTACTCATTGTGCAGGACATCCATCTTCCGTATTCGAAGGCGCTTACGCTTACGTTTGTCGGACAATTTTATTCGACGTTTCTTCCCGGCACGACCAGCGGCGATATCGTCAAAATCATGTACACGGGCCGGTTGACCGGGCAAAAAACCAAAAGCGCTGTAACAGTCGTGCTGGATCGCGTCATTGGATTGGTCGGAATGATTATCGTTGGCGGGACCGCTGCGGCGATCCAGTTGGCTTATGACTGGAAACAAGATCCGGCCCATGTTGTGTCAGACGATCAGCTTTTAATCCACGTTCTGCTGCTGACCGGCGGTATTCTGCTGGCCGCCATTATCGGCGCGGTGGTTTATTTTTCCGCTCGCTTGCGCCGCATGTTTGGACTTGACGCCTTGATCGAGCGACTGCCGCTGCCGGAGTTTATCAAACACGCGGATCGGACGCTTCGCGTCTATCGCGGGCATCTGAACGTAATCGCTGCGGCACTGGCCGCAAGTATTGTTTCGCAGGCGGTATTACCAATCGCCGGCTACCTGGCCGGGCGGGCGTTCGGTATGCACGCGATATTCGGATGGTACATGGCTTACATACCTGTGGCGGCTTTGGCGGCGAGCCTGCCCTTTGTTCCGCCGCAAGGCATTGGCGTACTGGATTACATTCTGCTGCATTTTTTTGTCACGCGCGGCGTGGACACGGCCAGCCAGGCCTTTGCGCTGGCTCAGGCCATTCGTTTTCTGCCGATTTTCTGGAATCTTATCGGCGCCTGGTGGGTTGTTCATGGGAAATATTCGCGGCCACATATTGAAGAACTTGATGAATTGGCTCCCGAGAATCCAGCAAATGGGCCGAGCGAATCTGTAACGGTTTGAACGACGGGTTTTACAGGTTATCCCTTTGGGTTATAATTCGGAACCGAAATTCGCGGGCGTAGCTCAGTGGTAGAGCGTCACGTTGCCAACGTGAATGTCGAGGGTTCAAATCCCTTCGCCCGCTTTAATAGACTCAATTTTTTTCGAACGATTTATTTTTGCAGTTTCTTCTGCCTGCGCCAGAGTTCCAAACGAACGAGAGTGTTAAAGAAAAGCACCGCCAAAACAACGACCAACATGGCTGACCATGCCTGCTTGATCCAGCCCGGATCCGCCGAAGTGGAATACAACCATATCTTGAGTGTTACTGCGGGCATTTGTTGCGCCGGGTTGAGAATCAATTGATCGTTGCCCACAGTGGTGAAAATCAGCGGCGCCGTTTCGCCGGCTATTCGCGCTATGGCCAGCATGATGCCGGTAATAATGCCGGCAGCGGCTGAAGGCAACACCACGTTCACCAATGTCTGAAAACGTGACGCCCCCACTCCCACCGATGCTTCACGATAGCTATGCGGCACCAACCTGAGCATTTCTTCACTCACTACCGCGACGATAGGCGCCATAATAAACGCTAATGCCAACGCACCGGCATAGCCGCTGAAATTTCCCATGAAGAAAACAGGACATACATCATGAAGTCCCTGTAAGAGTTTTCCCGTCCAGCCCTGGACACTGGGGACATTGATCACGAACAACTCAAAGGCCACTACGCCAATGACAATCGATGGTACGCTGGCCAGAATCTCCACGACAGTGCGAATCGTTTTGGGGAACCAGCCTTTAGTGGCGTACTCAGCGAGGTAAATCCCGCAAAGCAGACCGAGAGGTATGCCGACAATGCTGGCAAGACCCACCAGAATCGCCGTTCCAATGAATTGACTCTTCATGCCAAACGGAGAGTCCGATGGCCCGGGCAGTTGCGTGAAGAGTTCCCAACTCCAATGTCTGTGGCCGCCCCAGTCGACAAAAAACCCATCAATTCCTTTATACACAATGTAGCCGGTAATCATAAAAAGTGCGGCAACCGCGGCCAATGCACTGACAATACAGAACGTCTTCATGATGACGCTGAATACGCGGGTCCCGTGTTCCTTGGGCCACTGGAAATGTTGTTGCGGCGGCGAACCGCTGCTTTGGAAATTCAACGGTTCAATGGCGTTGGGCGGCAATGGATTACCAGGATTACCAGCGGTCATACAACACCTTTAACGCACAAATCCTAATCCGTTAACGTCCGGAACTGCCGGAAACACGCGCCACCATGAATCGCGCCAGGGAATTAAGTATCATTGTGGAAACCAAAAGCACGAGCGCCAGATAAACCAAGGCATGTGTATACATTGGAGTATCGGCTTCAGTAAATTCATTGGCCAGAACGCTGGCCATGGTCGCTGAGCTGGAAAACAGGCTCGCACTGATGATTTTGGTATTTCCAATGACCATGGTCACAGCCATGGTTTCACCTACCGCGCGTGCCATCCCTAAAATAACCGCCCCCAACAGCCCGGTTTTGCAAAAGCCCAGGTTCACCCACATCGCCTGCCACCAGGTTGCTCCGAGGCCATAGGCGCCCTGTTCGATTTCCGGCGGTGCCGCGGCTAATACATCGCGGGAGATGGCCGTAATAATCGGAATAATCATAATGGCCAGAATTAAACCCGCGGCCAGCATGCCGCTGCCATAAGCTGCGCCTTGAACGAGATTGGATGGAAAAAATTCCGTTTGCCCATTGTGGTATTTTCCGACGGGAATAATATTCATCCACCCAATAGCAGCATGCAACCATGGTTCGCCATGAAGCTGCAACCAGGGCGACATGACCAAAACACCCCATAATCCGAACGCCAGACTCGGTATCGCGGCAAGCAATTCGATCAAAAATGAACAGGGTCTGGCAATCCAGAATGGCGCGATTTTGACGATAAAAATCGCCGCACCAAGACTCACCGGCACCGCAACCAACAGCCCAAGAAATGAGGACAGAAAAGTTCCATAAAGCATCGGCAGGCAGCCATAATTATCAGTGACCGGGTTGAATTGAGAACTTACCAGGAAATGCCAGTTGAACTTCACGATCGCCGGCCAGGCTCCCACAACAAGAACCACAAATGTAATCAGCAGCAGAATAATCATGGAGATAGCGCCAGCCAGCGCCGCCAGATACGTGACTAGGTCGAGAAGTTGACGAATAAATCTTCTTGTTGAACCGGACTGTGGCACACCGGAGGATCCGATCGGTGATGGAGTTGGGCCTGAACCCATGCTGGAATAACTTGCGGACATTTCAAAAACTCCGTCGCGGCAGCATCCTTCGGAACCGCTGAGTTAATCGGGAGAAAAAAAATCCCCGCTTGTCACCGAAGCGGGGATTCTCTCACAAAAGCAAAAAATCACCACAGTTTACTGGCCGGTCCAAACGAGCTGGCCGTTGAACGTAATGGTTTTAAGCTGATCCATAATTTTTTGCTGCAAGGCACTCGGTAAACTCGCGTATTTCAGGCCGGCGGCATATTGCTGGCCGTCGGTTTCACACCAAACCAGCCATTTGACCAGCGCCTGGGCTTCATTGGGATCCTTGAGATAATCAAGATCCTGGTAAACAAGCAGATAAGTGAAACCGCAAATAGGATAGGAATCGGCGCCTGGAGCATCGACAATGTGCAAACGAAAATCATCCGGAATATTGTCCATCATGCCTTGCGCCGCGGCGACCACGCCGGCGATGGAAGGTTGAACCGTGTTGCCGTCATGATTAACAAGTGCGGCATAAGTGAGATTGCCATTTAGGGCATATGCATATTCAACGTAGCCGATGCCGCCAACAGTGTTTTTGACGATCGCGGCCACACCCGCATTACCTTTGCCGCCTTGACCGACAGGCCATTGGACCGCAGTAGCGTTACCGACCTGACTGGCCCAATTAGAGCTTACATGGGAAAGATAATCAGTGAAGATATAGGTTGTGCCTGAACCGTCCGAGCGATGGGCCACGGCGATCGGCAAATTGGGGAGATTCAGATTGGGATTGAGCTTTTGGATTTCCGGATCGTTCCAACTGGTGACGTTCCCCATATAAATATCGGCGATGGTTTGGCCATCCAGAACCAGCTGCCCATTAAGTCCGGGCAGGTTATAGGTCATTACTTCAGGACCGGCCACGGTTGGAATGTGTAAAATTTTTCCCGGAGCGTTTTGCTCCTGAGCATCGGTTAACGGAGCATCGGAGCCTGCAAAGGGAACAAGCTGACCGCTGATAGCCTTAATGCCGGCGCCTGAGCCGACAGCTTGATAATCAACCACGATATCCGGATTTGCCGCATTAAAAACCTGTATCCACTTGGCATACAGCGGAGCTGGAAATGTGCCTCCATCCGCATTCAGGTGAACAGGATCAGCTTGGACTACCGTTGCCGCGAGCAACAACGCCGCTCCGGCGGTTACAATTGACTTGAGCGCCTTAAACATATAGATGTCCCCTTTCTAAGAATTATCCCGATGCGCTGGCTTCGAGCACACGAGTATGTGCCTTCTCATCGAGCCGCCATAACCACCGGAGATTAGGCGCGAACGATATTAAATTTACGTTAAGATGGGGTTAATATTCGGCGTGATTGAATAAACACATTTCCATAATAACCAGATAACCCATAAACCAAATGAAAAAACAAAGCCGGCACTGCAGAGGCCTTGATGCAAAAACATTATATTGATTGGCATTTGAAGGTTATTAGCCGAACTGGCCAGTCACATAAGCCTCGGTTTGCTTATTGTCGGGATTGTGGAAGATTTTGTCCGTCGGGGCGAATTCCACCAGATTACCCAGATAGAAAAACGCCGTTTGATGCGCTACGCGAGAAGCCTGATGCATGTTGTGCGTAACAATGACAATAGTGACCTGCTTGCTAAGTTCATTGATCAGTGTTTCCACGACGCCGGTGGCGATTGGATCCAGTGCCGAACAAGGTTCATCCATTAGCAACACTTGTGGATCGGCGGCGATTGCCCGGGCAATGCAAAGACGCTGCTGCTGGCCGCCGGAAAGATTCATCGCCGAAGAATGCAGGCGGTCTTTAACTTCATTCCAGAGTCCAGCGCTGCGCAATGACCTTTCGACGGTTTCATCCACGATCGCTTTTTTCTTTACGCCGTGAATACGCAGCGGATAGGCGACATTGTCATAAATACTTTTGGGAAATGGATTGGGTTTCTGAAAGACCATTCCCGTGCGTTTGCGCAGATCAATGACGTCGGTTTTGCGATCATAAACCTCATTACCGTAAATTTGAACTGACCCACGAATGTGGCAATGCTTGACCAGATCATTGAGCCGATTAAAGCAGCGAAGAATTGTGGATTTACCGCAACCAGACGGTCCAATAAACGCGGTGACCTCGCGTTCCGCGATGCCGAGACTTACACCATGAACCGCGCGGCTTTTACCATAAAAAACTTCCAGATTTTGCACTTCTACGGCATATGACTTTTTAGATGGCGCAGCTTGTACAGGTACCGTTTGGGCGGCTTTGTTTTGGGTCATATTTTCAATACTTGGAGCCATGCTAAACCTCCGCCTCTATAAAACCTTCCCACGGCCTCTTGGAACCCTACCCACTAAGAGTACGTGAGCATTATTGTTTAAGGCAAGCGAAAAAGCCTTTTTGAAGTGATATTAGCGCAACATTAATGCTTTCATAACTTTCTATTATTAAATTCCAAAAAAACCGCGTTTTTTTTCATTATAAACGAACCTTCTCGGACCTTAAATTTATATTGACGGGATGGAAGAATTACCTCAAAGTGCAGCCCTCTTTGGTTGACGGGAAATTTGCGTAAAGAGGGTTCAATATGGCAATAACTCCTATTAACGTTGTGGGGCAACCCAATAATCGAACATATCGCGGTCCGTTCGCCATCATGACCATACTGTTTTTCATGTGGGGATTCATGACCGTTTGGAATGATATTCTCATTCCGCGCTTCAAAGATGCTTTTACACTGAATTACTTCCAGGCGATGCTGGTTCAACTCGCTTTTTTTGGTGCATATGCCGCCGGTTCATTTGCCTATTACGTGATCTCCGCGATCTGGGGAGATCCGATCAATCGCATCGGCTACAAGAATGGCGTGATCATCGGTTTGCTTCTTGCCGCCGCGGGCAGCGCCATGTTTTATCCGGCGGCCGAGTTTGTCTCTTATCCGTTCTTTCTGGTCGCGTTGTTCATCGTAGGCATTGGGTTCGCGATGCTGCAGATCGCGGCCAACCCATACGTGACGATTTTGGGGCCGGAGCGTACGGCCTCCAGCCGACTCAATCTTTCCCAGGCCTTCAACTCGTTTGGCACGACGATCGGCCCGCTTGTCGCGGGTTGGTTGATTTTCGTGGTGTTTAATCGAGTGGGAGAACAGGGAGCGCAGTCGGTGAAGATCCCATATTTATGCGTCGCCGGCGTATTCCTGATGCTTGCGGTGTTTTTTCTGTTTGCTCATTTACCCAATTTTACAAACAAAGAACATATCACTCGTGGCGCCGGTGCGCTCAAGCATCCTCATCTGGTACTGGGAGCAATTGCCATTTTCCTGTATGTGGGCGCGGAAGTCACCATAGGCAGTAACATCGTCAATTACCTCGGTCTGCCCCAACTCGGCGGGCTTACACACGCAACAGCCTCGAAGTTTCTTTCTTTTTACTGGGGCGGAGCAATGATCGGCCGCTTTATGGGGGCTTTTGCCTTAAGCGACATCAGAAAATGGCTGCGGCATCTTATCGTGACGCTACTTCCGGTGGCGGCGCTTATCACCATCTGGATTCTTTCCGGCCGGACAAATGCTCTTCATTACGGCATTTTACTGGCGATTATGATGGCGGCGTTTTTCCTGGGAGAGTCGAGTCCGCATCGGATGTTGGCCTTGTTTAGTTTCATCATCATTGTCCTGCTGCTCACGGGCATACTCTCGACCGGCGCCGCGGCGGTGTGGGCCATTCTGGGCATTGGACTATTTAATTCAGTCATGTGGTCGAATATCTTTTCCATGGCCATCGAGGGACTGGGAGAACTTAAAAGCCAGGGCTCATCGCTGCTGGTCATGGCAATATTAGGCGGCGCCGTATTACCGCCATTGCAAGGTTTTGTGGCCGATCACATCGGTATTCAAAATTCCTTCATCGTGCCGATTGCGTCTTACATTTATATCGCTTTCTATGGCCTATATGGTTATCGCGCCGGCAGGCAAATTAATAATGCTCCGGTCGGTATTTCCTCAAGTGCCTCCGTTTAATGAAGCCAGGTTAAGACTCGAATAAAAAGCTTGACATCAGTCGGCAAACCAAAATAATGGCGAGACCATTCGAGGCACGTAGGGCCTATCCGGCGAATCTTAGGGAAACGAGGTTAAAATGCATCCAACCGCTGTAACTCCATCCGAATCCAAAACCAAATCCACCAGTTGGTTTCGCACAGTTGATGGCAAAAATTATGCCTACATTTTTCTTATAGTATCGTCGCTGTTTTTGCTGTGGGGTGTTTGCAACGGTATGCTTGACGTGCTCAACAAGCATTTTCAGGATTCGTTGGAACTCACCAAGGCGGAATCGGCCTGGGTGCAGTTTGCGAACTATATGGGTTACTTCATTATGGCCATTCCGGCCGGCTTAATCGCTACTCGTTTCGGCTATAAAGGCGGCATTCTTACGGGATTGTTTCTGGTTGCGTTGGGAGCCCTGTGGTTTATTCCGGCAACGCATATCGGAACATACTGGGCTTTTCTGCTTGGGCTTTTCATTCTGGCGGCGGGCTTACCGTGCCTGGAGACGGTTTGCAATCCTTATGCGACCGTGCTGGGTCCTCCAGGATCCGGCACCGCGCGCATTAATTTGGCGCAAAGCGCCAACGGTGTCGGCTGGGTGATCGGTCCGGTTTTGGGTGGCTTTTTTGTCCTCTCCGCCACCGGTGAACCGATTACCAATAACTCTACCCTATATGAACCTTACCTGATCATCGCGGCCCTCGTTGTGTTTCTGATACTGGTGTTTGCGGTCAGCAAAGTGCCGGACCTGCATAACATCGAAGAAGCCAAGGTGGAAATTGGTGGTGGCATTGTGGTGACCAAGCCGCTTTATAAGCGCTGGCATTTTACTCTGGCCGTTGCGGCGCAATTTCTTTACGTGGCGGCACAAACGGGCATTTTCAGCTTTTTCATTAATTATACGGCGGCGGATACACCGGCGCTGAGTGTACATCAGGCCAATGGGTTGCAAAATTACGCCAACGTTTTGCACATTTGTGGAGTGCCGCAGACTCCGATGACTTATTCGGCGGCAATGTTCGTACCTGGCGATTTCCCCAACGTTTCGGAGCTGGTCGCCAAACTGCAAAACGATTCCGATCCTCAAACGCTGCCAATTTCCCAATATATATGGCGCCAGTTTTCGGCCGACCAACAGGTTTTTCTTGCTTCGTCCGGATTTGCGGCATATGCCAATCAAATCCGCGCGTCATCTTCCATCACACAGGACGCCGCCGATATAGATCAACAGATTATTGACGATAAAAAAGCGCTTTTGGTTAAAGAGTTGAATCAAATTCTCCAAAGCAATACTCTTTTTACTACCGCGAGTTCCAGCGGAATCTCTCTGTCGGACGCACAGCGCAAACTGTTTGCGTCCAATCCTACCGGTGAACAGTTAGATCGAGCGAATCGCCAGCTTATGGAAGACACTTATTCGTCCGACCTGATTGCGCGGAATCCTTATTTGAACGCCTCCTTGTTTCGCATCACCGACCGCGGCAGTTCGCTGCTGCTGGCGTTCGGCGGATTTCTTTTGTTCCTGTTCGGACGCATCACTGGCAGCTTCGCCCTGCGCGTTGTCAGGCCGCATCTGATGTTGCTGGTCTATTCGGTTGCCAATATTTTGATGATGATTTTGACGATGAATGCATGGGGGTGGTATTCAGTGGCTGGGTTGTTTTTAAGCTTTTTCTTCATGTCCATCACCTATCCGACCATTTTCTCGCTGGGCATTCATGGATTGGGCGAAAAAACAAAAATCGCCTCTTCCTTCATTGTCATGTCCATCGTCGGCGGAGCCCTCATGCCGTTTTTGATGGGCTGGCTCGCAGACACCAAAGGAATGCGCTTTGGCTTTCTTATGCCGCTGATTTGCTTCATCTTCATCGCTTTATATGGTGCGATTTGGCAAAAATTGGAAGCCAAAGACAGCCAGAGTGATGATCTAGCTCAACCGAGCGTTGGCTAAATTCAGCTCAGCAAAAATAATGAAATCAGAGTCATTACCAATACGCCAAGCGTAACCAGCGTGTAAAACCAGTCGCGGTCTACGATGGCGAAGATGACCATTGACGCGGCGACGCGCATGACCGGCGTAAATGCCAGGACCATAATTCCCAGATCAATAAAACCGCGACCTTCGCCGGCGACTATACTCGCCAATATCGCCGACGGGTGATAGTTAAAGAATATGCTCTGCATCCGCTGCACATTAATCGGATGGTGCATAAAGCTGAGCGTCAATCCAATCAGCATCAGTAAAGCGCTCAGCGTCACGCCGGTGCGCAACACCCACGCCGCGGCGCTTTGAATGGTTGGTTCATTCTGCACTTGAATTGAAGCGCCGTCGCGGCTGGATCCTGTTCCAATGCCCCCATTTAAACGATTCATAAAATATCTCCAACCTATGAGCCGTTACATGCTCATTCCCTTGATCAGCATTTCAACGCCGATGATTCCCAGCAGCAGCGCGAAAAATTTTCGTATGGCCGTGTTCGACATGCGTTCAATGATTTTCGTGCCGATTATGGCCCCCAAAAGAACAAAGATCGCAGCTGGCGCCACGACGTAAGGCATGACCAGATTACCTCGGTGCATATATATGCCCGCGGCAGCGATGGCGGTTACGCCGATCATAAAATTGCTCGTAGCCGTCGCAACCCTGGTCGGCAGACGCAGCGCCATTTCCAGCCCCAGCACCTTGAGAACGCCCGCTCCGATGCCCAGCAGACTCGCCAGCACGCCTGCGATAAACATAATGGCCATGGCCGGAGGAACTCGTCCGGCCTTGTAATCAATTTCGCGCCCAAGATTTTTATCAAAATAGGAACCATCTAACTTCAGGAACCGCGCCAATCGATCGTTTTGAACATTCTGCGGCAATTCCTCGCCAAATCGGACAACGATCGGGATCAGTGACGCCAGCAATGCTATCCCGAACAAAATCGAGAGCACTTGAGCGTTCAAATACCGCGAAACCAGGGCCGCCCCGATAATCGCGCCCGAAGCCGTGGCCAGCTCCAGGAACATTGCCGCCCGTACATTGGTGATGTGCTCTTTTACGTATACTGAGCCGGCGCCGCTGGAAACCGCAATAATCGAAACCAGACTGATGGCGATTGCCTGTTGAATGGGAATATGAAAAAAAATAGTCAGTACCGGAACAATAACAATGCCGCCGCCCAAACCGCTGATCGCACCAACAATTCCACCGGCCAACGACGCGGCGGAAAGTGCCGCCATCCATCCAATTGCCGACCAATCAATCATTTTTTCTCCAATTTACTCAGCTAATCTCTAAGCAACCTAGAGGATTGTTCGACGGGCTTCAATAGACGTGCAGGCAGCTTAGCGCAAAAGTAACCTTTCACACACAAATTGTTTTAGGATGAGTACATTACAGAGCGGGGCGGGATCCCCGCGGTTTGGCTTCATAGCCTGCGGCCTATGTCCTATGGCCTTTGTGTTATGATGCTGCCCGGTTTATGTCTTCACCTTTATCATGGCCCTGGTATATCCAAAGTCTCGCCGTCCTATGGACCGTGGAGATTGGTTTATGCGCCTGGCTGGTTTGGATGGCGCATTTTTCCGGACGGCGAATGCGCCGTATCGCGGCCCAGGAGCTTGATAAAAACTTTCCGCAGGTCGCGGTTATCGTTCCGATTAAAGGCATCGATGAACATACACCGGAAAATCTTCGAGCTTTGCTGGATCAGGATTATCCGAATTACCACCTGATTTTTGCCGTGGAATCGTCTGATGATCCCGTATGTGAGCTTTTGCACTCGCTTTCACTCACCCAGGCGCCGGAGCGGGTCAAATTGGTGGTTTCGGGTCATACACAAAAGCGCGGTCAAAAAGTACACAATCAGCTTGCAGCCATAGACACCACCACGGAAAAGGATGAAATTTTGGCCTTTATGGACGCCGATGCTCATCCAAACCCCAGGTGGCTTCATGCTTTGGTTTTGCCCCTGACCTATCATCCCTGGTATATCGGCGCGACAACCGGGTATCGGTTTTACGTGCCCGCAAACAACCATCCCGCCAATGGCATACTGTGCGCCATCAACGCCAAAATCGCCGGCCTGATCGGACCTTACCGTTGGACGGCGGCCTGGGGAGGATCGATGGCTATGCGCCGCAATGACTTTTTTTCCTATGGCGTCTTTCGCGCCTGGCAGGGCGCGTTAAGCGATGATTTTGCGGTCACTTACTGCGTTAAAAAAATCGCTCGTTCCCGCATTCACTTTGTGCCCTTGTGTATGGTCGCTTCCGCCGGAACATTTAATTGGCGAACGCTGCAGGAATTCGCGGTACGGCAATATCGGATTACGCGCGTGTGTGCGTTGTCTTTATGGTTTTCCGCGTTCATTGGCGCCCTGTTATTCTGTTTGACTCTGCTTTCAGCGCCGATTGCGGCGATTATCGCAGCAGCTTTTTCACAACGATTGTGGTGGACTGGTCTGGCTGTGTTTGGCGCGGTTTATCTGCTGGCGATTTGGCGCGGGATTTTACTGCTCAGAAACGCCCGAAAACTGCTGCCCGATCACTGGCCCGAGATTCGCCAGGCGCGGCCCTGGTTTATCATGGGATCGCCCCTGGTTCAGGGATTTAATCTTTTTTATCTGGTTTGTTCCTGCTTCGGGAATACGATCACCTGGCGCGGCATTCGTTATAAGATGAAGAGCCGCACTCAAACCGAGGTGCTGGGCTAAGTCCTGAATCTTTACTCGACTCGGAAAGGATCAGGAAATAAAGCCGCGTTTCCGGAGTAATTCAATAATTTTGTCCACGCCTTCATTTACCGCGATCTTATCGGTGGCCAAAACCAAATCCGGTGATTCCGGCGGTTCATAGGGCGCGCTGACACCCGGAAAAGCCTTAATCTGCCCCGCATCGGCCATTCGATATATCCCGGCTGTATCTCTTTGCCGGCAAACTTCCACCGGAGCGGAAAGATAAATCTCCACAAACCGTTCCGGCCCGATGAGCTGGCGAACTTTTTCGCGCACCGCGGCATGCGGCGACAACAAGGCGCAAATGCAGATCAAACCGGTGTCGCACATGATATTGGCAATTTCGCCGGCACGACGCAGATTTTCCGAGCGGTCATCGCCGGAAAAACCCAGGTCCCGGCTCATGCGGCGGCGGAGTTCCTGGCCGTGCAGCACACTGCACAAGTGACCCATCTGAAATAATTTTTCCTCCAGGGCAAAAGCGGTGGTCGCCTTGCCCGAGCCGGTAAGGCCGGTCAGCAGAACCATTGCCGCTTTTTGTTTGAGCCGATCCTGGCGCTGCTGCGGCGTTACGCGACTTTGCGGACCTTTTACCGGTTCATCCTGCGCCGTCCATAAACCCGCCGCCTGATCCTTGATCTGATCCCGCTCCACGATCATGCCCGCACCGACGGTATTGAACGTCCGGCGGTCGATAATGATCAGTGCACCAGTCGACTTATTACGGATATAAGCGTCGAACGCCAGCGGGCGGGTGAGTGTTATTTTGCATCGGCCGATTTCATTCAGATGCAGGGTCGTCGCCGGCTTTTCCTCCAGGGTATTTACATCGATGGAGTTAAGCAGCGAGATTTCCGCCGGCGTCGTCAGTGATGAATGCTTAATCAGGTAACTGGCCTGTGGATCAAGCGGTTTTTCATTCAGCCACACCACGCGGCAATTAAGATCGTGAGAAAAGTGCGGCGGATTATCCGGATGCACCAGCATGTCGCCGCGACTAATGTCGATTTCGTCTTCCATGGTAAGCGTCACCGCCATGGGCGTATGCGCTTCCTCCAACTCGCCGTCCAAAGTTACGATCGATTTGATTTTGCTTTTGCGTCCCGAGGGCAGAACCATCACGGGATCGCCTTTTCGCACCGAACCGGACGCGATCGTGCCGGCAAAGCCGCGGAAATCCAGGTTGGGCCGCAGCACAATCTGTACGGGAAATCTGAAATCCTGCATGTTCCTGTCGGACGCGATGTGCACCGTTTCCAGATGATTCAGCAATGGGCCGCTTTTATACCAGGGCATGTTCGCGCTGGGTTCGACGATATTGTCGCCCTTGAGCGCGGAAATGGGAATAAAGTGAATGTCGCGTATTTCCAGACCGCCGGAAAATTCCGTGTACTGCTTTTTGATCTTCTCAAAAACTTCCTGCGAATAATCCAAAAGGTCCATTTTATTGATCGCGACCACCAGGTGTTCGATTCCCAAAAGTGAACAGATAAAACTGTGCCGCCGGGTTTGCGGCAGAACGCCGTGGCGTGCATCGACAAGAATAATCGCCAGTTGGCAGGTCGAGGCCCCGGTGGCCATATTGCGCGTGTATTGTTCGTGCCCCGGCGTGTCAGCAATGATGAATTTGCGCTTGTCCGTGGAAAAATAACGGTAGGCTACGTCGATGGTTATGCCCTGTTCGCGCTCGGCCTTCAGGCCGTCGGTGAGCAGAGCCAAATCGATGTCTCCGCCAGTAGTTCCATGGCGCACGCTGTCACGTTTGACGGCGGCAAGCTGATCTTCATAAATCATTTTCGTGTCGTGCAGCAACCGGCCAATGAGGGTGCTTTTGCCGTCGTCCACGCTGCCGCAGGTTAAAAAGCGCAACATTTCCTTTTTCTGGTGGCGTGCCAGATAAGTGTTAATGTCTTCGTTAAATGCCGCTTCGATTGCCGTCATGTTTTAAAAATATCCTTCGCGTTTTTTCTGTTCCATCGATCCCTGTTCATCATGGTCGATAGCCCGGCCGGAACGTTCCGACTGACGGAACAAAAGCATTTCTTCGATGATTTTGGGCAGCGTATCCGCCTGTGATTCCATGGCGCCCGTGAGCGGATAGCAGCCTAAAGTGCGGAAACGCACCTTTTTATTTTCCGGCTTTTCGCCTTCTTTGAGCGGATAGCGATTGTCGTTGACGTAAATGAGCATGTGGTCGCGCTGCACCACCGGTCGTGGTGCGGCAAAATAGAGCGGGCAGAGCGGAATATTTTCCAGGTGAATGTATTGCCAGATATCGAGCTCCGTCCAGTTGGAGAGCGGGAATACACGGATGCTTTCGCCTTTGTTGATTCGCGCGTTGTAAAGGTTCCACATTTCCGGCCGCTGGTTCTTGGGGTCCCATTGATAATGTTTGTCGCGGAAGGAAAAGATGCGTTCCTTGGCCCGTGATTTTTCCTCTTCACGCCGGGCCCCGCCGAACGCCGCGTCAAACTGATATTTCCGCAATGCCTGCAGCAACCCCTGCAGGTTCATGTTGTGTGTGTATTTGATGCTGCCGGATTCGAACGGATTAATGCCCGCCTTGATCGCATCCCAGTTCGTGTGCACCAGCAGTTTCAGACCGTGTTTAGCGACCAGCTTGTCGCGAAATTCGTATACCTCCCGAAAATCCCAGGTGGTGTCGATGTGCAAAAACGGGAATGGCGGCCGGCCTGGATAAAACGCCTTGAGGGCCAGATGCAGCATGACGGAGGAGTCTTTCCCGCTGGAAAAGAGCATGACGGGGTTTTCAAATTCCGCCGCCACTTCGCGCATGATGTAGATGCTTTCAGCTTCGAGTTCTTTTAGATGAGTCATCGTGTCGGCCATGGTTTCCTGTAAATATCCGGGATTTTCCGCCAGGCAGGGCCTAAGATTAAGACCACTCCCGAATTATTCCCATACGGATAATAGGAATTCACGGCCTTGGTAACAAGTACCCGACTTACGACAACGCTGAAAGGGTGCAAAGCAGGCCTTTTCCTATATCTGTCATCTGTTCCCTATGCCTTATCCCCTATTCCCTGCATCTTGTTATCCCGCCTGTGGTTCGTAGAATAGGAAAAACCCGCGGATGAAGAAACTCTTAATCCTGCGATGTTTTTGAGACCGTAGCTCAGCTGGTAGAGCAACAGACTTTTAATCTGTGGGTCCTGGGTTCGATCCCCAGCGGTCTCATTTGTTATGAGGGCATAGGCAATAGATCAAGACTGTTCGCCATTTCGCTACACATTTGTTAGCCACAGAGTCCACAATAATTTTAAACTTTGTTTTGATGGCCAAATACCCATCTTCGATTTACACTCTGCCTCGTGAAGACTGAGAGCCTCTAACAAAATAAGACGGCGCCGCGACGCTGTGCGTCGTGTAGAACAGGCTCTCCAGCCTGTTCCTTCATTGAGCAGCCTGGAGAGGCTGCTCTACACATTTTGTTAGAGGCTCTTATAACTAACTCACGCACCACTCTATGAAACGAATCGTTCTTACTGGCGGTCCCTGCTCCGGCAAGACGGCGGTTGTCACGGCCCTGGCCGCCGCGATGCCCAATGTCGTGGCCATCGCCGAAGCGGCGACACAGATTTACTCCGCCGACGGATCGCGGTGGGATTTGCTCGATCTGGAAGGCAAACGCGATCGCCAACGGCGGATTTATCAATTGCAGATTCGTCAGGAGGATAACGCCGCACGCCAGAATCCGGATAAACTATTGCTTATGGATCGTGGAACGGTCGATGGTGCCGCTTATTGGCCCGAAGGAAGTGAGGACTATTGGCCCCAGATGGGCACCACGCTCAAAGCGGAGCTCGCCCGCTATGATCTGGTAATCCTGATGCAAACCGCCGCCGCCATCGGCGTTTATGACCTGGACTCCAATGCCTGCCGGTTCGAGGACCCCGCCGGGGCGATTGCCAGCACACAACTGCTGCAGCGCCTATGGTCGGGCCACCGGAATTTTATCTCCGTTCCGGCATATCCTAAGCTTGCCGAAAAAATCGCCGCCGTAAAACAGATTCTCGATGTCTTATGAGAATCGCGGCCTTGTAACGCCGGAGCAGCACAAGGATAATCCGCCACATGAAATCGATTTGTGTTTTTTGCGGGTCAAGTCCGGGGGCTAAACGCGTCTATCACGAAGCGGCCGTGTTGCTGGGCCGCGAAATCGGGCGACGAAAATGGCGGCTGGTTTATGGCGGCG
>DATJSN010000070.1:0-84495 GCA_035504095.1 Phycisphaerae bacterium | reverse complement strand
GTTGGCCGCAAGGAAGAGCGACAAGGCGGGTTTGCAAAACCCCGTCGCGGAGCGATGACGCAGCGGACGACCCTGTCTGTGCCAACCCGAAGGGTCGCTTTAAGCGACGCAGACGCTATAGCTGGAGTGGAACTGCTCTAAGTCCTCTGTGCCCTCTGTGGCAAAAATACGTTGTCTCGTCATGCCGTCGTGGTTAAAAATCTCTGGGTCCTCCGCGCAACCTCTGCACCCTCTGCGTTAAAAAATATGAAAACTGAACACTTCAAACTGCGGCGGCAGCCGCCTTCTCCCGTCTCCCAACTCGGCACCCCAAGTGCCGCTACTGCGCGTTCGCAATTTTGCGAACATCCATATTTGCTCCACTGTTCGCCTGATCCACTGTTCTACTCTCTCGGCGTGGCTTCGCCGCGCCGGTTGGTTTGCCTATTCAGTATTAGAGCTTCTTAGAAGCTCTTAAAGGCTCATATAGCCGGTTCTTTGACAAGTAAATATTAAGCGGTAGCCTCGCGGCACTATTGCCTATCTCCTACCCCTCCGCTGTGTCGTGGTGTCGTTGTGGTAAAACTAATCTGCGCCCATCGGGATCGTTTCGTTACGCGTTCGAGAGGTATTGCCGGAGCACCGGGAAAACGCAGTCGTGACAGCGTGACAACATCGGTAAATATAGAGTCTTTCTCACTTTTCTAAGCGTGACAAATGAAAATTTTGTCACGGTTGAAAAATGCAAAATGTGCTGGAAATTAAGGGATTGTCACGCTGTCACACTTAGGAGGCCCAAAATAAGTGGTTTAACTTCGACTTAATAGAAAATCGCCAAAGGGTATTTTTGACTGCATCCTGTGAGGCTTTCGAGAGGTATTCGCTCCAGTTGGAAAAATCCAACCGTTACGGTGTTACAACACCTGAAAATAGTGATGTTTCCTCCACTGTTAAAGCCGTAACAGGCACTGATCATGTTACGGATCAAAAAGTGCAAAATACTCTATAAATCAAGACCTTGTAACGTTGTAACGCTTCGGATACCCAAAAATTGAGGAAAAAATGTAACCCCGAAATTGATTTGGCAGAATGGAGAGTTGAGGGAAAAGATGGCTCGTCGCTGCCCTCCCGGCGCGTTCGCAAATTTGCGAACATCCATATTTGTTTTACTAACACCTGATCAACTGTTCCACCATCTCAGCACCGTGATGCCATGCCGCGGGAAAATCAAACCGTTACGGCGTTGGGGAGCATCAGTTACCATTTTCACATCTGCAATCCCGCGCCTGATAATCAATCCCGGCGGCGTAATAAAATCTGGCGGATGTTCCTAACGAACAGCCGTGTTTGTTACGAACACCACTGTTCATTATTCGAGGAAATATATTCATCGCAAAATTTTGCTTTAAGAATCGCCCACCGGAGCCGCCTTTCCACGTCGCGGCAGGAGCACTAAGTCGGCCGCTTCCTCGGCATCCCTGAGAAGCGTCTTGCGCGGCGTGCCTATCAGCGAACGCATGGTAAGGCCACGAGCAAAATCCGTGACTTGGATCGCGCGCACGGCCACAGGAAAGTCGGACGGGATTTCTCCGGCAGTGATCCCGTCCCGGAAACGACCTTCCACCAGCGCGGCGCCACCGGCCGCCGCTTTTTGCAGGAACTGCTGGACCTCAGCGTCGTTCACAAGCGGCGCGACGCACACCAGAAGGCAGCCCCGGGCCGATCTTTTCTCGGTCGCACTTTCGACGGCGTACCTCAGAAAGCCCGCGATCGAGTCGCGAAGACCCTGTGGTGAGAGGAGTGCCTTCGCGGCTGATGCGCCCTTCCGCTCTGCGTACGCCCTAAGGACGCGCAAGAATATCGCCCGCTTGTCCCCAAAGACGGCATACAGGCTCGGCCGTCCCACGCCCATCCCGGCGACGAGATCGTCAATCGTCACTCCGTCGTAGCCTTTCGACCAGAACACCTGAGTCGCCTTTTCCAGCGCCCCCGTCTCGTCGAAGCTTCGCGGCCGTCCACGCTTCCTGGCGGTATTTTGAAACATTTTAGTTCAAAACTCCTTGACAGTTTCCACCACACCAACTAATATATAACTGAATAGTTCGAAATTAGCAAGCTGGCTCTGCCCTCGCGGAGCCTTACAACTTAACCTTTTATACGGAGACTCCCATGATGAACGAAAGCATATTAATAACCGGAGCAAATATTGGGCTTGGGAAAGAGACTGCCCGACAGTTAGCATTGAGAAAAGAAACAAAAAAGGTAATTCTTTTTTGCAGAAATCGAGCGAAAGCAGAGGCGGCAAAAAAAGACCTTGAGGAGAAAACGGGGAAAAAGATTTTTGAAATTATTATTGGGGATGTTACGGATGCAAATTCTGTGAGAAAAGCAGTAGACGAAATTAAGGAACCTATTGATGCAATAGTTTTAAATGCTGGTGGAGTAGTTGGGAAAACGGCTGCAAAAATTACGCCTTCCGGCATGAATGAATTAGCTGCTACGAATATTCTAGGTCATGTAATTTTAGTGGAAGAATTAATTAAACGTGACAAGTTAAGGCAAACAGTTCTATCAATCAGTGCGGAAGCTGTTCCTGGAGTAAAGATGCTCGGAGTAAAACCAGTTTCAATGAGGACTTCTTCTGTAGGTGAGTTTGTTGCTGTTCTTGATGGATCATATTTTGGTAATAAGTTCGATGCGTTGCAAGCATACGCATATGTCAAATATGCAGCAACCATGTGGACGTTATCAATGGCAAGAAAATATCCTAAGCTCAAGTTTATTGTTGCAAGCCCGGGGAATACAAAAGGAACTCAGGCGCCAAATAGTCTTCCCCCGGCAATGCGGTTTATGTTGAAGTATGTGATGATGCCTATTGTATTCCCATTGATGGGCGGAATGGTGCATAAGTTGGAAGTAGGTGCAAAACGCTTTGTAGATGCCATTTCGGATGAGCAGTATAAAAGCGGCGTTTTTTATGCCAGTAAACAGGGTAAGTTATCGGGGGAAATGGTCGATCAGAGCACTTTTTTTACTGATTTGAAAAATACTTCATTTCAAGATAACGCCAACGAGGCAATTCACCATTTCATAAATTAGGCCTGTTCTTCGCCTCTCAGAAAAGTTTGATTGCGCGCGCCGAGCCCGATTTATCCGGATTTTGCGGGGACGCTGGAGAACAGGCCGCCGAGGCCTTCGGCGGCGGTGGGATGGGTGAAAATCGCATCGCGCAGGGTCGTATATGGCAGGCCGGCAAGAATTGCCGTCTGAACAACCGCCATCATTTCGCTGGCCTCCGCGCCGAACGCGGTAAAACCCAGAATATGATCATCAGCACCGACCAGCGCTTTGCAAAAGCCGCGCGTTTCCGAAAGCGTGCGCATGCGCAGCACCATGGCCATGGGGATTTTGGCCAGCCGATAGGGAATATTTTTTGCCTTTGCTTCGGATTCACTCATACCGACGTGGGCTACTTCGGGATCGGTGAATATGCAATAGGGGATAAGACGTCCGCGTGTCGTGCGATTGCCGCCGGTGAGGTTGTTTAAAACAATGCGAAAGTCGTCTTCGCCGACGTGCGTGAATTTCGGGCTGCCGGCACATTCGCCCATCGCCCATACGCCTTCGACGCTTGTCTGGAGCTTTTCGTTGACCTGGATGTAACCGTTGGCATCGAGGCGAATATTCCCTTTGACCGGGTCAAGCCGATCGGTATTAGGCGTGCGGCCAACTGCGACCAGAATATCGGAGGCACCGAGGGTCTGTTCATTTGCTCCGACACGAAGTTTTAGCTCTACGCCCGCGCCGGAACGGCCGGAGACGCCCAGAACCTCGGATTGGAGCAGGACTTCAATGCCCTCGTCTTTGAACAATTCCAGGACTCCATCGGCGACGTCGGGGTCTTCCTGTTTGAGCAATTGTTTGCCATGCTGAACGACGGTCACGCGGCTGCCGAAACGTCGCATAGCCTGGGCAAACTCCAGGCCGACATAGCCGCCGCCGAGGATGACCAGATGCTCGGGCAACTGTTCGCGGTCGAGGATTTCGACGTGGGTCATAGGGGCCGCGGCGGCGAGGCCGGGAATATCGGGGATCGCGGCCCGGGTGCCGACGTCGAGAAAAACGCGATCGCCTCGCAACCGGCGTGTGCCGCCGGCGTTGAGCGTTACTTCGACGGTTTTGGGGTCAACAAAGCGCGCTTCGCCCATGAGCAGCTCGGCGCCGCTGGCTTTGAACGCATCCAGATGGACCTTGATCAGGCCTTCGACCATTTCCCGTTTACGTCGAATGACGCCATGCATGTTAACGTGGAATTGACCGGACGTAACGCCAAGCCCAATTTTGGGATCGACAAGGGAAATGGCCTTGGCGCTATAGACCATGTTTTTACTGGGCAAACAAGCGACATTCGGACAGGCGCCGCCGATCATGGATCGTTCGACCACGATGGTTTTCTGGCCCATTTTTGCCAAGTTCCAGGCGATGAGTTTGCCGGCTATGCCGCAACCAATTACGAGGTTCGGATATTGTTCGACTGTCATGGTACAAATCCTTTCGTCGCGTAAGATAAGTTTTGTGGTTATCCCAGTTTGATATGCAAATATTATAGCGACGAGGAGGGGACAGAGAACGGCCCGCAGATTTAGCGGATTGACGCAGATTTATTTAGCCACATAGATTACACTTCGACCTCGCCGCCGGCCGGGTCGCTTGAAAAAATCCACTTCCCGCCGGACCGAAACGTCGAGCCAGTACCAAAGGTATCTTCCATGTATTGCATGTAAGTCACCTTGCCATTGCGAAGAGTGGCGAGGATCGAGAACGGAGACGTAAATCGCTTTCCCAACTTCGTTGAGCGCAGCGTGAAACTGCCGAACACCGCGACATAGTCTCCCTGGCCAAAAATTTGCTGGACGTCGAACTTCTCAACCGTCCAATACCGGTTCACATCGCTGAAGGTCTTGAGAATCGCCGCTTTGCCGTCTTTGTGCCTACCCGCCCAGGGCATGAGTTTTTTGAGCTCCGGGTTATCATAAGTAAGCGACATATAAACAGCATCATCGGCCACAAGGGCGGCGACCACATCCGGTTTGGTGGCTCCCTTAAGAAGCTCCTGAACGATTTCGACGTTGCCCTTCATGAGTGTCTCCTTCAGTCAGATTATTCTGGTTGATCGCAATGAGCGTCGGCCAAAAACCTCATGTCAGATGAAAGGCAATTAAACGATGCGACGGCTCATTTGCTAAAGAACGCTTTGACCGGAGAGGTCCGTCAAATGCCGCTGTTATGGTGTTGCCGCAAATATCTTCAAGACTCGACTCAACACAAACCAGGTAGGACCCCGCAGCCCAAGGCGATGTTGGTGTAAAGTTCCATCGTGTTTCGCACTGATCGATGACAACGCAGCCATGTATTAATTGCCCATCTGTCGATGTGATGGTCATTGCCCGCAAAAGAATCGCCCAATCCAGGGGTCGTGGAAAATTGAGTACGAGAGGCTGACGGCTAGCTGCCGCGGGTGGGGCGATCTGCCACTGCGCAACTGAAATTGGTTCCCGGACAGCCTCTGTCACACGAAATCGCTTGCGGAAGGCCTCTGGCAACGGACGACCGGACACGTCAACCATTCCCGAACCTATTAAGAGCGTGTATTCCTGACCCATTTTTAGCGGCGGGCCCAGCGCGACGTTGGGACCAACCCCGCGTTTGAGCCTGCCAGGATCCAGAAGAACCGTGAGGCACCGCATATTCCTGTCCCAGAGTTCGACGGGCGGACGATAAAGTACATCGGGCACCGGTTGTCCATCGGAGCCAAGTAGCGCGATCTCCTGTTCGCATCGTCCGCGTTGCATCGAACCGGAAAAGCAGACGTAGAAGCGAAGCAGGTTTTCTGGCAACGAGTCGCTTGAGGGATAGATATGTGTGACCTGGGTGGGTGCAGTGCCAGGCTCTTTGGGGAGCGAGAACTCAAGCGTCTGAACTTCTGAGTACATGGAACCGCCGAGCGGCTGCGGATCGAAACTTGCGTGATAATTCACTCCGCGCTGGAACGGAAAATGCGGGACAAAACGAACACCGTTATCCAGAATTTGATAGCGGCCGAAAATGTCTGGAAGGCCGCCATTTTCCGGCAATTCTGATTGGAGGATGCGCACCCGGAATATGGACCGCAACTGGTGATCCGGCTCCATATTGTTGCCAAGAGAGGCGACGAGATTGGGATCGAGGTTACAAACGCTAACGCTCCCAAACCAGGGTTCCTGGTTATGGGAGTGAAACGTGAGTAGTGGTTGGTTTGTCACTTATGAATTCCCGTATTCTATATCGTTGCGGTGATGGCGATAATCAAAGGGGTCCGGGCCATTGGGCCAATTCATTTCCGACATACCATCACGGCGCTCGAAGAAGTATGGAAGAGCGAGCGTACTGACATCCAGCCGATACGATGTCTTCGGATGCCGCCAAATCAGAACCGCCCATTTTGGATTGAGGATTGCGAAATGCTCGGCCTTTATCGGAAGACCGCGCTGCGTGCGACCCAGACCACCCGGCCCGAAGTCGATCGGACCGCCGGTCGGCTCGGGCTGTGCTGCTTCCAAATCGGTGATCGCGATGCGCGACGCGCTGCGCGTGTCGATGGTGACCAGCAAATATTCCTTTTGATCAAATGGATCGCGGAACGTCAACATGTCCATCGGGTTAGCTCCATAGCCCAGCTCTCCGATTGTGTCCCCACGCACGTGAGCGCCATCCGTCAGAGAGGCCAGGGGGAACCGCACAAGAGGCGTACAGCCGTAGACGGCGAACAGGTATGGCTCGCCATTCACCTCCCGGATAAGTTGGCGAATGATCGGAGCGCGCGTCTCAAATTCTCCGTGTACCGGGTGCCAGATCTCGACGGTACATGTCGCCATCTGGGCATTGAAGGGATAGGGAATCCGATGCAGCGTCGATGCAAATCGCTGATTTGAAATCCCGGTCACGAAGATCTCGCCGTTGTAGTATTTAATGTCAGTGATCGCGTATGTCCGCTGAGGCTCGAACTCAAGCATGGCCTTCGCATTAGGCTCATTGGGAATCGCGACTTGCGAGTGCGGAATGCTATCCAACTCAAGCACCTCGAGATTTCCATGGTTGACCTTTACAATCACCGGGAGGGCATCCGTCCCGCGGCCGCGCTCAACCGAGATAAAAATTTGCTGGGTGGATTGATGTACGACCATGTCGTTGACGACGATTTGGTCATAGGTTGTGCCGAACATCGCGGCAAGTTTTTGATCCAGACCGGGGACCAGGTTCCGACCCTCAAAGTTGTGAAAGTTACCCATCTGGACATCCAACTGGGGTGTTAGATCCGTCTCCCGCAGTGCGAAGGCGTGAACCGCGTCACCGGTGATGTCGGCGACAAAAAGAACGTTGTCGGGTCCGAACGCGAGCACGCCGGCTGATTGAAGCGGACCAGATCCGCCTTGTGCGGCAGAGGCGTTCTGGGACCTGGCAATTGGGGAACCAGACAAACCAAGCCCAACGGCGGAGAGTGCGGCGATTCGCAAAACGTCTCGCCTCGATTGCATGCCAGTTAATACTTCCATATTCTTCATTTTTGTCTTTCCTTAAAATGAAGGTTAACGGTCACACGTCAAAAAACACGCGCATACATGCTAGGCAGTTAAAAAATGAACGACTAGTTTGATTTGTGAGAAATAGTTTTCAATATTTGGAAAGCCCGATCCAACAACATGCTTCAGAATTGAAGCAACTGTTGACCGCATTGCCGCAGCAATTGGAGATGGAACAATGAAATGATAGGCACGCTCCGGCAGTTCATACGTTCATCTGAGTTATAAAAACTGTTTCAAATTTGGAAAGGATATTTCCGAAATTACCCCTTAATCAGGACCGTTGCGGCTGCCTAGAATGTTGCCGTTGAAGCATGTTTCATGAAGGAGCATTTATGTCCATTCGGCCAGTGAAACAGGTTTTCGCGGCAAAGCCTGCTTTGGAAGGAGCAGGCGTGCATTTGCGCCGGGCCTTTGGATTCGGCAAGACCAAAGAATTCGACCCTTTTCTTCTACTCGACGACTTTCGCAACGATGTTCCCGAAGACTACCTGGCCGGTTTTCCATGGCATCCGCACCGTGGAATTGAAACGGTTACATATGTCTTGGCAGGTGAAGTTAACCACGCCGACAGCATCGGCAATCGTGGCGTGATTGGCGCCGGTGACGTCCAATGGATGACGGCGGGTAGCGGCATTATTCACCAGGAAATGCCCCAAGGAGACCGAGCGGGCCGAATGCATGGATTCCAGTTGTGGGCAAATTTGCCTTCATCACTAAAAATGACCAAGCCTCGCTATCAGGAAATAAAAACTGGGGAAATTCCCCAGATCACCGATGATGACGGCACACATGTGCGAGTAATTTGCGGCAACTTCTGGGGAAAGCGCGGGCCTGTTGATGGAATCGCGGCTGATCCAATTTATCTGGATGTGTCCGTTGCTCCCGGCCATCGCAAGTCTCTGCCAGTGGAAACCTACCGGCAGGCCTTTGCGTATGTTTTTGCGGGCAGCGGCAAGTTCTGCAACGCGTCCAGTCCGCTCGCGGTGCCGACTGAACCTGTCGGCTGGTGGGACACAACCCCGCCCACGGAAGCAAGTAATTGTTCCCTGATACTCTTTGACAATGGCGAGGAAGTCGTGGTGCAGGCGGGTGACGAGGGCCTTCGGTTTCTGCTGGTCTCAGGAAAGCCACTTCAGGAGCCGGTGGCGTGGTATGGGCCGATTGTCATGAACACACAAGAACAACTGCGCGAGGCGTTTGATGAACTCCATCGCGGAACATTCTTAAAAACCGAGTCACGGGAATAGTGCCAGAATCAAGAATTTTTGTAGGAGTTATATATGTTAAACCGCAGATCATTTCTTCTCCAGACCGGTGGGATCACCGCTTCTGCCGCAGCATTATCTTTGACTCGCTTTCCATCGATTGCCGCTGCGGACGCTGGTCCCAATCCTAACTTGCAGGTGCCTTCGTGGCTCATCACTGACCTGGGCCCTCTGGGCGTTCCGTACAGCCGCGTCGAGGATTTTGCCATTCCGCCTGCATCCTCTTACGGCATTCTGTTTTCAGAAGACCGACTTACTAAGGGTTATCACGTCGAGGAACTGGCGGGCGGCGTATACTGGGTCACCACGGGCGCTTACGACTGCATGTTCATTAGCACAGGGGCCGGCGTGATTGCTGTGGATGCTCCTCCTTCATTGGGAGAAAACCTGCTCTCCGCCATTGAGGAGATGACCGACGAACCGGTGACGCACATGATCTACAGTCATTGGCATGCCGACCACGTTGGCGCAGCGGCGATGTTTGGAGATAAAATCACGCGAATCGGTCACGCAAAAACGCGCGAGCTTTTGGAGCGGTTCCCCGATCCGCACCGGCCGCCGCCGAATGAAATTTTCTCTCAAGATTCGACTCTTGATGTGAACGGGGTCAAAGTAGAAATGTCGTACAAGGGTCAGAATCACTCCGAAGGGCTGATTTTCGTTTATGTGCCTGGTCCAAAAATTCTAGCGGCCATCGATATCGCCAGCCCAGGATGGAGCACGTTCAGAAGCTGTGACATGTCGGAGAACATGTCGGGCTACATTCAAGCATACGATCAGGTGTTGAGTTATGACTTTGCACAGGTTGTTTCGGGGCATGTGTCGCGATTAGGAGGGCGTGCGGCGGTAGAAGAGGGACGAGAGTTCCTGCAGGACCTTTTGACGTTCGCGCACGAAGCGCTGTTGACCATCGAATTCGGGTACTTCATCAAACAACTCCAGGGCCCGTATCGCGCTTCGTATCGATGGGCAGAAGCTTCGTACTTCGACGCCTGTACTAATTGGGTCGTCAAGAAGATGCTCGAGAAAACGACGTCAAATGGCAAAACTTGGCCGGAGCGGCTCAACGGTGTTGATGTTCTCATGAAGGACAATGCTTTTTTTGTGATTGAGAAGATGCGGATGGAAATGTCGCACAATGGCTATGTCATGCGAGGGAATGTAAAGCCTCCGGGCTATTTCTTTTGATGCGCCGTGTTAAAGAGATTTTTCTTCGTGGCCGGTTGATTAATTTATCAAGCAACCGTGGGGACACCTGAGATGTGTTCAGATCGTGGAGATTTTCGGTTTGGCGGGTGTGCCGATCGCAAGTTGGCCAACGACACCATTGAAGGATGGGAAAATCCACTATCCGACCATGTGGCCTACCCGCACCTGAGTGAAGCTGAACTGGCAACCGTGGCGGAGTTTGGTGAGCCGTGTTCATTCGAGCCCGATGAAGCGCTGTTTAACGCGGGTGACTATCCGTTTAACAGTTACACCATTCTTTCAGGCCAGGTCCGAATCATTGATATCTCGAGCGGAGAGCGAATCCGTTTCGTCCAATATGGTCCGGGCTACTTTTCGGGCGACATAGACCTGTTCACAGGCCGACGGTCGGTTGTCACATGCGAGGCTGAAACCGCCGTCAAAGCTCTTCGCATGACGCCGGCCAGACTACGCGAGATGTTTGCCCGACGGCCGGTCCTGGGCGAGCGATATTGGAAATCTTTCCAGCGCCGCCGGGAGATTCTGCTGGCGTCGAAATTTCGCGGGCTAGGCGTGTATGGCAGCAAAACCGACCGGCACACGCTGGAGATCATTGATTTTCTCTTCCGCAACGCTGTTCCACACTGTTGGCTTGACACCTCGGCGGTGGACTCGGCCGAAACGCGGCAATACCGCAGCGCGGGCCAAAAATTTCCCGTGGTGACACATGGCAGTGGGATTATCTTCGAGGCTCCGACAAAGGCTGAACTTGCACAATACATCGGACTTCGCCGCACGCTGCCGAGGAAAACGTATGACGTTTTGATCCTCGGCGGAGGACCATCAGGGCTGGGAGCGGCGGTATACGCCGCTTCGGAGGGACTCTCTACGCTGGTGCTGGATCAGGCGGGGCCGGGAGGGCAGGCAGGGGCAAGTTCGCGGATTGAGAATTACGCCGGCTTCCCCAATGGTATCAGCGGCAGGGATCTGGCCCATCTTTCTTATCTACAAGCCCTTAAGTTTGGCGCTGAGTTTTTGATCCCGGCAACGGTATCTGGATTCACCCGGCAAGATGATGGATCGTACAAAATTTTGACTGCCGAAGGAGATTCCATAGACACACGCGCAGTGGTGATCGCGACGGGCGTCTCATACCGGCTGCTTGACGTGGCCGGAATCGACGCGTTGCATGGACCCGGCGTTTATTACAACGCCACCAATATTGAGGCTGTCACATGCGAGCGCGGCATAGTTCACATTGTCGGAGCGGGAAACTCGGCCGGGCAGGCCGCGATGTTCCTCTCGCAGTTCGCCGAACGCGTATCGCTGGTCGTCCGTGGTAACAGTCTCAAGGGGATGTCCACTTATCTGGCTGAGAGGCTTTTGGCGAACGACAAAGTGGATGTGCGGTACAACACGCAGGTCGCCGCTATCAAGGGAATCGAGCACCTCCAGGAAATTGCGCTGCAACACGAGAGCGGCGAAAGAGTATGGGAATGCTGCCAGGGACTGTTCATCTTTATCGGGGCCAAACCGAGAACCGACTTTCTGCCGCCCCAAATCGATAAGGACGCAATGGGATATGTGCTTACCGGGGTCGATGTTGCCGCCAGGCCAAACTGGCGGCTAGAAGATGTTCCGTGTCCGCTGGAGACCAGCATGCCAGGTGTGCTGGCCGCCGGCGACTGCCGCAGCGGCACGACCAAGCGCGTGGCGTTTGCTATCGGCGATGGAGCCCTCGCGGTGACGTGTGTTCATCGCATTCTTGGGCGCCCAGCCAGCCTGGCTACGGCATAACGGTGTCGGGATGGGAATGTTTATTAAATACCGCGACGGTGATCAGCCATTGGAGGGCTACTTCGCCGCCCCGCGTTCGGCCGGCCGCAGGCCGGGAGTGCTGATTGCTCCATCATGGATGAATGTTACGTCAAGTCTGTGTGCGCGGGCGGATCAGCTTGCTGATTTGGATTATGCGGTGTTTGTGGTCGATGCTTTAGGCGCCGGCGTGCGTCCCGCGCCGCCGCAATGCCCGCTCGAGGTGATCCGGCCCCTGATGACCGACCGGCTCGCTTATCGTCAGCGCATGTTGGCGGGCGCGACAGTGCTTGAGAACCGGCCTGAATGCGATGGCGACCGTGTCGCCGCGATCGGATATTGCTTTGGTGGATGCGGCGTATTGGAATTTGCCCGCAGCGGCGCGCCTCTGCGCGGTGTCGTGAGTTTGCACGGCGTTCTCACTGCACCTTTGCCGGCCCAGCGCGGCACGATTAAAGCGAAGGTTCTTGTGCTTCATGGCGATGCCGACCCGGTTGTCCCTTTGGAGAGGCTGCTGGCATTCTGCGATGAGATGCGCCAGGCACAAGCCAACTGGCAGGTCATATTGTATTCAGACGCGAGCCACGGATTTACCGGTGAAGGATCGGCCGGCGCACACACGCTCGAGGCCGCGATGCACCCGCAGGCTGAACGCCGATCCTGGCAAACCATGGTGGCATTCCTGGAAGAGGTACTGGAATGAATTGCTGTAGGTCATCGCGAGCTGATACAAAATCGCAAGAACCGGCGAAATTAACAACGGTAATTCGTTAGAGGTTCTTAGTCAGTTTGCATTCGAAGGAGAGTTCACCAATGGACTATTCGCAAAAGATAGCTGCAACGGCTGCAGCGATGGAGGCAAAGAAGATCGCGTTCGACCAAATTGGAAATGGAGAAAAAGTCCTGCTGATTTCGGGGTTTCCGCAGACACGCCGGTCCTGGAACAGGCTGATTCCGTTGTTAACTAAAAATTTCCAGGCCATTCCGGCCGACTTACCGAGTTTCGGGGACTCTGGGATCCTTGCAGCCCCGGCGACAACGGAGAATGTGGCGAGAGTCTTTCATGAGTTCGTTGGGAATCTGGGCGCGCCGCTGCACGTCGTGGCCCACGATTTTGGCGCATGGGTTGCATATAGCTGGGTGCTTCTTTTCCCCGACGATTTCAAGTCGCTTACGCTTATCGACGCGGGAATTCCAGGCGTCACTTTACTCAATGAGATTCAATTGTCGGACTACAAACGGAAGTGGAATTTTATTTTTCAGATGCTTCCTGATTTGCCCGTTGAGCTCACCAAGGGGAAAGAAGACATCTACGTCGGATGGTGGTTTAAAAATAAAGTGCACACGCCAGGAGCGATTCCCCCGAGCGACGTGGCCGCGTATGTGCAGGCGTATGCGCGAGAGGGCCGAATGGACGCGGCTTTCGACTATTGCCGCCAAATACTCGTGGACATGGAATTCAACAAAACACAATTCAAAAGCAAACTCTCCATCCGTCTCCTGGCGGTGGGCGGACAATACGCCATTCCGACGATGGGAGACTCGCTGCGGCCTTACTTTCAGGACATAACACCTGTGGTGATTCCCAATTCAGGTCATTTTGTTCCGGAGGAGCAGCCTGCGGCACTTTACAAGGCTCTGGCGGAATTCCTATGAGACGCAAAGATGATCCAACGAACTCTGAAATGACTGTTTCGCTAATCGGATCCATGTTCCGCATTTTTTTATAGCTCAAAAGGGCAGATTTTTACAGGAACAAAAAGGAAATCGACATGCACTACCGTGCTTTAGGCCGAACCGGAATCAAAGTTAGTCCATATTGCCTTGGCGCAATGATGTTTGGAAAAATAGGTATCAGTATGGCTTGTTTCTTGAGGTGTAGAACATGAGTTTCACGGATAAGCGGATTCTCGTAACAGGTGCCAGCGGAAATCTTGGAAAGGCTGTTGTGACGGAGCTTCGACGGCTCGGAGCGGAGAAAGTAATCGCAGCGACGCGTACCCCTGGAAAGAATCAGGAACTTGTTGCGTTAGGTGTGGAGGAGCGAGAGGCGGATTTCGATCGTCCGGAGACCTTGCAGAAGGCGTTTGCAGGGGTAGATCGCCTGCTGCTCATCAGCACCGATTCACTGCACGCGCCCGAAGTACGCATCAAGCAGCACCGTGCAGCGATCCAGGCCGCCCTGAGCGCAGAGGTGAAGCATATCGCTTACACGTCGCTGCCTAACGCTCATCCGACGACCGGACCCTCGGTTCCTGACGATCATTTTTGGACAGAGGTTGCGTTGTTCGAAAGCGGACTTGACTGGACGATTCTGCGGAACAATTTATACGCAGAGGTCATCCTTAGGTTTGCACAATTCGCCTTGAAGACTGGCAAGCTGATTTCCGCAACCGGGTCTCAGGGCCGCTCCTATGTCACCCGCCAGGACTGTGCAAAAGTGGCTGCGGCGGCTCTGCTCAACTCCACTGGTAAAGCCATCTATGACGTGACAGGTCCGGCCTCGGTAACGCACGAACAGGTTGCGAGTCTCCTCTCGCGCTTCTCTGGAAAGTCCATCCAACACGTAAACGTGGCCCCGGAAGAGGTCGAAAAAGGTCTCATGGCTGCCGGTATCCCGCAGTTCGCGGCAAGAAGCGTGCGGGAACTGGATGAAGAAGCCGCTCGTGGTTATCAAGCGATCCTCAGTCCAGTAGTAAAGGACCTCACCGGCGAAGAACCGACGTCATTGGAAGACTTCCTGCAAGTGGCCATTCCCGCGATGGTCGCGTAGTCCGTACTCCTGCAATCGTATAGACGAGTTTGTGGAGGCGTCCAATTACTGAGCGATCTTACTCCTTCGCTGCTCATAACCTCGAATCATCAATCGCTTAACAGATCCTTAATTGGGTTTGGACCCTAAGACTCAAAGGAGAACATCATGTCGAATTCGCTGAGTAAAGAATTGCCCGAATCGCTCAAGAGTCTGAAAACCCGGCCCTTGTTCGTGTTGCGCGAGAAAGTGCCGCCGCTATTGGTTGTCGGTCAAACGCCTGACGTGTTCCGCCGCATCGGAATCGTTCAAGGAGGTTCATTCGAAGGCGAGCGGCTATCCGGTGAAGTTGTTGCCGGCCTCGACGCGCAATCGGTTCGCACTGATTCGTGCATCAGGTTAGATGTGCGGCTTGTGTTAAGGACGACAGATGGGGCATTGATCGTCATGACTTATCAGTGTTTGCGTGCCGGTCCGCCAAGCATCATAGAGAAACTGGACCGGGGCGAGACAGTCGATCCAATGAACTACTATTTCCGCATGAATCCCATGTTCGAGACCAGTTCGCCAAAATATGACTGGATAAACCGCATTATCGCGATCGGTATTGGCCACCGGCTTCCCGACGGTCCGCTCTACAGCATTTTTGAAATTCTTTGATTTTCGGCGTCCCGCCTCTGCGAGGCAAGAATGACGGTTGTTAAAAATATCATACCCTATCGCCGAGCGCAGAGGTTCCGCCGGTTATGTGAAGCAATTCCACATTGCCGTGCAATTCAAGGGGTGCAATGCCCGGGCCGTGCGTAGTCAATCCACCCGCGATGTCTAATTTGCGCACCGATCCTCCGGGCTTCATGCTCAGGGCGATTGCCGAAAGCTTGGTGACGACGCCTTTGACCAGTGATTCGCCCGTACCGCCAAAAGTTTCAATGCCGCGAAGCACAGTGATGTCACCGACAGGCTGGCTGATTTGAATTCCGACTGCCCCATCTCCGTGAGTAACAATTCGCTCGAATTCGGCGGACTTTACCGTTCCCGAATAGACATTAAATCCGCGCGCCCCGAGGCCAAAGGTTTCGATTGGCGCTTTAATCTGGAGTAGATTAATTGTGCCGAAATTTACGAATCCAATCCCGCTTGGACCATGCGAGGTTATTTTTTCCTCTGAAATCCAGCGGTCGACGACGCCCCAGTTATCCAGAACCATATCGTTGGGGCCGTAGGTGGTGACCGGACCAAAAGTGTGGACCGTGTCCACGAATGCACCGTAAACGGTAAAGACTCCGCCGGAAATCCGGTCAGGTGTACCCTGGGCAATTCCTCCCTGGCTATAGACTCCGAGAGTTTCTAATCGATGGACGACCAATTTACCGCCTGTATCGCCAGCTCCGCCGACGAAAATTCCGCTTCCGAATACGGGCGCCTTCGGGCGGCCCGCTCTAAGGGCGGTAAGGTCGGCGGTAATTGTGACGGCAGAATCAAGCTGCTGATTCCACAAGGTGAATGCGCCAGGAATGACTTCCACGCCATAGCCTTTAGGCCGAACGTTATACCAGCGAGCGTCCGCGGAGACGATGTCGATGTTGTGAGCATCGACATGGCCGGCACGAATGCGGTCTGCGGCCAGAAGCAGTGTTACGCCAGTGAGTTTGACATTACGCAAATCAAAACGGCCAAAATCGTCGACGGTAGTGTCATTGAAAAGCACCCGTTTATCGGGAGTGGTTATGAGCTGGAGATTTTCGACGGTGTTATTGGCGGAAAGCTGTATGCCATCCTGGCCATCCGCAAAGCGAATGGTTTTATTTAAATCAGACGCGGTCAGTGTTTGACCGGGAGAAAGGCGCAGCGCCGGCACCCCGGTTAAATCCGCCGAGATGACGATGCGACCGACGCTGGCGTCGCGTGCGGCCGCTATTAATTCAGCCGCTGTGGAGACCTCGCGCCGATTAGAACTCATAGTTATGTCCTTACTTGAATTTACAGTTGACGAATGATATAGGGGCCTTGACATTATCCACAAGATGGGAAAAATGGAAATTACTTTCCCATAATTGGGAGAATATGATGGACCTCAATTCACTGATCATCTTCGCCCGGATCGTGGAGTCGAGTAGTTTTTCGGAAGCGTCGCGACGACTCAAAATGCCGATCTCGACGGTAAGCCGCCGGATTGCGGAACTTGAAGATCAGCTTGGCGTGCAGCTTCTGGAACGATCGACGCGCAGCCTTCGGCTTACGGATATCGGTTCGGAAGTTCTTGAGCACGCCAGGCACACCATCGAACTAAGCAGCGCCATCGATCATGTGGTCTCGAATCATTTGACAAACGTTTCCGGCACGTTGCGCCTCGCCGCGCCGCCGAGTATTTCCGACTCGTTAATTGCGCCACTATTGAATGGATTTCAGGCAGCTTATCCGGACGTACGCGTTCAGGTTTTCATTACTGATCGCATTGTTGACCAGATCGCAGAAGGAGTTGACGTGGCGTTCAGGGTCGGCCCGCTGAAGGATTCAACGCTTGTGGCGCGGCGGCTGTTAACTTACCGGCATCAACTTGTGGCCAGCCCGGCTTATCTGAAGAAGAGCAAGCATCCCCAAACGCCCCAAGATCTTCTGAATCACCGGCTGCTGGCATTTTCATTCTGGAAGCCTGACTATAGCTGGAGCTTCTTCCATGTCGATGGGAAAACAAAAGAGACGATATCGTTCGAACCATATATTGCAATGAACGATTATGCCGGTCTGGCAACCGCATTGCTGGCGGGAGTCGGCATTGGGGAATTGCCGCCAATCGTACAGCCCGAGTTGTTGCGACAGAGACGGTTGGTCGAAGTTATGCCCATGTGGCATTTTTGTTTATTTGACCTTTCACTGGTTCATCTTGGCAATCGTTATATGCCACGCTCAGTGCGCGTGTTTAAAGAATATGCCGCACGGATGACGCCCCAGCTATTTTTTAAGCTTCCGGCCTGAGATTGAAAAACAGATAAGATGCTGCGAACCGATTTTGGAAAATTTAAATACCTTGGCCTGCTTGCGGCCCTCAATATTACCTTTCTGCTGGTGTCCAACTTTACCGCGGCGCGCATCATTTCGATCTGTGGCATAGGCGTATCGGTAACCATCTTGTATTTTCCACTGACGTACCTGATCGCCGACATTTTGACCGAGGTTTATGGTTATTCACGGGCCCGGAGCATCATTTGGTTGTCCATATTTTGCTCAGTTGTCGGAGCGGCAGTGGCCGGCGCACAACTGCTGGTTCCTTCGGCGGTTTTTTTCAAGGGTGACACCGCCTATCAGCAAATCTTTTCATCGACCCCCAAGATTGCCATTGCCGGTTTGCTGGCGGTGCTGGTTGGGGATTTTTGCAACAGTTACGTTCTGGCAAAAATAAAAATCTGGAACAAGGGCAAATATTTATGGTTTCGTTTCGTCGCTTCCACCATAGTTGGAGAGGGATTGAACACGCTGATTTTTTATGGAATCGCTTTGTATGGCGTTCTTCCGAATAACCTGTTGTTGCAAAGCATTTTTATGGGGTGGACCGCCAAAACGCTGGTTGAAGTCGTGATGTTACCAGTGACGTATCCGATCGTTCGATTCCTGAAAAGAATCGAGGGCATTGATTATTACGACTATCAGACGAATTTTAATCCGTTTATTACCGATGACGTGATTTGACGTGTCGCCGGCTTTTTCTACTCTGTGAGCGTTATTCCAAATTTGCAAAATACATTCCCAATCTATCCCTCTAGCCCAACAAAGAACTGATGCATATACTTCGTTGGAATGGGGAGTTATCGCCAGAAAGGATTATCATGAACGCAGATGAAAAAGCGATCGCCGGCGTGCTGGCCAGTTATCAGGAGGCATTGAATCAATCCAGCACCGATATGGTGATGAAGCTTTATGCCCCCGACGGCGTGTTTATGCCGCAGCATTTTGCTTCCAGCGTTGGTTCTGACGCCATCCGCAAAGCCTATGACGGCGTCTTTAAGGCAATTAAGCTGGAAGTTAAATTCGATATTGCTGAAGTGCACCAAGTCGCACCCAACTGGGCGTTTGCACGCACCAATTCTGCCGGAAAAGTTCGGATTAACGCGACAGGCCAGAGCAGCCCGGAGGCCAATCAGGAACTCTTCGTGTTCCAGAAGATCGGTGAGAACTGGAAGATCTCAAGGTATTGTTTCAGTACGACCAACCCACCGCATTAACTATAAAATTTTAATTTCACGGCACTACAAGGAGATTGATCATGAAGGCAAGCGTCATTCACCAGTACGGCGGGCCGGATGTCTTAAAGTATGAGGATTACCCTGACCCGAGCGTCGGAGCCGGACAAGTGCTTGTGCGCGTCGCCGCCGCCGGCATAAATCCAATTGACATTAAACGGCGCTCGGGGGTGATGAAGGATTTTTTTCCCATAAAATTCCCCGGCGTCATAGGCGTCGACGTCGCGGGCACGATTGTCAAAATCGGTCCAGGCGTTGAAGGCTTTGCAGTCGGCGATAAAGTATTCGCTTACGCAGATCAGGCATACGCGGAACTCTGCACAATCCCGGCGGCGATACTCGTGAAAATACCTCAGGGGCTGGACGTAATAGAAGCGGCAGCGTTGCCCGTGGTCACCACGACGGGATATATGCTGATCGATAAGGGGACGGGAATTAAAGCCCGCCAGACAATTCTGGTAATCGGGGCTCTGGGTAGCGTCGGGCGCTCAGCCGTATACACAGCGAAGCAGCGCGGCGCGGTGGTGATCGCCGGAGTTCGGAAAACACAATTGCAGCAAGCGGCAAGCATTGGAGCGGATCAGGTAATCGCGACTGATGATGAGAGCGCAATCGCCAAACTGCCGGCGGTGGACGCCGTTGCCGACACGGTCGGGGGAAAAACCGCGGCGACTTTTCTGGGCAAAGTGGTCAAAGGGGGCGTATTTGCCTCGGTGCTTGGTCCGCCGTCAAATGCCAAAGACTATCCGGCTGTTCGCGTTGTTCCGGTCTTTGCAGCACCGGACCTAAAGATACAAACGGAAATGGCCAACGCCGTGGTAAATAAAAAACTAGTCATTCCCATCGGCCTGAAGCTGCCGCTAAGTAAGGCCGGCGAAGGGCACGCCGCGGTTGAAAAAGGCGACATCGGCAAGGTGCTGCTGACGGCTTAATTTATTAGAAGCCGTCATCCAACAAGCATTAAAATTTGGGTATTTGCCGTTATTGTCTTAAATGTGCAGGAAGCGTACTGAAGTATTCTCCGGACCGTCAGGCAATATCCTGATTGGCGCGCATTTGTTTTAAAATTTCTTTGCGGGCGTTTTCTGGCTAAACGTATGGGAGCCACAACCATCGAAATTGAAGCAAGTCGTCTCTCCCTTATCTCACATCCACAAGAGATTGCAGCGCTGATTTTACAAGCTTCAGGCCAGGTTCATTAAGGGTTTTATTGGGGATGCCGTCCATTTCCAAACCGTTTGGGCGAATCAGCGGAACAGATTCGTTTTAGCCAGATCGATAAGTTCGTTGCCTCGGCCATTTATTACAGCGCGAATCATGAACAGACCAAAGCCGATTGCCTGTTCTGCGAAGATCGCCGGCGGCATCGAAAGCTCCTGACGATTCACCACGACGTCGAGAAGCGCCGGCCCCTTGTGGGCGAAGGCCTCGGTCAAAGCGGGTTTGAGCTCCTCGGGCTTTACAACGCGGAAACCGCGTATGCCGGCGGATTCAGCGAGCTGGGCAAAATTTGGATTCACGAGATTGGTGCCGTAGTCGAGGAAGCCGGCAGCCTTCATTTCCAGTTCAACAAAACCCAGCGTGCCGTTATTGAAGACCACAACTTTGACGGGGAGATTCAATTGTTTGAGTGTCAGGAGATCTCCGAGCAGCATCGCCAGCCCACCGTCGCCGGAGAAACTGATCGCCTGCCTTGCCGGATACGCGGCCTGGGCGCCGATTGCGTGGGGAAGGGCATTGGCCATGGAGCCGTGACTGAAGGAACCTAAAAGCCGGCGCTTTCCATTCATGTGCAGATACCGAGCCGCCCAGATTGTCGGAGTTCCCACATCGCAGGTGAAGACTGCATCGTCGGCGGCAATTTCGCTGATGGTTTTGGCGACGAATTGCGGATGGATGGGCGTCTTGCCCGGTTCGCCGGTCGCTAAATCATCAAGATCGGCGCGCGTGGTTTTGTAATGCGACACGCAGGCATCGAGATAGGAACGATCTGACTTGACTGATAAAAGCGGAGTTAACGCTTTGATCGTTTCTGTTACCGTGCCGATGAGGCCGACGTCCACGGTTGTTCGCTTTCCGATCTGTTCTCCGCGCGAATCGACCTGAATGACTTTCGCGTTTTGGGGATAAAACTGCCGATAGGGAAAATCCGTTCCGAGCATCAGCAGGCAATCACAGCCCATCATTGCGTGATAGCCGGAAGAGAAGCCGAGCAGGCCGGTCATTCCGACATCGAAGGGATTGTCGTATTCGATAAACTCCTTGCCGCGAAGGGCGTGAACGATGGGCGCTTTAAGCCGCTCGGCCAGAGCGACAAGTTCGCCGTGCGCACCCTGGCAGCCGGCGCCGCCGAGGATGGCAACTTTTCGCGCCCGATTGAGCAGTTCGGCCGCGCGTTTTAATTGGTCGTCCGGGGGGCGCATGGCCGGGATGGACGAATTAATTCCGAGTGGAACCGCCGCGTGGGGGCATTCGCGCAACGCCACATCGCCCGGAATGATGATGACCGCGACGCCTTGTTTGGAGATGGCTGTCCGCATGGCGATTGCGAGCGTGCGGGTCAAGAGCTCCGGATCGGAGATGGTTTGGCAGTAAAAACTGCAATCATTAAAAAGGTGATCAGGCCGGGTTTCCTGGAAATATCCGCTGCCAAGTTCGTGGCTGGGTATCTGGGCGGCAATCGCCAGCACCGGCACACGGTTGCGATGGCAATCGTAAAGTCCATTGATCAAATGCAAATTGCCGGGCCCGCAGCTTCCGGCGCAAACGGCCAGTTCGCCGGTCAGATGCGCTTCAGCTCCGGCCGCGAACGCAGCGGCCTCTTCATGCCGCATGTGCAGCCATTGTACGCGTTTGTATTTGCGGATGGCCTCGGTGATTCCATTGAGGGAATCTCCCACTACGCCGTAAATTCGTTTGACGCCTGCGAGTGCAAGCATGTCAATGAGCACTTCAGCAGTTTTTGACATGGCCGTGTCCTTTCCAAATGAATGATTTTCGGCAAAGCTGCTGGCACAAAGCCAGGTTGTGTCTTTGTCAGTTATGCCCGTTTAATATCGCTGACCATCTTAAGAATCTTTTTGAAATTATATGCAAACGGATGAGTTACAACAGTATCGAATTCAACAACATAGTTCATCATTTCAGCGTGAGGCTCGGAAAATAAATCAAACCCTGCCGGATCTGATCACAAAAAAACCGGGCAAAAAAAGATAACTTACGAATCACGGGTCATTTAAAACCTCCTATCGCCGATCATGTCCGTTATTGGAGGATATCGGCGTCAGACGAAGCGACAGTGGAATGGCGAGTCCGATGGCGATGGCGGCGGTAAGCAGAATTGTGGAGATAACCAGCGACATCGTCTGGGCGACCAGTGAAGCGGGCGCCGTGCCCGGCGAATTGATGATTTGCAGGCTGGCGATGACTGCCCGGAATACGTACGAACCGGGGACCATGGCGACCACGCCGGGGAACGCGAACGTGGCGGGCGGCGCTTCGAACCTGCGGGCAAACACATGAGCCAGAAAGCCCGCGGCCATTGAACCGAGCAGAGTTCCAGTGACAATATCAAGACCCAGATGCATGAGCGCAGTGCGCAGCGCGTGACTGCACAGGCCGCAAACAATGCACGCCCAAACGACGCGCGCCGTAACATTGAACAGAAAGACATAGCCGATTGTCGCCAGCGCGGAAAAAAGTGCGTCCTGGACCACCGGCAAAAGCGGATTCGTTCCGGATGTGGGAATTCCGACGCCCGTGAGTACGGTCGCCGCGAAAAGGCCAAAGGCAATGGCCGTTACAACAAGCAATGCCGAAGCCAGTCGCGCCAGGCTCAGAACCATGTTGTTGTGAAGCGCATCGCGAATGCCATTAATAAGTGGAACGCCGGGAACCAGAATCATGCCGGGCGCGATGAGGCATAGCGCCGGATCGGCGCCTGGATGTAGACGCATGCCCAATCCGCCGACGCAGCCGCCGGTTAATGCGGTGATAAAAGTGACGGCCAGTGGATGAACGCGCCAGCGGCGCAGTTGCTGCTGCACAAGAATTTCAACCGCTCCGGCGACAAACGAAACGACAAAAACCCGCCCGTCGCCGCCAAAAAGCCAGGAGAGGCTGGCGGCCGTAAGGCCGAGTGCACAAGCCACGAGCCAGCGCGGATACGACGGCAAGCCTTTTTCGACCGCCGCCAGGCGCACACCGGCCGCATCGGCGTCTAGTTTGCCGAGGACGACTCCATCGGCAACCTGATTCAGTGCGTGTACCGCCGTCATGTCAACGGTCATTCCCGCGACGTGCTGGCCGATCTTGGTGCGGAATTCGCCGCCAGAGATGATGGTCAGCAGCAGCGCCTCGTAGCTGATAAGCAGACGAGCTTCGTAGCCGAGTCCCGCGGCGAAACGCTCAACGGCGGTTTGCACCTGCGCGGTATCAGCGCCGTTGACCAATAGCAGCCGGCCCAGTTGCAGCGAAAGACGGGCCGCTTCCTCCATCACGGACTTTTTTGCCGGGGCCTCTATCATATGATGCATTCATCTATCGTGATTCACGGCTCATCTATCCACAAGCACAAGCGCGCGGTTTGTGGCTTTATTTGGTTGTTGCCACGTATGGCCGGACCATTTTTGCCGGGTCGACGATGCGATCAAATTCCTGCTCGCTTACGAAGCCGAGCTTGAGCGCCGCTTCCTTAAGCGTCAGATCGTGATCGGTTGCGTAGTGCGCGATTTGCGACGCTTTGTCGTAGCCGATGACCGGCGCCAGCGCGGTGACCAGCATCAGCGAGCGCTCGACATACTCGGCGATTTTCTTGCGGTTGGGCTGGGTTCCTTCGACCAGATATTTACGGAAATTGGCGCAGCCGCCGGCCAGAATGGTGATCGACTCGATGATGCTGGCGATTATGAGCGGTTTGTAGACGTTCATTTCCAGATAGCCGCCGGCGCCGCCGAAACCGACGGCAACGTCGTTGGCCATGACCTGCACCGCGAGCATGGTAAGCGCTTCGGCCTGAGTGGGATTGACCTTGCCGGGCATGATTGATGAGCCGGGTTCGTTCTCGGGAATATGCAATTCGGCAAAGCCGGCGCGGGGGCCGCAGGAAAGCAGGCGGATGTCATTGGCGATTTTATAAAGCGAGACGGCCAGCGTGCGAAGCGTGCCCGACAGTTGTACCAGCGCATCATGAGAACCCTGCACCGCGAATTTGTTGGGCGCGCTGACGAACGGGAGTTTAGTTAATCGGGCGATTTCGGCGGTTGCGGCTTCGGCAAAACCGGGCATGGCATTGATGCCGGTGCCAACCGCCGTGCCGCCAAGGGCGAGTTCATAGACGCCCGGCAGTGCGTCGGCGATGCGCTTCAAATCGTCGGAGAGCAGGCCGACGTAACCCGACCATTCCTGGCCAAGCGTGATGGGCGTGGCGTCCTGCATGTGCGTGCGGCCGATTTTGACAATGTCTTGCCATTCTTTGGATTTGACGGCGATGGCGTCGCGCAGAGCGGTGACCGCGGGAATTAATTGTGTATTAGCGCTGACGGCCGAGGCGATATACATTGCCGAGGGAAACGAATCATTCGACGACTGAGACATATTTACGTGATCGTTGGGGTGCACCGGACGCTTGCTTCCCAGCGGCGTTCCGGCAAGCTGGCAGCAACGATTGGAAATGACTTCGTTGACGTTCATGTTGAACTGGGTGCCGCTGCCGGTCATCCAGACGTGCAGTGGAAACATGTCGTGATGCCGTCCGGCCAGAATTTCGTCGCAGACCTGAAGGATCAATTTATAAGCGACATCATCCAGCCGCCCGCTGGCATGGTTTGCCGTAGCAGAGGCGCGCTTGAGGATGGTGTAAGCGCTGATCATTTCAGGAGGGATCAGGTCCCGCCCGATGCTGAAATGCTCTAGCGAACGCTGGGTCTGGGCGCCCCATAATTTATCCGCGGGAACATTGACCTGCCCGAGGCTGTCAGATTCCGTGCGAAATTCCGCCATGAAATACTCCAGATTGGTTAATTGTGCCTGGATAATAATCGACGGGCTTACGGGCCGTCGGGTTTAAAATTAATTTTGGTATTTTCCTTGAACACCACATACGCCCGCTTCCATGGTTGATCATTGACCAGGCGCCATTTATGTCCCGAGCCGGTTGTATCCAGCGCAATGAGAATTTCTCCGGGGTTTATCGTGAACGTTTCGCCCGTATGGGTTGTGAATTCCAGAACGCCCGCGAGGATAATTACATACTGGGTCGTTGGCGCATTGTGCCAATCCAGCGAAGAGTGCGGCGGAGATTCCTCATAAAGAATCGATTCGGCGGCGATTACTTCATTGACGATGAGGCTTCCACGGATCACATGGGAGTGACCGTCGGGACCAGTGTATAGTTTGTAAGCTCTAATCATAAATCCACATCAGCTCACGTTGGTCAGGTGTAATACTTCAGCGGTCGCGGCGCGCACCTTCTGGCATAATCCGGCGTCGTCAATAAGCGACTGGCCGTAGGATGGAATCATCTGTTTCATTTTGGTCATCCAGCCGCCGGAGGCGAGCTGTTTGGCAAAACATTCCTCGATTACCTTGACCATGATCCAGACCGCGGTAGACGCACCGGGTGATGCGCCGAGCATGGCGACGATGGAACGGTCGGCGGCGGAAACGAGTTCGGTGCCGAATTGCAGGATGCCGCCTTGCCTGGGGTCTTTCTTAATGATTTGGACGCGCTGGCCCGCCACCTCCATGCGCCAGTCATCCTGGTTCGCTCGGGGAAAGTACTCACAAAGTGCTTTAAATCGTTGTTCGGGAGTTTCAAGAACCTGTCCGATCAGGTATTCGGTGAGCGCCATGTTGTTTTTCCCCACAGCCAGCATGGGAAGGATATTTTCCGGATCGATGGAACCGAACAGATCGAGATACGACCCGTGTTTGAGAAATTTGGTTGAAAAGCCCGCGTACGGCCCGAAGAGCAGAGAGACTTTTTCTTCAACATGACGCGTGTCCAGATGCGGAACCGACATCGGCGGCGATCCGACGGAAGCCTTGCCATATACCTTGGCGTTGTGGCGAGAGGAAATTTTCGGATTATCGCAGCGAAGCCAGATTCCGCTTACGGGAAAGCCGGCGTAACCATGGCTTTCGGGAATGCCGGATTTTTGCAACAGCGGCAGCGAGCCGCCGCCGGCGCCGATGAAAACGAATCGAGCCGAAACATCGCGATGTGCACCGGTGTTTTCATCTCTGATGCGCACGCTCCAGCGATCGCCGCTGCGGCTTAGATCGATCACCCGACTGAAAAACTGGATCGAAAAACCTTCCTGGCCATGAAGCGAATTAAGAAGCTGGTTGGTCAGAGCGCCATAATCCACATCGGTGCCGGTGCGCATGCGCGTTACGGCAAGCGTTTCGCCGGGGTCGCGGCCTTCCATGACGAGGGGAATCCAGTTTTGAATCTCCATTTTGTCATCGCAATACTCCATCCCGTGATAGCAGTGATGAGCGGTGAGCGCCGCGAAACGTTTTTTCAGAAAGGCCACATTCTCCGGGCCGTGCACAAAACTCATGTGTGGTACGGAATGGATGAATAGCTGGGGGTCCCTGATCGCCCCTTTTTTGACAAGATATGCCCAAAACTGCCGCGAGAGATCAAACTCCGTATTGACGCTCAGGGCCTTGGAAATGTCGATCGTTCCGTCGCTGCGCTCCGGCGTGTAGTTCAATTCGCACAGTGCGGCATGGCCTGTTCCGGCATTATTCCAGGCGTTTGAACTTTCCTGCGCGGGGCTATCCAGTCTCTCAAAAATCTGTATTTTCAAATCGGGCTGTAATTCTTTGAGAAATACCGCCAGCGTCGCGCTCATAATGCCGGCGCCAATGAGTACGACGTCGGGATCATTAAGATCAGTTTGGGCGGTGGCAACCATGGCCAGCATTATAAAACCGCCATGTTAATCAACCAAGAGGATTGCCTGTGGGTAAAAACTTGCCGGGGAAATTTTCCGGGATTGAAGTTCTGAACCGGTGCATAACCAGCACTGTACTGTGAGCCCGAGCGTTGAAAGAGCTGCCGTTGCAGATGGCGTCGGGACTGTTTTGATGCGGCATCGTTCGCATCAACGTTTTATGCTTTGAGGATACTTAATATATTGTTGAAGTTTCTATTCATTGGACAATTTGGCAAGTTCATTTTTTGCCAGCATATTGCCGAGCTTTGCGGACTTTTCCAGCCATTCTCTGGCTTTGTCCAGATCCACAGGCACGCCATTGCCGTGTTCGTAGAGCAGACCAATGCCAAGCATGGCATTATTATTTCCCAAGGCCGCCGCTTTTTGAAACCATGCCATCGCCTGCTGATAATCCTGCGTTACGCCATTGCCCGATTGGTACATTCGACCAATTTGAACCATTGCGAGTGGATTTCCCGCCGCAGCAGCTTTGTGGTACCAAGCCAAAGCCTGCTGGGAATCCCGAGGTACGCCACGGCCAAACTGATAAAACCAGCCGATCCTGAACATACCAGTTGGATTTCCCGCCAAAGCAGCTTTCTGGTACCAGGCCATTGCCTTTTGAAAATCTTGGGGTACGCCAAGGCCTTGCCCATAAAGTTCTCCTATGAAGCACATGGCATCGGTACTCCCATAGGCCTGTGCTTTTTGATACCAAGTCATAGCCTGATGGTAATCCTGAACAACACCATGACCGCTTTGATACAGCCAGCCGATTCTTAACATGCCGAGAGTATTTCTCGCTTCCGCTGCTTTTTGAAACCAAGTCATTGCCTGCACGTAATCCTTAGTTACGCCAAGGCCCTGTCCGTATAGATCACCAATGAAACACATGGCATAGGTATTCCCATGAGCGGCAGCTTTCTGATACCAAGCCATTGCTTTGGAATAATCCTGCGTTACACCAAGGCCATATTGATAAAGCAAACCAATGCGGGTCATGGCGCTGGAATTTCCAGCAGCGGCGGCTTTTTGGTAATAATCAATAGCCTGAATGTAATTTTGTTTTCGGCCGGCCTGCAGCCCAAGCTGATAATCGGCGTCATCGGGACCAATCGGCTGCGTCGTGGGAGGGAAGGAGGCCGGCGCCCCGGCGATTGCTTGGTTGACTTGCAGCGCAAACATCAAAGAAACAATTAATGATACAAGAGAAAGTTGGAGCGCTTTTACCACAAATAATCTCCATACCCAGAAAGGTTTATTCCGATTATCTCAAGACAATTGATGATATGCCATATCTAAACCAATGCTAATCTGAAAAATGCCCAACAGGCTGTGGTCCTGTTACTTCAAGCAGCCTGGAGAGGCCGCTCCGTATTTAAAAATTTTTCGGCGGAACTACATCAATTCCGAATAGCGGTTAATTTGTGAACGCAGGTGACGGCCAGCGAGCCGTCGCCAACGGCAAAGCCGACGCGCTTAGTGGAACCGGCGCGGATGTCGCCGGCGGCGAGAATCCGCGGGGTGGTGGTTTCCAGCGGGCACGGTTCGCGATCCTTGAGCGGCCAGCGGCCGGAATGCTTGGCGTCGACGCCGGTGAGAATGTAGCCCAGGCTGTCGCGGGCGACGGTTTCCGGCAGCCACGCACAGCCCGGCTCGGCGCCGATAAAGACAAACACGGCACCAACCGGCAGCGTTTCGCGCGCGATGGGTTTGCTCTGGGTAGCACTTAGAGGATCATCCGGATTAAATTCGCGCAGCGTTACGCTTTCCAGACGGCGATCGCCCTGTGCGGAGGCGACTTCCACCCCTTCATGGAGCACAATATTGCGCGCGGAGCGTATGCGGTTGACCAGATAATCGGACATTCCCGGCCCAAGTCGCCTGCGAATCAGCATGTGAACGGTGCGGTCGCGGCAACATTCGGCGAGGAACATCGCGGCCTGTCCGGCGGAGTTGCCCGCGCCCACAACCGCGACGTCCTGATTATCATAGAGAATCGTTTCCACGGTCGTGCAGGCGTAGTGAATCCCCGCTTCTTCAAACCGGTCGGCGCCCGGGGCGTCAAGTTTCCGCCAGCGCACGCCTGCCGCGATGAGCACGGTGCGGGCGCGAATAGTAGCTCCACAGTCAAGCTTGAGTCCCAGCAGATCGTCCGGGTTCGCGCCAGGTTCAATATGTTCGACGATTACCGGGGCGACCATCCGGGCGCCGAACTTAAGCATTTGAAGAACGCTGCGCGTGGCGAGTTCGGTGCCGGAAAGCCCGCTGGGAAAGCCAATGAAATTTTCAATTTTGGATGATCCCGAGGCCTGACCTCCAGGACCAAGCCGGTCGAGTACGACGGTGGAAACGCCTTCCGAGGCGGCGTAAACGGCGGCGGTCATTCCCGCGGGGCCGGCGCCTATAACCGCAAGGTCCACGGTGTCTGTCGGACAAGCGCGCCATATGCTGGCGCTTTGCGCCAATTCGCGGAGGCCGGGGTTAAAGAGCAGTTTGCCCGTGCGTAATTCAACGACAGGTGATTTTTTTGGCGATCCCCATTGCATCATGAGTTTTTGTCCCTGCTCCGACGTTGAATCAAACCAGGTGAACGGGACAAAATTTTTAAACAGGAATTCGCGCACCAGCATGGTGTCGCGGCATTTGCCGGGGCCCACCACGCGGAGCCCAACGGCGCCTGTCTGGGAAAGAAGACGCCTGCGCTCCTGGATCGCGGTCAGAAGTTTTTCACTCAACAGCGGGACTTTGGTTAACATCTCGCGCAACCGCTCGTGATGAACGCGCAGGAGCCGCGTCTGACCACGAGCTACGCCGTCCACATTCACAGGTCGGCCCGTGAGCAGATCGATGTCGCCGGCGAATTGTCCCGCGGTATGCGTGACAACGTGCCGATGGTCGTCGGCGGGATTTAAAATTTCAATACTGCCGGATTCGACTACGAATAAATCCAGTTCTGCGCTACCGGCGCTGAAAACGGTCTGGCCGTCTTCGAACGCGCAGGATTCGGCCAGCGGACGGAGCGATTCGATTTCCTTCGCCTCAAGATGTGGAAAAGCGATGGGATTGGAAGATGTCACGGTGTCGGTCATACCAAAAGGTTCCTTATAATCACATAGTATTGTATGCCATCTATCCTCTAATAAAATAAGCCGGGTTTTTCACAGATCAGCACACTTTATATGATGTGCCTATAGTTAACTGTATCAAGAATTTTTAAAGAGACCGAACATACTCGAAATTACGGCTAAAGACGGCACACAGATTTATTTTAAAGACTGGGGCAGTGGACAACCCGTGGTTTTCAGCCACGGCTGGCCGTTCAGCGCGGACACATTTGAAGACCAGATGTTTTTTCTCGCGCCGCACGGCATGTGCACGACGCACAAAGACCAGGTGAATGAAGACCTAATTGCCTTTATAAAGGGCCTTTAATGGCCGATTCCCGACAAAGATTTAGCGGCGCGGCTGACCCGCACGCCGGGCAACCCGTTTATACCGCCGGTCCGCCGGCGGAAAATTCCGACCTGGTTTTACTGCTTTTGCATGGCAGGGGTGCGGCAGCGCAGGACATGTTGTCCTTATATGAAGGACTGGGATTGGAAACGGTTACTGCGATTGCGCCTCAGGCGGCGGGATATACCTGGTACCCCAACTCTTTTTTAGCCCCGTTGGAAACGAATCAGCCATATCTGGATTCAGCGCTGGGTCGAGTTGAGTCGCTGGTTAAGGATTTGCTGGACCGGGGAATCGCCAGCGAGCGGATTGCTCTGTTGGGTTTTTCGCAAGGCGCATGCCTGACGACGGAATTTACCGCCAGGCATCCGCGCCGCTACGGCGCGGTCATGGGATTGACCGGTGGGTTGATTGGACCTCCCGGAACGCCAAGAAATTATTCGGGTTCGCTTGCGGGCGTTGAAGTTTTCCTCGGCACAAGTGATCCTGATCCGCACGTTCCTTTTGAACGTGTAAAAGAAACCAAGGCTGTGCTGAGCGGCATGGGCGCACAGGTTGAACTTCGCCGTTATCCGGGAATGCCGCATACCATCAGCGACGATGAACTGGATGCGTGCCGGGCGCTATTGCAACGAGCCATCGGCTCGCGTAAAGAACAAAAGTCGCGAAACAAATAAGATTAAAAACCGCAGAGGAGCATCATGAGTATTCAGAACGAAGCCATTTCCGGCATTCATCACGTTACCGCGATCACCGCGGACGCACAAAAAAATATCGACTTTTATTACGGCGTTCTGGGGTTGCGCCTGGTGAAACTAACGGTAAATTTTGACGATCCCAGCAGCTACCATCTTTATTACGGCGATGAACTGGGAAGGCCGGGGACCATTCTGACTTTTTTCGCGTGGCCCGGCGCATATCGCGGACGAATCGGTCCTCCGCAGGTAAGCGTCACGGCGTTTGCAGTCCCCGCGGGCGCGGTGGATTACTGGCTGGGGCGGTTAAAGGAACATTCCATCCAGGCGCAGTCGAGCACAGACCGGTTCGGCGAACGTGTTTTAAGTTTTGCCGATCCGGACGGCATGAGCCTGGAGCTTATCGGCGTAACAGCGCCGAAGGGCGAACCATGGCGGGCAGGCCCGGTTCCGGCGGAACATAGCATTCGCGGTTTTCATGGCGTGACAATTTCTGAAGAAGGATACGAAAACACGGCGAAGCTTTTAACCGAAACCATGGGATTTAAAGCTGCGGGCAGCGAGCAGAATCGTTTTCGCTACCGCGCTGCAGGCGACGCAGCAGGGACAATCGTCGATTTACTTTGCGTGCCGGATGCGCGGCACGGCAACATGGGCGCAGGCGTGGTTCACCACGTAGCGTTCCGAACGCCGGACGATTCACAGCAGGCGGCCTGGCGCAACAAGATCGCACAGTTAATGTTGAACGTTTCGCCTGTGATGGATCGCGTCTATTTTCATTCGATTTACTATCGCGAACCGGGCGGCGTGCTTTTTGAAATCGCAACAGATAACCCAGGCTTTACCATGGACGAGCCGGCGGAGAAACTGGGCTCCGGGCTTAAGTTGCCGCCGTGGCTGGAAGAATATCGAACTGAAATTCAGCGCGCCGTACCGCCGGTGCGCTTGCCGGTTCCTGGCCAATAAACTTAGAGGCTCTTAATTCATTTGATACGGACCAGGGAAAGGGAATTCGATGCAAGCTGTTGTCATTCGGCAGTTTGGTGATCCCAGGCTGCTCAAAGTTGAGGAAGTTCCCACGCCTGAACCGCGCGACGGCGAAGCGCTAGTAGAGGTAAAAGCGGCGGCCATTAATCCCAGCGATGTAAAAAATGTGCAAGGCGTCATGCATGGCACAACGTTGCCGCGGATTCCCGGGCGGGATTTTGCAGGAGTTGTGGTCAAGGGACCTGCCGATATGGTAGGCAAAGAGGTCTTCGGGACCGGCGGCGACATCGGTTTTACCAGGGATGGTTCACACGCTCAGTTCATTCTTTTGCCTGCGGCCGCATTAACGATCAAGCCTGTGAAGCTTTCGATGGATGCCGCAGGATCGGCTGGTGTAACTTTTGTAACCGCGTGGAGCACTTTGGTCAGCGCGGCAAATACATCTCCGGATGACACGGTGCTGATTATCGGCGCTGGTGGCGGAGTTGGTTCCGCGGCAGTGCAAATCGCCAAAGCGCGCGGAGCTCGGGTCATCGGCGCAATTCTTTCCGATGAAGACGCCGCACATGTACGCGCAAACGGCGCCGATGAAACGATCAACAGCAAAACCGGGGATTTGATCCAAACGGTCGGGTCGATGACAAAAAACGTCGGCGCTAGCGTGATTCTTGACACCAGTGGCGTGATGTTCGCCGAGGGTGTTGAAGCAGCGGCGTTTGCGGGTCGATTGGTGGTTATTTCCGCACCTGCCGACGGTAAGGCAACCTTTAATCTGCGAAGTATTTATCGCAAGGAACTGCAAGTCATCGGCGTGGATACGCGTGCGCTTAACGTGGTGGTCTCCGCCAAACTGTTGGAGCAGATGCGGTTTGGATTTGAATCAGGCGCATTCAAAGTAAATTTGGGAGAAGCGCGTCCGCTGGCGGCAGCGGCGGAAACATATGGGTTAGCCGCGCAGGGCAACGGACGGTTTTATTTGCGCCCGAATGATTAGAACCCATTTCATAATTTAATAAGAACCTTTTATATTTTATTGTGGCGAATATTGGTCCGGCCTGCGATAATTCATCACATCTTTATATGGTGGAGAATCGGAGTGGTGATAAAGCAACTTTATTGCGTTCGGTTATTTGTTTATCTGCTACTTGCCTTTTGCATCTGGATTAGCACGCCGGTAGCGCTAGCCGATTCGACACCTCAAAATCCGTCTCAAGTTGATCTATTAGTAATTGATTCATCCACCCAAAAGCCGCTGGCCGGTGCAGCGGTTCTTCCCGTGTTTGATAATCGCAGACAACCAGAACTTTTGACCGGCCCGGACGGCCATGTAATTGTTCCGTTGCCGGCGCAATCGCTTCATTTGCTCATGTTGAATATTTCCGATGATGGATGGGTCGCGAAAAGCGTTTATTGGGATGTCGGGCATATACCCTCCACTAATACCGTCGCGCTGGATCTGGGTGAGAAATTATCTGGCAAAGTCGTCGATGATACTGGCAATCCCGTAGCCGGCGCCCACGTCGTTATACGGTTTGAAGACGTGGTTCAAAATCCCAATGAGGGATTCGAGAACACCGCCACCGTCATCACGGGCGATGACGGCGTATGGACGTACGACAGCGCTCCCGCTTCGATGAAACGAGTGGCTATCGGCGCGTGGGATTATGATTATGTCACCGGTGCGGTCTTTGACCTCGAACCGACGCCGGTTTCCGAACTTCTTAACGGCTCTGACACACTTACGCTTCAGAGCGGCATATCCGTTCTCGGATCAGTACTCAATCCTGACGGCAAACCCGTCAGAAATGCACAAATTACGCTGGGAGCAGCTCGTTATGGAAGCAACGCTACAGTTCCGCCTGAACGGACCGATCGCAGCGGTGAATTTTCCTTTGCAGCCGCTGCGGGCCAACAGGTGGTGGTTACCGTTCAGGCCAAAGGTTACGCCCCGGAACTTCAGCAATTTATCATGGGTCAACAATCGCCCCCGGCACTGATTTTCAATCTCCAACCCCCGCATGACATCTCCGGCACAGTAGTCGATGAACATGGCAAACCGATACCTAACGCATGGATTCACATGCTGAGGTGGCGTGGCTTTTATACGCTTCCTGCCTCAACTAAATATTTTCTTACTGACTCCGACGGTCATTTTGATTGGCCCGTTGCACCGGCTGACACCATCTATGCCCAGGTACAAGCTCAGGGCTATGGTTTCATCCAGGAAGTTGCTTTGACACCGGATCATCCGGTCGTTATCACCCTCCAGTCCCAGCAAGTACAACATATTCGTGGAACGGTCATCGACGCAACGACAGGGAAGCCCGTCGTAAAATTCTTTTTCGCCATTGGCTATAAATACCCTAATGGCTCACAAATTGGCTGGAACTGGTTTAACCGAGAAGTAAAGACTTATCCCGGCGGACATTTTGATTATCCAGAAATTTCGGGCCCATACGAACCCAGCAACAGCGATTTCGAGATTTGTATTCAAGCAAATGGTTACTTACCTGCGGTATCGAAAGTTTATTCCCTATCCAATATCAATTCTAATGCGCCCCTGATTCTAAAATTGACTCCGGGCAAAGATGTAACCGCAACAGTCCTTAATCCCGATGGAACACCCGCCGTGGGAGCCGAAGCTCACCTGGTTTTTGCCGATGGACAACCATTGTGGGCCATGATTAATGTTGATGTTACCAATAAGCTTGCGCCGAGCAATGCGCCATACGCCGCAACTTATCCGCCGGTAATTGCTTCCAATGCCGGATCTATCGATTTTCCGCCGCAAATAGGGGCTTTCAAGATTCTGGTTTTCGATTCTTCCGGCGTCACTATTGTCGATCGCGACGATCTGGAAAAATCTTCGATTATTGAGCTTCAGCCGTGGGGTGTGATCAAGGGCAGTCTTGTTCTCGGCAATGATTCTGTTTCGGAGAAATCCATTTATTTTGCGATTGATCCGCATGATCCAAATGCTGATATCTATCGGTCATTCAGATACAGTGATATTAAAACGGACGACAATGGACGATTTGCAATCGACTATGTGCCGCCCGGGAAATGGCTGGTTTGCCTGGCGATTGCAACACAAGAGTCCTATGGCTACGACATGGGAGTTTCTCCTTCCTTTCCGCAACAGACGGTGCAAATAAAGGCTGGCCAAATCACTGATGTAAACCTGGGCGGAATGGGGCGAACGGTAGTCGGTCACGTGCTATTGCCGTCGGATTTATCTTCGCAGACCGAGGCATATTATTTGGATGGCCAGGTGGAGACAACAACAGATGAACCACCACGATTGCAAATGCCGCCAATGCCTCCCGATGTTAAAAATGGATCGGTTGAGAAGCGATTCCTATGGTTCGATGCTTTTCGTAAATCACCGGCGGGAAAAGCTTTTATTGCCGCGCAAAACAATTATTACCAACAACCTAGATTTATCGTTAGTTATGAGATAAATGTCCGTTCGGATGGTTACTTTATTATTCACGGTGTTCTTCCGGGAACATACAGCATTGCCATCCAAATGAGGACCCCAAATAATGAAGTGCCTGCCGCCGGAGAAGCCCAGTTTACAATGCCCGCGATTCCCGGAGGAGTAAGTGACGAAGTTCTGGTTGTACCAACGATCCAGCTAAAAACTTCGCAATATTACAACGTCTCACCGAGTCTGAATTCCGGAGAGGTCGCACCTGATTTTTCAGTCAAAACGCTTGACGGCGGGACTCTGAAACTTTCTGACTTTCGCGGCAAATACGTGCTTTTGTTTGTGTGGGGAACTTTTGATCCGTATTGCCTCACTCAGATACCCACGATTAAATCAATGTATAAAACCCTCAGTTCCAACAGCAATTTTGTGATGATTGGCTTGGATGTCGACGACACCCCTCAGCCTGCGCAGGATTATGCGGCGAAAAACGGGTTATCCTGGCTTCAGGGCTACGTCGGGCCGTGGATACAGAGAAAAACACCGATTATGGATCAATATAAAGTGCAGGGGATGCCTTGGTATTGCCTGATTGGACCCGACGGACGCATTATCATTACGGATTACGACATCACCCGAATCCAAACCACCGTGGAAAGTCTTTTGAAACAATAAATTTTGTTCTTAATAGCGCGGCACAGTGGGGTCAATGAGCATGCTCCAGGCCTCGATGCCGCCGGCCATGGAATAGACGTTTTTAAAACCCGCCTGCCGGAGCCACTCCGTCGCCTTGCGTGAACGTATGCCATGATGGCAATGGACGACAACCGGGGCTTCGCGCCATTGGCTTAGCTCATCTAGCCGGCCGGTTAACTGGTCCATTGGAATCAGTTTGGCGCCGTCGATTCGCGCAGTTTGCCATTCATTCGGACGGCGAACGTCAAGCAGTAAAAAAGGTTGGCCGCTTTGAAGCAGTTCCCTCGCTTTTTGCGGCGAAACCTCCCATTGTGGATCAATGGTTAAGGACGGAATTTTGTTTGGCGTATTCATGCTTGACTGCTCATCACATATTACACAGATTAGCGGGAATTATACCGATAAAAACATTGTGACTATAAAAGTTTCACATGTCCATCTGACGCCTGAGGCAATGGCCATCATTGTACGCCTTGCTCAAAAAGAATTTCCCAATGAAGTGTGCGGATTTTTGATCGGCGATGCGGGAGATTTGTTTTTACCTGAGCGGCGCATCACCGCGGTGATTTCCGCAGAAAACACCACGGTCGATCGCACCAATTCGTACAAAATCGACCCGCGCGAATGGCGGAAAGCCGAGGCACATGCTCAATGTCAAAATCAGGCGATATCGGGCATCTATCATTCACACCCGAATGGCAGCGCTACGCCCAGCAAAATCGATACCGAATCCGCGTGGCCGGAACTGGTTTATCTGATCGCCGCCATTGGCGTTGATGGCGTCAAAGACATATGCGCCTGGTGTTTTGATCTGGAGGCCAACGCGTGGAAACCCATAAAAGTGCAAGTACGGCTGGGGTAATAATTCTTGCCGTATGCGGACGATGATGTATACTGAGAGAATCTTAAGTCTGTCTAACAATATCTGTGGCATTTCGTGCCGCGTGAAGTAAGTCAAGTAAAAGTCGGAGGCGGTAATTCAAAGGTTGTACGAAAACCGTCAGACAATCCGACGTTGTGTGTTCAGGAGGCGTCTATGAACGATGATCAATCAAAAATTGTTCTCGCCGTTCTGCTGCTTCTCTTTTGTCTCTTTGTCTTTGTGGTCATGGTGGCGATCGCTGTTTTAATCTGCTGGCTGGTATATTCGTGCTTCAAGCGCATACCGCCGCAGTTCCGTCTGCGTGAACCCGGTCTGGTTTGGCTTTTACTTATTCCATTTTTCAATATCGTCTGGGTTTTCTTCGTTTATCCCACACTGGCAACCAGTTATAAAAATTATTTCAACAGCGTGGGGCGCACCGATGTGGGCGACTGTGGATACGGTATAGCCCTGGCTTACTGTATATGTGGTTGCTGCTCTATTATTCCCTATTTGGGCATTTTGACGGCACTTGCGGCGCTGGTGCTCCTGATTATTTTCCTGGTTAAAGCGTGGGATTTACGCTCCCAAATTCCGGAAAATCCGGCGACTTTGCCTGCTGTTCCGCCTCCAGCGCCCACACCCGCCATGTGATGTGTGGTACTCGGCAAGAGGAGTCAGACATGCCCGTTCATCCGGCCCCGTTTCCAGTTTTTCTTATTCTGCTGATCGTTGTTTTCGCCTTCTTTATCATCATGATTTCGCTAGCTATCAAAGTTTTTATCTATTGCATCGTTTATTCATGTTACGAACGCATACCCCGGCAGTTCCGCATTCGTGATTCGTGGATGGTATGGCTGTTGTTTATTCCCTTCTTTCGCCTCGTTTGGATATTCTTTATTTATCCCTCATTGGCTACAAGTTATAAAAAATATTTCGACAGCATCGGCCGCACGGACGTGGGCGATTGTGGCTATTCTGTTGCACTGGCGTATTGTATATGTGCCTGTTGTGCGATTGTGCCCTATATTGGCGTTTTGCCGGGGATCGCGGCGCTGGTGCTTTTAATCATTTTTCTGGTCAAGGCATGGGATTTGCGCGCTCAGATTCCACCGAACATTGTAACTTCGGCTGGCACGCTGACGATGACCGCGCCGCCGCAGGCTGCGCCACCGCCCATAAACCCTTCAAATCCGGCGAGTGGAATATGAATATTAAATAGAAATTGAGGCTGCTGTATGAGCCAACAATCTCCTGAACCAAATAAGACCAATGTTCCCGGCACCCTTTCATTTGTTTTTGCAATGATGGGGCTGCTGTGCGTCATCACCGGTTCATTCAAAGTCATGGTCTTCATGTTTCCCATAAGTCTGATCCTGGGAATCCTTGGACTGCAGCGGCAGCCAAGGGGGTTTGCCCTGGCCGGAACAATTTTTAGCGGATTGCTCGTTTTTTTTGCCGTGCTGATTCTTCCACCCGCAATGTTGGCGGCCCAAAGGGCGGCAAGTCGGACGACATGCGAGGCAAATATTAGAAGCATTTTGCAGTCCATGGCGATTTATGCCCAGTCAAATGGCGGCGTTTTCCCATGCGTGCCAGGACCAACCGGTAATACGTACGAGAACCAGCCGCAAAATCCTGTTGGCTGGACCAATAATCAGTCCGCAATAGGAGTTACTTCTGATTGGTTCAACAGAGCCAACTCTCCTCATTATGCCGACCCACTCGGATCGCTTTGGTTGTTGGTGCTTGCCGGGGAAGATACGCCTAAAATGTTTATATGTCCGGCGGATCCATTCGCTAATACGCCTTCGCAGGAATATACAACCAATTCGCAATGTTGTTTTGGAAACTTCGGCGGTATGTCGGGTGGCAGCGGCACGCTTAGTACGACCGGTCAGGGCGAGAGTTACTCAATCGCTTATCCGTGGGCATATGACAAAAACGCTTCGGCAATGAATCCAGAACGACCAGGCAACTGGTGGATTAATGACACCAACGCAGGAATTCCTGTTATCTCCGATATGGCACCGCAGAGCGGCGTTGGAACTGACGAGTTTGCCCGTAATACAACAACCATGCCAACCAACAATACCTATGGACCATACATTTACAATTCAGGCAATCATAATGGTGATGGTCAGAATATTGGCTTTGCCGATGGGCACGTCGAGTTTGATTCAACACCGTATGTTGACGAAAATATCGATAACATTTTTACTTGGAATAACGCCGCGGGCGTCCAGCAAGCGATGACCGGCATTGGCATCAATCAGCCGCAGCCCGAACTTCCCAACACAAGAAATTCACCGCCGTATGACACCACCATGGTTCCCGTGCGGAACGTGCAAAACGGAGCGTGGTGATTATCGCTGCATGTCGCCCAACTCGGGAATGCCCGGTTCGTCGAGGAACTCTATCGCCGTTCCCGGCGCGGGAATATCCTGATAATCGCGCAATACCCAGACGACTTTTTTATCAGGCGTAACTTCAATGACCTGGGCCATGGTTTTCCAATCGGACTTTTTTCCGCTCCAGTTGCAGATCAGTGTGTCGCCGTTGGCCAGACGGTCACATTCCTGAACGGTCATCAGTTTAATCCCGGGCGGCATGTCCTTATTGGAAACCTCCCAGACGATTTTGCCGGCGTGGTTCACTTCAATCACGTCGCCGTTCTGGTTTTCGCTGATGAGCGTATCGCCGTTTTTAAGCCGCACCGCCGCCCAGGGCGATTTAGCCGGAACCGACCAGATGATTTTGCCATCGGGTGTATATTCGCGAACCTCTTCCAGATTCATGTGGGGCACAAGGAAAGTCCCGGCGTCGGTCATGCGCACGTGCCGGAACTGGCCGTGAATATTACCGAAGGTGAACGTGGTGTTGTCCTTTGTCTGCATAATCATCTGCCATACAAGATGGCCGGTGCGCGTATCGAAGATCATCATTTTGGCGGGCGTTCCATTCTGCATCAGCAGCACACGGTCGGCCCCGATGGGCTGGACGGAATGAATCTGAATTCCCTGAGGGCCTACATATTGCCAGACGACTTTTTTGTCCGGATAGGTGATTTCCATTGCCCCGATGCCGGTATCAAAAAGGATGTTGCCGTTGGAGAGCTGCCAGATGTCGTCGAGTTCGCTAAAGCCTTTATTGATGCCGGTTGTCCAGGGTGATTTAGGCAGGGTATAGGTCCAAATAACTTTGCCGTCCTTGACCATATATATGTTTGGATTTTCCTCGCCGACAAAGAGAAATGGATGGTCTCCCAGGCCGCCGTGAGAAGCAACAATCGGCGTGCTGGGCTCGGTTGTTGAACTTTTAGTATGGTGCGCGGCGTGGTGCGTAGTCGGCATCTCTGCTAATCCGGTAACCGGTTGCGTTTCGGCTATAACGGTAATGGTCGGTTGCTCTTCGGCTTGCCCTTCGGCGGCGGTGAAGCCCAGATTTACTTGTTCAGAGGAGGAACTGGAACCCTGCGTCGCCGGCTCAACCGAAGTTCCCGGTTGCGGCGGAGGTATGGATGTCGCGGTTGATGAATTGTTGGAATTCGAACAAGCGCCCATGGAGCCGATCAAAATTAGCGCAATAAGCGTGAACAACCCTTTTTGCCACTGCATGCCATTTCCTTTCCAAATTTTCCGTAAACCAAGTCTCTTATTTATTTTCTTGGCGCTATTTGACCACGCTATGCCACATTTCCCGATACGCCGCCTCCATATTGCGGGCAAAACGCGGGGCATCCATGAGCGGTGAGGTCCGCATGCGCTGCCTGAGCGATGTGTGAAACTCCTGAAGCCGGGGCAAATCGCCTGCAAGATTAACGGCGATGTCGATATATTCTTCCATATTTTTTGCGACCAGTTCGGGCAGGCCGACATTGGAAAGAATGCTGCGCCCAGCGCGGCCTACCGCAGTGCGGCCGGATAAAGTCACCACCGGCACGCCCATCCACAAGGCGTCGCAAGTAGTAATGCCGCCGCAATAGGGAAACGGATCCAGCGCGACGTCGATACGCGCGTATGTCCCGATATATTTTTCCCAGCTTTGTTGGCCGACGAATTCCACCCGGTCCCGCAGAATACCCATGGGAATAAATTCTCCGTGGAGCTCCTCCAGATGTGAACCGGGTTTGCAGTGAACGATCAGCCGCGAATGTTCGACGCGTTTGAGGATGCGCGCCCACAAGTTCAAAACCGCGGGCGAAATTTTGTGGAAATTATTCAGTGAGCCAAAAGTGATAAATCCTGCTTCCAGGACAGGCGGCGGCGACGGATCGGGCGTGGGACCGGCATGATAACACCAGAATGTTTCAGGCAAACGCAAAGTTTTTTCGCTATAGACCGACAGATCCGTCTCCGGCGGGTCAAGATGCGGGTCGGAAAGGCGATAATCAATCGCGGAAAGGCCCGTCGAACCCGGATAACCCAGCCATGTCGCCTGCACGGGCGCGGGTTTATGGGCGAAAATCAGCAGCCGGTTGCCGGCGGTATGAAGCGATAAATCGATCAGAATATCGATTCGATCGTCGCGAATCATTTGCGCCGCATCGCGATCGCTGACGCCTACAATGCTGCGCCAGCCGGCGCACCGAGCGCGCAGGCGATCCGTAATTTCATCCGGGTTCATGACGCCGGAGTAGCAGTAAATTTCGTATTTTTCCCTGTCCAGATGTTCAAAAAGTTCCAGCAGATTCCAGCCGATCACATGCGCGGCCAAATCGGGCGAGACATAACCAATTTTCAACCGGCGATCAGGATCACGGTCCTGCGGGTGCGGCGTCATGAATGACTTGAGCGGTTCAGCGTGGCGCTGGTTCCAGCGAACCTGCTCTTCATGGATCGCGGCGGCATCGTAATCGCCATGCAGATGCAGCGTGTATATCAGGTTGCTGTGAATCGACGCCATGTTTGGGTTCAACTTGAGCGCGGTACGGTAAGCGGCGATGGCCGCGTCGATTTTCCCCAAATCCTTGAGCGAATTGGCAAGATTATTGTGAATCTTGGCGTCATTAGGAGTTAAACGCAGCCCCTGCTGGAAAGCTCCAAGAGATTCATCGACGCGCTTATTTTCCCGCAGTGCGATGCCAAGATTATTCCACGCGTCGGCGAAATCCGGTTTAAGCTCAACAGCGGTGCGGCAGGAGGCAATGGCGGCATCAAATTGCCACTGTGATCTGAGCGTATAACCCAGATTATTGTGCGAGTCAGCCAGATCGGGCTTCAGGCGCAGCGCTTCGTGATATTCAGCGATGGCGGCGTCAAGTTGACCTTGCTGGGCCAGCGCTTGACCGAGATTATTGTGAACGGCCGCGTCATCGGGCTTGATTTGCAGCGCCTGGCGATATTCATCAGCCGCCTGCTGATAGAACCCCTGCAGCAGCAGCACCAGCCCCAGGTTGTTGTGCGCTTCAAAATAATTTTTGCCTCGTTCAATGGCTGTGCGAAACGCCGTGGCCGCTTCGGCATGCCGGCGCTGGGTTAAATAAATTGTGCCCAGACTGTTCCAGGCCTCGGCGTAATCGGGCTTGATTGTCACCGCGGTCTGGAAAGCGGTGATCGCGGCGACCAATCGCTTCTGCGCTTTAAGCGCATTGCCCAGATTGTTATGTGCTTCGGGATAATTCTGTTTGTATCTTAGCGCCGATTGATAGGCCATAATGGCGTCATCGACGCGGCCCAGTGCCATCAGGGCTACGCCCGCACTGTTGTAATAAATCGCCGTCGTGGGATTAAGCTTAACGGCCCTGCCGATAAGTTCCACGGCTTCCTGATTACGTCCCACCATGTGGGCGACCACGCCCAGTAAATGCCAGGCATCGGAATGTTTGGGGTCGCGGGCCAGTATTTCGCGATAAATGGCTTCCGCCTGAGGGAGTCGGCCGGCATGGTGATGCTGGAGGGCCAAATCCAGCGCTTGCTGTGTGGTCATCGTGGACATCAAATCGTCTCCGCCGTCAGGAGGGCAATGGGCGATACAGGACTCGAACCTGTGACATCCGCGGTGTAAACACGGCGCTCTAACCAACTGAGCTAATCGCCCGGTTTTCTTTAGAATATCTGATTCCGTGCTTGTTGGCCAAGGCTATTCAGATATCGGGTTATCCTATTGTTATAATCATTATTATGGCTTTAAAACCTGACGACACTGTTTGCTTCTGTTTCCACGTTTCGCTGCGGAAAATCGAAGCTTTCTGCAACGCTCAAAAACCGCTGTATCCGTCACAGATTTCCGAGTGCCTTTCCGCGGGAACAGGTTGTGGATGGTGCCGGCCCATGCTGGCCAAAATTCACACCCGCATTTGTGGCCGCCACGCTCCTCCATGGCGGCAGGACGAATCGCCAGGCACTTCGCCCGAGGCGCGAAATCAGCCGCCGGGTGAAATTGACCCCGACCAATGGGCCGCCGGTAGACGAACATATATTGCCGAAGGCAAAGGCAAACCGCCAGCGGGCGCAGAAACGTAATTTTTCTTTCCTTTTCTCAACTTACGCGCAGATAATCTAATAGCGGCATCATCTATTGCCAGTAAATAAGCGTCCAAATACGAGGCCCTATGACCCAGGAACATCTAAACCTTGAATACCTAGCGAAATTTATCGCCCGCAGGCGGCAACACTGGGGAATCCGGCTTGTTTTCAGCGGAATTGTCGCGCTTCTGGTCGCACTGATATTGCCTTTGATGATTATCACATTGCTGATTTGTTGCTCGGCATATTTCCTAATTTTCGTCGCGGTTTTATTTAAATTTTCCGTTGCCGAACACATCATTATTATTCTTTCCGGTATATTGGTTCTGATCTATCTGATTTTGTTGGCCATCAGCTTTCGCAATGAATGGGAATTGCGCTGGGTTTTTTTCAGCAACTCCGAACACCGGCCGCCGAAAGACTGGCTCACGGGCACCGTTCACGGGCCGCTCTTTTATACTTCTCTGGGAATCGATCTATTAGACGACGATGTACCGCCGCCGCTATTGTTGCGTTTCGTTTCATTTCCCGCGGTGCTGATGGTGAAATTTCTGATCCAGTGGAAAATTTTCCGCTCGCTTAAACGCGTGGATTCCGGCCGGTGTGCACCGCTATTACAAAAAGCCATATCCGCCGGCGGATCGAGCAAGATCAAGGATCTGCACGAATCGGGTCAGCCGGTTTCAACACTGCACGACCCGGTGAGCTACTTATTGGTGCTGGACATATTGAGTGTCAACGAACTCTGGACTAGCGTCTGGTTAAGCGCAACGTACCGCGAGAAACTGATGCCGCACGCACCTTATTTTTCCGATAAGGTGAAGGGATAACCGAACGTTCGCTTGTTCAATTAATGTTCTCGTGCTCTAATCTTCACCTGAAAATCTTTCGAGGAGGATTCACCATGGCCGTTCCATCGCTACTCCGCACGTCGGCATTAAACGAACAATACGCCGGCGTGACCTATCACATTGAGGGGGAACTCGTCCCGGTGCTCCAGGTCGAACTCAGTTCAATGGGTATTTATTTCGAACATCACGTGCTGCTCTGGAAAGACCCCGCCGTGAACGTCGGCGTTAAAACGCTCAAAGGCGCCTTTAAGCGAATTTTTGCGGGCATGCCAATCTTTATGACTGAAGCCAAGGGCAACGGGCGGATCGCGTTCAGCCGCGATGGCGTGGGACACGTTTTCGGCATTCATTTAAAGAAAGGCCAATCTCTCGACGTGCGCGAACACCAGTTTCTCGCGGCGACGGATAACGTGGATTATTCCTTCCGACGCGTGCAGGGGGCGGCGAACATGCTTTTCAGCGGAAGCGGTTTATTCATTGATACGTTTACGACGCCGCACGATGAAGGAATTGTCTGGCTGCATGGTTACGGAAATATTTTTGAAACGACTCTGCAAAGCGGCGAACAGATCGATATCGAACCCGGCGGTTGGGTTTATAAAGATCCGACCGTCAACATGGAAACCAAACTGCAGCGAATCTCAACGGGATTTTTTGCCAGTGCCGGCAACCTGGTCTGGAATCGCTTCACCGGTCCCGGACGCATTGGAATTCAGTCGATGTATATCCATCTTGCGGGCGAAGCAACGTAGTTAGGATAGGGAATGGATCAAGGAAAATTTAACGAGGTACAACGATGAAAATAGCGGTTATGGGTTGCGGGTATGTCGGTCTGGTCAGCGGAACCTGTTTGGCTTCGCTGGGCCATAAAGTGATTGGCGTGGACGTGGATCAAAAGCGTGTCGATGCACTTTCCCGCGGCGAAATACCTATTTATGAGCCGGGACTTTCGGAACTGATTCGCGCCGAAACAGCGCAGGGCCGCCTGCGCTTCAGCACCAATGCCATCGCGGCCATCCGGGAAAGCCCGACCATCTTTATCGCTGTCGGCACGCCGCCGGCGCCGTCCGGGGGCGCGGACCTCTCGATGCTTTTTGCCGCCGCCCAAAGCGTTACCCAGGCCGCCAACGGCCCCAAAACACTGGTGATCAAAAGCACCGTTCCTCCCGGCACGGGAGAAAAAATCGCCGACAGCGTGAGCGACGGCCCGCACAAAATCGAGGTGGTCAACAATCCGGAATTTCTGCGTGAAGGCACCGCAATACAGGATTTCATGCAGCCTGACCGCATTATTTTCGGCGCTAACTCCACCGACGGCCTGGATGTGCTGCGAGAAATTTATCAACCACTGATCGACCGCGGCTACACCATTTTCTCCATGAATCGGCAAAGCGCCGAACTGGCTAAATTCGCCGCCAACGCCATGCTGGCGATGCGCATCAGCTTTATCAACGAACTTTCGCAACTGGCCCATGCCGTCGGCGCCGACATTGAATCGGTGCGCGTGGGAATCGGCACGGACAAACGCATCGGCCCGGCGTTTCTCAAAGCCGGCGTCGGCTACGGCGGTTCCTGTTTTCCCAAGGACGTCGCGGCACTGGTGTACCAGATGCAGCAAATTGGAATTGAACCGCACCTGCTGGCCGGCATTGAAAAAGTTAACTCGCGCCAGAAGGAACTCTTTGCCAAGCGCATAGCCGATGCTCTGGTGGGCATTAAAGACCCGCAGGTTGCGGTATGGGGGCTGGCATTCAAACCCGACACCGACGACATGCGCGAATCACCGAGCATCGACGTGATCAAAGCGCTGTTAAAAAATCACGTACATGTGCGCGCCTACGATCCACAGGCGATGGCCAACGCTCGGAAAATTCTGGGTGATGCGATCGTCTGGTCAAAAAGCCTTGAAGAATGCACCAAAGGCGTCGACGCGATCGTGCTGGTAACTGACTGGCCGGAATTTATTACTCAGGATTGGAAAGCCATCGCCTCGTTGATGCGCGGCAACCGGATTTTTGACGGCCGCAACTGTCTGGCCAGCGGCAAGGTGAGCGCCGCGGGGCTGCATTATCATGCGATCGGACGCCAGGAAGTCGCGCCGATGCAGGGCAAGCCGGGCAGCATGGGATTTGTGTCCGCCGGCTAAAGGACGAATTCGAATGGAGTTCTCCGTTTATCACAACCTGCCTGTTCTGGTTACCGGAGGCGCGGGATTTATTGGTTCACACCTGGTGCGCGGGCTTTTGGACGCCGGCGCGAAAGTCCGCGTGTTAGACAATCTGGTGACAGGTTCGAAAGCGAATCTGGATGAACTGGGTGGCAAAATTGAATTCATGCGCGGCGACATTACTGACCTAGCTCAATGTCTTTCCGCCGTACGCGACCAGCGCGTGGTTTTTCATCTGGCCGCTCTGGGCAGTGTCCCGGGATCGGTGGCCGATCCCATCAAATACAACCAAGCCAACATTAACGGTACGCTCAACGTGCTGGAAGCGGCGCGGCAGATCGGCGTTAAAAGGGTGGTCTATTCAGCCAGTTCCAGCGCCTACGGCGCAAATCTCGCTCTGCCCAAGCGCGAAAACATGCTTCCCGAACCAATCAGCCCTTATGCGGTGGGCAAACTTGCCGGAGAACACTACACCCGGGCCTATTCCGCGGTTTATAACCTTTCCACAATCAGCCTGCGTTACTTCAACGTCTTTGGCCCAAGGCAAAATCCTCACAGCCAGTACGCTGCGGTGATCCCAGCTTTTATTTCGGCGCTGGTAAAAAAAGAGCGGCCAAAAATTTTCGGCGACGGCAAACAAACGCGGGATTTTTGTTTTATTGCCAATGTTGTCAGGGCAAATTTGCTCGCCGGCGTACACGCCAAAGCGTTATCCGGCCAGATGGTTAATGTAGCCTGCGGACAAAGCATCAGTCTCAACGACATGCTGGCCGAAATGCAAAAGCAGCTCGGCACAAACATTGCTCCCGAATATTTACCGCCGCGACCCGGAGACGTACGCGATTCACTGGCCGACATTTCCGCGGCACAGGAATTACTTGACTATCAGCCGGTCGTGTACTTTGACCAGGGTTTGGAACAAACGGTCAACTGGTACGCACAAACGTCGAGGCTGTAAAATGCCGCGGCGCAGAAAGCAGCTTGTCTTTTGAAGATTCACCATGAAACAAACTCTCTGTCTATTCGGTTTTTTGTTCTTGATCACGGGCTGTAGCCTCCCCATGCTAAGTCTGCCCGCCGATCCGCCTTCTGATACGCAAGTGAAGTTCGAATACCCTGGACAGGTATATGCCATGCGCGGATTCATCGGCGTTTGGAGTCTCGGCATTGACGATCTGGTTTATAAACTCAACACTGGGTATGTAATTCACGCTACGGTCCTGCCCGATTACATGGGAGATTCCGTAGGCGACCAAATTAAAGATGCCTGGCGGGAAGGAAAACTCTCCGAACCGCTTATTCTCGTCGGGCATTCCTGGGGCGCCGACGATCAGGTTCGTGCGGCGCGCGAACTGAATAAGTATGGTATTCCCGTTACGCTTTTATTGCTGCTCGATCCGGTTACTCCGCCGGAGGTGCCGCCGAATGTCGGACGCTGCATCTGCATATACAAAAGCCATCCGGATACCGACTTCATCCCGGTCTGGCGCGGCGTTCCGGTCGTGGCCGAGGATCCTCAAAAGACCTGGCTGACCGACATTAATTTGCGCACAGCCGACGTCGGCTTCGACACCACCCCGATTACGCACGTCAATATAGTAAAAAATCCAAATATCCTTCAGATGGAGGTCACCGTGATCAAACAAACCTGCGCCGCCTGGCAGGTTTGGCATGCCGCCGAAGCGCCCAATTCGCCTGCAACAACGCAATAATAGACCATGTCTGTAGAATATTATTGCTGACGGCGAGGATCGCAAAATATTAGGACAAAATTCTCCGGAGAAATAATGGTCATGAATGAACTGGCGAAACTCTCCGCCTTCGCTTGTGGGGTGGAACTGCTGATTTACTGGGGAACTGTTTTTATCAAAGGCGTGCGACTGGCGCGCAAAATCGGCAAAGATCCCAACTTCATTCCGCGCGAAAAAACCGGCATATATATGCGTCTGGTCTGGACTCCTGCCGTTATCGTCTGGTCTATTTTGCCATGGGTTGCGCTTTCTGCCGGGCATCATTCCTCGTTCTGGATTCGACCGATGCTGCCCGGGCCGGTAGCATTGGCTGGAGCGCTGATTGGCGCTGTCGCAGTGTTCATGACTTTTTTCTGCTGGCATCAAATGGGGAGATCGTGGCGCATCGGGATTGACCCGAATGAAAAAACCGAATTGGTCACCACGGGCTCATATCGTATAATCCGCCATCCCATTTATGCACTTTCCATTCTGCTTACACTGGGAACGCTTCTTGCTGTATTCACCTGGCCAATGCTTATCGCGGCCGCGATTAATATTACGATGCTGCAAGTTGAAGCCAGGCGCGAGGAGCAATATCTTTTGCGTAAGCATGGAGAACCCTATGCCGCGTACTGCCGGAAGGTGGGCCGCTTTATTCCCCGTCTTAATGGCGTCTAAGAGTTCCTAAATCGTTATGAAACTCAACAGTTTTCAAAAAATGATGAATCGTTGGAGCGCCCTGGGGCCCTACAACGCTGCCCAGGCGATGTGCGTTTCCGGTGCACCGGATGTCGAGCGCTGGCGCGCCGCGATTCATGCAGGTGTCGCCTCTGTGGGACTCGGGCCGGCACGCATCACCGGCGATACTGTCAAATTCACACCACTCACGGAAATCTCGCTGAAAACCACCCGGGATGATCTGGCGTTGGAACTGGAAAGCCAGATTAACCTTCCGTTTGCCGCCGGCGATATGCCCCTGCGCTTTACACTGGTCTGCCAGGCGGATCGCTACTGGCTGCTTTTTGTTTACGATCACTGGCTCGCGGACAGCTGGTCGATACGCCAATTGATACAGATATGCGGCCTTCGCTATACAGGGCAAAATGAAGCGCCCCAACTCCGGATGTCTGAACGGGATTTCCGCTCCACGTTTCGCCATCGCCTCGGTTTTTCGCCTGCAATCACCAGCCTCACCACGGGGTTGCGGCAGTTTATTCGCCATCGCCGTGTGTGGCGCATGCACATCAATGACCCGCTGAATTTTTCAACGCAGATTCTGATCCGCGATTTTCCGGACGGACTGATTGAACGCCTCGCTCAATATGCGAAAGCCCGGGAGTGCACCGTCAATGATTTATTTCTCGCGGCGTCGGCGGCGGCGCTGGGAAGGTATTACCTGACGCGCTACGATATGCGGCAGGGCCGCTGGCCATTTTATAAAACGGGCCTGGGAATTGGCGCCATCGTCGACATCCGCGCGCGCGCTGACCGTCCATTAGATGATGTTTTTGGTCTTTATCTGAGTTTTTGCACCCTGGTATTAAAAAAGCCGGAAGCGTGTCCGTTTGCCGAACTGCTTGAGGATGTCTCGCAACACACCCGCAGGTTCAAATCACGTGATGAAGGCGTAAAGTTTTTCTCTTCATTGGACATTGCGTGGATGCTCTGGCGGCTGTACGACAGGACGCATTTCCTCTCCCCCGTTTTTCGTTCTAAAAATCCCGATCGGGGCTCCAGCGAGCGTCGTGTCGCGCGGGTGCAGGCCGATTTTTTTCGCAGAAACGCCCATGTGATGGCGGGTATTTCCAACGTTAATCTCAATGATTCGTGGGTGTACGATCGCCATCGCGATGTGAAAAACGCTTTGCATATCCTCGACTATCTGCGTGTTTCGCCTGCCGGTCCGCTATCGCCCATGGTTTTCGCCCTGACTACCCTTGGATCGAAGATGTCGTTATGTTTCACGTGGCGTAAGACCGCGCTGGATCGGTTCCAGGTGGAACGTTTTGTCGCCGATTTTATAAAAACGCTTAAGGGGCTTGGCACTGTCTGAAAGTATTTTCCATCCGCGCGTCGCAAACTTTTGTTCCCTTGTTCTGCATTATCCCGGCAAGCTGCTTTTTCCGGAAACCTGCTGGATCAGTGGAGAGAGTTTAAATGCCGGCGAAAAAGGCTTCTCTGCTCCCGTGAAGCGCCGGCTGGATCAATTTCTCCGGTGGCCGTTCTGCAGGAGATGTGGGATGACGCTGGGGCCATATTCGGCAAACCGGGGTTGTTTACGCTGCCCGTCACGACAATTTAATTTTAAATCGCTGGTCCGCGCCGGCCCCTTGCAGGAGCCGCTTAAATCGCTCATTCACCAGTTTAAATTCGCCGAACATTGGTCGCTGGCGCCGCTGCTGGCCGACCAACTGTATCAGGCAGCGCGGATTCATGCCGCCTGCGCCATTGATATTTTGGTTCCCGTTGCTTTGCACTGGCGGCGTTACTGGAGCCGTGGTTACAACCAGGCTTACGAATTAGCCGAACGTGTTGGACATTATGGAAAATTTCCGGTTGCAGATGTTCTGGTTCGGGTTCGCGCTACGGTCCAGCAGACGGTGGTTCAGAGCGCAACCGCCCGATTTGACAATTTGCGCGGCGCTTTTGTTTGCCGGCCGAGCCGGCGGCTCGCGGGCAAACACATATGGCTGGTAGACGATGTGTGCACCAGTGGTGCAACGCTTTACGCTGCCGCAGCCGCCCTGCGGCGATTACCCACCGACTACCGTCCTGCGGCAATCAGTGCCATGGTTCTAGCCGTAACCGACGATACGCCAATTCCGGAAGAGGAATGAAACGGGGAAGCAGAGGCCCTGTTTCACTTGATCATGCGCGTGTAATCTTGTTCCGCCCGAATCCGATTTTCGCAGTGGCATTGCGCGTGTCAACGACCAGGCGAGAGTTGCGCACGATAAACTCCCAGTCATAGACGCTGTGGTCCGTGGCAATCAGGACAAGGTTATAGCGCTTCAGCGCTGCCGCGGTCAGTGTGACGGATTTCATTTTTAGATTGTGATGGCGCTGCGGATGTGTCGCCGGTATATATGGATCGTTGTAATCAACCTTTGCACCGCGCTTCCGCAAAAGTTCAATGAGGACCACGGATGGCGATTCGCGCAAATCGTCCACGTCTTTTTTATAAGCCAACCCCAAAATCAGAATCCGTGACCCGCGAATCGCGCGGCCCCCCCGGTTAAGTGCCTGGGCGACTTTATCGATCACGTAATAAGGCATGGAAGTATTCAGTTCGCCGGCCAGTTCGATAAACCGTGCGGCAATATCGTACTGCCGGGCTTTCCAGCTCAGATAAAATGGATCAATTGGAATGCAATGACCGCCTAATCCGGGACCGGGATAAAAAGGTTGAAAACCGAACGGCTTGGTCTTCGCTGCCGCGATCACTTTCCAGATATCGATGCCCATGCGGTCCAGGATCATTTTCATTTCGTTAATCATGGCGATATTGATGCAGCGGTAGCAGTTTTCCAGAATTTTTGAGGCTTCGGCGATTTCGCAGCTTTCCACCGGGATCACGGTTTTCACCGCGTGGGCATAAAGCGCGGTCGCGGCGTAGAGCGAAGTCTTATCCATGCCGCCAACAACCTTGGGAATATCCGCGGTTTGATAATCCGTCCGGCCCGGATCTTCGCGTTCCGGTGAAAAGGCCAATAGAAAATCACGGCCGAATTTCAGTCCCGATTTTTCAAGTTCTGGAAGTACTACTTCTCGCGTTGTGCCCGGATAAGTCGTCGATTCGAGAACTACAAGCTGGCCGCGCCGCAGATTTTTGCCAATGGTCCGTGCGGTTTGCTGTACGTATTGCATGTCCGGCTCGCGATTGGGCGTCAATGGCGTCGGAACGCAGATGATCAACGCGTCGCAACGGCGCAAGAGTGAAAAATCCGCCGTAGGCGTAAAAACTTTATCGCGGATCAGGCTGGAAATCAGGCGCGCCGGAATATGACGGATATAGCTGCGTCCGGCCAGGAGTCTATTGACCTTGAGTTCGTCGACGTCAAAACCCGTGACGCGCAGACCGCCACGGCAAAAAGCACGAACCAGCGGCAAGCCGACATAGCCCAAACCAATGACGCCTACCACGGCGTTTTTATTTTCTATGCGGGCAATAAGCTCTTTCATGTATAAAAATCCTTGTTGGTTCTTCTTGGCTTTTTATCCCGATTTTTCGGGTTTCGTTGCAACCTGCCGCGGACTTTGCACCAGCCAGCAAAGGATCAATAGCGGCACGCCGATGCATAGCATGGCGTCGGCGAGATTAAAAATCCACGGCCAGTAATGCATGATATAAATAAAGTCTCGCACCAGCCCATGATTGAAAACGCGATCGTAAAGATTGCCTGCGGCGCCGGCCAGAATCAGTCCCAGCGCAATATGCATCAGCCAGTGCCGGCGATCCGAACAGATGAAAACGTAAACAATAAAGACCATCGCCAGCAGACTCACCATAATAAATAGTATTGATAAGCCCCGGCCGATGCCGAAAACGGCGCCGCCGTTAAGTGTGGTGCGAAGTTCGAGTATTCCGGGAATGATTTCGTATACCGCAGAGTTATATCCGTAGCCCAGGTGGGCAAAAGCGGCTTCTTTGCTCGTTAAATCCAGGGTCAACCCAATGCCGGCAACCAGTAAAAAACAAAGCCATGCTCGCAAAGAAGTTCCCGCCAGCCGCGGAAGCCTGGAGAAATTTTCTGCTGCGTCCGCAGACGTCGCTGTTTTTGTCCCGGTGTTTTGTGAAGTGGTCATGAGAGTGTCCGCCATCAGCCTGTGGCTATGGGGTTCTGTCTGAAGGAAGGCGGAACTTATTCATCTTCGTCGTCGGAAGAAGATTCTTCTTCCTCGTTATCGCTCTGGCTTTCGCGTCCGACAAGACCCTGTTCGAGCATTCGGGCGTACTCAATGCAATGCTTGGCCCAGGGCGTGGCTTCCAGGCGGGCTTTGCCGATTGGCTTGCCGGTGGAGACGCAAATGCCATAGGTACCTTCCTCAATGCGTCCCAGAGCTTCCTGAATTTCCCGCAGAAGCTGCCGTTCGCTTTCGATCAGGCCCAGCGTGAATTCCTGTTCAAAATTATCCGTCCCTACATCGGCCATATGCATAGGGCTGTTAGAGTGATTATCCTGGTTTTTAAATGCTTCGGTTTCCATGGAACCCACGTCGCCAAGGATTTCCCGGCGTTTTTCGATCAAAAGTGCGCGAAAATGGTCCAAGTCTTCCGGGCTGAGTTTGCCCTCCGCGCGGGAAACTTTGATTTTGGGGAATTTAACCGTCCCGTTAACGGAGCCGACCTTTATGGTCTTTTTATCCACGTTCCGTGAGCCGTTTCGAGAGCTCTGGGTGCTGCGTGACTGGGTTGATTTTTTCCCTCCTTTTGAAGCCGGACGAGAGGCCTTCCGGATAGATTTAACGAGTGTACGCTTTTTTGACCGCATGGATACTCCGCGAAAAAACAGCCCCGGAAAAGCCCAGCTTCTCCGCTTCTACCTCCAGTATCCCGCCCAAGGCAGGGTTTACAGATTCATTAATTTATCGGCTCAATTGGGCCAAGTCAATTCAGACGGCAATGACTGCCTGCATCATTTATCGGATAGTGCTGCCGCTCTTCTGAAGCCGCTGTTTTGGCTTTTGATCGCCGCCCTGATCGAACGCTTGGTTGGCGCGATTGTTGCATCCACCCTTCATCCTCATATAATATTGAGTCCTTTAAACGTCAGCCGCGGCAGAGTTGACGTTGCAAGAGAATGCTTTAACTCATTAGGAGCTGGCGGATATGCCTCATATTATCACCGAACCATGCATTGGAACCAAAGATGCTTCCTGTGTAGCGGTTTGCCCGGTGGATTGCATTCACCCGCGAAAGGATGAATCGGAATTCAGCCCGGCGACACAGTTATATATTGATCCGGATACGTGCATTGATTGCGGCCTTTGCGTCGATGAATGCCCGGTAAAGGCGATTTTCCCGGAAGATGATGTACCGGAAGAGTGGAAGAAATATATCAGCATCAATGCTGAACATTATAAAAAATAATCCGTGGTTCACGTAATCGCGCAATAATGCGGTTATCCATCATTCGGACCGCCCCGGCGACGTTCGCCGCGGCGGAAAATTCGGACGCGTGATCCAAAAAAGAAAGGTTTTCTCAAATGGCGCAGACTCGCAAGCCGCGGTTTCAATCGTTCAACCGCCCCAAGGTTCGCATCGCTAAAACCAGCAGCAAGGGCAAGGTTTACGTGGACTATAAAGACGTCGAAACGCTCAAAAAAATGCTCACCATGAACGGCAAAATTCAGGGCCGTACCCGCACAGGCGCCGCCGCTTTCGAACAGCGCATGATCACCGAAGCCGTTAAACGCGCCCGTTTTCTGGGGCTGCTTCCCTATGTCGGCGCCAGCGGGGCATCATAGATTTACTCACGTTCCCTCGCCCAGATTCATCCGTCCTCACGTATTTCCGCCCCGCTTTTTCAGCGCCGCCTCGATTTGCTGCTGCACGCGATCCGGATGGCTGATCCACTCCCATATCCCCTCCGGCTCAATCTGATCGGTGACCACAAATCCGATGCTTCCGACCTTAAATAATTGCTGAACAACCGAGCGCATCAATCGTGTCTGGGAAATTTTCGGCAAGCTCACCTGGTAAAGCTCCGGGTGCAATAATCCCTTGATGGTCACAACCCGGCAATTGGTTAAAAGATACACCTGACTGGTCCAATCCATCATGGCATATACCAGCCTGATCAGCACGAGAATAGTTGTGATTTCAGCCAGTGCCGTCGCGCGGATATAGGTTGCGAGCAACTGGGTGTGGTAAATCAGCAGAGCCAAAAGAACGAAAATTGCATTGAAGCGAAAACTTCCGGCGAATATATACCACAACGATGGTCGGACCATCAAAATGACGATTTCGTTGCCATGAAGCGTGAGTTCCGGGTTCATTTTGGCGGCAATCTCTTCGCCGCCCGCCGCTTCGGTGGCCAGTAATTTTCCAATCGGTCCAGAAAATTTCCCACGAATGCACCGCTTGCCGGCAGCGTAAATTTCCCTCCGCGGACGATGAACCGCGATCCTGTTCCCCATAGGCTCATATTACCATCTTTTACCACGCAAGGCTTAGAAGTTCTTACTCTTAATCCGATTTGGTTAACTCGGCAATTCCCGTTATTCTTTTTCCATGCCTGATACCGACATTCAAAGCATTCTGCTCCACCGCAAGACCATTGATCGGCGCGTCCAGCAGCTTGCGCAGCGCATCGCGCGGGTCTATCGCGGCAAGGAAATTCTGCTGGTGCCGATATTAACCGGCTCGATGATTTTTACCGCCGACCTGATCCGTTATATGCCTGTGAAAATGCGCGTGGACCTGGTAACCGTTTCCAGTTATCCGGGCCGCAGTACAAAAAGCCGTGGAGCCAAAATTCTCTTCCCCGGGGCGTTAAGCGTCGCCGGCCGGCATGTGCTGGTGGTGGATGACGTTTTGGAAACGGGCCGAAGCCTTACGGCGATTCACAAACTGCTTTTACGCCGGCGGGCGGCGTCGGTTCGCACGTGCGTGCTGTTAAGAAAGCATTGCGCCAGGGAGAAAAAACTTACCGCGGATTTCATCGGTTTTGAAATTCCCGATGAATTCGTGGTTGGCTACGGCATGGATTTCAATCACTATTATCGCAATTTACCCGACGTGGTGGTGCTTAAATCTCGCGCATTTAAGCGCTTATAAATGAATGCCCTGAAAGTTAAAATAACTCTATGAAATCCGCATTGCTTTTTTCAATCCTGGCGATTGCCGCGGGGCTGGGGTCCGGCGCCGCCCGGGCTGACGACGCTTCCGCTCCTGTACCATATGATGCATGGAGCCTCGCCGCCCAGCATGGCGATAAATCCGCGCTGGCCCGTCTAAAAGCCGCCGCCGACGCGGGTAACCCGATTGCTCAATTGAAGCTCGGCGATTACTACAACAATATCAATAATTATTCCCAGTCATTCGTCTGGTACCAGAAAGCCGCTGATGCGGGAAACACCGAAGCGATGGACGATCTGGGTGAAGCGTATGCTTTCGGCCAGGGTGTAAAAAAAGATTCCTTCGAAGCTTTTAAACTATTTCAAAAAGCGGCGGCCGGCGGCAATGCGTCGGGCATGGATGATCTCGGCGACGCATATTCCAACGGCAACGGAACAAATCAGGATTATGTGCAGGCTCTGCATTGGTATCTTCAGGCGGCGCAAAAAGGCAATACCGCCGCGGAAAACAGCGTCGGAGATTGCTATTACTATGGCCAGGGCGTGGACAAAAATTTTCGTGAAGCGGTCAGTTGGTACCACAAAGGCGCTGAAGGTGACGATCCTGACGCTCAATACAACCTTGGATATGCCTACGATAACGGTGAAGGTATCCAGCAGGATTACAGCCAAGCCGTTTATTGGTACCGCAGAAGCGCCGATGCGAACCCCGGCGACGCTGCTGCGGAAAACGCCTTGGGCGACTGCTATTACTATGGCCATGGCGTAAACCAGGACTACCCCAAATCTTTCACCTGGTACCAGAAAGCCGCCAACGACGGCGATTCTCAGGGACAATTCAATCTGGGTTATGCCTATGAACACGGCGAGGGTGTCAAACAGGACTTTAAACAGGCAGTGCACTGGTACTTTTTAGCCGCGCAGGCCGGCCAGGCGGACGCACAAAATAATCTCGGCCAATTGTATGCCGATGGCAATGGCGTCAGACAGGATTATCACGAGGCGTTCTATTGGTATAAGCGCGCGGCGGAAAATGGAAACGTTCAGGCCTACAACAACCTTGGCGACAGCTACTATTATGGACAGGGAATTAAACAGGATTATCTGCTGGCCAATCAGTGGTATCAGAAAGCCGCGGACACTGGCGATGAGGATGGTGAATTTAACATTGGATATGCCTATCAGAACGGTCTGGGCGTAACGAAAGATTATGACAAGGCGTTTTACTGGCTCAAAAAAGCCGCGGTCGCCGGCCAGCCACAGGCCGAAAGTCACCTCGGGGATTGTTTTTATTACGGCCAGGGTGTCGAACCCGATCTGGTGGCCGCCGCATATTGTTACCGCATGGCGGCGCAGAACGGCGATCCTTATGGAGAATACAGTTTGGGTTATGCCTATGAACACGGCGAAGGCGTAAATCAGGATTACGTACAGGCCGCCGATTGGTATCGCAAAGCCGCCAATGATGGATACGCCGACGCGGCGACCGCATTATCCAATCTGTACGCCCAGGGCCAAGGCGTGGCGCGCGACCTCAAAGAATCGCAGTATTGGGCCGCGGAGGCCAAAAAACTCCAGGCCGACAACAACTGATATCACTGTTTTTTTCAGTTAGGCAATTCACTGGCGCACCACAGCCGATTGACCACCCAGATTAAAACAACACCAGAGGCGGCGAAAACAAATCCGAGAACTGCCGTGAGGATCATTTGAGAGTAGAAAAACGCGCCCAGCGAAAACAAACCCGACCAGACCACCACGCAACCGGCCGCCCAGCCCAAAAGCGAAAGCGGCACTTTATCGCCGGTGGCGCGTACCTGTTCTCGGGAAACCCCCGCCGCGATGCGCACCGGCTCCCAGCCGGGTCCGGACGGCAGGATTTTTTTATAAAACGCGATCAGAGTATTAATCGGCGTCTGAGGTCCGAGCCATGCGGTCAAAAGCCAGCAAATCGTGGTAAACGCAACGGTAATCAGCAGCGGCCACGGATCGGCTACGGCGTGTCCCATCCGGTTCAAAAATAAGAATACCGCGGAAATCAGAAACGAACTGACCATGGCGACAATTTCACACCAGGCGTTGATCCGCCACCAGAACCAGCGCAGCAGGTACAGCAGGCCCGTGCCCGCGCCGATCTGGATGATCACGTGAAAAGCGTTTTGCGCCGTACCCAGAAAATAAGTCAGAAGTGAAGCACACAGGGCCAGAAACAGAATCGAACAGCGCCCCATGAACACATAATGTTTTTCCTTGCGATCGGGACAAATAAATCGCTGGTAAAAATCATGCACCAGATAGGAGGCGCCCCAGTTCAAATGGGTCAAAATCGTCGACGAATTGGCCACAATTAAACCGCCGATCATCAATCCCAGAAAACCCACCGGCAGAAACTTGAGCATGGCCGGGTAAGCGATGTCATCACCCAATAGCGAGGGATCCATGTGCGGGAAAGCTTTCTGGATATCAGATAGCTGGGGAAATACCAAAATGGAGGCCAGTCCGGTGAGAATCCACGGCCAGGGTCGCAGAACGTAATGCGCGAGATTGAAAAAAAGCACGCCGGCGAGTGCGTCTTTTTCCGATCGGCAGGCGAGCATGCGCTGCGCGATATAGCTGCCGCCGCCCGGTTCCGAACCGGGATACCACGAAGCCCACCACTGCACGCTCAGCGGAACGACAAAGATGGTCAGCAAAACATCCCATGAGTTGTGGAAATCGGGAAGAATGTTCAGCCAGTGAATATGGCCGGGGCCGCTCGACGCGGAAAGTTTTTGCACCAGGCCGCGCAGCCCGCCGACCTGCGGTTGCTTCAGCGCGAAGTACGCTGCGGCGATCACGGCGCTCATCTTGATGACAAATTGAATCATGTCGAGTACCAACACGCCCCAGAGGCCGGACTGCGCCGCGAAAACAAAATTGATCACGCAGACAAAGATCAGCGTTTTCCACGGCTCAATGCCGAAAAGTATCGAAGCGTCTTTGCAGGCTGCAAGATTGACCGTGGCCATGATAAAACAATTGAAAAAGAACCCCAGGTAAATGGCGCGAAATCCGCGGACGATTTCCGCCGCGACGCCGGAATATCGAATCTCGTAAAACTCCAGATCGGTCAGCACGCGCGATCGCCGCCATAACCGGGCATAGAAAAAGACCGTGGCCATACCGCTGAGTACAAACGCCCACCATTGCCAGTTCCCTGCGACGCCGTTGGTTCGCACGATATCCGTAACCAGGTTGGGTGTGTCGCTGGCAAAAGTGGTCGCGACCATGGAAACGCCGGCCAGCCACCACGGTACCGCCCGGCCGGAAGCGAAAAATTCAGCGGTGTTCCGGGAAGAACGTTTCGTGAAAAACAGCGCGGGCAGAAAACATACGGCCATGCAACCTGTGATGACGATCCAGTCGAGCGGGGCCAGGTGCATCGTTGCTCCGAAAAGTTGGCTTGTGGTCTGCCGGAAGGTTCCGGGTGCCATATTCCCTGTTCTAAAAGTCGCCCTCTAGTGCGCCGGCGCATTGGGAATTTGTACAGGCCGCGCAAGAAGTTCCGGGCGGCTCAGCCGGCCGCTGATCCGGATAATCCGAAACGGTTACGTTGCCAAGTATTCAAAATTCCCCGGACAAAGTGGTTTTTATTATAATCAACATCAGGAGCTTCTAACAAAACCAAATCGGAGTCGCGATGTCCGCTGCGGAGAATCTTAATCTCGATCATCGGGAACGAATCAATGTGCGTGTTTTTGCCGACGCTTCCGAGGTTAACGCTGCTGTCGCCGGTGAAATTGCCGCTCTGATTCGCCTCCGCAAGGGCCAAAATCAGCCGTGCGTGCTCGGGCTCGCGACGGGTTCTACTCCCATGGGTATTTATCAGGAATTGATTCGGCTCCACAAAGCCGGCGAGCTTTCCTTTAAAAATGTCGTCACGTTCAATCTGGACGAATACTACCCAATGGGTCGCGAAGAACTTCAGTCCTATTGGCGCTTCACGCATGAACAACTCTTCGATCACGTTGATATTGATCCGAAAAATGTCCATATTCCGGACGGCACGGTTCCGATCGAACGGATGGCGGAATACTGCCGGAAATATGAAAAACAAATCGCCAATACTGGCGGCATGGATTTGCTGTTGCTCGGCGTCGGGCGCACCGGGCACATCGGCTTCAATGAGCCTGGATCTAGCCGTGAGTCGCGCACGCGCCTGATCACTCTGGATCACATAACCCGGCAGGATGCTGCATCGGATTTTTTCGGCGAAGAACATGTCCCGCGCCGCGCGATCACCATGGGTGTGGGAACCATTCTTGAAGCTAAAAAAATCCTTCTCGTTGCCTTCGGCGAACATAAGGCACACATGATTGCCCGTGCCGTTGAAGGGCCCGTGACACCTTCCGTGGCCGCCAGTTTCCTCCAGGAACATGCCAGCGCACAGATTCTGCTTGACCTGGCTGCCGCGGCTGAGTTGACGCGTTTCAAAACTCCCTGGCTTGTTTCCACCGCGCCGCCGGCCGGCGTGGTCTGGAATGACCGGATGACGCGAAAGGCGGTTATATGGCTTGCCGAAACTCTCAACAAGCCGATTCTTAAACTGACCGACGAAGATTACAACGAACACGGCCTGCAGGATCTGGTCGCGGCGCGCGAGTCGGCGTATGAAATCAACATCAGTGTTTTTCGGGCCTTGCAGGAAACCATTACGGGCTGGCCTGGCGGCAAGCCGGCCGGCATGAAACGCCCCGGCGACATTAATCGACCCACCGACGCCGTTTTCCCCAAGCGCGTGCTGATTTTTTCTCCGCATCCCGATGATGACGTCATTTCCATGGGTGGCACGCTGATTCGCCTTGCCGACCAGGGGCACGAAGTCCATATTGCCTATCAGACGTCGGGTAACATCGCGGTTTTTGACACCGATGCTGTTCGTTTCGCGGATTTTGCCGCCCAGTTCAATCAACTCTTCGGCATTGGCGGTGCACGGGAAGCCTCCCGGGTCGAAAAACACATCGAGGAATTCCTGCATAAAAAAAAGCCCGGGCAAATTGACTCAGTCGAAGTTCAAAAAATCAAAAGCCTGATACGTCAGGGCGAAGCCCGTGCCGCAGGTCGCTCGTGCGGCATTGCCCCAGAGCGGCTGCATTTCATGAATCTGCCGTTTTATGAAACGGGGGGCATACGCAAACGTCCCCTGAGCCGGCAGGAAATTCGACTGACCATTGATTTGTTAAAAAAGATTAAACCTCATCAGATTTACGCCGCGGGAGATCTTTCCGACCCCCATGGCACGCATCGGATATGTCTTGCGGCGGTATTGGAAGCGATCAAATGCATCAGAAAAACCGCCGGCGCTTCCGGATGGATCGGCAACTGCGAAATCTGGCTTTATCGAGGCGCCTGGCAGGAATGGGAGCCCGAAAAAATCGAAATGGCCGTGCCTCTTTCGCCCGACGAATTGCTTCGTAAACGTCTTGCCATCTTCAAACATCAATCGCAAAAAGACCGGGCCATGTTTCCCGGCGTGGATCAGCGGGAATTTTGGCAAAGAGCCCAAGACCGCAACCGTGCGACGGCCAAAATTTATGACCGACTCGGTCTGGCGGAATATGAAGCGATCGAGGGTTTCGTCCGCTGGCATGAAAGATGAATTTTTGCCGCCGGGTCAATTATCTTTATCCGGTCGATTTTGTGGTCGCGGCCATGAAAAAGCGGGCCAGCCACCAAAGGGGCAAATGCATGTCTATGCCCTCCAGACGGGTTCAGAAGGAATTTTCTGTTGTGGCGTTGTGTTGTATGGCTCCCAGGAATCGGAGTAAAAACCGGCTAATGCGGTCCATCCGGCCGTCTCCGCCGTATTAAAACTTTGAATATCCCACGCGTCAATGCGGACGCGCGTGGCAAGTTCCGGCAGCAGCATTGAATCGATGCGCCGCATCAGCGTTTGATCGAATTTTTTGCTTCGCGTTAAATCGCTTACCAGCACCAGCCTATGCGGTCGCACGAAATTAACACCATTGGCGATGCCCATGCTCAACAGTTCGATCAGCTTTTCGACTGCCGCGTTGTCTTCTTCACCGGACAGCAGGTCCTGCAACGTTCTGTTGGCTGGCACGCCATTGCTATGAAGAAAGCTGGACGAACAAATACGTTCCAGGCATCCGGTGTGCCCGCAAAAACAAACTTCTGTTTCCACCGGCAAACGCGTGTGTCCGAGTTCGTTGGCGCCCATCATGCAGCCGCGGTTGGGTTTGCCCTGAATTAACATCGCGGCGCCCAGGTGCGCGTCGCCAAATGCCACAAGAAGCACGTCTTGATCAAACTCGGCGCGATGGGTTAGCGCCCAGCGCGCCGCAAGCGAGAGCAGGTTGTTCACCAGAACAAAAGGACATTCCCCGATCGCTTCATAAAGCGGCTGAAGTGAAATCCCGCGCTGCTCGGACGCCGCGGCGTTAAGCATGAGTGAATGTGTTTCCTGGTCCATAAGGCCGGCGATACCGATGCCGACCGAAAGCGTTTTTCTGGAGACCATTTCCTGCAGCATCCTGGCGCCGGTCGAAACAACATCTTCATTCTCTAATACACTCCGGCGTTGCGGTTTGCCGATAACGTTGCCATACAGGTTCATCCGGCAAATTTCCACCGCGTTCGGGAGTATCATTAACCCCACAACATGCCGTTGCGCCGGATCAATTTCCAGCGGAATTCTGGGTCTGCCGCCACCCGATGGCTCCGAGGGGCATTCGCGCAAAATTCCCTGTTCCAACAGCCGCCCCGCGACTATTCCGACGCCGTTCGGCGTTTGCCCCGAACGTTCGTGGAGCTCCCATCGGCTCAGCCGGCCGCTGACCCAGATGATGCGGAGTAATTCCCGTTCGCGCGAGTCCAAAGTGAAAATCTCCAAATTCAAACTGCTCCCCCAATGCCAGCCAACATCATCGACGAAAATCATTTGATGATCAAGAGAAAGTTTAAAAAGTATAAAAACTTGCGCAACTTCTTGGCCAGATTATAATAACTGTTATTTTTGCGGGATGCTTGATCAGAATATTTCTATGAAACTTCTGTAGTTGTTAAAAAATCACTTTTCTCCCGTGTTATTGCTTGAAAATAATTATGTTCATACGGTGCATTAATCGTACGTTGTTGATTTGAACCGCTTGTTTTTCTCACCATGCAAGCACAATTTGAGAACGACAAAAGACAAGAGTCTCCCTATAAATTAAATGTCCAGCCACATTTGATAAAAATTAAAAATGTTATCAGCTTATTTCATATTTATTATTGAGTAGCATATTAAATTACAACTTCCCCTTTAATTTCGACCGCTGATTTTAATAGGATGTGTCTGTGCACATACGAACCAATCATTCTCATATTCGATTGGCTCTAGTCGTGGCAACTCTGAGTACTTGGCTTGTCGCGGCGGGTACCGCTTCGGATTATAGCTGCTTAAATAGGCAGCGATTAAAGGCGACCTGCAGACGCTCAGAGAGCTCTAATCGGACGTTGGAGAGAACACTTTTGCCAAATGAACTTTTCTGCCGGATCAATAGTTTTTTTCCTTGTTAACGCTCAAGAACTTGGTTAGAGTTGACCCAGCTTGTTGAATTACCATTTTACGTAAAAATGAGAATATGTAAATGCGAAACAACCGTTCCCACGTTGCATTGACATTGGTCGCTGCGGCGTTGAGCGCCTGGCTTGCCGCGACGAATACCGCGATGGCGGCGACAGATTATAACGCGCTCGAACAGGCTGCAATCAAAGGCGACAAGCCGTCGCTGGCGCAGCTTTTGGCGGCGGCCAACGCGGGTGATACAAACGCACAACGTTACCTCGGCGACTATTACGCCAACAACAATCAGTATGATCAGTCCGTTCAGTGGTATCAAAAAGCCGCCAACGCCGGCAACGCCGCGGCACAGAACGCCATGGGCGATGCTTACTATTACGGCCAGGGCGAAACCAAAGATGTTAACCAGGCGGTCGCGTGGTATCAGAAAGCCGCACAGAACGGCGACCCCGACGGAGAATTCAATCTCGGTTATGCCTATGAGCAGGGTGAGGGAATCGGTCAGGATTACGACCAGGCGCTAACCTGGTATGAAAAGGCCTCGGCGGACGGCAATTCCGCGGCGGAAAACAATATCGGCAATATGTACTCCAAAGGCCGCGGCGTAAAACAGGATTACACACAGGCATTCAACTGGTACAGTAAATCCGCCCAGGATGGCGACGACGTGGGCGAATTTGATCTGGCAGAGTTTTATGAAAATGGCGAAGGTACACCGCAGAATTACAGCCAGGCCTTAACCTGGTATCAAAAATCCGCCGATCAGGGTTATGCGGCTTCGGAAAATAAAGTCGGCGATTTTTATTACTATGGCTATGGCGTTACTGCCGATCAGACTCAAGCGTTCAAATGGTATCAAAAATCCGCCAACGACGGCGATCCCGATGGACAATTCAACACCGGTTACGCCTATGAACATGGCGAGGGCGTTGGCCAGGATTACACCCAGGCATATAACTGGTACAAGAAGGCTGCCGATCAGGAACAAGCAGCGGCGGAAAATAAAATCGGCGACTTTTATTATTACGGACACGTTGTGCCGGAGGATTATCAGCAGGCTTTCTCCTGGTATCAGAAAGCCGCCAACGATGGGGATCCGGCGGGCCAATTTAATCTTGGTTATGCCTTCGAACACGGCGAAGGCGTTAGCCAGGATTACGACCAGGCCTACAATTGGTATCAAAAATCCGCCAATCAGGGTTATGCTTCGGCCGAAAATAAAATTGGTGATTTTTATTACTATGGCCGTTCGGTCACGCAGGATAAACAGCAGGCCGCCCAGTGGTATCAGAAAGCCGCCAACGACGGCGACTCCGAAGGTCAGTTTAATCTCGGCTATGCCTATGAACATGGCGATGGCATCGGCCAGGATTCTACGCAGGCTTTTAACTGGTATAAAAAATCGGCGGATCAGGCCAACCCTTCCGGAGAAAATGCCGTTGGCCACTGCTATGACAATGGCATAGGCGTAGATAAAGACGAAAACCAGGCCTTCCAGTGGTATTTAAAGGCCGCTAACGATGGCAATCCCACCGCCCAGTACAACACAGGCCTCTGCTACGAAGAAGGCGATGGAACTCAGCAGGATTACACCCAGGCGCTGGCATGGTTTCATAAGGCAGCCGACGGCGGCGTCGCCGATGCCGCCCAGGAACTTTCCAAGATGTATAGCCAGGGCTTGGGTGTTCAGGCTGACCAGGTGCAGGCGAATTACTGGTCGGATCAAGCCAAAAAACTCGGCAACGGAAATTAAGCCTTCGTCGCGCTGGCGTTTTCACATATCCCGGAGTTGTAGCTCAGGAGCTAAAATCTGCGTTTGCTCCGGAACGTGCTTTATGAATCGTCTCACAGCTCTTTGTGTGCTCATTTTTTTGAGCATCCTTTCGAGCGCAAAAGCCCAAACAACTTCTCCGGCGACCACTGCATCCGCCTCGGGTTACAGCTCGCTCGAACAGGCGGCGATTAAAGGCGACCAACAAGCGCTTAGAGAGCTCCAATCAGACGCCGGCGAAGGGATCGCTGATGCTCAATATCATTTAGGCGATTTTTACTTGGCCAGCCGGCAATACGATCAGGCCATGTTCTGGTTCCAGCGTGCGGCGGGCAACGGCAGTGCGCCGGCGGAAAACGCCATCGGCGATTGTTATTACAACGGCCTGGGCGTCGCCAAAAGCATCCCCGCCGCGGCGGACTGGTATCGCAAAGCCGCCAATTCTGGGTTAGCATCTGCCCAGCTCAATTTGGGCGCGATATATCACGACGGCATTGGCGTACCGCAGGATTATATTCAGGGCGTTTATTGGTATGTTCGCGCGGCCGATCAGGGTAACGCCGCCGCACAAAATGATTTGGGCTTTTGCTATCAGCACGGCCAGGGCGTCACGCAGGATAACCAACGAGCGTTCACTTGGTATGAAAAATCCGCCGAAAATAATTATCCCATAGGCCAATATAATCTGGGCTCGATGTATGTCGCAGGCGTCGGAACGCCGCAGGATTGCAAATTAGCAGTGTATTGGTTTGGCAAAGCAGCCAACGCAGGCTTAGCCGACGCCGCCATGGCGCTGGCGGGTATGTACAGCCGCGGGTTGGGTGTGCCGGAAGATTCGAAGAAGGCGGAATACTGGCTGGCGCAAGCTCAAAAAGACGGCCAGAAGAATTAAATATGGAACAGCCTCTCCAGGCCCCAAAAAAGTCTCGATTTGGAGCGCAGGCGTCCCGCCTGCATTTCCCCGCGTCGCGCTGTCTCCTGTAACCTGTCCCCTATTTTCTTTCCCCTTCGTTGCCATCTTGCCTCTCGTTTTACGAATTTCGCCTTTTTATTTTTGCTTTTTTATTTCGTGGCGTCCGCCGTGTCTCGTTTGATAATGATCACCGTCAGATCGTCAAGCTGGGGCGACGTGGTCACAAACCCGATCAGATCGGCATAAACGGCGGCGAGAACTTCGGTCGCTGTTCGGTCCGCGTGACGAACAAGCGCCGCTCCAAGTCGCTGGACGCCAAATTGCTCACCTCTCGTGTCGCACCATTCGGAGAAACCATCGGTAAAAACCGCGACAAAATCGCCATGCGCCAGGTGGAGGCGCTCCACAGGATCGAAGATGGAGCTCGCGTCAATTGCCAAAGGCAATCCATTGGAACTAAGCGAGCGTGCGGTCTTTGTGGCGGCGTTGTAGTGAAAGATGGGTCCATGCCCCGCGGAAATCAGTTCCAGGCTGTTTGCCGGCGCATCCAGAACGGCGGCGCAAAAGGTAACGAAACGGCCATCTCTAAGATCCGACGCCAGCAGGCGATTCACATGCGAAAGCGTTTCGCGCAGGTCGGGGCCATCTCCATCCATACACGCGCGGGAATAGGCGCGGCACACGCTGGTCACCAGTGCCGGACCGATTCCGTGCCCTGTCGCATCGGCGATGGAAACCACCATCCGCCCGTCTCCGAGCGTCTGCCAGTCGTAATAGTCGCCCCCCGTTTCTTCGGCAGGCTGATTCCACCCGGCGATATCATAACCCGCGATTTTTGGTCTGGCTGTTGGTAGCAACCCCTGTTGAATCGAGCGGGCCACGGACAAGTTATGTTTGAATCGATCCGTCTCCCGCCGCGCTTCCGCTTCATGCCGCTCACTTATGCGCAGCCTTCGTTCCGTGTCCAGGAGTTGATCCTGCTCAAAAAGCACCAGGCTCTGACGCGCCGCCGCCAGTACAATCATGGTCACGGCTCCAATGTCGATCACAATGCTCACGAGATTGCCAAAGTGGCGGTGTCCAAAGACGATGGCGAAGCAAGCTGCGGAAACAAGAATGAGTGGAAACAACCGCTGCACCCGAAAGGCCCAGCGCACCAGGGTGGGATTTGTGGATGCCGCGCTGCGCCATTTACCCAGTGCCGCAGCGCAAAGCAGGTTGCCTACCGAAAAACCGTAACCGCTGAGTGTCGCGGTCAGATTTTCTCCGCGCAATACACGCAGATTCCAGTCCAGCCAGCATGCCGCCCAAATCGCCAGACCCAACACCGCCAGTAAGCTGCTGAAGCCCGGTGGAATTTTCCGCGTAAGCACCGTGAGCACGGCTATTCCAAACTCTGTTAGGTACAACACGGGATATACAATGGCAGTCACGTTGACGGCGGCCGAAGTGCTGTGCCACAAGGGCAGATAAAGCGCTAGAGTCAGGGTCAGTGACATCACAAAAATGCTGATGATATCCAGCAGAACCGCGCGCGCTTCGCCTGGCGAGAGCCCCTTGAATAAAACACTAAGAAAGCCGATGCTCACACAGATCGGCAGGGTGTTATAGAAAAAGTCCGCCGGCCCCGGAAATGGAACCCAGCCAACGATAACCTGAATATTCCAGAGAACCTGAGCGAAGGCGAAAACTAACCACCCAGCCAGGAACCACGCCCGCGGGCGACGGTCTTGATTTCCCGCCTCGCGGAATCCAAATATCAGAAGCAAAACGCCCAGGGCGCAATCCATAGTCCAGCGTACATTGTCCAGAAAGTAATTAACTGCCTCATGATGATTAAGTCTCTGAACAATGGCACAAACGATGATATAGAACGCACCAATGCTCAGAACCAGAAATTCCCGCCGATAACGTTGCAGAAATGATTCCAAGTCCGGTTCCTCGTTCTGGAAGCGCCGCCATGGCCCGCAGCCATTCACCGGCATTATAATCTACATTGATCGAAACAAAGTTCTGGTGAAGGTGTCTTAACCGACGCTGCGTTGCGTCAGAGGCTGGTTTGAATTGATGCTCTGGTCACACTCGCTAAACGTGGGAAGGTCACCCCACGTTTAGCGTCTTTTCGTAGTTCAAAACGAACGAAATTACGGTTTGTGCCGTTTCACGTCGGCAAAGACGTCGAGGTCGCTGTCAAACGAGGCGATCGGCGTGTTGGATTCGGACGCGGTTGACGCGAGGTAGGCGTCCCCAAAATCAATATTGGCGGATTGAACGCGGGCCATGGCGTCCAGGATGCGATGAAGCTCGGGCAACCGGAAGCCCGGCGTGTTGAGCACCATCGCAAGCGTACGAGCGGCAGCGCGACGATCTACCCGATAAAACGCCTTCAGGGCGTAGAATATCTCCGCTACGGTTACCGCCGAAACTTCCAGCGTGATCGCACCGGCATTGGCTTGCTCGATGAGCTTCCTGGCACGCAAAGAATGTTCCTTGTGGTCGTTGCGGAGAAATCGCAGCAACACATTGGCATCCAACTGATACACGACGGCGTTCGACATTAGCGCGGCTTCCGTGCGGCGCGGCGACCGATGGCTTCACGCGCTCTGTGCTTTTCGTTGGGGTTATAAGCCATGCGGTTGTGCAAAGTTCCGAAGAAAGACATGACGTCAGGCAGGGGTCGCATGGTAACAATGCCTTCCCGCGTCACGGCCACGCGCACTTTGCGTTTAACGCCCAGATGGAGGACTTTACGAATGTTGACCGGCAGGGTGAGCTGCCCCTTGCTGGTAATCGTCACGTCCTTGTGAATTTCAAACTTCATACGTATATATTACATTTTAAAAAGTAATAGTCAAGATAAAAGTAAGAATATAAGAAATAAAAAAGAGCGCCTCATGCACTTCCTCCGTCTTCATGTCATGACTTTTGGAATCTTTTGCAGTTCAAAATCCATGGCCTACGGCCTGTGGAATATCCACTGCGTTACCAGTCCAGCGGTTTGAGCCACGCCTGACGGAAACGTTCGACCGGTTCATTCATCAATGTGCCGCCGTTTTGTGAACGAATAACCAGATTCGGTTTTTCCGTCAGCTTGCCTAATACGCCAAACTGTAAACCACGAAGGGCGCGAATCGCTTCATCGTAATGCTCAGCTTTTATTTCCAGTAAATACCGCGTGGCCGATTCGGAAAACAGCAACACATCATCCGTCGCCGCCGCAGGCGTATACGGAACGCCAGCCAGATCGATCGAAGCGCCCAGCCGGCCTGCAAAAAGCATTTCCGATAGCGCTACCGCCAGGCCGCCTTCGGATAGATCGTGCGCCGCAGCGGCCCAGCCGTGGGAAATAATTTCGGCGACTTTTTTATGCACTTGTGGCGCCAGATTAAGATCAACCTTGGGCACATCGGGTCCCAACTGACCCCGCAAAGCGTAATAATATGAACCGCCAAGTTCGTGATCCGTTCCACCAACAATCAAAAGATGATTGCCCGGCGTTTTGGCGTCCATCGTGATGCAGTGGCCTGCGTCGCCGAGAACGCTGATCGCGCTAATTAAAAGTGTGTAAGGAATGCAAATACGCTTGCCATCTTCAGTGAAAAACTCATTGGAGAGCGAATCCTTGCCGGAAATAAAAGGCGTTCGGAACGCCATCGCGCCGTCATAGCATGCCTGGCAGGCACGGACCAATGCGCCAAGGTGTGTCGGATCGGTGCATTTGGGCCAGCAGAAATTATCCAACAGTGCCGTGTATTCGGGATTGCCGCCAACGCAAACAATATTACGAATCGCCTCGTCAATGCCATTGAGTGCCATCTGATATGGATCGATGTCGCCAAAGCGCGGCTGACAGCCCACGGCCAGCGCGATGCCGTGCCGTGAACCGGGAATCGGGGCGATGACCGATGCGTCGCCGGGACCGTCGCCGCCCGGACCAACCAACGGTTTAACCACCGTAGCCCCCTGAACTTCATGATCGTATTGCCGGATGATCCAGTGTTTACTGGCGATGCCTGGTGAGCCAAGCAGCTCGATCAGCACCGTTGCGTAATCCGATGGAGGAGCAACATTGGCCGGCGGCAGAACCGGCGCTTGCCAGACAGCGCGGCGTGTGGGACGCGGCAGACCGTCGTGAATAAATTTCATATCCATAGAACCGACAGTGTGCCCCTGATAATGCAACGTGAGTTTGCCCGACCCGTCGAATACGCCGATGTCCACTGCTTCCACGTCTTCCGCGGCGGCCAGATCCAGCAGCGTTTTTACGTGGCGCGGCTCGACCGAAAGCACCATGCGTTCCTGAGCTTCGCTGATCCAGATTTCCGAATAGCTCAGGCCCTGGTATTTAAGCCCCACGCGATCGAGTTCGACCGTCGCGCCGGTCTCAGAACCCATTTCACCCACCGCGCTGGAAAGGCCGCCGGCGCCACAGTCGGTGATCGCGTTATAAAGCGGGCCGCCGGGGTAATCGCGTGCTTCAAGCAGCACGTCGAGCATTTTTTTCTCAGTGATCGCGTTGCCTATTTGCACGGCATGGGAAAATTCATCGCCATGTTTTTCGGTAATCACATCGCTGGAGAAGGTAGCGCCGTGAATGCCGTCGCGGCCGGTGCGTCCGCCGATAAGAATAATGCGATCGCCGGCGCGAGCGGATCGTTTGGCGGCCAGGCCGCGCGGCAACAACCCCACCGTCCCGCAAAAGACCAGAGGATTGCCGATAAAGCGTTGATCAAAGTAAACGGCGCCATTGACGGTGGGAATGCCCATGCGGTTGCCGTAGTCGCGTACGCCTGCGACGACGCGTTGTGCAATGCGGCGCGGATGAATAACGCCTTTGGGAACCTGATTCATGGGCGTATTGGGGTCGGCGAAGCAGAAAATATCGGTGCTGGCTACAGGTTTAGCGCCGCCGCCGGTGCCCATCACATCGCGAATGCAGCCGCCTATGCCGGTAGCCGCTCCGCCATAAGGTTCAATAGCCGACGGACGATTGTGCGTTTCCACTTTCATACACACGGCCCACTTGTCGTCCAAGGCAATTACGCCTGCGTTGTCCTTAAAAACACTGAGCGTCCAGGGGCAGGCGAGTTCGCTGGTGGCGCGAAAAATGGTGGATTTAACCAGGTTATCGATGACTTCGGCGGCACCGCCTGTGGCGGGTGTTTGATTGAACGATTGTTGCGAAAACTCGACGTGGGCCTTGAGTGTTTTATGCACGCAGTGTTCGCTCCAGGTCTGGGCAAGCGTTTCAAGTTCGGCGTCGGTGGGATCGCGGCCCAACGTGCGAAAATAATTTTGCACTGCCTGCATTTCAGTTAAGTCCAAAAACAAATGCCCCTGGCGCGAAAGCGTTTGGAGTTGCCCGGCGTTCAGGTCGCGAATTGGGATTTGAACACGCTCGAATTCATAGGGACGGCCACGGGGAAATTCGGCGGGCGTAAATGCTTCAAAATAAACTTCCTCGATGCTTTCGTTAGAGAGCAATCTGCGGGCGATCAATGCGGCGGCGTCCGCGGTCAGATGCCCTGAAAGCACATAGCGCCGGCCCGTGCGAACCTGCACTTGCTGTTGGGCTGGCTGATCGGAATGAGCGCGTGGCAGATCCAATAGATCGCCGATGGCCAGTTCAGTGCTCGCAGCAACGGGATCCATAACGCCCGGCTTCAGATGCACTTCCACTAGCCGCCCGGAGCCAACCTTTTCATGGCCGATGACCGGCCGTTCGGTAACCGGGTCCGCGAGAAGACCGCGCGCGAGAGTCTGGATTTTCTGGTCGTTCAGTATGCCGTCCGCGGCCTGCAACAAAAACACCCGCGCGGTACGCACGGAATGAACATCGCCCATGCCAAGCTGGCGTATTTCCGAAAGCACCGCGGCGCCGGCGGGATCATCGGACGCGTCACGAGGATGCACTTCTATGCGATAAACAGCCATGAAAATCTTTCCTGGAGTAATTAAGCTCCCTTGCGATCAGATATTTTATGGCACAGATTTATTTTTAACCACGGATTATACGGATCGCACGGATTTTTATTGGCCACAGAGAACGTAGAGATTTTTTCTACAAAGATACGACGGCACAACGCTTGAACTATATAATCAATCCCCGCATGCGTATCCTCACAAAAAATACTGTTATTGGGACAATTGTTTTTGCAGCCTTGCTGCTTCCCGGTGCTCTGATCATGGGTGAGCCGGTGCTAGTCGGCAAGTCGCCACCGCCCGCCAGCCATACCGTGGATTTTTTTGACCTCTGCGAATCGGGCACGCTCGCACAGGTCTCCGCTGCGATCAAAGCCGGCGCAAAGGTAAATACCAGAAACAAGAACGGTTTTACGCCGCTGATGATGGCCGCGGCGGTAAACACAAATCCCGATATAATTATGGCCTTGGTTTCAGCCGGTGCAGACATTCATGCGACGGACGCGAATGGCTCAACACCGCTGGTTTTTGCGGCGCGGGACAACGGAAATCCGGACATCATCGCCGCCTTGGTTTCCGCAGGGGAAAATATCAATGCCAGGGATAAATCCGGTATGACGCCTTTGATGGAGGCGGCAACAAGCAACACGAACCCCGATGTCATCGCGGCGTTGATTATGGCCGGTGCAGACGTTAATGCCCGGGACGTGAGCACGGCAACGCCGCTGATGGATGCTGCGGGGGATAACAGCCTTCCCGAAATCATCACAGTGCTGGCCAAAGCCGGCGCCAATGTAAATGCCGGGGACGTTTCCGGATGGACTCCGCTGATCTGGGCGGCGAAATTCAATGAAAACCCCGATATGATCGCCGCGCTGGTTAAAGCCGGCGCGGGTGTGAATGCCAGGGATGATTCGGGCTTAACGGCTCTGATGAACGCCGCACAAAGCAACACAAACCCCGGCATTATCACGGCGCTGGTCAAGGCCGGTGCGGATATGAACCTCACGGACGCCAGGGGAGAAACCGCGTTGGTGCTCGCCCGTCAGGCAAATAATTCGCAAGCGGTAGAGGAGTTAATTAAAGCCGGGGCCATGAAGTAACGGCGGTTTTGAAGCAGGCGATGTGATCAGGCTTGAGAGAAGTTGCGCGGGGTGTTGCTGACCGCATTGCGTGCCGCCTGATTGTCCAGTGAAGCTTCGATCTGATCGAGAACACGGGCGATTGAGGGATCATTTTTGCGGTAATCTTCAATGGTTTTAATGGCGTGCATGACGGTCGTATGGTCACGACCGCCGAAATAGCCGCCGATTTCCTGCAGAGAATGGCGCGTACGCTTGCGCGCCAGGTACATGCATATCTGGCGCGGCATGCTGATGGATTTGGGGCGCCGTTTGCCCTGCAAATCGGAAACTTTAACGCTGTAAAAGTGGGTGACCGCTTCAATGATCTGCTGGATTGTGACAATGCGGTCGGAAGGACCAAGGATGTCGCCCAGCGCGAGATTGGCGGTTTCCAGATCATATTTGCCGCCGTTGAGCATGGCATATGCCTGAATTTTGGTGATTGCGCCCTCGAGCTCGCGGATGTTATTTTCAAAACGCGTCGCAATCAGTTCACTGACGTTGGCGGGAAGATTAATTCCCCGAAGCGCGGCTTTTTTCAGGATAATGGCGAAACGTGTTTCGTAGCACGGTTTTCCGACCGAGGCAACCATACCGTTGCCGAACCGCGAAACGAGCCGTTCTTCAATCTGGGGAATTTCCAGCGGCGGCGAATCGCTGCTCAGGATAATCTGCTTGCCCTGCTGAAACAGCGCATTGAACGTATGGAAAAATTCATCCTGGGTGCGGTTGCGCCCGGCGAGAAAATGGATGTCGTCGATGATCAATACGTCAACGGCGTTGCGGTAAATGTTGCGGAACTGATCGAGACTGCCGCCGGCCTGCACGCAGGTCATGAAATGATTGATGAAATTATCGCACGACACATAGACGATGCGCGTCTCCGGGCGGCGATTAAGCATTTCCTGGCAGGTGGCCTGCAACAGATGGGTTTTACCAAGACCGGGCGATCCGTGGATAAACAGCGGATTGTAGTTTCTCCCCGGACTTTCAATCACAGCGCGGCAGGTGGCGTAAGCGAGTTGGTTGGTGGACCCAACGACAAAATTTTCGAATACGTAATCGGGCGAAAGTATGACGTCGTTATAGATGTTCGGCACGCGGTTGCCGTTAGCCCCACTAGTGCAAATGAAATTGACCGAAACGAGCTTTCCGGTGACGGCCTGGGCGGCGTCATTGAAAACTTCGCGGCAACGAATGGCCAGATATTGTTGCTGGATGCTCGTCGAGCAGCGAACGGTCAAAACGCCGGAGCTTAATTCGTTGGGTTCAAGTTCGGTGAACCACTGCCGCACAAGCGGCGAGTGCATATTGCGGATGTACTCGACGATTTCATTCCAGACAGACCGCGCATGGCCCGCCGCGTCAAAAGGGGTACCCATTTTTTATCCTCTTGAACGAACGGCAAACAAGCGCGGTAGCACCCGGCGCCGCAATGCGACGGCCGTCCGTTGAATATGCAACTAAAACAAAATTTGGTGCAGCATCCTGCCAGATGAGCAAGGTTCGAAATTCGCAGCGAAGTTTACGACTTTTGACGCCGCGACAGGAAAAAACCCCGAACACCTCTAATGTACCCGGGCAATCCCTTACCGGGTTGAGATTCGCCTCCGCCTGCCGCACGTTTGTCCACCGGGCTTCCCGAACCAGCCCGCAGCACCCGGATCAAAATCCCGCACACAAAACAAACATCGGCGTTTGTTCCACGGCGGGCGAATCTCAATTGCTCCCGCCTCAAACGAACTCTGGCAAAGATACGGCGCGCGACGCGGGCTGTCAATGAAAAATTTTAAACCACGCGCAAGTCACGGAAAGACAATGAATTGTCGCCCGCGGCGCAAACGGCGAATCGCGGCAAAACACGGCCCATTTGGACAACCAGCGAAAATTAAGCGGAAAAACAAGGGATATTTTATGCGCGCAAACGTGCCGGAAGCGCGTTAACATATGCCCAATGGCTGAGATACGTGAAAAACCGCTCACCAAGCGTGGACGCGAAACTCCTTGCGTGCGTCAGGTGTCGGTGTTTGTGGAAAATCGCGTGGGGGCTCTGGCCAGCCTGATGGGTATTTTCGATAATTCCAACGTCAAGACGCTGGCGCTGACCGTGATGCAGGGATTTGACTGCGCGATCGTGCGTTTTGTGTTCAGCGACACGGATATGGCGGTGAGAATCCTCACCCAATGCGATTACCGCTATACAGTATGCGAACTTGTAGCGGTGGAAATGCCGGGCGGGTCTTCGGTTGACGGACTGGGCAAGATCGGCAAGGCGCTTTTAAGCGCGGAAATCGACATTCATTATTTATATGGACTGATTACCAATCCCAACCGTTCGGCGGCGGTTGTTATCCACGTGGACAATCCCGCCTTGGCCAGCATGGTGCTGGCTGAGAAAAATTTTGCGCTATTGGATGAGAATGATCTAAGGTAGGCTGCGGAGTCGCGGTTTTCAGCGTTCTCTTCGAGCCCGAGCCTCAGAGCCGAAGGCAGATTTCAGTTTTCAGACTACTTATTAACTACAAATTAAACGAAAAGACACGAACAATTTTTGCCACCAAGACATCAAGAAAAGGAAAAAAGATCATGTTTGCACTTGATCATGTGGCCGTTCAAACCAATGACATCGCGGAAACGGCGAAATTTTACGTACAGGAATTTGGGGCGGAAATTCTATACCAGGATGACTCCTGGGCGTTTCTGCGGCTCGGGCAGGGAAAACTGGCCCTGGTAAACCCCAAGCAACATCCGGCGCACGTAGCGCTCAGAACAACGCAGGAAGAGCTGGAAACATCGGCGAAGCACTTCGGCAAAACAATTAAAACGCATCGCGACGGGACAACAGGAATTTATCTCGAGGATCCCGCAGGCAACCAGGTGGAGCTAATTTGCTATCCCGTGACTCGACAAGGTGGCGAGACGGGATAGTTTTCAGAACGCATCAAGTTTCATTTTACGCACCAGCGGAATCGGATGGCGGTCCCGGAGGCGAGGGTTTTACGGTCCGGTGTGAAGAAGAAGCGCGGCGGCGGCGGTGCGGCGCGGGGTTGGGCGCGATCGGCAGCGGGCTGGGCAATGTTCCCGTGGTTTGCAAAGCCATGATCTGGTCGCGGAGCGCGGCGGCTTCCTCATAACTTTCGCGCTTGAGCGCTTTTTTAAGTTGCTCGTGAAGTTGTTCCTGCGGATCAGGCGGCAACTGACGGCGTATATCGCGGATCATTTCCCGGATAACGCGGGCTTCCGGCGACTGGCGGGCATGCGGGTCGCCATAGGCGGCGATGATCTGCCGTAATGTACCGCGTAAAAAGGCGATGGCGGTTTTTACAAAGCCGTCGCGCAACGCGATGCAGGCACGGGCGCGGCCTTCCATCATGAGAATGTACGGACGGAATTGTTCCATCGCACCGCGTTCGTTCGCCGTAGCGCTGAATTTTCGGCAAAGATCCAGGATGCCCAGATTGTGCCGGGTATCGCGAACGACGCCTTCATATTTGCCCAGAACAAACAGGCTCAGGTAGCGATGATAAAACATGGAGGCTTCTTCCCGGAGCGCGCGGATATTCAGCGCGGTAAGCACAAAGCCTTCTTGACTGCCATGAAGCGCGACATGATTTTTGAGCCGGCGAAGCAGGTAATCAAGTTCGGTGCGCGAGCCGTGCGGGCGTTTGCCGTCGGGCCGCCCGCTGACTTCCATCTGCAATAGTCCAAGGTCAAGCCGCAGTTGAATCTTGAGTTTGTTGTCGCGGCCGCGAATCATGCGCACATTGATTCGTCCGGGTTGAAAGCTCCAACCGTTAAGGGCCGCTGAAATGTCTACGCTCTCAGGATCTCTGGCATTTCGTCTCATGGTTAAGTCTCCAAAGGCCTTGTCTTCCTGGAGAACTCCGCCCTTCTGAAAATATTATAACGCGATGTGCGGTAAGTGTTAAAGAAAACTTGAGAAAATTCCACAAAAAATTTTTGCCGCAGCGTCCTAGAATTTGGATGCGGTAAATTGTGCGTGGAGATGAAGCCGGCGCGAAACTGCGGTAGATTATCGGGCTGAGATTTCGAAAGGATGTGCTTCTGTGAAAATACTGGAACTTGCGCGCTGCATTGATCACTCGGCGCTAAAACCGGAAACCGGCGAAGCGGAGATTCGTAAGCTCACGGCTCAGGCTCTCGAACATCACTTTGCGGCGGTCTGCGTAAACGCCTGCTGGATTGACCTGGTGAGCGACTTAATCCACCACGCAGGGGCCGATAACCCGGACAACCCTGACCAATATGTCGCACCGTGCGCCTGCGTAGGATTTCCCTTCGGCACCTCGCCTAAAAGCGTAAAAGCGGCGGAAGCGGCGACTTGCGTCAAACTCGGCGCCCATGAAATTGACATGGTGATTTTTATACCCTCGCTTTTGGCCGGCGATATCAACCGGGCCAGAGACGACGTGATGGAAGTGGTTAAAGCGGTACGCTTAGTCAGGCCGGGAACGATCGTGAAAGTGATTTTGGAAACCGCGCTGTTAAACCCGGAACAGATTGCACTCGGATGCCGGGCGGCACAGGAAGCTGGAGCGGATTTTGTCAAAACCAGCACCGGCTTTCATCCCGCCGGCGGAGCAACGGAAGCCGCTGTAAGGCAGCTCAGAGCACACGCCGGCGAAATGAAGGTGAAAGCGTCAGGCGGAATCAGAAACCTGGCGACCGCCAGGGCGATGCTGGCGGCGGGAGCCAACCGGCTGGGATGTTCGGCAAGCGTGGCGATATTGGAAGAACTTGAAAAGGGCTCAACTGAAAAAGCACATTCAACGGGTTATTAAATTCGGATGATGTGATTTTAACGTGTGCGGGCTGCGGCGGGTTTGGCGGGCGCATTGGCAAAACTTTCCAGAAACTCTTTGTTGGTGGGGAATTTTTTCATCGCGAACAATAGTGCTTCCATCGCCTGAATCGGATCGCGCTGCAACAGATCGCGACGCAGGAATGCGGCTGCCTGCCTTTGGCCGGGATCCAAAAGCAGCTCCTCTTTGCGCGTTCCGGAAGCTGGCAGGTCAATCGCCGGCCAGATGCGCCGATCGGCGAGTTTGCGCGATAAAACCAGTTCCATGTTTCCCGTGCCTTTGAATTCCTGAAAGATCAGGTCGTCCATGCGGCTGCCGGTTTCAATCAGCGCCGAGGCGATAATCGTCAGCGACCCGCCGTTTTCAATGTTGCGCGCCGCGCCGAACATGGAACGCGGCTCGAGCAGCGCGGCGGAATCGACCCCGCCGGACATGGTGCGTCCGGAACTGCCGACAAAATGATTGAATGCCCGCCCCAGGCGGGTAAGTGAATCGAGCATGACGATCACGTGATGGCCGAACTCGACCATGCGCTTGGCGCGGTCGATGACCATGCGCGACGTGCGCACGTGCGAGGGAACATCTTCGTCGTTGTTGCTGGCCCAGACTTCGGCGTTGAGCGTGCGGCGAAAATCGGTGACTTCTTCGGGCCGCTCGTCAACCAGCAGAATAAAAACCTTCATGTCGGGGTGATTGGTTAAAACAGCCTGAGCGATCTGCTTGAGGAGCGTGGTTTTTCCCGTCTTAGGAGATGCGACAATCAGGCCGCGCTGGCCGCGCCCGATGGGCGTAAGCAAGTCCATGATGCGCATGGACTCGGGGCCGCCGGGCGTTTCCAGCCGAACGCGCTGCCGGGGATCGATAACCGTCAGATCGGCAAACGCGGGCATCTGCCAGTATTCCTGAAGCGATTTGCCATTCACGGCAAGGATTTCGGCGACCTGCGGCGCGGGGCCTCTGGACGGCGGCGTGACGGTCACGGTAAGCATTAATCCCTGGCGCAACTGATCTCGCACAATGATTTCGGCCGGCACGATCGGATCGGCGGGGACGGGTTTGAATTTTCGCTGCTGGTTTCGCAGACAGCCCACGCCGGTGTCGGCAATTTCCAATAAACCGGTAACCTCATTGTCTGGCACTGTAAAGAACTCCGTTTGATTTTTTAAAGACGGCTCCTGAATGCGGGCTTAGAGCCTCTTAAAGGCTTTTATTTTTCCATTCGCCGGCGTTGGCGAATCAAATCCGGCTGATCGGTGATGATTCCGCGAACCCCCATGGCCGAACATGCAGCCACGGCTCCGGGATCGTTGACCGTATAGCACCAGACTTCCCGGCCTTCCCGGTGCGCCGCGGAAACGTTGTTCAGGCTTACCGCGGCTACGTCCAGAACGAGAATCTGCGCACCCAGACGGCGGCACTGTTCGGGAAGATCCGCACGCCAGGTTTCACTGGAAAAACCCAGCATCACGCCGGGCATGCCGCCGCGCACCGTAGCGACGACGCCGGGGTCAAAGCTCAGGATGACCGCCTTGTCCAAAGCGTCGTTGAGTTCCAAAGCGCTCCTGAGCAGCTCCGGATCGATCGGAACCTTAAGCTCCACTGCCGGAATCGCCCGGCCTTCAATGGCCTGCAGCGCCTCATGAAGCGTGGGAATCCGAACCCCGGAAAAACGCGGATGCTTCCATGAGCCGGCGTCCAGCCGCAGCATATCCAGACGAGTCAGCGCATTAACAGCGCCTTGACCATTGGTTGTGCGGTTTACGGTTTCGTCATGGATAACAACCGGAACGCCGTCGGCGGAAAGCCGAACGTCAAATTCCACGGCCCAGGCTCCAAGGCGAATAGCTTCGTCGAAAGCGGCTACGGTGTTTTCCGGTGCGGCGGCCGATGCTCCCCGATGGGCTATGGCAATCACACCAGGTTGCGCCATGAATTATTTATAACAGGTTCGCGGCGCGGTGTAAAACGACGAAGGCCACAGGCCATCGGCAACAGGGCCCAGAAAAATGTAGCTCAGGCTCTCCAGCCTGAGCATCCGAAAAAAACTAATCATCGGCGAGTTCGCGCCAGATGGCGGCGATCATGCTAAAAATGGTGGCCATCGTCAGCAGCATCCATTCGCCGAACGTCATTTGCCAGCCGACCAGTGCATGCATGAGCGCCGTCATAACGCGCTCAACAAGCCAGATGGGGCACCAGCAGGCCAGAACCAGAAGAATCCAGAGCGTCGGTCCGGAGAAACCACATTCGGCGACGGCGTCATCGGCCATTTCCCAGCCGGCGGCGGCGCCGACGATTGCACCGATGGTCGGTTCAATAAGCATCAGAGGGCCGGAAGTGAATAACCGGGAAAAAAAATAAACCGCCACCCATACACCGGCGAGAATGAGGGCCTTTTTGCCTAGGAACTTCAGGGCGCGGAAAAGATCGTTAAACGGGTTGCTGGATGAAAGCTTACCGTGCATGGCCGGGCGTCTCTGAAATAAACGGTGCAGCATTTTTTTATCCGCATTTTCGGCCCTGCATATTTCGGAGGGAGCAGAGCACCGCGGATTCACCAAGTCCTTATATAATTTTAGACAGGGTAATGGGTTAGGTCAAAGAAAAAGCTACCTCGATGTCTTATCAAATATGCTTTATGAGTCGAGACTGCCCCAAAGGGGCTGCATATATCAGCCCAGCGTTGTCCCGATTTATCCCGATAGCATATTCATTATTTTGTATTCGGGATAAATCGGGACTACGCTGGGACAAGGGACCCGAACGTCATCAACCCTGAAAGGGTTGCGTCGATCTTAAATGCGCCGCAGGAAGCCGGGCTCAAGAAGAAAGAGCAGTTCGCCTTTGCCGCTGGCAACATCCAGATCGATGGCGGCGATGGCGCCTTTTTTCATGTGGCAACGGCCGGGAGAATCGAAACAGATTTTGCCGATCCACTCGCTCATGGCCGGTTCGTGGCCGACCGCGGCAACGCCGGAAACATCCGGTTCAAGCTTGGCCAGATGCGACAGGAAAGCGTCCAGCCGCGCCGGCGGCGCCAGCGAAGTTTGAATTTCCAGAACAGCGTGTTCGCCGGTGGTTTCGAATTTATCCGCGAGAATGGCGGCCGTCTGGCGGGCGCGAACCAGCGGTGAGGAAAAAATCATATCGATGCGTGGCTTGAGTTTAAGCAGCCCCGCAACCGTCTGCCGGAATTTTTTGACGCCTTCGCTCGTCAGAGGACGGGCTTCATCGGTCATTTCCGGTGTTGGATCGGCGGCTATGGCATGGCGTATCAGATAAAGCTTCATGTAAATTCCTTCTTATCGTTTTGCCCCAACGGGGCATAATCATTTAGCCCGGCGTTGTCCCGCCTCGCGGGACTACGCCGGGAAAATGATCGAGCATATCAACCAACCCTGAATGGGTTGCGTCAAAATGAATTATCAGGGATGCCCGCCTCGCGCCGCAATCTCTTGCCGGGATTCTCATTCATATCTCGCGCGTTGTTCAATGAATCCGGGATTTCCAGTTCTGTAAAAACGGCAAAAGTAGAATTCACCGCACGCCGCGGTGAATATAAACCGTTTCACCCGATGCGTAAGCCATACCGCCGTCGATCGCGCTCAGAATCGCATCCGCTGCGTCCGCAGGCGAAAGAATATCCGCCGCCGGAATTTTAGAAGCAATCGGCAGATCGCGAAGCATTTTGGTTTCAACGGCGCCAAAGCCAATGCCCACCACGCGCACGCCAATATCCTTGCCTTCGCGCGCCGCCGAAAGAGTAAGCATATTAACGCCGGCCTTGGCGGCGGCATACGCGCCTAGGCCGCCAAACGGATTGCGGGCCGCAACGCTGGAAATATTTACGATTACCCCGCCGGCGCCAAGCCCTCCGGTAGTTCGGCTTTGTTCATACTGAGCGCCAAAGACGGGCCATACGGCCTGCGTCATAAAAAAAACGGAAGATAGATTAATGTCGATAATCTGCCGCCACTGGTCGGGAGTAATCTCGGTATTAGGAAGCATAGGCGCATAACCGGCGGCGTTGATTAAAACGTCGATGCGGCCGGTGAAAGTTTTGGCCCTTTCAACCAGATGGGTGCATTGTTTCGGATCGGCGACGTCCGTGGGAACAGATAAAACGTTGGCGCTGCCGAGTTCTTTGGCAGCCCGCCCAAGTGCATCGGCATTGCGCCCGGCAATTACCACGGAATAATTTCGTTCAAGAAGCTTGCGTGCCGCGGCCGAACCAATACCGCCCGCTCCGCCGGTGATGAGTGCTGTTTTGGGTTTGGTTGGTTCAGGCATATTACATAACCTATTTCAGACTAATCGTTTTGCCCCAACGGGGCATAATCATTTAGCCCGGCGTTGTCCCGCCGCGCGGGTCTACGCCGGGAAAATGGCCAAACCTACCCAGCAACCCTGAATGGGTTGCGGCAAATTGAATTATCAAGGCTGCCCGCCTCATACCGCAATCCCGAAATTGTCGAGATTGATGACGTTCGGGTTCCTTGTATCACATAGCCCCGGCCTTGGCCGGGGCAGAGATTGCCAAAATACAAAATCCGCTGAGTTTATTGTGGGATAGGCATCTTGCCTGTCATTATTATTCCGACAGGCTGGAAGCCCGTCCCCCATCTGACTCCCGGCAAACCGGGGGCTATATATTTGCAAATAATACCACTTGCCATCAGTATACTGTATTAGTATACTAATACACATGGCCAAGGCGTTTGCCATCACCGTTTCCACCAGCTCCGGCGCGCCGCTCTATCGGCAAATCATCGACCAGGTGCGGGCGCGCGTCGCGGGCGGCCATCTGGCGGCGGGAGAATTTCTCCCTTCCGTTCGCCAGCTTGCTGAACACCTGCAGATCAATCCCATGACCGTATCCAAAGCCTATTCGCTGCTGGAACGCGAAGGCGTGATTGAATTCGTCCGTGGACAGGGAATGCGTGTGAATCCGCCGGGACCGGCGGCTAACGGCAAGGCCCGGCGCGCTGCGATTTTTCCGCTATTAAAACAAGCCGCCGCCACGGCGCGGCAGCTTTCGCTTACTCCCGAACAGGTCATTGCTGATTTAAAGTCCATTTTGGAGAACGACGATGAGCACGCCTGAACCCGTTATGCGCGTCACCAATCTGATCAAGCAGTTCAAACAAAAGGCTGTATTGCGCGGACTCAACCTGGAAGTTTCGCGCGGCTCCGTACTGGGGTTGTTGGGTAAAAATGGCGCGGGCAAAACCACGCTTATCGAATGTGCGTTGGGCCTGCTGCGTCCCGACTCCGGCGAAACGTGGCTATTGGGCGAACCGGCCTGGACGCTCAGTGCCGCCGCCAAGGCGCGCTTGGGTTATGTGCCGCAGGAAATTTCGCTTTATCCGTGGATGAAGACGGGCCAACTATTGGAATATACGGCGTCATTTTATCCGCGCTGGAACGACGCCCTGGTTAAACAATTCCTCCGGGACTGGGAACTCGATGGCGACGCTAAAATCGGCAAGATGTCCGTGGGTACGCGGCAAAAGCTGGCGATTATTCTGGCCTTGGCCCATGAGCCGGAGCTGGTGGTCCTGGACGAGCCGGCGGCCAGTCTGGATCCGGCGGCGCGGCGGGAATTTCTCAAAACAGTGCTGGCCGTCACCGCCGAAGGCAACCGCACGGTTCTGTTTTCCACGCACATCACTTCCGACCTGGAGCGCGTGGCGGACCATGTGGCCATTCTAAGCATGGGAAAAATAGTATTTCACGGCGAACTCGATGCGCTCAAGGATTCGGTCAAACGGCTGCACATTGCGGCGCCGTCGCCATTGGAAAAAACATTTACCGTTCCGGGCGCGGTGCACGTGCGGGTGGACGGGACCGAAGCGCTGGTAAGCGTGCGGGACGCTTCACCGCAAGTTCTGGAAACCATTCGCCAGCAGTACAGCGCATCGGTGAAGGTAGAGGATTTGAACCTGGAAGACATTTTCCTGGAGATGCAATATGAAGCGCCGCAATAATCGCTATATCCAGGTTTTGCTGACCTATTATCGCCAAACCACGTTCTGGTTTCTGACGGCCTGGATTATGCTCTTTCCATTTTTTATTAATAGTATGGATCATGCAGAGAAATCCGCCACCAAACAGACTAAGCTTTCCTTGTTCCACTACTTTATCGAATTACTTGTTTTTCTTTCTTGTTGGCTTTTGCCCACGGCATGGGGCGTGATTCTGGTATTACACGTCAGGGAACAATTACGAAGCTGGCGCAATGTCTTGATGCCCGGCTATCGCGCACCGCATCTAATCATTGCGGCAATTTTCTTTATTCTTGCAGCGATGATCCTGTGTCTGGAAGTTCATTGGGGCATGAGTGGGGAATCTTTTTTCCATTCACTACTGATGGTGATGGCCATCATGACCGCCAGTGCCTGGTGGGCTTCCTTCGGATCACAATGGCTC
>DATJSN010000069.1:0-20647 GCA_035504095.1 Phycisphaerae bacterium | reverse complement strand
AACATCTGCGCCAGGTCCAAATCGAAGCGGCGTTGGGAGGCAGTGTCATGATGATGATCTGGCTGGGTAGGCAATTGCTCGGCCAGACCAGCGAGAATGATGTATCGGTCGATAGTGATCTGGAGCAGCTTATCGTGGTGTTGGATGAGAAGAAAAAGGGCGAAATGATTGATGGCGAAATGGTGCAGCGTTGATAATCCATCGGTCAGCAGGCCAAGTTTTCATCTCCCACTATGAACAACACCCCATGGCCTGTGGCTAAATATCTTCGCGTCCTTCGCGATTAAAAATTTCTCCCGACTCGGAGTAAACGCCAGCTTCTGTAGCCTGTGCCCTGTTCCCTATGCCCTCCGCTATACCTGCGCCATGCCGCCGTCGACGGTAAGGTCGATGCCGGTGATATAGCTGCTGTCGTCAGACGCGAGGAACAGGGCGGTTTTGGCAATTTCCTCCATGGTGCCGATGCGACCCAGCGGCACCATACCGGGTAACGACTGTTTAAAACCCTGGGCCTGCTCTTCGCTCAAGCCCATTTTGCCAAAGATAGGCGTATTGATGGGGCCGGGGCTAAGCGAATTGATGCGGATTTTGCGCGTTTTCAAATCGGAGGTCCAGGTCCGTGCAAAAGAACGGACCGCCGCTTTAGTGGCGCTATAAACGCTCAGCGCTTCCATGCCTTTATACCCGGCGATCGAGGAATTCAGGATAATCGACGCGCCATCCGATAGAAGCGGCAGCGCTTTTTGCACCGTGAAGAAAAGCCCCTTGACGTTGACCGCGAAATGCCGGTCGAATTGATCTTCCGTCACCTGCCCAAACGGAGCGACCTCGCCGAAGCCGGCATTGGCAAAGATAATATCCAGCCGGCCATACTTATCCTTGATGATGGCGAAGAGCCGGTCGAGATCGGCCATTTTTGATACATCCCCCGGCACGCCCAGTGCCGAAGCGCCGATGGATTTTACCGCCTCATCGAGGTCTTTCTGCCGGCGCCCGGTGATGATGACCTTGGCGCCTTGAGCGGCGAATAACTTCGCGGTTTCCAGACCCATGCCGCTGTTACCGCCGGTGACCAGCGCGACTTTTCCTGTAAGCTTTCCCATAATCGTTCTCCTTATTTAAAATTTGTTCACTGTTCATTTTTCACGTCAGGCTTTCGGATAATTTCGGCGCCCGATCAAAAACTGGCAGCTATCTCCTCGGCCTTGCGTTTGGCGGCGGCCACGGCCTGGTCCTTGGAGGTCGGGTTGGCAAGCGTCGGCTCAACAAAAATTTCCCGGATGTCAGTAAAACCGATGAAGCCGAAAAGTTGTTTCAGATACGAGCTTTGCTGGTCATAGCCTTCTGCGCCGGTACCGGGGCCATACGCGCCGCCGCGCGCGTAGATTGCCAAAAGCGGTTTGCCCGTCACCAGTCCCTTGTAGCCTTCCCCCGGCGTGAAGCTGAAGGTCAGTCCCGGCTGCACCAATAGATCAATATAGTGTTTGAGCTTATAGGGAATGCCGAAATTCCACATCGGTAGTGAGATAAGATATTTGTCAGCCGACTTAAATTGGTCGGCGATGCGGATCACGGCCTGCCAGGCCTCGCGGTGTTCCGGCGTGTGCGTCTGTCCGTGCAGGATGGCGTATTTGGCGTCAATCGTCGCGCCATCGAACTCCGGTAGTTTGGCCTGCCAGACGTCGAGCGTTTCCACGCTGTCGCCGGGGTGCGTGGAGCGATAGGACTTGATAAAGTGTTCCGCCACCGTATGCGACGCCGAGCGGCTGCCTCGTGGGGAGGTTTTAATGTGCAGGAGCGTGGCCATGACAATCCTCCTAAAAGGACTTTGCAACGTTAATTGTTCCATATTCTAGAACTATTGGACTATAAGTCAAATTTTTGATAAAATTAATCCATGAGGCCTCTTTACCACCCGCCTATAGATGAGATTACCGTGCAGGGCATTTTATATGCACTCTGTGATCCGATACGGGTCCGCATATTTATGCAGTTGGCGCGCACCGATTGCCCGAAGAGTTGTTCGACGTTTTTGCATATCCGTGATCACACGCTGCCCAAATCGACGCTGTCGCAGCATTTCAGGATTCTGCGTGAGGCAGGGCTGATTCGCAGCGAGCGCAAGGGAGTTGAATTGCAGAACCATACACGTTGCGCCGAACTCGAAAAGAAATTCGGGCCGATGATCAACGCAATTATCCAGGCGTATCAAAAAGAGGCGAAAAAACACTAAGCAACCCGGCAAATTTTCGCTACAATACTCTCACCTGTCTGGCTGGGCTCTGGGTTTTGGAGGCCGACTAAATGGATATGCTTGGCGTTGGAATTGTTGTGATTCTGCTGGCCTTGCCGGTTTTGGCCATCATCGTCATCTGGACCGCCCGCCGGACCGCCGACGCCCAGGGCATGCAGGTCCAGGAACTCGAATTGCTCGTAAAGCAGTCCGCGAGCCGGGTTGAAAGTATCGAAAAACTTCTTGAACGCAACCAGGGCGTAAGCCAGCTTTTGCAGTCTTCGCTTTCAGAAGGTCAGAAAAATTCCACCAGCGTGCTGCTTACCCAGTTAAATCAGATCGTAGACAACAGCACCCGTAAACTCGACACGATGCGTGAAACCATCGAACAACGCCTGGAGGTCGTGAGAAAATCCGTTGAAGATCGCCTGGTTCAGATTCAGCAGGACAACACCAAAAGTCTCGAGCAGACGCGGCAAACCGTGGATGAAAAACTGCAAGGCGCACTGGAAGGCCAAAAAAATTCCACAAACCTGCTGCTTAATCAGTTAAATCAAAGCATAGACACCAGCGCCCGCAAACTCGACACCGTGCGCGAAACCGTTGAACAACGCCTGGAAGCGGTCCGAAAATCCGTTGAAGATCGCCTGGTTCAGATTCAGCAGGATAACACCAAAAGCCTCGACCAGATGCGCCAAACCGTGGATGAAAAACTCCAGGGCACGTTGGAACGGCGTCTGGGCGAATCGTTCAAGCTGGTCAGCGAAAGGCTGGAAGCGGTGCAAAAAGGTCTGGGCGAAATGCAGACCGTGGCCAGCAGCGTGGGCGATCTGAAAAAAGTTCTTCAGAACGTCAAAACCCGCGGCATATTTGGTGAAATTCAACTCCAATGCCTGCTGGAGGAAGGACTTCTACCCGAGCAATTTATCATCCAGGCGTCGGTAGGAAACGGACGCGAAAAAGTCGACGCCGCTATTCGCCTGCCCGGCCGGGAAGGCGGCATGGATCAACCTGTTTTGCTGCCCATCGACGCTAAATTTCCCATGGAAGCTTTCACCCGCCTCGTCGCCGCTCAGGAAGCGGCGGACCCGGTTGCCGTCGATTTGATCGGCCGCGAACTCGAAAACAGAATAGAACTCTTCGCGCGTGATATATCCGACAAATATATTAATCCGCCGGTCACCACTGATTTTGCCATTTTGTTTCTGCCCACCGAAGCGCTCTTCGCCGAAATCACGCGCCGCCCGGGACTCATGGAAAATCTCCAGCATCAATACAAGGTAGTCATCTCCGGTCCGACCACACTCTGGGCGTTGCTTACCGCGCTGCGCATGGGCTTCCAGACGCTGGCGATTCAAAAACGAACCAGCGAAGTATGGGACCTGCTCAAATCGGCCAAGACGGAGTTCAGCAAGTTCGGCGATGCGCTGGATGATGTACGGAAAAAGATTTACGATGCGGCGAACAAAATGGACGCCGTTGCCGTCCGCAGCCGGGCCGTTGAACGCACTTTGCGCGAGGTCCAAAATTTGCCCGAAGCGGAGGAAAGCATACCAGTCGAAGCCCCGGTGCCGCTCCCCGAGCCCTCCCCCAATCCCGCTTGATGATAATGAGTGAGTTCTCTGGGATCTCTGTAGCTTTGTGTGAAACTATCCCGGCTCCGGGACCGCGCACTCTTCCAGCAATTTTCGCGGCGCACCGATGTCGCCAATCGAAACCTGCCCCAGATATCCCACCGCGGCGGCACTCTGAAAACCGATTTTCATCCCACAAAAACTGATCGTATGCACCGCCCGCACCGCGATTCCCAGCGGTTCGCCTGTGTCGCAATCCATGCCTGACGGAATGTCGACGCTGACGACGCGCCGTTCAGAATCGTTAATTGCCGTAATGAGTTTGGCGATCAGGCCGGTGATCGGACGAGACAATCCCGTTCCGAAAATTCCGTCAACGACTGCATCATCGACGTGACTCTCTGAGAGCCAGTTTTTAAATGCTTCAGCCGGCTCGGCCTCGTCGAGAATTTCCAGCCCCATTTTCCGCACAATCTCCAGATGGGACGCCGCAGCCCCGGAATATTTTTCTTTTTTGTTAGTCAGCAGAATCTGCACCGGATGGCCGCGATTGGCTAGATGACGGGCCGCAACCAAAGCATCGCCGCCGTTATTCCCCGGACCGGCGACAATCAGCACTCTGGATTCCGGGTTGGTATAAGCGCGGGTGATTTCCGCCGCTCCGCGGCCGGCGTTTTCCATCAGCACGGCAACAGGAATGCCAAAATCCTGCGTTGCCCGGCGATCAACCTCGGCCAGTGCCGCGCGCGAAAACCATAACGCATCCTGGTTCAACCGCAGACTCCGTTAAGTCATTTCATGATACATGAAGGAACTTCGGGTTCCAGCGTTCGCTATTAGCCGAGAATCATTTTTTTCCGCCGGCGGGAATGGTTCAAATTCGAATCCGTTGCTTCGGCGGAGGTCCGTTATACAATACTTTTTTCATACGCGGCTCTTTTGGGGAAGATTTAAAATGCAAACCAGACGTGATTTTCTAAAAAGCGCGGCCCTGTTGTCGGGTGCTCTTGGATTTTGGGGCGGACTGGAAGAATCGATTGCCAGGGCGCTGACCATCGCCCCTGATCCAGGCACGAGCTACCTTGACGCTGAAAACATCGTGATTCTCATGCAGGAGAATCGTTCTTTCGATCACTGTTATGGCACGCTTCAGGGCGTGCGCGGGTATAACGATCCAAGAGCGATAACGCTGCCCAACAATTATCCGGTATGGATTCAAACAAACGCCGCCGGAGAAAGTTACGCCCCTTTTCGTCTTAATCTCCAAGATACCAAAGCAACCTGGATGGGTTATTTGCCGCACTATTGGTCCAGTCAGGTCGATGCCCGAAACCATGGAAAATATGACCAATGGCTGGAGGCTAAACGCTCCGGGCACAAGGCATACGCTAATATGCCGTTGACGCTGGGATATTACAATCGTCAGGATATCCCGTTTTACTACGCATTCGCTGATGCGTTCACCATATGCGATCAACATTTTTGCGCATCGATAACCCCCACGCTGCCCAACCGCCTGTTTTTCTGGACGGGCACTGTTCGGGAAAAACCCAGCGTCGACTCGCCGGCAAACGTCCGCAATGAACAGATCATGTACAACCACTGGCCTCCGGGCTGGACGACTTTTCCCGAACGCCTCGAAGACCACGGCGTTTCCTGGAAAATCTACCAGAATGAACTGACCGTTGAGTCGGGGCTTGATGAGGAGCAGGACGCCTGGCTGGGCAACTTTGGCTGCAACGTCACGGAATATTTCAGCCAATACAATGTAAACTTCGCCAAGGGACATCGGGATTATCTTGATCGACAGGTAAATGCGGTTGTGGCGGAAATTAATGCGGTCAAAAGCCAGTATGCGGGGAAGACTTTAACCGCGCAACAATCCACCCAGTATCAACAGCAACTTGCCGCACTGACCAATTCGCTCAAACTGGCGCAACTGGAGCGTGATAAATATAGTCTGGAGAAATTTAATAATCTGTCGGCTCGTGAACAGAGTCTGCACCAAAAAGCCTTTTGCACAAACGCCGGCGATCCCAATTATCGCCAACTCGATAAATTGACCTATCAGGATGGCAACGTCAAACGCGGCATGCAGGCGCCCAAAGGGGACGTTTTTTATCAGTTCCGCCAGGACGTGAAGAATGGAAATCTGCCGACGGTAAGTTGGCTCGTGGCACCCGAAAGGCTTTCCGACCATCCGGAGTCCGCATGGTATGGGGCATGGTATATTTCCGAGGCGCTGAGCATCCTGACCGAGAACCCCGAAGTCTGGAAAAAAACCATTTTCATTCTGACCTATGACGAAAACGACGGGTACTTCGATCACGTCCCCCCGTTTGTGGCGCCAAATCCGTTGCAGCGCCAAACGGGATTCACCTCTAAAGAGATCGATGCAAGCCTGGAATACATCCAACTGGAACAGGACGAAAAACTGAAGATGAGGGACCCGCGCGAAAGTCCCATTGGCCTGGGATACCGCGTACCGATGGTCATCGCCTCGCCCTGGAGTCGCGGCGGGTGCGTTTGTTCACAGGTGCTTGACAATACCTCGGTACTCCGGTTCCTGGAAAAATTCCTGACTTTTAAAACGGGTCGGCCCATCAGGGAAACCAACATTAGTTCCTGGCGGCGGGCCATTTGTGGCGATCTGACTTCTGTTTTCCAGGCCTCTACAGATGAAAAACAGACGAATCCCGCATTCATAACTCGCGATCCCTTTGTCGAACAAATCTATAAAACACAGTTCAATCCCCTCCCGTCAGGATACAAAGTGCTCTCGAAACAGGATGTGCAGCAGATCATAAAAAATCCGCGGAGTTCCAAGGTAATGCCGCAGCAGGAACCCGGCGTTCGCCCTTCATGTCCTTTGCCCTATGAACTCTACGTCAATGCTTCGCTGAATGCGGACCAATCATCTTTCACCATTCGTATGGAGGCCGCCAAAAATCAATTCGCGGAACAATCCGTCGGATGTCCGTTCACTGTTTACGCGAGGATCGGCGGCAACGATATGACCGTACGGAATTATGCCGTTGCCGCGGGCGGCTATTTGGAAGATTCATGGGCCATCAGTGATTTCGCCAACGGCATCTATCATCTGCAAGTCTATGGTCCTAACGGTTTTTTTCGCGAATTCATCGGCACAGGCGCCGATCCGCTTCTGGAAATCCATGTCGGTTATAGCCAGACGAACGCCGTTAATCCGGTTTTAGATGGCAATGTTCAAGTGCAGGCGATTAATAGCGACGCCAGCCGAGGTTTTACAATTGAAATCACCGATCTATCTTACAAAACGGGCGTCCAAAAATGGTCCATCGGGCCCGGCGGAAATGGAACATTTGTAATTAACACCCAGCCCGGCTCTCGATGGTACGATCTTGGACTCAAAGTCGAACAAATTGAAAATTTTCAGCGGCGGTTCGCCGGGCGCGTCGAAACCGGGCAATGGGGAATTACCGATCCGGCGATGGGCGGCGTTGTTGGTTAGAAGCCGCTTATAGTGCGGCGGGGAATTGAATTTACTGTTCCTTGATCCACTGCGCCACGTAGCGTGTGACGAAACTCTCCGCGGAACTGCAGGCGTGCGTGCCCCAGTGATCGCATTCGCTGATCAGTTCCGGGGTCCAGGCGATTTGTTTGAGTTTGCCGTACAGCGCTTCATCGCCGTTGAGGTTTGAGGGAATTTTGAAGCCCGCGAAGCCACAGGCGTCCTTGAATTGCCGGTCGGAAGTTCCAAAAAGCCTGGTACCCAGTCCCAGGATCACCCAGTCTTTGCGGGAATAACAATTTAGAATTCCTTTGCGTGTTCTTTTGAGGACGGGCTTGAGGTCATAATCGCACGCGATCGCACCAGCCAGAAGCACCACGCCATCAACCGGGCGATCTTCCGGAAGCATCTCAACGGCGAACATTGCCGGGCCGGCGCCGCCGCTGTTGGCCACCAGATAGATAGGACGTCCGGGATAGCGATCCTGATAGGCCATGATCCGCGCCGCCAGTTCCGCGCCTTTGGCTCTGTTGCGCTGAATCCACATCAGGTTGGGAAAATATCCTTCCGGAAATGGCAGGCCCCAGAAGTAATGCTGCACGGAGCCGGGGATTTCTCCGTGAATCAGACCTTTACGTATGGCGTCGGCATAGGGACCGGCGGCTTCAACGCCGGGGATGACCAGCGTAAGCCCTTGTTCCAGAAACGTCGTCTTAATTGGTTTGTGCCGAAAGAAGTCACCGCCGAAAAGACGTTCAAAAATAAGCCGTCCCATATAAACATTTTGGCGTATGACGACACCCAGGCGGCGAATCAGCAGAGTCAGCCAATCCGGCTTGTTTTTTCGCGCTGCAACGCTTTGAACTGGTACCGCCATAAACTTCGTTCCTTAGTGGTTCGTGGTCCACTTTATCAGATTCTTCACACTTTGCTCACAGAAAGCAAATACAAGTGTTAAGATCGGTCATATAACGACATATGCAGTAGCATAGGCGCGTTTTACCTCTGTTGACTACAATCACTGTAGTTTTAATAGGAGTTTGCAAATGGACAATGCGCAATTATGGACTCGTTATAAAACTTATCTTTGCGAGAGTCCTAAAATCAATTTGACCCTCGATATCAGCCGTATGAATTTCACCGACGATTTTATTTCCCAAACAAAACATGCCATGAAAAAGGCTTTTGCCGCCATGGCTGAACTGGAAGCCGGGGCAATCGCCAATAAAGATGAAAATCGCATGGTTGGCCATTACTGGCTGCGTCACCCGGAAAAGGCGCCTACGCCGGAAATCACCCGGGAAATCACCGATACGCTGGAGCAGATCAAAACATTCGCCAAGGACGTGCACCGGGGAACCATTCGCGCCGCCAATGGGAAAAAATTAACCGATCTGCTGGTCATCGGCATCGGTGGTTCGGCACTGGGCCCGCAGTTTGTCGCCGATGCACTCGGTACGCCCAGGGATCACCTGCATCCACATTTTTTTGATAATACCGACCCGGACGGCATGGACCGCGTGCTTGCCGGAATCGGGAAAAATCTGGCGCGCACGCTTACAGTGGTGATCAGCAAATCCGGCGGCACAAAGGAAACCCGCAATGGCATGCTCGCGGCGCAGGCGGCGTATAAAGCGGCGGGAGTAAATTTCTCCAGCCAGGCAGTGGCCGTTACTGGTGCGGGCAGCGAACTCGACCACACTGCCGAAAACCAGGGCTGGCTCAAACGATTTCCCATGTGGGATTGGGTAGGAGGACGCACCAGCGAACTTTCCGCGGTCGGACTTTTGCCCGCGGCTTTACAAGGGATCAAAATTGACGCGATTCTCAAAGGCGCCCGCGATGCCGACGCGGTGACGCGCCGTCCCGACATCATGAATAACCCCGCGGCGCTTATGGCGCTCATGTGGTATTACGTCGGCGGGGGTCGCGGCGCCAAAGACATGGTGGTTTTGCCATACAAAGACCGCCTGCTTCTTTTGAGCAAATACCTCCAGCAACTGGTTATGGAATCGCTGGGCAAGCAAAAAGATCGCGACGGCAACGTGGTTAACCAGGGAATCGCCGTTTACGGCAACAAAGGTTCGACCGATCAGCATGCCTATGTGCAGCAGTTGCGGGAAGGGGTAAACAATTTTTTTATCACGTTTATTGAAGTGCTTGGTGACTCGTCGGAATTGACCGGCACTTCTTCGACAAGCCAGTTGGAAGTTGATTCGGGTGTGACCTCCGGCGATTACCTGAATGGTTTTTACCAGGGCACGCGCCGGGCACTTTATGAGAGCCAGCGCGAAAGCATGACCATTACTGTCGCGGACGTTTCACCACGCACCATCGGAATTTTAATCGCGTTGTTTGAACGAGCGGTGGGGCTTTATGCCGAGCTGATCAATATTAACGCCTATCATCAGCCAGGCGTGGAAGCCGGTAAAAAGGCCGCCGGCGCGGTGATCGCGCTGGAGGGTAAAGTTGTGTCTTATCTTAAGTCCGGCAAAAAGGGGACCGCCGAGCAGATTGCCGCCAGCCTCGGCGCCACGGATGAAACGGAAACCGTTTTCCACGTTTTGCGGCATCTGGCCGCTTCCGGCCGTGTGCAGGCTCAGCAGCCGGAAGAGTCGATTGTGGAAACGGTTTTCAGTATGGTGTAAGGGTCTCTAAGGATTTTCCCGGCGCTGCGCCCCGGCCAAGGTCGGGCTACCGACGGCACCGGACCGGGCTTGCTTATGGCTGCTTCCTTCCGGACCTGACCAGGTTCACAGCCGACCCGTGCATCGGGCCCGACCGTGGTCGAGGCGCGAGCGCCGGGAAAATGATAGCAGAACGAGAGCGGCCTAAAAAGCCGTGGTGGGGCAACATTGTGTTCACGGCGTAATGGGATTGGCCTCGAGCCTCTCGATAGCGAGCTGCGTATCACTGAATAAGCGAGATTCCAATTGGCTTATTTTTTCCAGACGGCGTGAATGACGGCCTTCTTCAAACGGCGTTTTGATCCATGCGGCGGCGATGCGCCGCACCAATTCCTGGCCCAGCAAATCCGCTGCCAGGCACAGCACGTTGGCATTGTTATGACGGCGGGAAATTTCCGCAGTAAGTTCGTCATGGCAAACCGCGGCGCGAATGCCGGGAATCTTATTAGCCACTATCGACATGCCCAGGCCGCTGCCATCGATGAGGATCGCACGATCCACCTTTCCCCGTACCACGGCAAGGGCAGTCGGTATCGCGATGTCCGGATAATCGCATGATTTAGTGTCATGAGTTCCCATGTCGTGAAGTGAATCGTTGTCGCTGCGCAGGAAAGTAAGCAAATCCTGCTTTACGTGGAAACCTCGATGATCGCATGCCAGCGCGATATTCATGGATTGACCTCCGACATCCGTTGCCGCAAAACCTCGTTTATCCTTTCGGCCACATTTCGATACAGGTCGATGCCGCCGCCAATGGGATCGGCAATGTCGCCTTGCGGATCCAATACTTGAGCTTTATCGCTCGCTTCGGGCGAATGAGCCACTACCCCTGCTCGATGCGCTCGGGTCATAGTATAGATGACATCCGCGCGACGCAACAAATCTTCTGTAACGCTGCGCGACCGGTGGCGGGATATATCCGCACCAAGTTCCATCGCGGCTTGGACCGCCTCCGGAGAGGCTGATAATCCATGAGATGCGGCCAATCCCGCGGACTCAATCACAATATGCCGCCGGTGTAAATCATCAGGGTCTATGCCCAGTTTTTTGGCGAGAATATTCGCAGCCAGTCCCACCGCCATCGGCGATCGGCAGGTGTTGCCGGTGCAGATAAATAAAATCACAAAATCGGCCAGACGCCGTATGGTCCGCTCCGCCACAACTCCTTCGCGCAAAACTTTAACTCCTTTTTCGTCCACCTGGATGAGTGTGGATGCGCGTCCGTATCGCGTCGGTCCGCCATCGATCACTAAAGCCAGATGATCCATTACTTCACGTGGAATCTCCGTCGCCGTGGTAATCAGGCGGGTTTTGCTTGCTCCGTAAATCACAACAGGTGAATTGGTGCGGCGAATGATTTCCTGCGTCAGCGCATGCTGTGGGCACCGAAAACTCAAAAAATCTTTTTCCAACAGCTCTCCGGCAATTTTCTCGCCAACACGCTTTTGAAGATTTGTTACGTCCGCAGCCTCAGCGTGCAGGCGAACAGCCACCGGCCCGGGCCATAGTTTATTGATGAGTCTGCCGGCCAGGGGTGGAATCTGTGCGACGTACTGTTTCAGGTCCTGCGGGTCAGCGAGGTGAAGCACCCAGGAAGGGTGGCCGGAAACGCCCACGGCAGCTTTGAGCTTTTTAATCGCATCCGGAAGATTCACGGTTGCCGCGATGCCATAAACCGTTTCCATCGGCAAACCGACCAGCCGACCGGAACGCAACACCGCCGCCGCCCGGTCCGCGGCGTCCGGCTGGTCTGCGGAAATCTGAAGGCATGCTTCTTCGTTCATGGCGAATTCTATGCACGCTCCGCAGAGTTATCGTCGGTGCTTAAGCAGGTCTTTTATTGCTTGCCGGGATAAAACGTGTTGTAAAAAATGGCGTAATTGTTCCGAACCATTTGGCAAATATCTTTGCCCAGAACTTCCACGTAATCCGTCGCGACCGGCTCAACTTTTCTGCGGATTCTATGATCGCCGTATATGGTATGCAGTTGATCGTTTTCCTTCGTGCTCTGTTCAACATTGCTGAAATCGTGCTCGTAATAAGTTTCGCCGAGATAATCGTAAACTTTTTTCATCACTTCCTTGGGATTCGTCGTGAGGTCTTCAAATTTGACCACATGACAGGATTTAATGACGCCGGTTTGAATCGACTCAATCAGGCGGGCCACCGCAATTCCCGTGGGTGGGCCGTTGAGCCAGCGCATCACGCGGTTGTTCATGGTGATCATGGTGAGCGTTCCGGTAACCTCATCGGCGTCGGCGCGATCGCGGTTCTTGCGGAAAAGCTTTTCCATGGATGCCAGGATCGCCCGCAAATCCCGGATGCAGACAATGTATTTGGGGTTCGGCCAGAACTGCTTGATCCAGTCGTGGTAATGAAACCAGCTCCGGCACTTGTCGATGCACACCGGTTTGTCGGTTACGCCCTCGAAAAATCCGTTCAAAGCATAATTACAGTATTTGAGGAATCCTTTTTTCATTTCATCGGCGTCCTGAGCCTTGAATTCGGCCAGTTCGGTATAGTACTTGCGCGAGGCCAGCATCAGGTCGATCACCCCGCTGGTGGGCGTGCAGTAAATCCGCGGATTTTGTGCCAGGATGTTCTGCATCAGCGTCGATCCGGAACGCGGCAGTGAAGCATTAAAATAAATCTTTCGATCAAAAGCCATATCAGTTCCCCTATGATCCTCAATTTCCCTTTAAGAGTGCCCCCGCCGAACATCCCTTCTCCGGGCCCGGCGTCCGCACAATTTACAGAGCGGGGAGTATAACGGATTTTCCGGTCATGGGAAATAAAGGTGAAAACAGGTAAAATCCGTGTCCTGGACCCCTTATGATCTTTTGGGGCTAATGACAAAAATGCGCATCGGAAATTTTCAACTTGCCGGCAATCTTCTGCTGGCGCCCATTGCCGGGTACTGCGACGTTTCATTCAGGCTTGTTGCGCGGTCATGCGGCGGCGTGGCGCTGGCGTGCACGGATTTACTGTGCCCGGAAGGCGTGTTGCGCGAAAACAAACGTTCCATGGAACTGGCCGCGACCTGCCCGGAAGATTCTCCTTTGTGCATGCAGTTGTACGGCGGCGATCAGGAAAAGCTCTGTGATGCCGCCCGCTGGGCCGAAGATCACGGCGCAGCTATCATTGACATCAACATGGGTTGTCCCGTGGACAAAATCGTCAAACGCGACGGCGGCTCGGCTCTGCTGTGCAATATTTCCCAAACACTCGATCTGGCGCAACGCGTCGTGCGGGCCGTGCCCCGGACGCCGGTGACGGCCAAGATGCGTTTGGGATGGGATGATCGGCGACTGGTAGCGCCGTTTCTGGCTAACCGTCTGGAACAAATCGGTATCGCTGCGGTCACCGTCCATGGCCGTACCACAGAGATGAAATTTCAGGGAACGGTCCGCCATGATGGAATCGCCGAAGTTGTCGCCGCGGTTGCGAGAATTCCCGTGATCGGCAATGGCGACATCCGTTCTCCCATGGATGCCAAAGCCATGATCGAATCCACCGGCTGTACAGGCGTCATGATCGGGCGCGCCGCCTTGGCTGCCCCGTGGATTTTCCGGGACATCGACAGTTATCTGCGGACAGGAGTAATTCCGCCGCCGCTGAGCATCCAGGAAAAATGCGACCTGATGAGCGCCCATTTTTATAATCTGATCAGGTTCCGAAACGAGCGCGTCGCGGTCTGCGAATTTCGCAAGCGCATCAGTTGGTACGCCAAGCATATGAATCCATGTCGCACACTGCGCGACGCGATGCGCGTTATCGATTCGCGGGCGGATTTTGAACAGGCCATTGAAGATTTTCTCCGCTGGCGCCGCAGCCTGGACAATTCAGTTTTTGAACAAGCGCCGGATGAATATACGGATTCCGCAGCGGAACCACTGGCGGCGTAACTACTCATATCTCCAGCACTTATAGCCTACCCCTCTTTACTTTCCTGTTACATCAGGCATAATTCATTGCGAGCCTCAAAAGGTATAAGACGGGGCTGTGACGCTCAGAATTTCAACGAGGAAGTGCATGGCGGTTACAGAGCGGTTACATCAGGTGCGGCAGCGAATCATTGACGCCGCCCGGCGCGTCAAACGAAATCCAGACAAAATTACATTAGTGGCAGTCACAAAAAACGCGACTCTTGAGCAGATACAGGAACTAATTCAGGCGGGTCATCGTGACTTCGGTGAAAGCCGGGTGCAGCATCTGCAGCTTCGGGCGCAGGAAATCAGCCACTGGCTCGGTGAAAATCAGGGTGGGGGGCTGCCGGCAAAATCAGAGATTCGCTGGCACATGATCGGTCACCTGCAGCGCAACAAGGCTGCCCAGGCCCTTTCCATAGCCGATCTGGTGCATAGCGTCGATTCATTGCGTCTGGCGGAACAATTAAATGAACTGGCGGCTCGGCGGGAACACCCCGCGCGCATCCTGATGGAAGTCAATACGACCGGAGAAGCAAGCAAATTCGGCATTCCCATGCCTGCAGCCATACACCTGGCTGAACAGATCGAAACCATGGCGCATCTGGAGTTCACGGGGCTGATGACCATGGCGGAACTTTCAAGTAATTCGGATGAAATTCGCGAATCCTTTGTCCTTCTGCGGGAGCTTTTTGAAGAAATCCGGCAGAAGCGAATTGTTGGTCCGCATTTTGAGCATCTTTCCATGGGTATGAGCAACGATTTTGAAATTGCCGTCGAGCAAGGCGCTACGATGGTGCGCGTGGGCACGGCGATTTTCGGCGCAACCGAGACTAATTCACCACAGGAACCCTGCGGAAATTCACAGGATCGGGTCTAGAGCAGTTCCACTCCAGCTATAGCGTCCGCGTCGCTTGAAGCGACCCTTACGGGTTGGCACAGACGGGGTCGTCCGCTGCGTCATCGCTGAGCGACGGGGTTTGGCAAACCCGCCTTGTCGCTCTTCCTTGCGGCCAATCCCGTCTACACCAACGCAGACGCCATATCCGTAGTGGAAATGCTCTAAAAAATTTATCCGGTTAAAAAGTCGAAAAAAAATGAACTGCTGAATTTTAAGCAGATGTCAGGCAATAGCAGGCTCCAATTTTTTCTTTGACGCCTTGATCGCGGCTTTGGTCGTTGGTGTGTGCATGCGTTTAAGTAATGCATCAACGGAAAATGCTCCCGGACCAAAAGCAAAAATTACAAGAGCCGCGCAAAGGAATGGAAAGGGATCGGAATTCATAAAGTGACCCGGATGAAACGTTCCCGGCGCCGGAATCAGGTCACGGAATGATGCATGATCCGATGGGTTCATGATGTATTCAGCGCACATGACGACAATCAGTGGAAGCGAGGCAATGCGCGACGCAAGCCCGACAATGAGTAAAATACCACAGCCGAATTCCGCCGAGCCGGTGACAATCGCCATCGCATAGGGATGAGGAATGTTCCATGACGCCAGATGATTCGCGGTCGCAGTCAGATTCGATAGCTTGACTTTACCATCAAAAATAAAAGCCACACCCAGCGCCAGGCGAAGAATCACAAGTATCGGCGATTGAAAAATGGCCGCGACTTGAGGCAGGTAATGGCCTATCCATTTGAATGGAGCCAGCAATACGTTCATAGGAGACACCTCACACTGAGGCTCAATCTCCCTCGTTCAGACCATGATATATATCGGCGGGGCTCGGCTTAAAGTTTTCAGTTTTCAGTGTTTAGCGTTCAGAAAACCAAAATACGCGCATTTTGTTATGTTTTATTGGCCGTGGAGGAAACGGCTTTTTTCTTAAGAAAAAGCCATTGGAGCAAGCGGTCGACGGAAAATATTCCCGGACCAAAGCAAAGCACCAGCACCGAGGCAAGTAAGAATAAAAATGGTGCGGCACTCGTAAATGAATCGGGATCCGAGAAGGCGTGAAAAAATGTTACCCGGTCATCCGGCACCGCCAGATAGGCGACGATCATATCGATGGCCAGCAAAAGGGCGATGGGGCGCGAAAGCAATCCAACCAGCAGCAGCAGCCCGCCAAAACATTCCAATCCCGAAACGAACCAGGCGTTGAATACCGGAAAAGGGACGTTCCAACCGCGAAAATTTTCGATCGCAACAGAAATGTGCGTAAGTTTTCCATGACCCGTCTCGTAAAATTCCCAACCCATTAATATGCGAACGATCAGCAGCACCACAGGTTGAAGCATCGTTCCCACCAGAATGAGTAACTCATGCGGCTTTCTTAAAACCCAGAATTTGCCCGAGGAAGTTTTAGAGCTCATTGACATGGCGACTCCTTTCCTTCACATATGGTACATATAATTTACTACAAGAATCAATGCACTGCCGGTGTAAACCACTCCAGACTGGCCCAGAGACTAAACCAGTCGTGAAGAGTTTTAGCGGGATCATTCGTTTCCTGCCGGAGCAATTTGTCCGCCGCGGCGCACGCCTGAGAAAGCGTCCGGCCTTTTTGTATGGCCTTCAGGATGGCGAAACCCGCCCGGCTGATTCGCTTATAAAACAGGCGGTTGTCCGCGCGATGTACCACGAGATAAATTTTTTCTTTCTTAGGCAGGGGAACCTTGCGCAGCCGCGCCCGCCGCGCCAAAGTATCAAAGACTTTGCCGGCCTCGGTGCGCATCCGTTCATGTTCGCCGAGTTTAATCGCATAATGATCCAGCGGATAATCCAGGTCCAGAAGCTGCACGTGCGGTTGAAGCCCAAGGCGCAGTTTGTTCGGATCGGCGCCGGCCAAATCCGTTGCGGATACCGGCGGCAGTTTGGCCGAATCAAACGCTTCAGTTTGCGCCCATTCCAGGCGCACCATATCCAGGGCTAATTTTGATTTTGGCCCCATGAGCTCCGGATGTTTTTTAAGATAACCCGCGAGAAACTGCCCCAGATTTCGCAGCGTAAAAGATCTTGACGGACAATCCCGCAAGTAAGCCTCGGCCAGTGCGGCAAATTTTTTATCGCCAAGTATGCTTTTGAGCCCCGGAAAATCTTCCTCAAAACAACTCCGGATACGAAACCAGTATTGCTGGTTATAAAGCTGGAGCCGTTCCCAGCTTTTCTGGCGGGCGTTGGGTTTGATCACTTTGGCCGCGGCCTGAGTGGTGGGTTTGCCGTCAAACCAGGTTTTCTGAATATAGCGCGACCGCACCAGCGGGCGCATGACCGCGGCGGCCATCCACTCCTGAAGTTCATGGAGATTCTCGGGCGTTTTACGCGGCGGTTTCATGATGGCCCTCTCCCAGCGACGCGGCAAATTGCCGGGCCTTAAGCGCCTCGGAATGCACTTCCTGGAAACTTGGAATGTGGGCGTCCCACTCCAGCAGCGTCGAGGTGGGGCCGCAGAGTTTGATCGCCTGGGCGTAGAGTTTCCAGACCGGCGGCAAAACCGGATGGTCGTGCGTGTCGAGCCGGTACTTTTCAAATTTCGAATGACCGGCGATGTGAATCTGTCCCACGCGGTGATGCGGGACGTTGTTGAGATAATCATATGGATTGAAGTCGTGATTTTTGGATGAAACGAAAATGTTGTTCACATCCAGCAGAATGCCGCAATCCGCCCGTTCGACGACTTCGGTCAGAAACTCCCATTCGGTCATTTCCGAGAGATGATATTCAGCATAGCTGGAGACATTTTCCACGCAGATCGGCGTTTCCAGAAAATCGCTTACGTTTTTGATGCGCTGGGCCGTGCGCCGCGCCGCTTCGAAGGTGTAAGGCAACGGCAGCAAATCGTGGGTATACGTGCCGTCGACCGAGCCCCAGCAGAGATGATCGGAGATGAAGGGCGTTTTGGTTCGTTTGATGAGTGTTTTGAGCCGGCGCAGATGCTCCGGATCGGCCCGAGTGACGGAGCCGAAATACATCGAAACGCCGTGCTGGATGACTTTATACTGTTCGAGAATGTCATCGAGGACTTCCAGCGGTCGGCCGCCGTCCACCATGTAGTTTTCAGAAATAATTTCAAACCAGTCGACGGTGGGCTTTTTGGAGAGGATGTGCTGGTAATGGGGAATTCTCAGGCCGATGCCGATACCCAGGTTGGTGAATCCATTGAAGCGATTCGCGGGCATCGTTATCTCCTGTCATGAGAGGGCCTGTCAAAAAAGGAAAGCCCCGGCCGTGGCCGGGCTATCCATTGAAGGCTATTTCGGAACTGGTCATAAAAATTTAAATTTTTGTGCTGGCGCAGCCGCCTTTGCCCTTGCAGGAATTCTTGCCGGCGCAGCCGTTATCGCCGCTGAAACATCCGCCCTGACCCTTGCAATTATTCTGTCCCTTGCAAGCATGGGCGTCGATATTGTGCACGACCGGCGCCGTCATGCCGGCGAGGGAAATCGGTCCCTGGGTCGCAAAGCCGCCGGTGGCTGGCGCCGCGGCGCGGGCCGAACCGGCCATCAGGCCGCCGAACGCCGCTGCGGTAAACAGCATCGATGCCGCAGTGACAAGCTCGCGAGTGGGCTTCATGAGTAATTCCTTGAAATAAAAAAGACCGTTAACTTTTCAGAGCTAAACGCATAGCGCTGATTGGATCCTCCAGTAGAGAATAAAAGTCGCGGCATGCAAAGCATGCTGGCTACAAACCAAGGCGTTGTTCAAAGTAGAGCAGTCCCAACGAGCTGGGACTGCTCAATGCCAAAGCCTTAAATCTGAGTAGGCGGTGGGTTCGGGTTGGTGTTGCAACCACCTTTACCCTTGCAGGAATTCTTGCCGTTGCAGCCGTTATCGCCGCTGGAGCAACCGCCCTGGCCCTTACAATCGTTTTGGCCTTTGCATGCATGGGTGTCCACATTGTGCATGACTGGCGCTGGTATACCGGCGATGCCGACCGGCCCCTGGGCAGACAAACCGCTCACTGGCGGTGTTGCAGCGCGGGCGGACCCGGCCATTAGGCCGCCGAACGCCGCCGCGGCAAATAGCACCGATGCCGTAGTGACAACTTTGCGTGTGGACTTCATGAGCAACTCCTTGAAAAAATACCGCTAATTTTTCAGCGCTAAACACTTAACGCTGATTGCATCTGGGTGAAGAAATTCAAACAAGCGTCTCTTAAAGCCTCTGATATCGCCACGGTCATTGCGGCATTGGTTCGTTAGGCGGCTTTATTTTCCCTGGCAGCCATTATTGCTGCTGCAACTATTATGGTTTTTGCCCTGGCAGCCGCTTTTGCTGCTGCAACCATTTGGTTCGGTTGACGGCTGAGAGGTCGCTGAACCACTGGTCGCTATTGAATGCGGCGACACACCTGCGATACTGGAGGCTTGAACCGGTTTTGCCGCAACTCCCGCAACCAGTCCGCCAATGGCGGCCGCGGTTAAAATCGCAACGCCTTTGCACTTAATCGAGGGGGTCATTGGAACTCCTTGAAGTTAGAGACACACATTCGTGCACCATGCTCGAAAGGACATTGATGGTAACACAAACGAAGCCTCGCTTCACTCGGGATTATAGGCTTCAAAAGCGCCATTGAATCCTCGACGATACTTTAGTCTGAGTTTAATGGCGTCCATTACAGAAAAGACTCGTTGAAAGGTAAATTACGATTATCTCGATTGTGAAAAACATGCGGTTGTGCCACAGTTTTCAGATATTAGCCACAGAGAACGACGTAGGGGACAACGAAGGTGATAGGTTACAGGTGACAGGTGACAGAAGGCAGAACGTAGGGCACAGGCCACAGAATTTAATCCCGAACTCAATAAGGGTTAGCAGGATATCGGGACAGGTCCCGAACTCAGATGATTTTGATCAAGGATATCGGGACAGGCCACGAAGTGATCCGCAGATTGCACTGATTAACACAGATTATATCACCGCAACGACGGCTGCATTTCGTTTCTCAATGTCCTAACTACGTAGTCGAGTTTATTGCTCCAATTTTGGGCCTCCGAGCCGTTACAACGTTACAAAGGCTTATTTTATAGAGTATTTTGCACTTTTTGATCCGTAACATGATTAGTGCTTGTTACGGCTTTAATAGTGGAGGAAACATCTATATTTTCAGGGGTTGTAACGTTGTAACGGTTAGATTTTTCCTAAGAGCCTCTAACAAAATGAGACGAGGCCACGACGTCGGATTCAGGGGCCAGGAAACCTCGTCCCGAAGGGTTTGGCCTCCAAGCGGTCATCTGCGGCGTCATCGCTCCTCGCCATATTATCTTTCGAATATACACTCGTCGCTCTTCCTTGCATCTGTCCACTTGGAGACCAAACGCGGCTCCCGCCTCATTTTGTTAGAGGCTCTAACCGAAAGTGTGACAAAACGATTTTGCCACAGAGGCGACGGCTATGCCGAGTCTGGAGACGGGAGTGGAGAGTTTTTACCACAACGACACAAAGACACGACGATTTCTAACTACGTAGTCGGGTTTATTGCTCCTATTTTTGGCCTTCTAAGCGCAACAACGTAACAAAGGCTTATTTTATAGAGTATTTCGCACTTTTTGATCCGTAACATGATTAGTGCTTGTTGCGCCTTTAAGAGTGGAGGAAACATCTATATTTTCAGGGGTTGTTGCGCTGTAGCGGTTAGATTTTTCTTACATTAGAGCAGTTCCACTCCAGCTATAGCGTCTGCGTCGCTTAAAGCGACCCTTCGGGTTGGCACAGACAGGGTCGTCCGCTGCGTCATCGCTCCGCGACGGGGTTTTGCAAACCCGCCTTGTCGCTCTTCCTTGCGGCCAAC
>DATJSN010000068.1:0-62264 GCA_035504095.1 Phycisphaerae bacterium | reverse complement strand
AATCCGTTTGTCGTGGGTTCGAATCCCACTCCGGCCTTGGTTTGTAGCAGGCACACTCCGCATGCCGAGGCATTTAATAACTTCGGAATTCAATGTAGAACAGCCTCTTAGGGGCTCTGTCTCGACCCCTTAATTATTCGCGCTTATGAAACTTGCGCTTTGGCGCTGGTTAGGATACATCATTCAGGATGATGACCTGTCAATCGCCACGGAAGGTGATGCTGGTGGCTCACCATTTCGCCCGAAGAGTATTGCCTGCATACTCCACCAAGTTCAGCCGGCATGATTTTACCCTCCCGCAACTCTTCGCGTGTCTGGTTCTGCGCGAACACCAGAAAAAAAGCTATCGCGGCGTCGAAGCGCTTCTCCAAGACGCCCCACACTGGTGTCGCGCCATCGGCATGCGTCGTATTCCTGACCACAACACTCTCTGCCGAGCATTTCACCTGATCGTTAATGAACGGGGCATGAACCGAATGCTGGACCTGCTGGCCCGATGGTTTAAAACCACCCAACTTCTGGGCTCTGTGATGGGAATCGATTCGACGCTCTATGACACCCATCATCGCAGCAGACATTATGAACAACGATGCCGCCATCACAACAGCATGGATGCCGCCATCGTTAGCGCTCGACAGTCCGCTTCTGCACGACGTACGCCCAAGCTGACCCTGGGAGTAGACATAGGTTCTCATGTAGTGCTTTCGGCCCTGGCACGCCTTGGGATGGGCTCCGACTGCCGAGACTTCGAGCCGATTCTTCGTGAGGCGTGCCGTCGTTATAGATTCCGCACCGTTCTGGCGGATGCAGGCTATGACTCCGACGCCAACCATCAGTTGGCGCAGCGCCATTTACGGATGCAATCCTTGATCAAGACCGGCGCAGGCCGACCCACGCATCGGTTGCCGACATCAATCTATCGCCGAAGGATGCATAGACTCTTGAAAGGATCACAGGCGGGTCGCATGTATGGACAACGTGCACAGGTGGAAACCGTCCATTCCATGATGAAGCGAAATCTTGGAGACAGCCTGAGAGCTCATAAGACGGAAGCTCGACGGATGGAACAACTTCTGCGAGTCATCACGCACAACGTGATGATCCCGTGATAAAATCGGAGGGTCGAGACAGAGCCGTTGCGTCCCCGTGTCGATCTTTCTCTTTGATGTTTACAATCGTGCTTGACTCTTAAAACCAAAAGACCGAAAATTATATATAGTCATAGATGTTTCCTTGCGTGCGGAACGTTCGTTTCCGACGTTGAGTTCCTGCAATTCAAACAAAAGGAGATCGAGTCATGACTATTCACCCAATTCACACCGGTCTGGAGGGAATCAAACACGACTGGGGATGGTTTTTTGGTCTAGGCCTGGCGTTAATCTTTTTGGGCGCCATGTCCATGCTTGTTCCCGAAGTTACCACGGCGTTTGCGGTTTTGTTCTACGGCTGGATTCTGGTTTTTGGGGGGTTTTTTGAAGCATTCGGCGCGCTGTTTTCCAGGCACTGGAACGGTTTTTTTCTTCATTTGTTTTTCGGCATTCTGAGTGTTGTGATCGGCGGCTTGATCGTGTTTCATCCTGACCTGGGCGCATTGGCCCTGACCATGCTGCTTGCCGCGTTCTTTTTGATCAGCGGGTTATTTCGCATCGTCGCGGCTGTTGAAATAAGACTTCCAGGCTGGGGCTGGTCTGTAGTTGCGGGCCTGCTCACGGCCATCCTGGGCATATTAATCTGGGCGAAGTGGCCGATAACCGCCACCTGGGTAATCGGGATGCTGATCGGTATTGAATTGTTCTTCCGCGGTTGGGTCTGGCTGATGTTTTCGCTTGGGTTACGCAGATTTACGAAAGCCGTGACTTGATAAGAGCAAAAAAGAATTCTATTTGAGTTTTTCCACACGGTGAATCAAATCTTTCGCCGTTTTTTCATCCGCTGCTTCGGCTATGACGCGAGCGATGGATTCGGTGTTGCTTGGCCGCACGTGCACCCAACCTTCCGGCCAGTCGACGCGGACGCCATCCTGTAAATCGAGTTTCTGGTCGGCAAATGTGATTTTAACTGCATGAACCAGTCTGGCCGCCTGGTCGCGTGTGGCGGGAAATTTGGTTTTGATCATCGCATATGAAGGAATATCCGCCACCAGTGCGCTGAGCGGTTTACCCGTTCGCGTCATTAATTCGAGAATAGAGGCCATGGCGATGAATGAATCGCGCACCGGACCAATGCGTAAATCGATGACGCCGCCGTTGCCTTCCCCGCCGATCAGGGCGTTCTTCTGGAGCATAAGCCCTGCAACATTGGCCTCCCCTACTGGTGTGCGCATTACCGTTGAAGAATGTTTTGCTGCGATATCATCAATCATACGACTGGTGGAAAGATTGCAGACTACAAGGCCGTGTTTGGTCATCAGCCGATTTAACACCGCCAGAGCCAAGGTATATTCCTCGCCGATATAGACGCCGTTTTCGTCGACGATCGCCAGACGGTCGGCATCGGGATCCTGGGCAAAACCAATGGCCGCTTTTTTGCGCTTAACCTGCTGGCCGAGTTCGGGGAGATTTTCCCGCGTCGGTTCCGGCATGTGAGCGAAATTTCCACTGGCTTCGCCGTTGACATGCACCAGTTCCACGCCTAATTTTCCCAGAAGCATTGGCGAGGCGATACAGCCGGCCCCATTAATGCTGTCGAGTACCACGCGGTATCGATGGGCGATAATCGGTTTGGCATCCATATGAGCCAAAATCGTCTGTACATGATGAGCGTGCGACCGGCTGTCGGTATTGGCGCGGCCAATTTTATTTCCGTCGGCCAAAATCCACTTTTTTTCCTGAACTACCTTTTTGAGATTATCAATTTCAGGTGCGGAAAAAGCCATTCCCTGATGATTGAGAAATTTAATGCCGTTGTATTCCGGCGGATTGTGCGACGCGGTGATGACAATGCTTGCGTGAGCTTTCAAAAAGCGGCCCATCAGCGCCACTGTGGGCGTGGCGGCAATTCCCAAATCAGTTACATCAACGCCTACCTGCATCAAACTTGAAGCAAAGGCTGATTGAATCATCGGTCCGGACGACCGGGAATCCCGCCCGATGACTGCACGTATGCGGTCAGTACCGGAATCGGGTTTATGATCCGTCTGGAGCATCCAACCGAACGCCTCGCCGAATTCGTGAGCGACCTGCGTGGTCAGACTTTTTCCGACTATTCCGCGCACTCCGGAAACACTTACGATCAATTCGTCCATTGGTAGAAAATCCTCGCCTAATTCTTTCGGCAGGATATTCGACCGGCTCATGTTTGCAAACACTTCAGAAGAATTGGGGCTGATATGAATTAATAACTCTGGTACGCCGAATTATTCAACGATAAAAATCCCGTACCCGTTCCCACAACCGCTTGGGTCGGTGCTGTCTGGGTATAGCATTGGGTTACGGTCTGCCCGTGGCCGTCGCAATAGACAACGTTGGTTGCCCCACCGTGCCGGTAAGCCTGCGTGCCCGCGGCTCGTTCGGCCGTGCTCACATCATCCGCATTAGGTGGGGTAGGTATGATATTGTCAGGAGCTCGCATGAAATAATTAATGCTGGCACCGCCATTGCCATAGCCGCCGTCACCAAATAAGGCACAATTTGATGGAGCGGCGAGCTGATTAAACATAGCCGGGTTGGGGTGCGCTTCAAGTGCCCCATGGCCGATGTAGCTGGTATTGTAGTTGTAACCGTTCACCTGTCCTGCGGAAGTATTAGGATTTACAAGAGCCGGACATTCCAGAATCTCAATCTGTTTGAGATCCCATCCATCCGCCCAGAGGATTCCGGGCTCTTGAGTGGTTACGCCATTGGCACTGACCCATTGAAAATCCCACCGCCATGTGGTTCCCGATCCATAATAGGCCGGCGGGAATGAATCGTTGAATTCACTCACGTACTCCAGCGCCGCCTTGCCCATCTCGTGCAAGTTGGCCAGGCACGTTGTAGTCTGCGCGCTTTGCCGCGCTGAAGCCAGTGCCGGCAATAGCAGCGCCGTCAACAGTGCAATAATCGCCAGCACCACCAATAGTTCCACCAGTGAAAATGCTGAAGTTATTTTCTTCACCGATTCATCCGATCAGGTTTTCAGCGCCCGACGGCGGTTTAAGAGCACTAAGCCACCTAAAGCGAGCAACGCAAGTGATCCGGGCTCGGGCACTGCCGATGCCGATGCAGCGGCAATTGAATCGAGAGCCAACGCGTAGCCATCCGGTACTGAGAATTCAATGAAATTAAATTGATTTGATGGGCTTAAATCCAATGGAATCCAGGTTCCACCCGCACCACAATTAAAATCTGATTCTATTTGACTGAGTGTAGAGTTCTCCAGGGGAATCAATGAGTCGTATTCGCCATCTGCTTCCTCGGATGGTGTAGGTGGAACATAGTAAGGTATGGCTTGGCTGGCAATTTCACTTCCATTGCTGACAAGTACATAACCCCCGGATGGCGCCGTCGTCGCAATGGTATCGTTATAATAATTTGATGGCACATCAAATATGACTACATTGCCATTAGTAACATTTACCAGCGACGGCGCAGTCGTGCTGCCTGGCGGCAAATACCCAACCGAAATCTCGGCGAACGAATGGGCAGCATAAGTACCACTGGAAGGCGACAGTACAGGTCCTGTTTCTCCATCGTCTCCTGGACTCGAAACGTCCGCAAAGAAGGCATTGGTAAAGATACCGAGATATCCATTGCCTGCCACAGGCGAAGAGAGCACGATGTCTAAATATCCACCACCGCCAACAAAGGCAAGTTGGTTGGTGTTGTATTGCGGTGCAAAAGGATTAAATCCGTAGCCTCCTTCCGAAGTCAGAACTCCCAGTGCTCCAGAAGCGTCTTTGAGACAGGTATCGTTATTTGGTACATATTGGCCATAAAACGAATCGGAGACATCCCCGGAATTGTAGGCGAATACCGATGATCCCACGTCAGGTGTAACGCCTCCGCGAGCTGTCGTTGCCGCTATTCCAGCAAAACTCAAACCCATACTCAACTTCAGGCAACCACCAATTGATAAACGTTTCATAAGAAGCACTCCCATGTTGATCCCGCCACGCGAACCGCCGGGCTGGATTAAAAAGGTGTTGAGCCTGATCCCTGGAATGACCGAACTGACATGGCACTTTGTTTAATTGCTGCTTGCGCCATTGGCGCACGCTCGTCACGCCGCGGTTAAAAACGCGGCGGCGTGTTCAAACGCCTTGCGGCCAGCAACTCAAACAAGTGCATGAAAAGCCCCGTATCCTGAATTCGCGAGGATCGGCAAATCAACGACAGGCAGGTCTTCTGACTCAGGGCTTTTTTTCATCCGGCCTTCCCGATTTTCATTTAACTCCGGCTGGTGCCGGAAAAATGAACTTCAGTGACCGGACGTTTTAGGTGCCCTTTACAGCGGCGCGTCCGCGGCGGGTTTTCACCGCCTTCCCTTTTCATCCGTCAACAAGACGGACACCTGTCGTTAAACAGAATAACACATCGGGCCACGATTGCAAAGGTTGAATAAGGTATGAATGAATTCCAGATGATTGTTCCAATGGCCATTCCTCATCCACATCCACAAAAAATTTTGCGATTTACGGATATAATCCATAACATGTCATGGAAAAAAATCATACTCACTGATGCATGTTCTCTGTTACCCGCTTTGGCAGTTATTCTGTTTTTTGTTGCACCGGCGTTCGAAGCGCGAGCAAAAACCGAAGTTCTGTACTGGAATACGGCGCATCAAAAAAATGTGACGTGCATTTACGGCCAGATCACAGTTTTAGCCACAGTACCCCGCATCTATTATTGCGGGGCGGAATGGTATGGCGTTGGTGGTTACTCCGGTATCCAAGACTTGCCTTCGAAAGGCAAGCCCGATCTGCGAAACATATTTTCGATATGGGATACATCGAAGAACTTACCCGCGAAAATCACCCAAGCCGATCCCGATGCCTTGATCAGCAGATTCGGTGGTGAAGGAACAGGTGCTCACGCCAATATGTTGAACGTCTGGAAAATTGGCAGGACATACCAGTTTTTTATACAAAAAACGCCGGGAAAAGGAATCGGCACAACGGATACCAGTTATTACTATTTCGATAGTTCCGAGGACAAATGGCGACATCTGGCCACGATTAACAGCCCAAATGGACCGAAGAACGCAGGAGTCAATTTTGGCGGCGTTGTTTCCTGGATTGAAAATATTGGAGGCCAGGCGCCTGCCGCCATTCCTAAAATGGCACTTTATCGCCTGTGGATCGGCCCCGATGTTGAAGATATGAAATGTCTGACTCACAGCAGCGGCCAGTCGGGTTCGGGCAGATGGGGACAGTTAGACGGCCAATATTTTCTGGCCGAAGGCAGTCCGGCAAATTTGGACGCTCTTTTCGCCAAATTGAGACCCAAATACGGCGACCCCGTATTTGGCATGGATGGCAAAGAACTTCCTCCACTTGCTGATCTTCCACTTTCCGATCAACTGATTGCCAAACTTGAACATCTGCCTTCCGCCCCCGCCGCCGAAGCTTATCATTGATTTTGCGCGCCGGCTCATGTACTTCTGTTGGCATGAGTTATCCTTCACGCATTTGCAATTCACCCGATGGCTCAATCAGAATTCATGCGCCCGCGAAACTCAATTTTGGTCTGCGCATTTTTCCCAAGCGCTCCGACGGCTTTCACGATCTGGAATCGTGGTTTGTCCCGATCTCGCTTTATGACACACTGATTATTTCACCCGCAGAGAAAATCAGCCTCACCCTCACAGGCGACGCGGCGGGACTTTCAGAAGACACAAAAATTAATCTGGCGGGCCGGGCGGCACTGGCACTGGCTGAATCCACAGGTATTAATCGAGGCGCGGCCATTCGTCTGCATAAACTCATTCCGCATGGCGGCGGTCTGGGCGGCGGCAGTTCCGATGCCGCCGCCACTTTGGTCGCACTTAACGTTTTTTGGCAAACCGGAAAAAACATCGAAGAACTGGAAATCCTTGGATCGAGTCTGGGAAGTGACGTACCGTTTTTTATTCGTGCAACCTCCGCCGTTTGCCGTGGCCGGGGAGAATTGATTACTCCCCTGCCGCTACGGCGTTTCCATTACGCCGTACTGGTTATCCCACCACAGGGTACTTCCACCAAACTTGTCTATGAAAAATTTGACGAGCAGATTCAACGGGACATGAGTAAAACTTCTTCGCCACTTAACTATGAAGAACTCTCTGGTGCTGAAACCGACATCATCAGCGAAAAAATAGTTAACGATCTGGAACCGCCGGCATTCGTCATCGCGCCATGGCTGAAGGCTTTACAACACGAGATTGATCAGACAATTCATCGCCATGTACACATGAGCGGCAGCGGCTCGACGCTTTTTGTGCTTTGCGGCTCTGGGAGGCAGTCGGAAGAACTTGTCGCTCAATTGACGAAGCAATTTTCCAACCGATGCAAAATTCTTCCTGTAATGATTTATCCGTCGGGCAAAGGACCGGGAATGGATTAAACCACAGCGGATTTCCGGCGAGCGGAGATGCTTAACTCAATGGACTTATATGCTGCAGCTTCTTCAGGTGTGATTTTGTGGCGGCGTTGGGGAAATACGCCTGGACTGACTGGTTTGAGATCCGGCGAATCCTGCCTGTCGTGACGGCGGAGAACCTTGTAATACTGGTTGCGCTGTGCAGGAACCCAGCCACTGTCGCGAATCTGGCGGCAAATTGTGCTTTCCGAAAGCCGATAGGTGGTGCCGGCGCTGCTGACGACATTTTCCTCCATCATGACGGACCCCATGTCGTTGGCGCCAAAAAACAAAGCCAGTTGACCAACCTTCGGCCCCATGGTCACCCAACTGCTTTGAATGTTTTTAATATTATCCAGGTAGAGACGGCTTAACGCCAACATCCGCAAATATTCATTGGCATCGGCCAACCTTACGGTGCGGCCATTGTCAAATTCGTAGGGTATTCCCGCATCGGGATCCCATTTGCGTTTACGATCCAGCGGGGTATTTTCCGGCTGATAGGTCCAATGAATAAAAGCGGTGTAATTGGCCGGAGCATTGGCCAGCGCCCAGTCCTGGCGATCGCGAATTCGATGCAAATGATCAATACGGTCTTCAATCGTTTCGATATGGCCGATGAGCATGGTAACACTGGTATGCATACCGAGTTTATGTGCTTCGGTCATAACATCGAGCCATTGTTCGCCGGTGCATTTGCCTGGTCCGATACGGCTGCGCACCCGATCAGAAAAAATCTCTCCGCCGCCGCCGGGAACTGTATCGAGCCCAGCTTCCTGAAAACGGCGAAGAACCTCGGCAACCGGCATGTTAAAAAGACGAGCGAACTCGACGAACTCCGGCGGCGAGAAGGCGTGAATGTGTATCTGGGGGAATTTTTCTCTGATGCTTTTCAAAAGGTCGAGATAATATCCTATTCGCAAATCCGGGTTCATCCCTCCCTGCATCAATATCTGGGTACCGCCTATGGAAACAAGTTCGGCGATTTTTTCGTGAATCTGTTCATGCGAAAGCGTATAAGCGTCATGCACCGTCGGATCGTTGCGTTTGAAGGCACAAAACGTGCAGCGAGCGGTGCAAATGTTGGTGTAATTGATGTTGCGATCAATGACGTAGGTGCGGTAATCTTCCGGGTGAAGGCGCCCGGCGGCCTTAAAAGCCCAACGACCAAGGTCGGCAAGCGAGGCGTGATGATAAAGTTCCAGAAGTTGTTCGTCGGTAAGCCGAGCGGCGCCGGTGATAACGGCGTCGATGTCAAAACGGGGTTTATAAGCCGCAGATCCATTCATCATGGGGATCAGAACCGAGTAATTAAAGGGCATGGGTTTTCTCTAATCGGGACTATCCATCACAATAATAGTTGGTATAGCCGAGATGACGCAATAGAGCGAACAAGCTAACATTATTCATAGTGATTGATTATCAGGCTTAAGAGACTCTAATTTATGAATGAACCGCAAAAGCCGGCGCCAACGCCGCAACCAAATATAAAGCCCGTAAAGGTGGGTGCAAAGAAAAAAACACCAACCCATCGACGGCGCTGGCCGTGGATTGTCGGCGGCACAGCACTATTGCTGATTCTCATTATCCTTGCATTGCCTAGTCTGCTGTGCACCGGTCCCGGCGTCAGATTCATTGAATCGGAAATCGACTCACGAATTAAAGGGCAGGTGCAAATCGACCGATTGACGCTGGGCTGGTTCAGCCCAATCGCCGTAGAGGGCCTCAGCCTTCGTGGACCATCCGGTGAGATGATTATCAGCGGACTAAACCTCGATACTCAACTGAGCCTTTTGCGGTTGGCTACCAATCGGCAAAATCTTAGAAAAATGGAATTATCCATTGACAATATAGATTTACAATCGCAGGGTAATGGGAATTTGAACCTGCTTGATGCGCTCGCCGGTAAATCATCAGTGCAAACTCAAACGCCGCCGGCGGGTCAACCATCACAGCCGACGGCAGCCTCGCCAACAACTTTAGCCCCGATTGCAGTTGAACTCGACTGCAATATCAAAAATTTTTCCTTCTCCGCTCCGAATGCCCCGCAGTTAAACGCCGAAAATGTGATCTTGAATGCGGGCGCGGATACCTCCGGCGTCCAACCGGTAGCAGCACATTTATCCGCCGCCATTGGCGTAGAATCAGCTCCACCAACACAAATCGTTGTGGATGCCAACTTGAAAATTTTTAACCACTTCCAGCTTTTGCCCATGGAGCAAATCGCCGGCGGCGTTACCGGTAAAATTGACGGACTTGATTTGAGCGTTCTGGAACCGGTCCTGGCGACGGAGGGCATCGGCTTGAATTGTGCCGGTAAACTCACCCTTGATATGTCAACCACTTTGGCAAGTGAACCGCAAGCCGGACAGATTAAAGGCACAGTCGGTATCAGTGGTCTGGTCCTCAGTGGGGCATTGTTAAAAGGGGACAATGCAAAAATCGGCGACGTACAGATTCCGATCGATGCCAGTTGGGGGCTGGGAAGTTTTTCGATTAATCAATTGGCACTGAATTCATCTCTGGTTGATGTTTCCGTAAGCGGTTCGGGATCGCCTGAGGCGATTAATGCGGCCCTTCATCGCCTGTCCGGCGTCAGCGCCGCGGCACAATTGAAAATCGCATCCACTGTCCAGTTGGCGAATTTATTTGACACGTTCCCAAACTTATCCTCTTCATGGATTTCTGCCATTGGCCTTCCTGCCAATACGCATTTTTCCGGAGGCGCAACGAAAACCACAGCGCAAATTACGCTCGGTGGATCTGCAACCAGCGAAACCCCTTCACAAGCCACACTCCCCCAAGCCAGTGGAACATTGCAAATTTCCGGCCAGCCGCTCGTATGGAGCCTGCCAGATCAAAGCATATCGCAACAGGCAAGCTTGAATTGCCAACTTGCTTTTGACACCAGCGGTAAACCGATTCAGATTCAGCTTCAAATCAATTCCGGCCAGGAACAGAGCAGTCCCATGCAACTTTCACTTACCGGAGACCTCACAGCACTGGCTGATCAAAACATACTCCCGCTGAAACAGTGGAACGGTCCGATGGAATTAAAAATCGAGCGATTCATACTGCCGGACCTGACACAATTCAATATGCCAATTGTTCCATCTGGAATTCTGGATGCGGACATAAATATGAACGCCCAGCCCGGCGGCAAAGGAGGCATTTCCGGCCAATTGACCGTCGATCAAACAGCCCTCAGCGGATCAATGCTTAAAACGGATCAACCGCAATTCGGAACAGTGGTTTTCCCCGTGGATGTGGATTGGAACGGCGACAACCTGACTATCAACCAGCTCGGATTCAAAAATCCGGCGGCTACAGTGATCGTATCCGGAACAACTTCTATTTCAGCTCTGCAAGCGATGAAACAACCAGGCGGAGACTGGGGAATGACCGATATCAAACTTCATGGAGTCTATGATTTGGGAGCGTTGTGCGCGGATCTGCCCCACGTCCTGGGACTTTCCGAGAGCGGTTTGAAAATAAATTCTGGAACAGAGGACGTCAATATGGAGTTTGCCAACGCCGGCGTGAAAACCAAATGCGCTATAACGTCCGATTTAACCGATCTTGCCGGTCAATGGCAGCAACGGCAATTTAATATTGATCCCATTTATGCCCAAGCAGCTTTTGCGCGTTCCGGTTTAACCTGGAGCATCGAAGGCATCAAGCTAAATCAGGGAGACAATCCTTATGAGTTGACCCTTCAGATCACACCCATCTCGAATCAATCACAGTCTTATACGCTGGAATGTCAGGCGAATGCGGCAAAGCTTTGTGCACAAATCGGAAAGATCGTCGACTTAAATGGAGCTTCCGTCATCGGTCAATTGGATTGGAAAACGCAATTAAACGATATCTTCTCGCCCTCCATTGGCTACAGCACTGCGTTCAACTTTGATAATGTCCGTATTGTTCCAAGCGCAGGCCAAATGCCGATCAATGAACCGCAAATCATCTTTAACGCCAAAGGTGATGTGGATATGACTGACGGGGTGTTCAATGGATTCACCAGCAATTTTAATTATAGCAGCAGCGTTACTTCGCTGGCTCCCAGTCAGATCCAATTGCAATTAGATGCAAAAAGAAACCTGCAAATTCCCGAACTTGAACTGAATATTTCCAATTTGTCCTTTGCACGGTTAACCGAACTGCTCACGCCCATGATAAAACACATGGGCCGATATAATATCAACGGTCAGATGAGCAATTCCGTGGTCGATGCGTCTTATACTTCCGGAGCGGTCAACATTTCCAAGGTGCATCTGGCGGCAACTAATTTGAACATCAGCAGCACCAATCCCTCACTAAGCTCGGTCCAGTTCAAGGAACCTTCGCTCACGCTCGACCTGGCCGGTACACTCCAAAATGGCGCAACGAAACAAATTAATTTTTCCACCCTTAATTTCACCACTGCCGACAACGTGCTGCACATAGCGGCACCTCAGCCAGTAACGGTCACAGAGGCCGATCAGGGCGGACTGGTTGTCTCCTGCCCAAACATCACAATCGGCGGCGATTTATCAAAGCTTGCGCCGCTATTGATCGTAACCGGAAAATTATCGCCGCAGGATAAGTTGCAGGGAAATCTCGCTTTCACCGGCAGCATCACACAGGAAGGGAAAATTATCACGCTTGGTATCGATGGAACGGTGAATAATTATCAACTTCAAAACCCTCTTTCGCAGCTCAATCTGCCACCGACCAATCTGTTCGCTTCGTTAAATGGGCAGTGGGATATGTCCGCCGATGCCTTTCGCGTGCTGAAGGATTCGCAGATCGGTGAACGAGCGGTTGATGGTTCCGGTTCCAATCAGATCACACTGGATCAGGGAACCACAGTGTCCTGGGCGCCCGGAGCACAGGAAAGCGTCCATGCAACCGTCAGCTATGATTTGGCGCGGCTGCAACTGCTGCTCGCACCGCTGCTTCCCAGTGGAATGACGATGAGCGGCAGACATTCCGTAGATATTCAAATTACGGGCGCATTGACACAGGATCCTGGGATACGAATGCTCCGGAGCCTGACCATCAACCCGATGGGACCGGCATTCGATCAGATCGTGATTGATGGAGTGACACTGGGGCCGGGAAGTATAATGATAGACGAACAGAAGGGAGTGATCACGCTGGAACCCGTATCGATCCCGGCGAACGGCGGTTCGGTGAATCTGGCGGGTTATATTGATCTGAACCAGACCCAGCCGGCGCTCTACATCAATGAGCCTCTTGCGGTATTGCAAAATGTGCAATTTGATTCGCGGCTTGGTGAGTCGCTGCTCGATTTTTTACCGGTGGCATGGGGCGGCGGGCAAAGTACCGTCACTGTAACTGGCCATGCCAACTTGCAAATTCAGCAAGCTTATCTGCCATTGGAATATAAAGCGCTGAAAAAGGACGGGACATTGAACGGCACGGTTTCGATCGACAAGCTGAGTTCCAATTCGCCGATATTTTCAATCATCAATCACCTGATACATCCATTGGGACTCGTAAGTGGCGGAACCGTACAGTTATCCAACAGCGGCATCAGCCCGACCAATTTTGAACTGAAGAACGGTAAAGTCAGCTACCAGAATATGCAGGTGACACTGTCGACTTTTGGGTTGGAATTGACGGGTTGGGTGGCGCTGGATGACACCATGCACATGGACGTAAGCGCGACCGGAGTGGGAATCGTATTGCCGATTCCACTGGCCATTGACGGAACAACGAGTCAACCCAAGGTGAAATTAAGCGCCCAGAGCCTCAGGAAATCAATCGAACAGGTTCCGAATATTTTGAACAATATTCTGGGGCATTGATTTGAGACAGGGCTTAGTACGACGCCGTGGTGGTGGTTTGCGGAAAGCCTTTGAAGCCCCAGCATTCCCAGACGTCAAGATTTTTGAGCACAACGTCCTTATAGACCAAGGGAATCGGCGGAAGAGACACAATCCGCTGGAAGGCGGGTTTAATGAGCTTGTTGAAAGCTGCAAGATTAATGGAGCCGGTAAGTACAGCATTGGCACCAAAATAATAAAGCTTTCCTGTATCGGGATCGACGCGATTGAGACCCGGCCAGATGTCAAACTGACTTTCTCGCTGGCCAAGCAGAGATTCGATGCAGAACACGTCCGGCTGATCGGGCAGATAAAATGCCAGCGAACTCGCAGTGTCCCAGCGCGTGGCGATTACCAACGGTTTAGGACCGCCCATTGCAGCCATTTGGTCGCGTACTTTATCGATGTATAGGGCACGCTGGCGAAGTCCATATAAACGCGAAGTGGGATCCAACCGAACCAGTTCCTGAGCATACCGAGCACCAAAAATTGGATAAAGATGATTGATGTTTTCAAACAGAATCAGACCTGTAAAGCCGATCGCAACTCCGGAAACAATAGCCCGGCGATAGTACCCGCTGACTTTCGTGCTCTCGTTCCAACGTTCCAATGCAAAGCCTGCCAGAATAATCATCGCGGTAAAATATCCGGCGGCGGGCCAGTTCGGTTCGACTTTAGTCCAAAAGCTCAAAATAAAATAAAAAGCAAATATGGGCAGTGAGAATGATAGTAAAAAACTCCACCCCAGTGCCTCATAAGAATCGGGCTTCAATCGGCAGATACGAAAAGCGTGAATGATTGCAACAATCAATAAAACAAAAAAGATGCCGATTAAAATCCCCACCTGAGACAACATAAATACAAGCACGTTCAACGGCATTTGTGTCAAATGCCGGATTAGACCACCGGAATCCGCCAAACCGCCCTGGCCGCCGATATGGCGAAACATGACCCAATTGTGCTGCGCGTTCCAGATAAGTGTAGGGACCTGTAAAAGCAATGTAAGAATCATGGCCCCCACCGCATGACGCGTGGAGAAACGGCGGCGCATAAAGCGGTTGGAAATAGCGGCGAACATCACGCAGAAAGGGATAAAAAGCAGGACAGGTTTAACAAGCATACCCAGGCCTGTAAATAATCCTGCGGCATAAAGCCAAAATGGGCGCGCAGGGACAAGTGATACAAATGGGGGAACCGTGGATTCATTCCATTCGGGCTCTATTGCCAGCCAGATGCTTAAAGTCGCCAAAGCCCAGGCACAATACATAGGAGAATCGATGGTAATCAACAGCGAACCGATGGCAAAGATGGGCATGCCGGCGGAAAGGACAATGAGCATGAGGCTGACACGGTCGTCACGGAAAATGCGCCTGGAAAGCACCACTCCAACCAAACCGCTAATAAAAGAAAAAATCACGGCAGGTGTACGAACCACGGGCATGGAGGCGTGTTGCTGACCAAACCATTGACCGACAACAACGGCCAAATGAATAATGGCCGCGATGCCCGGACCTTTGGAGTAATAACCCCAGTCTAAATGGCGGGACCAATCCCAGTAATGACTTTCATCCTCAGAAAGATCAAATGGACAATGGAAATAAAGAAAACAAAGATTGGCCAAAAAGCCGATTATTAAAAGAATAAGCGCGAGATTAATACACCAGGATCTATGCACCCAGGGTCGGGAAAGCTCAGATTGTCCGGAAGGTTTTGTATTGATATCTGAAGTCATGCAAAATATTTCATATCTTAAAGACAGGAAATTCAATCTGTATGACGAGCCGGGCGCTGATAACGCCCGCGAAATTCATCGGCGGGGTATTTACGACAATTCTTGGTCATTTTACCCTCAGTCGCCGCGGCCAGGTCAATATCGGCGGCAACAGCCAGCGAAACAAGATACATGAGTACGTCAGCCATTTCTTCACCCAGCGCGGTACGAAAATCCGACTCTTTAGTACGTACGGTAGCCTCTTCTGGAGTAAGCCATTGGAAAAGTTCCAACAGCTCCCCGGCCTCCACATTCAGGCTTACGGCCAGGTTGCGAGGTGTATGGAATTTTTCCCAGTTCCTCTCAGCAATAAATCGAGTCATCATGGACTTTAAATCAGCAATAGTCGTCTGATTATCGTTCATAGTATTTCACCAGTATTAAGAACCCGCCATTGACAGCAACATTAGAGTCTGCGTAAGAAGATGGCAAGGGCCGGCAACGAGCTGCCCTACATTTAGCTCGCGGCGGCGTGTATGATCGTCGTTTTCGCCTGACGGGCGGTTAGGCAGGAATCAGGAATATGAGCACCCAGGACAAAATGGAGTCTAAACCCGAAGTTCCAACTGGTGCGGCCGGAGATTACCGGTCGACGCTAAATTTGCCGCGCACGGATTTCGATATGAAAGCCAATTTGACCCAGCGCGAACCCGGAATTCTTGCCCGATGGAAAACAGAAAATCTTTATAAAACCATCCGTTCGCGCCAGCATCCGAAAGGTAAATGGGTTTTGCATGATGGCCCACCGTATTCCAATGGCGACATTCACATGGGCCATCTGATCAACAAAGTGCTTAAAGATATTGTGGTTAAGTATCGGACGATGCAGGGATACGATTCGTTATATGTACCCGGCTGGGACTGTCATGGATTACCGATTGAAAGCGCGATTCAAAAGGAACTCGGACCGAAGATGCGCACCATGCCGGTGGATGAAATCCGTCGCCAGTGCCGGGAATATGCGCTCAAGTACGTTCACCTGCAGTCAGAATCGTTTCAACGACTCGGCGTGTTTGGAGAATTTGCCCGGCCATATTTAACCCTGGACCCGGTTTACGAAGCGGGCATATTGAATGTGCTGGCCAAACTGATTGGCCGCGAATTGGTTTTCCGGCAACTCAAGCCGGTGCACTGGTGCACATTTGATCAAACTGCTTTGGCTGAAGCGGAACTGGAATATGATAATCGCGAGGATGCATCTGTTTACGTGAAATTCGCGATTGATCCGCTCAACAGTCATTGGCCAGCGGGATGGCGAAATGTTCCCCAACATGCTTACCTGCTGATCTGGACCACTACGCCATGGACACTGCCGGCAAATCGAGCGGTAGCGGTACATCCCGAACATCAATATGTTTGCCTCAGCGCCGGTACCCAGCATCTGATTGTGGCGGCAAAGCTGGTGGAAACTATAACCAAGCTGCTTGAAACAACGGACATGCAGATTTCCGCCGCAGTACCGGGAATCGATCTCTGCGGAATTAAATACCGTCATCCGCTTGACCCACAAAGAATTCAACCTGTAGTGCCCGCTTCATATGTGACGCTGGAAGATGGCACAGGACTGGTGCACACAGCGCCCGGGCATGGAACAGAGGATTACCAGACGGGAAAAGCTCAGGACCTGGAAATTTATTGCCCCGTTCTGCCGGATGGGCGATACGACCAAAGTGCACCGGAATTTCTGCGCGGCAAAACAATCTGGAATACCAATCAAAACATAGTAGAGCATTTGAAGCACGGCGGACTTTTGCTTCATCAGGAGAACATCAGCCACAGCTATCCGCATTGTTGGCGCTGCCATAAGCCTGTGATATTCCGGGCCACTGAACAATGGTTTGTCCGCGCCAATCATGAAAGTCACTTAGTGGAAAAGGCCATGGCTTTTGTCGAACGGGTAAAGTGGATACCAGCCTGGGGTAAAAATCGGATTGCAGGAATGCTCCAGACGCGACCCGATTGGTGTATATCACGACAGCGGCACTGGGGCGTGCCAATCCCCGCATTTTTCGCACCGGATGGGAAAATACTTCTCACGGAAAAATCCGTTCACCGCGTCGCCGAACATATCGGCAAACACGGCTCGGATGCATGGTTTACCCACACGGTGGAAGAAATTCTCGGTTCACCTGAGTGGACAGATAAAGCACTCAACATAGATGGCTCGTGGAGTTCGAAACATAGTTTTAAGACCGGTGAATTACGCAAGGGAACTGACATTCTGGACGTGTGGTTCGAATCGGGAGCCTCACATCATGCAGTACTGGAAGGTACGCATCCCGAACTGGGGTGTCCGGCGGCGATGTATCTCGAAGGCTCCGATCAGCACAGGGGATGGTTTCAGTCAACGTTACTGGAAGCAGCGGGATATCGGGACAAGCCGCCCTATGAACAAGTGCTGACTCACGGGTTCATTGTCGACGCCGCGGGGCGAAAAATGTCCAAGAGCGAGGGCAACGACATCAAAGTTGCGGATGCCCTTAAGGAAAATGGCGCGGACATACTGAGGTTATGGGTAGCCAGCGTGGACTATCAGAATGACATGCCATGCTCGAAAGAATTATTTACGCGTACGGGTGAAGCATATAAAAAAATCCGCAACACAATTCGCTATTTACTGGGAAATTTATACGATTTTGATTACCGGGAACATGTAACCCAGCCTCAGGCGCAATCCATCGACACCTGGATGCAGTATCGACTTGCGATACTGATCGGCGATACGCACAGCGCCTATGACCAATACGAATTTCACAGGGTATTTCGGAATTTATATGAGTTTTGCAACGTGGACATTTCCGCAATTTATGCCAAGGCAATCAAGGACCGACTATATTGCGAGTTGCCGGATTCTCCGCGCCGGCGAGCATCTCAAACAATGTGTTGCCGCGTTCTGATTTATTTAATTGAGCTTCTGGGGCCAATTCTGGTATTTACCGCGGATGAAGCCTGGCGGGCAGCGCTGGCTCTGCCGGGAATGAAAGAGCATTTTCCCGGTTCGGTGCACTGCAATTTATTCAGCGAATCGGTTAAGCAGCCTGCTGTGGAACTGGTGGAACACTGGAATACACTCATGCCGCTGGTGGATGACGGGCTGAAACAACTTGACAGCCTCAAACGACAGATTGGCCTGGGCAATCCACTGGATGCGGAGGCGGTGATTGTAGTGCCGCAGTCTCATCCGATGGAAAAATTAATGAAAACGTATGGCCCGGAACTTGAAGACGTGCTGGGCGTAGGTTATCACCGAATTGAGCATGGCGAAATCTGGGCAATCAAAATCCATGACACAAGGGAACTGTATCCGAGCTGTACGCGGTCGTGGAAACGGCGACCCGATGTGGGAAGCGACCCCAAATTTCCGGATTTATCGGCACGCGATGCGCGTGTGATGGGCGAACTAAGACGCCAGCGAAAACATTAAGCTCAGTTTTATTACCGCCGTTTGAACTGACGCTCCAAATCGCGAAGGCTCATGCGAACGGTAGTAGGCCGGCCATGTGGGCAGTTGCTGGAACGTTCAACTTCTTCACGGCGCCGGAGCAGAGCCTGGATTTCATCGGGCGTGAGCGGATCGCCCGCTTTAATGGCCGCTTTACAGGCGGCCATGTCCAGCACCTCATGCAACAACTCTTCATCGGTGATTCTGCCGGAGGTTTCCAGGAGCTTGTCCAGCAATTCTCGGATGAATTGCGTGGGGTTCAGACGCGCAAGAAGCGTGGGAAGCGACTGAACGGCCACCGAACCGGAATCAAATACATCCACATCAATGCCAAGATTCACCAATAGCGGCTTTACACGTTCAAAAATCGCGAGCTGACCGGCGGCAACCGACACGACCACCGGCAATAAAAGCCGCTGGGCTTCCAGAGGTCCCTGACGGACACGCGCAAGCAAATCTTCATAAATGATCCGTTCGTGAAGAGCATGCTGATCGATAATTAAAATTCCATCCGATTCCTGAACCACCAGGTAACTGTCATGAAATTGCATGAAGTGATTGGGTAACGGTTCAAGTTCGCCTTGGACCGGAATTTGCTGCGAGAGTACCGACGGCAATGGCACAGGCGTAAAAGCTTTCGATTGTAAATGGCTTTCGGCGCGATACGGTTGACTGACCATTGACGACGGCGCTGACCCGGAGGAACCAGCCGTCGCTGCCGGAAAATCAATTTTGGAAGAATCGGCCTGTGGCTGACGAAAAAAGTCGGCGATGATTTGCCGTGTCTGGGCGGCCTGTGTTTTGACATCATCGGTTCCGGAGGCCCCGCCCGCAGACAGCCGTACATGAGGGGTCAAATCTCGCTGCAGAAATTGTTCGCGAATTGCCGCAAGCACGGCACGATAAGCCAGATTGGGATCGCGAAATCGGACCTCGGTTTTCTGCGGGTGAACGTTAACATCAAATGCCACAGGAGCCATAACTAAAAACAGAACGCCCACGGGTTGTGCCGCCGGTTCAATCAGACCGCGATAGGCTTCTTTAAGCGCATGAAAAATTGACCGATCACGGATGTAGCGACCATTGAGAAACAAATATTGAAATCGCGTTGTGGCGCGGGCGGTTTCCGGCAGACCGACAAAACCGCGGACCTGAATATTTGGATCGGTGTACGAAATCGGGATAAGTTGATTCTTAAATTCCCCGCCAAACGCTTCAACAATGCGGACCTGATGGTCCGAAGCGGCGGGCAAATCCAGAACCTTCCTGTCGTTGTGGCTGAGCATCAGAGCAATATGCGGATAAGCCAGTGCGATGCGAAGCACCATTTCCTGAATATGGCCGAATTCGGTGGCGTCAGAACGTAGAAATTTTCGCCGTGCTGGTACACAATAAAATAAATCACGCACTTCAACCGTGGTTCCCACCGGGGCGGAAGTCGGAACCGCGGGTTCGAGAACACTTTCATGCGCGTTGATGCGCCAACCCTGCTGATCCTGGGAACGGCGGGTAATAATTGAAGCATGGGAAATACCGGCGATGGAAGCTAGCGCTTCGCCGCGAAAACCCATGGTTTGAATGGAAAAAAGGTCTTCCACGCTGGAAATTTTGCTGGTGGCATGACGCGCAAAGGCAAGCGGAAGATCCTCGGGAGAAATACCGGAACCGTCGTCGGTGACGCGAATGAGCGTTTTGCCGCCGTTTTCTATCGTGATGGAAAGACGAGTGGCGCCTGCGTCAACTGCGTTTTCTAAAAGCTCTTTAACAACGCTGGCCGGACGCTCCACCACCTCTCCGGCGGCGATTTTATTGACCAGAGCGTCATCAAGTACGTGAATTGGCGCTGTAGGAGCAGAAAAATTTTCGATGACTTGTCCATTCATGGACTGTAACTCACGAACGAACTTTTGCCTGCCGGGCCGTAAATGAGGTTTTAAGCCCGAAAGTCTTTTCAAACATATCCGTTTTATGCCGCGCCGCCCAAAGTTCAAGTTCCGGATCAAAACGCGTGGTGATCACAAAACTGACCAGGTGCGATCTGCGGATGGTGCGAACGCTCTGCACATTGCCATAATGACCGCGGTCGAGCGCTTCTGCAATGCGCAGGATGGAAGCAAGTTTATCCACAATGACGCGTTCGGGTGGACTTAGTTGCACATAAGCTTCATGGTTGTGTTTAGGCGGACTGCGGCGATGATAGCGAGCAATATTGGCGATCAAATCAAGCTCGACCGGAGAAAACCCGTCCAAATCTCCGTTTTTAATCAGGTAATATGAATGTTTATGATGGCCGCTGTGACCTATGTGCCATCCGATGTCATGAAGCAGCGCGGCGTATTCAAGAATCTCGCGCCAACGCGGATCGAGGCGGTGCAGCGGTTGAAGCTGGTCAAAAAGCGAAGTCGCCAGTTCAGCGACTTTCTGGTGATGGCGTTCGTCAAAATTACAGCGCCGGCCCAACTCAATGACGCGACGGCGCCGTGGTTCAAGAATTTCGACTGACAACCGCACCTTAGGCCAGTGCGTTTGCATGTAGTCTATGATCATGCCTTCACGCAAGGCGCGGTCAGAAACTTCAATCACGGGAATGTCGAGCTGATCAAAAAGGTATTCGACCAGAACCGCCCCGGCGACGATCTGTTCAGCGCGCTCCGGATCCAGGCCCGGAAGCCGACGACGATCTTTAATGTCCATTCGAATTAACTGTTCATAGAGGTCTTCAAAATCATCACGGCGCATTTCGGTGATAACCCGGTGGCGCATGACGTCTTCGCCATGCTGTGCCACACACATGGCGGCGAGATTTTCCATCGTGCCCGAAGTGCCTATGTATTTGGACGGCCTGAGGCCGCGTATGCGCGTGATAAGTGGTTTGAGCGTGGCGTCAATATGGCGTCGAAGTTTTTTAATTTCAGACTTTGCTACCGGGTCGTGTTCAATGAACTGTTGGGTAAGACGGCTGGCTCCGAGTTTCCGGCTCTCGAGCATGGAGGCTTTTTGCGCTGTGCCGACTATAAATTCCGCCGAGCCCCCGCCAATATCAACGATCAGCGCCGGCCCATCGATGATGTCGACTGCCTGGCGTACCGCCAGATAAATTAGCCTGGCTTCTTCCTGTGAACTGATGACGCGAACGTCCAGACCGAGTTGCTTTTTGACCATCTCGACGAAATCTCCACCGTTGATGCTTTCACGTACGGCACTGGTGGCATAGGCACGGATGCGATCGCATTCGAGATTTTTGGCAACCCTCTGATAACGGGCAAGCACGCTAAGCGTATGATTCATGGCGGTACGGGTCAGCACATGCTTTAAAAGAGCGCTGGAACCAAGCTGCGTCATTTCTTTTTCGGAACTAAGGACTTTAAAACCAAGCGCCTGGGTAACTTCAACAATAACCATGTGCAGGGAATTGGTCCCGATATCAATTGCGGCGATGCGCAGGCCATGTGGAGTTGAAGCAGCACCGCGAGCCGGCATGGTGCTGCGCACCAGACGGCCATTAAGGACGGCACGACCGTTGTTTTTGGAGCGGTATGGGATAATCGCCGGCAACCTTGGAAAGTGTCGCCGGGCCTTCATAATTGACCGAGACTTCCGCATTGACCTTGATTATGCTGAACGAAAGAAACAAAGTCCATTAGACGTTACGCACCATGCTAACGAAACGTTAATATTGTTCGCGTTAGCCGTACAAGATCGGTGTTAAATGCAAAATACCCGCGGAAAAATCAACAGACGCGTCCGTAAACCCATGCCAGGTCCGAGCCTGGCGTCGGTGTTGCGGAGGCGTCTGGACATTGTGCGGGCGGAAATATTGCGTTGCAGCCCGAATCCTGAGGACGGCATGATTCACGACTTGCGAGTGGCAATCCGTCGATCCGGTGAAGTGATCCGGATTATGCAACAGGCAAATTTAATGAACAAACAAAAGGTCCAGCGTGTTATGCGGGTTTTCCGCAAAGTACGGCGTTTTGCCGGAGACATACGCGATCTGGATGTGGAGCGGGACTATCTTGCCAAATCCAAACTTCCTCCCATCGATCCAGCCGCGGCACAAATCATTTTGACTTCGGTCGTCGCCCGAAGGCAAAAACTTTCTACCAAATTACATATCATGCTGAAGCGCGCCCACAGCGAAAAAACATTTCCGCCGCTGATGCGCACCCTGGAAAACGCTAAATTTGAAGCGGATGAAGGAATGTTAAAAAAAGAACTTTTCCGAAGGATCCAGAAAAACGCCCAAAAGTTGGCGGACTCCTGTGATTTGGCACTGCAAAAACGTACCCCGGCTTTGATTCACCAGGCCAGAATTGCCGGTAAAAGACTGCGCTACGCCTTCGAATTAGCTCATGAAGCAAGGCTGGCGGATTATGTTCAGCGAATTTCTGAACTTAAAAGATTTCAAAAAATTGCGGGAAATCTGCACGATGTGGAATTCATTTTTGAAAATCTCTCGGAATATACCGACACTCGAAACGCGGTGATGACCAAACAACCGGGACAAGATAACCAGCCGCAATCATCCTGGGATAAAAAGATTCACGGACGCATTACGCAATTTCACAGCAAAGCGTTGGTGGAGCTTAAGAGGATCAAACAACTGGCTTCGGAGGCTATATCCGGACACACGAAGATCTCGAAATAAAATCTGAACTGCTTTATTTCTTCAAATAATCTTTAACCTTAATCCGCAAAAGTTTTTTGGCCTGTGAATCGCCGATAATGTCGCGCTGAATAATGTCTATAGCCTCGCGCTGCACGCGCCAGACAAAATGCGTGGAAACCTCAGCCGCAGTCACCCATCGGAAGGCATCGTGTTCGGCGTCAAGAGTAATTTTTGCATTCCGGGCCATCAAAGCCGCGAAAACAGGTAAAACAGTTACCCGGTCGCGCGAACGATGATAAAAGCTTTCCAGGTATTCAACCTGATAAAATTCTTTGGGTACAAGACCTGTTTCCTCCTTTACTTCCCGGATGGCGGCCTCAATCGCGGTTTCCTTGGATTTAATGCCGCCGTAAATAGTCTGCCATGAACCGGCATAATCGCCGGAGCCGGGCGAGCGGTGAAGTTGGAGGAACTCGATTCCATTGTCCCCATTTCTATAGACGTACACCGCAACGCGATTGGCTTTTACCTTCGGCATTTACAATCTCCTCGTCATGACTGCAGGTGCGGACGATTGACCAGAGAGCTTAAGGGCAAAGGCTTGTTGCGGCAAAGAGCAAAGTAATGGATTTAAACAGGAGCATTTCGGCCAAATTTGCGGTATATTACATGCCATTGGCTATGCAATCCGAGGGCATCCAATAATGCGGATATTATCGATTCTCTCCCGCCTTTGTTTTGTTTTCAGCCTCTGCCTCTTGCCCGCGGCGTGCCAAACGGGGGGAGACCCTTTGTCTGACGGCTCAAATAATACAACCGCGGTAGATAACCAATTTACCAATGCCGACAACCAACTGCTTAACCAGGATAACACCCAGGTAGATAACCTGAACAATTCTATTGACTCGACTGACACGCTTAACAACGGCACCGCGGTAACCAATCAAGTCACGAGCACCAACAACCAGGCGGTTAATCAGAACGAGACCCTGCTGCAGGACATCGAAAATTTATTCAACAACACCGTCTCAGGAATTACGTCGATAGGCTCACAACCGCAGGACACTTCCCACAATCTGACTCTTAATAACCCACATTCATACACTGTGATTGTTTTGATCGATGACATTGTTGCCAACGGCTTGACTCCGGGCCAAACCATAACTCTGCATTTGCCGCCTGGTCAATATCGAATTGAATATATTGGCGTTAAAGTGCAATCTACAGATAATTTTATAGCCCAGACCGGCTCGAGCGTTAATAAGCCATGACCTTTATGCTGTTCGTTCATAGCCTAAATCACCTGAACGTTTGACCACGCCCTTGATCTGAAGAAATGTAAGTTCAGAAATGACAACCGATGCGGTAAGGCCGGTAATTTCACACAAACCGTCTATATCGCATGGTTCGTTTTGAAAAGCTTCCAGTATTTTTTCCTGTGGTCCGGTTAAATCCAGAACGGCAGGTGAAACAGCCCGTAAGGCGTTCGCGGCCTTTTCAGTTGCGATGGCATGGTTTGCATGGACAGGTTTAACTAAATCACCAGACGAACTATTTTCTCCATTCGTCGCCGCCTGCCCTAAATTCTCCGCCTGGCTTGGGATCAATTTGCTTTGGCCAAGAGCCCCAAGAATATCCTCCGCGTTTTCAACAAGAATCGCCGAACCGGTTTTGATCAGGTGATGCGCTCCGCTGCTGGACGCGGAATCAACGCGTCCCGGAAGCGCAAAAACCTCGCGGCCGTAATCATCGGCGGCCAGGCGAGCCGTAATCAGCGAACCGCTGCGAAGATTGGCCTCCACAACCAATATTCCCAGCGCCATCGCGGCGATGATGCGGTTGCGAGGCGGAAAGTTTTCCGGCAAAGGCGGCTCCTCCAGCGGCAATTCGCTGATAATCGCGCCGCGATCTTCACGCACAATGCGGTCATAAAGCTCGGCATTTTCCTCAGGATAACAGTAATTCAGGCCGCAGCCCTGAACTACCAGCGTGCGCCCACCGGCGCGCAAAGCCCCAAAATGTGCCGCGGTATCAATTCCACGCGCCCCGCCGCTGATGATCGTTACACCGGCCTGGGCAAGATCGCCGGCAAACCGGCCGGCTTGCTCTCTTCCATATAACGAGCAGCGTCGCGAGCCGACAACACCCACGGCAAGGGCGTCATGGCGAACAATTTGGCCGCGGACATAAAGCACCACTGGCGGATCGGGAATGTGTTGTAGTCCCGGCGGCCAGTCAGGATGATCGGGAAAAATTATGCGTATGCCGCGCGAAGCGCATTCGGCAACAACTTTGGAACCGTCAAAAGACTCTCCACACTGCAAAATCGCCGCGGCACGCTGCGGACCAATACCCTCCACAGCAGAAAGCTCACTGGCGCTGGCAGTCAGAATATGTTCTGGAGATCTAAAGGCTTCAATCGCACGTTTGATCAGAACCGGCCCAACACCATGGCAGCGTGAAAGTGCAATCCACGCTGCAACGCGTTCCGGCGCAGGTTCGGCGGAATTTATGTTGTTTTGCATCATGAGACTCTAAGTCAGAAACTTTAAAGCGTCCTTTATCTGCGATTCAGGAACACCCGAAACAATCTGTGCCTCGCCTATGGTTACAGGCAGAACAAAACGCAGACGTCCGTCGCGAACTTTTTTGTCCGAATGCATGGCATCAAACGCGGTATTAACATCTAAAGAAGGCACACGCACAGGCAAACCGGCGGCAACGATCAACGATCGGATTTTTTCCACATCTTCTTTTGCAATCAATTTCCGTGCCAGCGCCAATCGCCCGGCGGCGATCATCCCCAGCGCCACTGCCTCGCCATGGCGCAGACCCGTATAACCGGAAACAGTCTCCAACGCGTGGCCAAATGTGTGACCGAGGTTCAGTAGTGCGCGCGGTCCCTGTTCAAAAGGATCTTCCATCACAATCGCCGCTTTGACGCGCACGCTGAGCGTAATCAGTTCGCTCAAAGCCGCAAAATCATGTTGATTAATATTTTCCAGATTAGCCGAAATAAAATCGAACAAATCGCGGCTTTTAATTACGCCATGCTTGATGCACTCGGCAAGACCACAGCGCAGTTCAATTTCAGGCAAAGTCTTTAGTACACCCACGTCGGAAACAACCAAACGAGGTTGAAGAAAAGCCCCAATGAGATTCTTTCCCATCGCATGATCCACGCCGGCCTTTCCGCCGATGCTTGAATCAACCATGGCTAGAAGCGATGTGGGAACCTGAACCAGTGGCACGCCGCGCAGCAGCATGGCGGCGACTAACCCCGCCAAATCGCCAACCACGCCCCCACCCAACGCGATAATCGGGCTGGACCGCTCCAGCCGGGCATTTAAGAAAATGTCCAAGGCCGCGGAAACAGTTGGAAGATTTTTATTTTCCTCGCCTGCCGGAAAAACATGGGTAACGACTGAAAAGCCGCTTTGTTGAAGTGAGCTTTCCGCGGCGGCAAGGTAATGCGGTGCAACTTTATTGTCGCTGATAATGCCGCAGGACTTCGCCGGAGCAACCGACTTAACCAAAGAACCAAGGTCGCCAATCAGACCGTTATCGATCTTAATATCGTAACGCTGTGGTGCGGGCGAATCTATTTTGATGCGAACTTCAGGCATGGGCCGGATTTTAGCGGCATATCGCGTGTTATTAAACCCTGAATCTATTACTTGGCCGCCATCATTGTCTCAACGTCTTTTGCCAACTCGTCAGGTGAATAACCAACAACGATCTGGCGAAGCACGCCCTGGCGGTCAATGATAAACTGCGTGGGAAAAGCGTTAACGCCGTATTGCTGGGCCGTAGGGTTAAGTCCGGGGTGGGCTGCATCAAAAATCTGCGGCCAGACCATTTCCGGATGCTGGGCAAGGAACTGTTTCAAAGCGTTGACGTCGCTGTCATTGGAAATGCTTACCACATCCAATCCGGCGGCGTGGTATTTACCGTACAGGCTGGTGATATCGGGTAACCCCTTCACGCACCATCCGCACCAGGTAGCCCAGTAATCCACCAGCACGACGTGTCCCTGGAGCGAAGCGGTGCTGAAGGGTTTTCCGTCAAGAGTCACGCTCGTGATGGTGATGGGTTTATTGAGCATGGCATTTTGCTGTTGCTGCATCTGCAATTGAGACTGAAGTTGCTGCGCATACGGCCCTTTCAGATCATCGGTGACAATTTTCTGAGCTTGATCGGACAAATCGCTGTTGGCTGCACCGGATTGCGACATGCCGAAGGCCACGGCCGTAATGCTGTCATTTGTCGGATCTTTAATCGCCATGGCTTTGAGGTTTGTGAGCACCTGCCCCTGAACCGCGGCATTTTTTGTATTCTTCCACCAGTTGTATTCAAGCAAACCCAGATTAGCCGCGCTGGATATCTGTGCATTGTTGCTGGATGTATCCTGCTGGAGCCGGGTCTGAGCCCCGGCATCGCCGAGAATAGCCAGAACTGCTATAAAGTGATATTCCACAGGACGAACCTGATCCGCCAGATCGGGGTTTTTATTGGAAAAAATATCAAACTGTTTGATTAAATCGGATATTGCCGGCATTACTGAGGCTGCAACCTGTTCGTTGGATGTGGGATCCGAGAGCAGTGATGTCATATCTGTCTGGCCGAGTACGGTGGAAATCTTTGCTTCATCGGGTTGTATCGCCGTTTCAAGCGCCTGGAATTGAGCCGCCTCCTGATCGGACGATCCAGACGCGCTCGTTTGAGCGCTCACTGGGGTGGAAGAAAATATTCCTGAATGATAAAAAGCCGCTGTGCAAAAAACCGCGATAAATAGCACTACAAGAAACAATCGTTTTCGAATTAATTTTCGCATGTTAATACCCCCTGGAGCAATTGAAGCGGCAAAAAATGTCCACCCGTTACTTTATGGTATGCTTTATAGCCTCATAAGTAAATGGTCTCCGCAGAGCCAATTAACTTACTAATATTTTCCAAAAAATGCGCTAATCTCACCGATCAGACGTGATGCAGCGCCGGTAATGAATTTAAGAATTCAAGCATGGCATTATTGAGCATTTCCGGCGATTGTAGGCTGGAGAGATGGCCGGCGCTGGGGATTTCCACTAAACGGGAAAATGGAATGCGCCCGCTTAACGCAGCTGCCGTCGCTGGAGGGGTAATCACATCATCGGAACCGACGATTACCAGCGTGGGAATCCGCAATTTGCCCAGTAAATCAGTTTGATCCCGTCGGGCCGCCATCGCTAACTGTGCCGCAATAATGGCCTGCGGCGGCTGCCGCCGGATCATTTCGGCAACTTCTTGCATCAGTTCGGGTGACGCAGACTTGGAGAGCAACTTTTCCGGCATCGATTCAGCAATCGGTGCAACGCCTTGCTTACGTACCGTTTCCACCATAGCCAGACGGTTCGTCCGTGTTTCCGGGGTGTCGGCCGCTGGATGAGTATCGATAAACATTGCGGCACTGACCGCTTCCGGATGGTCGCGCAGCAACGCCAGAAGCACATAACCTCCCATGGAAAAACCGCCAACCACCGCCGACCCGCCGGCCTGGCGTTTAATCAAAGAAAAAATCTCGTCCGCAAAGGATTCCATTGAGCAGGATTCCTGCGACTTTGGACGGCTATTGCCAAAACCTGGCAAGTCAGGCGTAAAGACGCGATAGCCTGCCGCCTTAAGGCCTTTTGTTTGCGGTTCCCACATCGCCGAACTCAGTGGAAAACCATGTATAAGAACCACCGTTGGCTTCATAAAAGTCCTTCCTCTGCTGATCCAAAGCATGCCGCCGGTCGCGATGCATTTTTGTTTACACTGGCACATGGTACATTAAGAATCGGTTTAAGAAGTGTTATTACTGAACCAGCGGCGCCATGGCAGTATAAATGATCGCAGAAAAACAAAAAAATTCAAAACCCACGGCAAAAAGCTGCCGCATTGGACCCTACGTGCTCCATATTCCCGCCATGCAGGCCGGTCTGGCCGGCTATAGCGATATGGCGATGCGCGTAACCGCCCGGCGGCGCGGCTGTCCCTATGCGGTCACCGAAGCGCTCTTGGACCGCGTGCTTCTCTCAGGCGGCCGGGGCCGGGAAAAAGGCGCGATACTTTGCGACCAGGATCACCCCGTCGCCGGTCAACTTATGGGAAGCGAAGCCGATGAACTCGCCAGGGCTGCCCGGATTCTGATTGAAGCCGGCTTTGACGTAATCGATCTGAACTTCGCCTGTCCGGTGCGAAAAGTCATGGGGCGTTGCCGTGGTGGATATTTATTAAGCGATCCGGAACAGGCCCTTGGCATCTTGGGCGCCGTGCGCGACGTCGTTCCCGGACCTCTGACGCTCAAATTACGCCGTGCATTGGATGATTCGACTCAAGCCGCGGATAATTTTGAACGTATTTTTTCCGCTGCGGTCGAATTGCAATTCGCGGCCGTCGCCGTGCATGGCCGGACCGTTGAACAAAAATATACCGGCGTTGCGGACTGGAATTTTCTCAGTGATCTCAAACGCCGTTATCCGCAAATGACGCTCTTCGGCAGCGGCGATGTTTATACCGCCGCCGACGCACTCAACATGTATCAACAAACCGGCGTGGACGGCGTTTGGATCGCACGCGGCGCCATCGGCAATCCATGGATATTCCGGCAATTTGAACAATTGCTTAACGGTCAAACCGTTGTTGATGTCCCCAGTGTTTTCGAGCAGCGAGAGGCACTGTTGGAACATTTTGAACTGGCGGTAAAAATCTATGGCGAAGAACAGGCTTCGCGGCAAATGCGCAAAATTGGAATTAAATACTCCCGTCTGCACCCCGATGGCGCTGCGGTCTGGCGGGAGTTCATTGCGGTAAAATCGCGGGCTGATTGGGACGCTGTTCTGGTGCGCTATTACAGTGTCGATGCGCCTGGCCGGCCTCCCAAAAGCGTTCCGGACGCTCAAAACCTGTATAAAAATTGCGATGACGCCGTGGAGTTCGCGGCGTGAACCAGCATACTCACCCTCCCACTATGCAAAATCCCCGGCGCATGCTGATCATTAAACCAAGTTCGCTGGGCGACGTTACCACCGCTCTGCCTCTGCTGTGCGATCTGAAAAAGCGTTTCCCCAATGCACAAATCGATTGGATGATCCATCCTCTTCTCACCGATCTGATTCAGGGTCACGATGCTTTAAATGAAATTATCCCTTTCGACCGTGACGAAATTTCCGGCTGGTGGTTTAAGCCGCATGCGATGAATATCCTTCGTCAACTCGTCGGCAAGCTCCGTCAAAATAAGTACGACGTGATCTTTGACGCTCAGGGACTTTTGCGTAGCGCCCTGCTTGCCTGGCTTAGTGGTGCGCGGGTGCGAATCGGCGCTGCCGACGCCCGTGAAGGTGCAGTCTGGTTCTACACGCACAAAGTAAACATCAGCCGGGAAGAGCAACTCGCGGTCGTGCGCATGCGAAGTCTGCAAACGCCTTTTGGACCGGTGCAAGGGTCCGCGGAATTCCGCATGCCGGTGCAGTCTGAAGCACTTGCCGGCGTTAAAAAGTTGATCCCCGCGAACAAACCAGTCGCGGCAATTATCCCCGGCGCCCGCTGGCATGCTAAACGCTGGTCCGAAGAAGGATTCATCCAGATCGGACATCATCTGACCGCGGAACATTTTTGCGTCCTGATTCTGGGTGACCCGCGCGAACGCGATCTGTGCGAGCAAATTGTGACGCGCATTGGACCGAATGCGGTCAACCTCGCCGGACGCACTTCGCTGGCCCAGATGGTGGCGGCGATTTGGTTTGCTAAAATCGTCATCGGCAACGACAGCGGCCCACTGCACGTAGCCGCCGCGTTGGGACGTTCTCTTGTGGGTTTATACGGCCCGACGGACCCGGCCTCAGTCGGACCCTATGGCCAAATGGATCACGTGCTTCATTTCCAGCAGTCAGGAGATTACCGGAATAATCAGGTGGTTGATCGCAGTGCCGCATTAGCATCGCTGCCGGCGGAAAAAGTCTGGGAATTAATTCAGGGCATTTTGGTGGAATGCCGCTAATGAAACGAAATAAAACAATTCGGCATTTTCCCCCGCTGGTTTTGGCCAGTGGATCGCCGCGTCGCGCCGAACTGTTACGCCAGGCTGGTTTCAAATTCCGCGTCATTAAAAGCCACATACCGGAACTGTCGCGGCGACCACGGAGTGTACCGATCAAAATATGGCCGATCTGCCTGGCGTTGCGCAAAGCTTCCGCTGTGGCCGGCAAATTAAAACGCCCTGCGATCGTGATCGGCGCTGACACCATCGTGGTGCTCGATGGTAAAATCATCAACAAAGCCCGCGATCGTGCTCATGGGAGGCAAATTCTCCAATCGCTTTCCGGGAAAAAACACGCGGTGATTACAGGAATCGCCCTGATCAAAGCCGACACCTGCCGGCTCGCGGTCGCGACATCCGTTTGCCGCATGAAAAAACTCTCACCCCGCTGGCTGCAAAAGTATCTCGATTCCGGGCTCTGGAAAGGCAAGGCCGGAGCATACGGCATTCAGAATCATGACGATCCAGTGGTCCAACTCATCAGCGGCGAATGGAGCAACGTTGTGGGGTTGCCGATGGGCTTGCTCAAACAGGAATTAGAATCTTTCCTGCAGGAAAGATAAACCGCGCTGGACGTATAATCCAATTACAAATACTGTTCGAATGGCTTGGCGCAACGCCGGAAAGCTTCTGTCGGAAGATGTACGGTTCCCCATGAAGCCGAACGGGCGCGCATGTGTTCGCGATAATCACTGATGCCGATGGCCAGCATCGAATACCAGCGATCCTGAAAACAAAATAGATCGCCGAACGGTGATTTCTGCGGTTGCTGTGGCCAGTGATACATGAAAACAAACATAGCGGCAAAGCCATTGCCGAAAATTTCCTGCCACTGGCGTAAATCGTCGATATCTTCGCGCGTCGCCCAGTTCTGCAGCGAAACACTGCCGCCTTTGGGTCGGCATGCCCGGCCCTTAACGTCGACCAACAGGTTCTCGCCTTTGGGCCGATAGACGACAAAATCAAAACTCTTTAGTTTAGCCCCTGCGAATAAAGCCTTTTTGGCTTCATCAACCGCGATATATGGCAATCCTTTGCGGCGCAGATAATCTTCAAACGCCAGCTCATAATGCCCCACTCGTTTGGATCGCGGCCCCATTGGATCACCCCACTAGTAATGCATGAACCTTATTAACGACATCGGCTACCGGAACATCCTCCTCGTTGCGTCTGTCCATATCCTTGAGCTTGACCATACCACGACCGATTTCATCCGGAGCCAAAATAACGGCAAATCGGGCGCCTGAAGCGGCCGCTTCCTGCAACAATTTACCAATATTTTTAGTAGCCTTGTAACTGGCTTGGGTAAACAATCCCGAACGAACAATAATTTTGCCCGAATTGTCAAACTTTGATCGACGGAAATCCTTCAGTAATACCTCAAGCTCTTTCGTGCCATCCAATGCATTAATAATAAATACATCCGGCGCAGGCGTTAATTTGTCTGGGAGCAAACCGCGCTCATAAAGTACGATTTCTAAAACCACGTCCCCCATCCCAAAACCAATAGCCGGCAGCGATGGTCCGCCAAATGTTTTAATGAGTTCGTCGTAACGCCCTCCGCCGACGATGGCCCGGTTTTCGCCTTTGGCATCGGTAACTTCAAAGACAAAGCCGGTGTAATAAGCCAGACCGCGAACAATTCCGATATCAAAACGGCAGAAATTTCCAAGACCTATACTTTCAAGATTTGCTTTTATCGTTTCGATTTGATCGTTTACTACTCTAGGCCAATCTTTGCGGATGCGCATCTCATAACTAATGCGTTCTTTAGCATCAATATTTGTCCCAATCGCTTCTGCAATGAGATCATAATATTTTTCCTCTTCATCCGAACATCCACGCCGTTTGTAAAGCGCTTTGCGACCGGCCTTATCAAGTTTTGGAAGTTTATCAAGAATGTAATAAGCATCATTTATATGATCGGGTTTTACGAATGTACTGACCAGGGCTTTGGTGAGAATTTCGCGATGATTCCATCCGATTTTAAAATCGTCAGGTTTTAATCCCAATTCCAGCAGTGCATCAATGCACACTGCCAAGCATTCGCGATCCGCGCGGTCGGTTGCGTCGCCAATGATGTCGATATTCCATTGCCCAAATTCCCGCAGGCGGCCCTTTTGTGGCTGTTCAGCGCGGTAGCAGCGCGGAATGGAAAACCACTTAATAGGCTTTGGCAGGCTGGCCGCTTTTTCCACCACCATGCGCGCCAGCGTGGGCGTGAATTCCGGTCTTAACGCCAAGTCGCGTTCGCCGCGATCTTTGAACGAAAAAAGCTGGGAGACAATTTCCTCGCCGCTTTTGACTTTATACAAATCCAGCGATTCAAATGTCGGTCCGTCGACTTCCTGAAAACCGTGACGAATGGAAACCCGCCGCCAGACGTCTTCGATGTAACGCCGAACAGCCATTTCTTCGGGATAAAAATCCCGTGTTCCCTTGGGCGCCTGGAATTGATTGGCCATGGTGAGAAAGTTTACGCGATGGGCAGAAAATCTTGAAGTGAGCCGATTATGCTTTCTGCGCTGTGAGTTGTACGTCCTGCCGGGCCAATTGGCCGCAGGCGGCGGCGATGTCGCGCCCGCGGCTCCGGCGAATATGCACGTTCACCCCCAGCGTGCGAAGCTGGTTCTGAAACGCCAGTGCCGCCTGACCGGATGGCCTCCGAAAGGGCAAATCAGGAACTTCGTTGTAATAAATCAAATTCACATTTGCCCGCATGCGTTTGGCTATTGCCGCGAGCTCTCGGGCATGTTCGGGCAGTATGTTCACGCCATCAAGCATGATGTATTCCAGCGTCAATTCCCGCCCTGTAGTCTGGAAATAATATTCACCCGCCTCCGCCAGTACTTCAATCGAAATGCCTTTCGCCCAGGGAATAATCTGTTTGCGAAGCTCGTCATTCGGCGCGTGCAGGCTGATCGCCAGCGTCACCGGCAGGCCGACATCAGCAAGACGGCGTATTTGCGGCGGCAGGCCGACGGTACTCACCGTGATCTTTCTCCCGCTGATGTGAAACGCCCACGGCGCCATCAGCACCTTCACGGCTCCGACGGTAACGTCAAAATTAGCCAGCGGCTCGCCCATACCCATGAAAACCACGTTGGTCAGGCGCAAATCTTCAGGCAACAGATGCGCCAGCCGCAACGCTTCTTCCACCACGTTTCCAACTGTTAAATTCGCTTTAAACCCTTGCAGCCCACTGGCACAAAACGCGCACCCCACCGGACAACCCACCTGCGTGGACAAACACGCTGTACGGCGTTTGGCCACGACGGTCCGGCCATAATCATCGGCCCGGTCGTCGTCGCAGGGTATCATCACACTCTCTGTAAGTCCCCCATCAGGCCAGCGAATAAGCGTTTTTTCTGTTCCATCCGTGGCTCGCACCTGCCGGGCTATCTCACCGGTGAAAATAGTAAAACGGTCATCAAGCATCTGCCGGTCGGCCAGCGAAAGATTGGTCATCTGTTCAAAGCTTTTGACGCGTTTTTTAAATATCCATTCCATCACCTGCCCGGCGCGGTAACGTGGCATGCCCGCATCGGTCAATTCCCGCTCCAGCGCCGGTAAATCAAGTTCAAGAATGGATGGTTTCGTGGTGCTCATATGATGTAAGTATACAGTTGAATGGGATCAGAGTACGTGATGTTGTGGCCAGATAGTTTTCAGTTTTCGGTTCTCTGTATTCAGAGAAGCGTTTACCACGGAAGCGGGTTTACCAAAAGACGACGGGATGCGGAGAATTTTTGAACGATATTTTTAGCAGCAATGAACGTCAATTCCTATAGCTTTGAAGTTGCTGCGCCCGATCAGCCCAATATTGTGCTTTTTGTTGATCTGCCGCTACGCCTAGTCCTTCGCTGTACAGATATGAAAGACTTTGGCAAGCGTTTGCATTTCCCTGTGATGCTGCTTTTTGATACCAATTAAACGCCTGAGTGTAATCCTGCTTCGTTCCCAAACCTTTTGCATAACAAAAACCTAGATCGTTTTCCGCTTCCGGATAATCCTGTTCTGCAGCTTTCTGGTACCAATTAAAGGCTTGGTTATCATTCTGTTGTGTTCCCAAGCCATACGAATAAAAAAGTCCCAGATTGATTTCCGCTTTTGCATAATTCTGGGCCGCGGCTTTTTCATACCAGTAAATGGCCTGAGCATAATCCTGCCGAGTTCCAAGGCCCTTCATGTAGAGATTACCTAGATTACATTCACCTTCTGCCTTACCTTGATCCGCCGATTTTTTAACCCAATTAAAGGCTTGGATGTAATCCTGTTTTATTCCAAGGCCATCCTCATAGAATATACCTAGATTATTTTCCGCCTCTGCATTGTCCTGTTGGGCAGCTTTTTGATACCAATCAAATGCTTGGGTGTAATCTTGCTGGGTTCCTTGGCCGTGTTCATAAGCAACGCCCAAATTGTATTCTGCCGCGGCTAGGCCTTGTGCTGCAGCTTTTTGAAACCAATTAAATGCTTGGGCATAATCTCGCTTTATTCCTTTACCACTCTGATAGAGAAGGCCTAAATTGTTTTCCGCTTCCACATGACCCCGTGTTGCGGCTTTTTGATACCACTTAAACGCCTGAGTGTAGTCTTGCTGTATTCCCTGACCGTGCTCATAAAGTACACCCAGATTATTTTCCGCATCTATTACACCTTGCTGTGCGGCCTTTTGATACCAATCGAACGCTTGAGTATAATTCTGTTTTGTTCCATGACCATGCTCATAGGCAACACCTAAATTGTATTCAGCATTTGCATGACCCTGCACAGCGGCTTTTTGATACCAATTAAAAGCCAGTTGGTAATCCTTTTTTGTTCCTTCACCATTCGCATATAGAGTGCCAAGACTATTTTGAGCATCGATATAATCTTGTATTGCGGCCTTTTGAATCCAATTAAAGGCAGTCGCATATTCGTTGTTTGAATAATAATAAGAACCGAGATCGTTCTGTGCGGCGGCATTTCCGGAATTGGCGGCTGCTTGAAGCTGGGCCAGCGCTGAAACATCGCCTTTAAGTGCTGCTTGCTCTAGTGCCTCATAATCAGGTGCTGTCGTGGTAGCAGCCTTTGCCGGCAATGGCCACAGACTCAATGCCGCTGCCACAATCAATACATATAAAAATTGAAAATACTTCACTGACATATTCAGGCCGTAATCTTACACAGTTGTCGATGCTAACGACGTCCCCACTTTACTGCCCGGCGTCTAACGGCTTTCAGCTGATTTCTCTCCGACATGAAATCTTCGGTAAAACTTCCAATGCCCTTTTCCATAACCTCCCATCCCTTTTTCACCGGATAAAGCATCACCGTCTCTCCAAGTTTAACAATGGCAACCTCACGCTCTTGAAATTCGAAATCTTTGGGTATTTTCACCGCTTGACTGCGGCCGATCTTAAAAATTTTGACCAATTTCATATTGCATCCTTCGCGTCTTTGCGGTGAAAAAATTAAACCTCTCTATGATCTCTGTGGCTAAATATCGTTTCTATGCCTGTCGGAAAATACCTTTCAGATTCGCCAGCGTACCGCCAACGTCGCCGCTGCGCATCAGCGTTTCACCCACCAGCACTGTCCGTATGCCCGCCGCCGCCAGCCGCTGCACATCGGAACGGTCCTTGACGCCGCTTTCCGCCACCAGAACAGCTTTATCTTCCACGAATTCCGCCAACCGCAGACTCACGCCGATATCGACGTTAAAGTTCGTCAGATCGCGGTTATTAATTCCCAGCAGGCTGTAGCTGCGCATTGGAAAACCCACCAGATTGATCACACGCAGAAGATTGTCCATTTCATGCACTTCAATCAGCGCCGTCAGGCGCAATTCCGCCGAAAGGATCAATAAATCGATGAGCTGTGAATCGCCCAGAATTTCGGCGATAAGCAAAACCGCGTCGGCGCCGGCGGCGCGCGATTCATAAACCTGGTAAGGATCGATGATAAAATCTTTGCGCAGAATAGGCAGAGCTACCGCGCTGCGCACCAGTTGCAGATATTCCAGCTTTCCCTGGAAATATTTTTCATCGGTCAAAACGGAAAGCGCGTCGGCCCCGGCGGCCTCGTAGATATGGGCCACCGCCGCTGGATCAAATTCCTCGCGAATAACCCCCGCCGATGGCGAAGCCTTCTTTATTTCGGCGATGACGTTCACCAGCCCGTCCGGTTCACGGGTAACGGCGGCAAAAAAATTCCGCGCCGGTTCCGCGTCACGGCAACGGCTTTTAAGCTCTTCCAATGTGCGCGTTTCTTTGGCTGCGGTAAGTTCAAGCTTTTTTGTTTCGACAATCTGTTGCAGAATACTCAGGTTCGTAATCCTTATGTTTACGAGGTTATATTGCGTCCATGGATTTTAGCGAGCTTTTTAGATTCTTTATAGGCCTTGTTTTTTTTATGGGCCTGGGCCTTCTGTTCATGTGGAAGCTGGGCGTCTTTTCTTCCATCCCGCTTCTTCGTGCTCCGGCAAGATACAACACCCTGACTTTTATCCAGCCGATCGTAGTGCTTCTGGTTTATTTTTTTTCCGCAATTATTTTCATGCTGATCCTGCAGTCAGTCGGTCATCCTGCTCACGCGGCAACAACTCAGCCTGCGTCTGATCTGCCCGACATGAATGAACTGATTGCGGACGCAGCCGGACACTTCATAGGCCTGGCACTCATTGTTTATATCGCCATCATCAGCTTCACGAACGGCCTTGATGGAATCGGCATTTCCTGGCGTAAACTGCCGCGCGGCCTGGGCATCGGCATTCTGGCCTTCGTACTTTTTATGCCCCTTTTATTTTTTACAGAAGTAGCTTCTTCAAGCCTCTTTTCGGTCCTGACCAACTCCAACCCTCCGGAACACCCTATCCTGCAAGTGCTGCAACAACAGCCTTCCAGTTCCGAAACGGCGCTCCTGGTCTTCTCCGCCTGCGTTATGGCGCCTGTGACGGAAGAACTTTTTTTTCGCGGCCTGATCCAATCCTGGCTTTGCCGCGTTTTCTCCAATGCACGCAAAAAACGCGCTGCACAGCCTGTTTCCGCCATTAACTGGCCGGGTGTCCACATTACCCTTTCTCCTGTTGTGCCAGCGGATCCCGAAGCTCCCCACCCTGTGGATCGTTGGTCGGCCATTCTTGTTACCGCGACACTTTTTGCGGCGGTTCACCTTACCATTGCCGGCGGAGCCATAGCATGGATGGCGCCGCTGTTCCTATTGGGCGTTGGTCTCGGCTATGTCTATGAACGCACCGGAAATATATTCACGGACATCACCCTTCACGCCTGCTTCAATATGTTTGGAATTCTTATGGCAATGACATCGTCAGGAAATTAGCCGTTGCGGGACAAAATCTTCGCAATCTGTAAAATGGGGCCATTGAAGATTGAAGAGGAAATGAATGACTTCTCCGGATAAACAAACCCACGAACTCCTCCATGGCGTGGAGAAAACCTACACATCCGCCGAACTCACCGAACGCTTAAAAAAAGCCGCCGCTGAAAAACGCCCCCTGCGTGTCAAACTCGGCATGGACCCCACCGCTCCGGACCTGCACTTGGGCCACGCCGTGGTTTTGCGGAAACTCCGGCAGTTTCAAGATTTCGGCCACCAGGCCGTTTTGATCATCGGCGATTTCACCGCCATGATCGGCGACCCCACGGGCAAAAAAAAGACCCGTCCCGTGCTTTCCGCCGAGGAGGTCGAAACCAACGCAAAAACCTATCTCGCCCAGGCCGGAAAAATTCTCGACACTCGTTCCGACAAGCTGGAAATCCGCCGGAACAGCGAGTGGCTTTCCAAAATGAACTTTGCCGATGCCCTGCGCCTCGCTCAAAAAATGACCGTGGCCCGTATGCTCGAACGCGACACGTTCAGCGAGCGTTATAAGTCCGGCGAGGCCATTTTTATCCACGAATTCATGTACCCGCTCATGCAAGGCTGGGATTCAGTGATGATCCGCTCCGACATCGAACTCGGCGGCACCGATCAAACGTTCAACAATCTCGTAGGGCGCGATCTTCAGGAATCGCAAAATCAACCGCCGCAGATCGTCATGGTTATGCCCATTCTCACCGGCCTGGATGGCACGCAGAAAATGAGTAAATCCCTGAATAATTACATCGGCGTTGCCGAAGAACCTGCCGAGCAATTCGGAAAAACCATGAGCATTCCCGATTCGCTTATGCAGCAATGGTTCCGCCTGTGTACCACTGTTCACGACGCGGAACTTAAAATTCTTCTCGATCCTAAGCAAACCAATCCGCGCGACGCCAAGGAACGGCTCGGCCGTCTGATTGTTGAACAATTTCATAGTCCTCAGGCTGCCCAAGAAGCAGCCGTCGACTTCCGCCGTCGGTTTTCCGAAGGTCAATTGCCGCAGGACCTTAAGACACATTTAATTCCCGAATCAAACCTGCAGGATGGCCGCATCGGCGTCTTGAACTTGATCAAACTCGCGGGCTTCGCTCCGTCCACCAGTGAAGCACGGCGTTTGGTGGAAAGCAGCGCGGTCACTCTGGCCGGAAACAAAATCAATGATCCAAAGGCGTTCGTGTCGCTTGACGATCAGCCGGTGCTTCAGGTAGGCAAACGCCGGATATGCCGTCTGGCCGTTCAGAAATCTTGAAATTTCGACGCCGTTAAATGAAATCTACACCAGTTCGACAATTTTCAACCCGGTAATTTGTCCGAAGTGACGTTTGTTGAATGTGGCCAAAGTACTGCCGCGTTCGATTGCCGTGGCGGCAACGATAATGTCGTAAAAACCGATCATTTTGCCTTCACTTTGAAGACCAGCCCATATCTTGGCATGGTGGTAGGCTGTTTGCTCGGTATATGCGATAACGGGAAGCGCCTGCACGATACTTTGAATATAACGTCGGCGTCTGATTCTGTTCAGGCCGGTTGCACGCTCGACGCCGTGCCACAATTCGGCAACCGTAATGGCTGCTATTTCAAATTGGTCATTTGCCCGGGAGACCAACCAGCGTGCCAGATCAAAATGATCCTTTTCCCCGCGAATAATGACATCTGCATCCAGCATTATCGCCATTTGTCCGCCTGCCGCTTAAGTTTCTTGCGAGCCGCTTTCAGATCATGTCTCCAAGCTGTCGCCTCCGCACTTGATAAATGCGTCCCCAAAAGAATCGCAGCCAGGTCTCGACCTCTGCACTTTTTCTGATGACTTGGTGAAAGTCTGGCGAAGGGCGCGCCATTCTTAAGCAGAACAAAGGTGGCATTTTGATAATGCACGCGGTTGATGCAATCAGCAAAATTTCGAGCAGCTTGTGTAACGCTAATGGATGTTGTTTTCATATAATCAGATTATCTGATATTCTGGTGAATAGTCAATACGTGATTAAATTGAAGCTTTACTCAGCCGTGCTCCTAATACATCCAGATGCCGCCATTTTCCCTGCTTCCAGCGCCAGAAAGTCCACAAGCCCGAAAGGCACAAATAAGCCGTGGCCATCGTCCAGGGACCTGAAACACCCCACTGAGGCGCAAACCATACCGTCAACCCGCCCCCTGCCACGCACACGCCCCAGGCCAGCAGCGTCGTCACCAGTGTAGGAATAAATGTATCCCCCGCGCCCCGTAACGCGCTAATGAATATCACGGTCATGGCGTCAAAAAGCTGGAATAGCGCCGCGAAAATCAGTATGTCGCAGGCGATTGCCACTTGCCGCGGATCGCCGAGCAAAAATTCTGATAACGGCCTGCGTAAAAGCCAGAATGCCAGCCCGCAGAGTCCCATGTACAGCATGCTTAGGCAAAAACCCCAGCCCGCCGCCCGGCGTGCGCCGACCAAATCGCCCGCTCCAATGCGTTTGCCCACCATGGCGCTTACCGCCATTCCCATACCCACCGCCGGCATAAATGAAAGCGTCACGTAGCGCATGGCAGCGCTTTGTGCTTCGGCCGCATCGCGTCCGAAACTATCCACCCACAGCAGGGTAAAAACTGTCCAGCACAAAATGTCCGACGCCGCCTGCATTCCCGACGGCGCGCCGATACGTAAAAGCTTCCACAAGCGCCCCCGGTCCGGCAGCATTGCGGAAAGCCGCAGAGTTTGACCGCGATAATGCGGTGAAACAAACACCGCAACCAAAACCAGCAGAGAAACCACCGAACCGATCACCGTCGCCAGCGCCGCGCCCATCAGTCCCAGGCGTGGAAAACCGTAATGGCCAAAAATCAGCAACCAGTCTAGGACCAGGTTGACGACATTGCCCGCCGCACCCGCAGTGAACTGATGAACCGGATGATGCAAACCCAGGAAAAAATTATTAAGCATGTTCCCCGCGGCGCTAATGGGTACGCTAAAAAGCATGAACGACATGAAAAGCGTCTCCGCACCCAGCAGCGGCTCGCTGTGCCCCGCGAGAATAAACCCTGGCCTGACAAGCAGTATTGCCGGCCAGAGTACCGCGCAGGATAAAATCGCCAGCCATAACCCCTGCCAGGCGAACCGCGCCGGCTCATCATCGAGTTTGCGTCCCGCGGACTGTGAAACCAATGTACTGACCGCGCCGCCGAGTCCCACAAAAAACATCATGGGCACCGCCGCCGCTATGCCTCCGTTGAATGTGGCTGCCAAATTTACGGCGGCATCATGCGGCATTTGCCGGTCCAGCATGGAGACCATCCAACCGTCCACAAACTGCATCAGCGCCAGGCTGATAGTTCCCGCCATACTCGGCAATGCCAAATGCAATAACCGCCGGAGCATATCGAAACTGCTCTCGGGCTTTTCAGCCGTTTCCGTGACCTCTGTTGCGGGCGTCTGAGCATCGGCGTTGGAATCGTTTAATGACGTTTCTTCCTGCATTTTCTCCACCGGAAAACCTTGCCCGTTTTCTCTGACAACATTACTATACACGCCATGAGCGATCCAATCGTCACCGTTAATCCCAGTGGATATATGCCACCTGAGTTGGCCCCAGCCAGGCCCAACCCGATCCAGATGCTGGCCTGGTTTATCTTTCTGATTGCCGGCGCGCTGTGCCTGATCATTGCCCTGAAGATTCTCTATATCGAACTTCCCGCAACACTACCCGCCGACTTTGACCGTAAAGCCATTGCGGAATTTACCCTGCAATTGCTCGGCCTGCTGCTTTCCGGCGGCGCGATCGCGCTGGCGCCAAAAATCAAATCGGCGCAATATGCCAGCGTTGCCATCCTGATGGCCAACTTTGTCGTGGTCCTCTTCCAGGTATTTACCGGCTTGTTTATCCAGTCGCCGTTTCACTAAGAGCTTCTAATTCTCATGGCAAGCCGCAACCAATCCGATGATGCGACTGTCACCCGTACTCTGCTGAATTATTACGCCGCCCTGCACGATCGCTTTGGCGATTTGAACTGGTGGCCGGCGCAAAGCCGCCTGGAAGTCATGGTCGGCGCGGTACTCACTCAAAACACGGCCTGGAGCAACGTCGAAAAAGCGATTGTCTCGCTGTTAAAACACGATCTTCTCGACGCCCGTCGCATTCATGCCGCCGGAGCAAGCCGCATCGCACCGCTAATTCGCTCTGCCGGTTACTTTAACGTGAAGGCCCGACGGCTCTGGAATCTCATGAATTGGTTTATCACCCGGCATGACGGCTCATTTGAAAAGCTCGATTCAGCCCCCACCACTGCTTTGCGCGCAGAGCTTTTAGATATCAATGGCATCGGTCCGGAAACGGCCGACAGCATTTTGCTTTATGCCCTGAATCGTCCTGTATTTGTCATCGATGCTTATACGCGCCGCGTCCTGATTCGCCATAAACTCAGTAAACCCAAAAATAGCTACGAAGACCTGCAAAACTTCATGCAGTTCCACCTGCCAGCGGATGAAAAACTTTATAATGAATACCATGCCCAGATCGTCATGGTCGGCAAACACTACTGCAAACCCAATCCACATTGCCAGGAATGCCCACTTCGGGGATATTTACCGCGGCTGATTCGAAAAAATTGGCTTAAAATTAAATAAAAATAGGTTAAAAAACACCTATTAACCTGATAGGAATTGAATGGCATTTTTTGTTATTTTAATCAAATTAACCTGAAATTATTGACTTTCCCATTCCCTATTCAGATAATAGGATTTTGCACAAGGCGGAATGATTCATGACTGCTGAAACCGGAACCATCACGACTGAAGATGGCCGAAAACTCAATAAAGTCGAGGCCATCAAACTCGCCAAAGACGGCTTAGACGTATGGAACGACATTTTCCAATACGCCCGTGCTGACGTCACCGAACCGCTTGAATCGCTTCTGAATCCTAAGGATCTGGAGACTTTTCAGAAAAGCATTCCCGACGCCGGTAACCCTGAAGTGATTCGCAGCGCTGCTCGCCGGGCCAAAATTGCTGAGGAAGATTTCGTACGCTTCCGCTGGTTTGGCGTCTACCAGCAATTGCCCAACCTGTGCCATTTCATGCTTCGCATTCGCGTGCCCAACGGATTTTTGACCACGCAGCAAGCGCGCGAAGTGGCCAACATCAGCCGCCAACATGCCCGTGGCTTCGCCGACATCACCACCCGCCAGTGCTTTCAGCTTCACTGGCTGACCATTGAAGCGATCGCCGAAATTTTGCCGCGCCTCGAGCGCGTGGGTTTAGTGAGTAAATTCGCCTGCGGCGATACGCCGCGCAACGTCGTCGGCTGCCCGCTCGCCGGTTATCTGCAGGCCGAATTCATCGACGCCTCGGGCGTACTCGACCATGTCAACCAGATGTTTCTTAAGGGCAACAAGGAATTCAGCAATCTGCCGCGGAAATTCAAATCCGGCGTCTCCGGCTGCCATCTGCACTGCCATCAGCCGCAGATTAATGACATCGGCATCTTTGGCGTTAAACGTGTCAATCCCCAGACCGGCCAGGACGAGCGCGGCTATGGCGTAACCGTCGGCGGCGGGCTTTCCAGCCAGCCTTACATTGGCCAGGGATTGCGTGTCTTCATCAAGCCTGAACAGGTCCCTGCGGTTTGCCGGGGCATCGCCCATATTTTCCGCGACCACGGCTATCGCGAAAAACGGACGCGCGCCCGCATGAAATACCTCGTTGCCGACTGGGGCTGGGAAAAATTCCGTGACTATCTCGAAGCCGACATCGGCTTTAAGCTCGAACACGACGATAATATCGTCGCGCCCGAATACGCGCCGCACACCGACCATTTGGGTTCCGGCCCCCAGAAACAACCGGGGCTTTCCTACGTCGGCGTGCCAATCGAACGCGGACGCATCACCGCAGATCAGCTTTCCGCCGCCGCCGAACTTGCGGAGCGTTTTGCCGGCAAAGACAAGGCCCGCATCTCACTTTCCAACAAGCAGAATCTGCTGTTTGTGAACATCCCCAGCGAAAAGGTCGCGGAATTTTCCAAAGAGCTTGACGCGGCGAACTTAACGCCCCATGCACCGCTCTGGCGGACCAATTTGATTTCCTGCACGGGCACACAATTTTGCAACTTGGCGATTGTGGAAACCAAGCAGCGCGCCAGCCGCATTCTCAAATACCTGGAAGAGAACGTGCGGATCGATACGCCCATCATGATCAGCGTCACCGGCTGCCCGAATAGCTGCGCCCAGTACCAGATCGCCGACATCGGGCTTATGGGCGTGGTGTGCAATTTCCGCGGCCAGCGCGGCACGGAGGCGTACCAGATTCTGCTCGGCGGCGCCTTGGGCGAACACGCCGCATTTGCCAAACTGGCGATGAAAAAAGTACCGGCGGAATACGTGCATAAGTCCATCGGTCAGATTGTTGAAGCATATAAAACCAACCGGATCGACGAAGAGGAAACCTTCAACCAGTTCGTCCGCCGCTGCACGCCCGAGCAGTTGAGCCACTGGCTTCACATCCCGGAGATGGCGGAAGTGGTTTAGACACCCGTCTTTAGCCCTAGTCGTCGTGTCTTTGCACTATTCATGGGTCAATAATATGTCCGGCTGAGCAAATAAATTGATGCATAGCCGTGTCTCATAATTGAAAAATAGCGATTTTTTCTCATTTTTTCTTGACTGCTCACATCGGCGCTTCTATAGTCGAAATATAGTTGAGTTGCAGGAGGAGAAGCGCCTCTGAGAGAGGAATGTACGGCGACGCCGGATGTTCTTTTTCACTCCATAAAGTTGTGCAACACCTAATGTAAATGACTCGCCAGGAGACTGATGGAAACCGTCAGATCTTCCGGGGACTGTCTATCAAATATTTTTAAGGGGAGAGCTTTCATGCAAATTTTGAAGATTTCAAAATTTTCATGGCTTGCCGCCGCGGCCGGCGTCGCTGTACTTACACTGACATCCGCAGTACACGCCGACCTGACGAGTTGGGATGTAAGCCCCGATACCAATGTCAGTCCCACAGGCGCTACGCCTTACAACTGGACGCCGGGAAGCACCAGCTATGTAACCGCCAATGGCCCCACAACAGGCACTTACAACGGCATTGATTACACCATCTGGGACAATGCCGGTCCGCATGGCAGTTCCGTCTCCGACTTCGGCGGTGAACAGTTCGATGTAAAAGCCATGTATACACGAACCAGCGGCAGTACATTCTATGTTGGAATTGTCACGGGTTTTAATCCCGCGGGAGTAGGAGATCCTTATACCGGAGGTACCCCGGTAGCCGAGATCGGCGACATCGCGATCAATCCGAATTGGGCTGATAACACAGCCGAATACGGCGTACTTCTGCCCATCGAGCCGGCTGGTACATCCGGATCAACTTGCGTTGTTTCCGGCGGCACATGGGATATTCCCCTTATAAGCGTCGGCTTTGCGCCACCAGCGGATACCGCATACGAAACCGGGACCGGTACGGTGGTCGCGACCAACGCGACATACACCTACACCGATCTCGGCGATCAATACTATGACCCGGTGACGGATACAAACGTCGATACCTATCTTTTAGAAGCGTCCCTGCCTCTGGCCGATTTGACAATTAACCCGAGCGCAGTTTCCTGGGGCATGTCATGCAACAATGACAATATGCAGGTGAGCGTTTCACCCTCCAACGTTCCGGAACCGACCAGCTTGGCCTTATTTAGTGCGGGCGGCGTATATCTTCTGGCTAAAGGACGCAGGCGAAAAATTAAATTGAATATCAAATAATCTGTGGTTTAATTTTTTCGTCGTTTTTTTACTTTTAACTTTTTAATTTTTACTCGGTCTTCTGGCCTAGGGTCTGTTGCCTGTTAATTTCACGCATTAAACAGAAAGTGAGCCACGTCCCCTTCCTGCATCACATACGTCTTGCCTTCACTGCGCAGCTTGCCCGCGGCACGGATCGCCGCCTCGGATTTGAACTGGACTAAATCCGTGATGTTATAAATTTCAGCGCGGATAAAACCTTTTTCAAAATCAGTATGAATCACACCCGCTGCCTGTGGCGCCGCCGCACCGTGCGAAATGGTCCAGGCGCGGATTTCCTTGGGACCTGCTGTAAAAAAGCTCTGCAAGTCCAGCAGCCGGTATGCTTCATGGGCCACGGAAGCCAGTGCCGTTTCTTTCATGCCCAAATCCTTAAGCATCGCGGTGCGGTCTTCAGGCGATAATTCCGCCAGTTCCGCTTCCAGCTTGGCCGAAACCGGAACGACTGCCCCGTTTTCCATGGCCGCATGCTGGCGGACGGCCTGAACTGTTTCGCTCTTACCATGCGGATCAGATTCATCGACGTTGGCGATATAAAGGACTTTTTTCGCGGTCATAAGACCCAATGAACGTATGAGCTTAAAGTCTTCGGGTTTAAAAGAACTCTGCGTACGCAGAGGCTTGCCCTGCTTGAGCATAGCCACACACGATTCCATCAGGGCCAGAACGGCGACAGCGTCTTTATCTCCGGCACGCGCCGAGCGGCGTTGCTTATCCAGCGATTTTTCGAGCGTTTCCAGATCCGCAAGCATGAGTTCAGTATCAACGGTTTCAATGTCGCGAATCGGATCGACCTTACCGTCCACGTGCAGAACATCGGGATCCTTAAAACAGCGGACCACGTGCAAGATTGCGTCTACTTCCCGGATATGCGAGAGAAATTTATTGCCCAGACCCTCGCCGGTGCTGGCGCCGCGCACGAGTCCGGCGATATCGACGACTTTGAGCACGGCAGGAACGATTTTTTCGGTGCTGATGAATTGGTTAATCTGTGCCAGGCGCTCGTCGGGCACCGCGACGACGCCGACGTTGGGTTCAATCGTGGCAAATGGATAATTGGCGGCCAATGCACCGGCGTTGGTCAAAGCATTAAAAAGCGTGGATTTACCGGCGTTGGGCAGGCCGACGATGCCGACTTCCATGAATATCCTTTCAATTCGAGGCTCTCAGCCACAGAGAACTCAGAGTACGCCCAGAATCCGCCAAGCGTCGATTGTAGATTAAAGTCCAATTGTTCACGACGGCAACATCTCGACAATTTTGACGAATATATTCATCGTATCTCGCTTTAACGATCTTGCCATGGCATGGTCCACAATATCCGCTATTACGTTTTGCCGTTGTTGGCTGAATAGTGTTCTTGCAACCCGGCGATATACATTTCAAACGTTCTTCAGTCATGAAATGCTTTCGAATAACGCTCAATATGATGAACCACCAATTGAATTACTTCTGGTTCGTTAATTTTTATACGCATACGGCGATTCGGGATAATTTTGTTTTAGCTTATCCATTACCGCCTGCGCATTGTCCGACTGGCCGCCCTGCTTGTATGCTTGCGCGGCGCGATATAACAACTCAGCCGCGTAAAACGAATCCGGCTCAGCATTCACAAATTCCACCGCACCTTTGGCGGCGGCAATCGGCAGATTCTGAGCAGATAGCAATTCAAAACGCAGCAATCGGGTGTAACCCTGGGTCATAGCGATGGGAAATTCATAGTCCCAGCGATTAAGCAGCCTCTGGGCTGTTGGAAAATCGCGAGTCGCAATATAGCTTTCCACATTGTGCGCCAGAACGCCCTGGCGTATCTGCGCGGCGCCGTAACTCACGTTTGCGGCATCGCCCGCGGCATCCACATATTGTTGAGCGAGTTTACCATTGCCGTTGGCGATGGCCGCAAAAGCCAACGCCGTATTGAGCGTATGTTGTGCACCAGCGGATAAATCGGAATGATTCTGCTGCCATTGCTGCAAAACACCCAGAACGTCTTCACTATCGTTCGCGTAATCACAGGTGGTAGTCGCATAACGAAACAACATGCCGGCCTGCGATTCATCATCCATTTGTTTATTCGCCGCGGCCTGGTAAATAGCCGCCGCCTGGCTATATTGACTGTGCTGGATAAAACGACTAACGAGATCGTCGGCGGTGTCAAAAACTTCCTGTGTGTCTTCACTTTGCTTGCAATTTGCCCAGGCTTGTCCCCAGTTACTCAGGCTGTCGAAATTGCCATATTTTTCAAAAAATTGTATGCCCAGATAGAGTTGCTGGGCACTCAGTTGGTCCAAACTATAGTTATTAATCAAATCACCAACCGTTCCGGATGGATCACCAGGCGGAAACTCACCCAGCGAATAAATTTGGTCCTGAATTCGAATCCGGCGTGTCGCGGTAAAACTGTTAGCTCCCTGTTTGACCTGTGCCTGCACCTGATATACGCCGGGGGTCAGGAATACATGATCCACATTCAGGCCTGTAGCCTGCTGGCCGTCGGAGAAAGTCCAGGTCACGTCCGGTGCAAAGGAACCGGGGACATTGATCGCGAAAGAATAGCGCTGGAAATAATTTTCCGGCGGGACAAAGATTTGCGCCTTCGGGATAACAGTAAAGTCCACGGTATATTCGGCGCCAACCTGCATCAATACGCCTGCGGAAGCATGGCTGACGGGCGCAAATGCGGATGCGGGCACGGGGGAATAGCGATATTCATTGGGTGTTATCCAGTCCAAAGCAGCGCCGGACCGCCCCCACGTTTGGACGACGCCGACCTGGACCTGGTGCCAGCCAGGATCAAGTTCAAGCCGGTTGGAAAATCTTGCCCGACCGGCCATGCCGGTGGCGCGATTTTTGGCCAGTATATTTTGGCCGTCGATATTCAGGTATCCCATGGTGCTGACATCAAAAGCGAAGGTATACGTTCCCGGTTCAGCGATATGCAATTGACCGGTATATAAAAACATACGCCGATTGTAATCACCTGTCGGATCGAACTGGTTGAAAATGTTGGGGACAAAAAATGATTCGTCGGGCTGATCCTGCTGAAGAACATTTTGCGTCTGCTGCCAACCGCCGCCCAATGCATCGTTGTCGAACTGGAAGATTTGCATCAGGACGCCGCGATCAATCTGCAACGCCGGCGGCGGATTGTCCGGATGAGGATTCCCCCACCAGACCTGATAATCTCCATCCGCAGGGGCTTGGAAGGCAAGACGGACAAGATCGTCATCAGGGGAAATACGCATGATGTAGATGGGGAGTATGACTCTATCTGACGTGGTAACGCGTAAATCTGATCCATCGGGCAGGCGGGCTTGATTGGTATAAAATTCCGCCCAGGCAATGTTTTTACCTGGAGCGTCGGTATCGGGAACGAGAACGGTGAGCGGGCGATGAAAAGTCCAGCCCTGACCAAGAGTAGCAGCGCGGAGCGAGTGGAGCGAAATGAAGCAAAATAAGACGCCCAGGAGTACAAATAGTCTTAAATATTTCATGTCTATTTTCTGATCCAAATCCAATTTCAAATCTCAAATTTCATAATGTAGAACGCTTTTCCAAGCCCTATGATGCGCTCTTTGTCTCCAGCAACCGATAACTTGGGCGGCGTACGGGAACACCCCTGCCTAATAGCCGCATGAGGAAAAACGTGATCAGGGAAACGATTCCCAGAATTGCAATAAACCCCGCCTGCGCGAACTGGCCATTGGACAGGAGCATGGCTGCGTCAATACAAAAAAGCCAGAACAGACCGACGAGCATAATTCGTTCTCCGCGCTGGCGCGTCGGGAGGCTCACGCTCGAAGCCTGCATCACGGCCCAGATATAAAAAATCACCAGCATCAGAGCCGGCCCGGCTGCATCGATCAAAAGCGCACGGTTAACTTGTTTCCAGAAAATCATGGCGGAAAGCATTAATCCATTTACCACCAGCAGATTGGCGAGGATGATCACGATGTCGATATTTTTGAGCCTCGGCCGTTTGGACTCCAGGTGATATGCCAGCGTGCCGGCAAGCGTAATGTGGGTAAACAAGAACATGCACAAGAGCAGAAAGTGGGCGTCCGGCCGGCCGATGGTGCTGTTGAGCGCACGGATCATTCCCAGGGAGACCAACCCGATGGAGCCGAGAAATTTTCCCGCGGAATTGTAAAAGACTATGAACATCGCCGCACTAAAGGCGATCAATAAGGAACCGGGCAGATATAACTGGCCGCGCGTGACGTCAAGCATGGCAGCGAAAAACAGGCTCAGCATGAGAAAAACGATGCTGAGAATAATGGCAGCAGGCGGGGAAATTTTGCCGCTGGGAATCGGCCGCCAAGAGGCAAAAAGCCGATCACGGCGGGCATCCAACAGATCATTGAGCGTCATGCCGAAACTATAAAGAAAGAAGGCCTCCAGCCCCGCCATGGTCAATCGGACGATTAAATCAGTTGGGACGGTGCGCCCCGGCAAATTCATCAAAAGCAGCGTCCAAGCGTCGGCGACGGCGGTGAGAGCCAGGGCAACGCGCATGAGTTGTAATACGGCGAGCAGACGCTTCATTCAGGCTCTACTTATAGCCCCGGCAAGAAATGACGGGCTATTTATTTCTGTTCATTCATCCATTTCATATTCTCACCGATCGCGTTTAGCGAGGCTTTGCACGAATAAAACCAGCGGTTCGGCGGCGGGGCCAAGTTTGGCGGCAAGTTTTTCCGCGATTTCCTGTTGCTGCGCCAGATGACGACGGGTTTCTTCCACGCCCAACAGGACGGGATAAGTGAGCTTACCGATTTGCGCATCTTTGCCGGCGCGCTTGCCAAGCTGCTCATCAGACGCGGTGACGTCCAGGAGATCATCGACAATTTGAAAAGCCAGACCGATGGAACGCCCTAAGGCGTCGATGATTTGGAGCCGCGCACCATCTACGCCGCCGCATAATGCGCCCATACGGCAGGCGGCGGTAATCAGGGCGCCGGTTTTCATGCGATGAATGCGTTGAAGTTTTTCGAGACTGGCGGTGCTGCCGGAGGCTTTTTCTTGAGGATAGCAGGTATCCAATACCTGGCCGCCGACCATGCCCACCGGGCCGGTGGCTGCGGCGAGTTCGCTAATCAGCTTTTGCCCCAGCACCGGATCGGATACTTTTGCGGCTAACAATTCGAACGCCATGGTATTCATGGCATCGCCGGCGAGAATCGCCACAGCTTCGCCGTAAATCTTGTGATTAGTGGGCCGCCCGCGTCTTAGATCGTCATCATCCATCGCAGGCAGGTCGTCATGCACCAGTGAGAAACAGTGAATCAATTCCAGCGCACCGGCGGCGGGCAGTGCATCTTCAGCTTTGCCTCCGACGGCCTGGCAACTCAAAATGGCCAACGCCGGACGAATGCGTTTGCCCGGGCCAAAGAGACTGTACTTGATCGATTCAATCAACAGCGGCGGCGCCTGATTCAGGGAATTCACCCATTGCCGGAGAAAAGCATCCGTCTGCTCTGCGGCGGATTTGATCGCCTGCGATATGTCCATTGTTTGCGTTTCCGTCATAAGTGTTCCCGGCCAAAGTTAAACCAAAATTATAGCGTAATTGTCAATTTGCGGAACAGTTTCGGCTGCTGTAATTTATGGATCCGAAAATTAGCCAAAAACGCCGCTCAGATGGATGTTGCGGCTTACAGGCGGACATTGGAAGGGTTAAAGGTTCTATATGAATATTAAACCGGTTTCTGAAGCAAAACTTGATCTAATGAGCCTCGGTGAGTGTATGGTACGGCTTTCGCCGCCCGGCCATGGACGCATTGAATTTGCCAATACCCTGGAAGTATGGGTTGGCGGAGGTGAATACAACGTGGCCTATGCCTTGGCGCGCCTGGGGCTTCGCACCGGTTTTGCCAGCCGCCTGGTAGAGAACCCCGTCGGGCGGCTCATTCTCAACCACGGCCGCAGCGTCGGCATGGATATGAGCAATACGATCATGGCTGAATATGACGGCGTGGGACGCCGTGACCGTATTGGTTTGAACTTTACGGAAGTGGGCACGGGCGTAAGGCCCAGCGTGACGCTTTACGACCGCGGTCATTCGGCGGCGATGAACATGCAGTCGGGCATGATCGACTTTACCAAAGTGTTCGCTCCGGGCGTGCGATGGCTGCACACGGGCGGCATTTTTACCAGTCTTTCCTCCGGTACGGCGGCGGTTGTGGGCGATGCACTTAAGGCCGCCAAAGCCGCCGGAACAATTGTTTCATATGATTTGAATTTCCGCTCCAAGCTATGGAGCAGCAAGCAGGCCCAGAGCGTCACCACGGGTCTGATTCAATATGTGGACGTGCTGATCGGGAACGAAGAAGACTTTCAAAAAGTGCTGGGCTTTGAAGTACCGGGCGTGGATGAACATCTTTCCGCACTGGATACCAGCGCTTATGAAAAAATGGTGGAAAAAGTCGTGGCCAAATACCCCAACGTCAAGGCTGTCGGCACCACACTGCGCGAAGTTAAGTCCGGACTGATCAACAACTGGTCGGCGATTTTGTGGATGGAAGGCAAGTTCCACCACAGCAGGCGTTACGAAGGGCTGGAAATTGAAGATCGCGTCGGCGGCGGCGACGGGTTCTGTTCCGGGCTGGCTTATGGGCTTTTGACCGGCATGAGCGCACAGGATGCCGTGGATCTTGGCGCAGCCCATGGCGCTTTGTTGCAGACCACGCGCGGCGATACCAGCCAGATTAACCACTCCGAACTGATGCATATATTCAAAGGCGGCAGCGCCAGAATCTTGCGGTAGTTGCTTCATCCAGAGCGGCAGGAGAATTTACAATGGCCAATGGACGTCCTAACAAGGCGGGCCGAGTCGCCCTAATTCTGTTGGGACCGTCACTTTTAATTCTAAATCTTTTAATTATTCTTGGCCTTAAATTATTTCTTCCATCGCATTTTTTCCATTTCCCCCGGCCTTATGTATATCGTGTATCCCGCATAATCCATCCTCCGGTAGATTTTTATCCAATTCCTCCGCCGGTAATTGTTGATCCGCAAATTGCAGCCAATTTTCACGCGGCGATAACTGTGGGTAACCTCAATGATGTTCAAAATATGCTCCAGCAGCACCCAGAACTTCTGAATGCCCAATTATCTGCCACCGGTAATTCGCCCATTCACACCGCCGTGGACGCCGATCAGATTGACATCGTCAAGTTCCTTTTGGAAAAAGGGGCTACCACTGAAGATCACGGCCTGATGATTGATGCGGCCATGTCCGGCGATAATGACATCATCTCGCTGCTGCTGGATCACGACGCCGACGTTAACAGTGGAACCGACCCCAAAGATCTGGGCGCTATGACGCCCATCCGCGTTGCGGAGCTATATGGCCACCTTGATACCGCCAAGTTCCTTGAGCAGAACGGAGCCCGCATCGATTTTTTCAGCGCCGCCGGGCTGGGGTGGAAAGGGTATGTTGCGGATCAACTCAAGAAAGACCCCACTCTGGCGAGCTTAAAAGATGATTGGGGCAACGAGGCGACTTGGGTCGCCGTGAATACGGGGCAAACGGACGTGGTAAAACTACTTTTAAGTTATGGCGGCAGTTACGCGGGAACATATGGTGAGCAGAAATTCACCGCGCTGCATATCGCCGCCCAACGTGACTACGAAAGCCTGGCCTTGCTGCTTATAAACGACGGCGTTGACGTGAATGCCAAAGATCTCAATGGCGAAACGCCTCTGGACTATGCACTCGATAACGATCAGATCGCGATGGCCAACCTGCTGCGCAAATATGGCGCGAAACGCTGAAACAAAATCACCCCTGGCGTTTGAAAAATTGCACCGCACGCTCGTGCTCTTTGGCGGCCTGCAGAGTAGAAAATGTGCCAAGGTTCCGACGTCGGCCGGTTCTGGGATTAATCTTCCGGGAATACAGGCGATATCCACCGCTCGGAAGTTTCCTGATCATAGCTAACCTCCAGAGAACAACTTAAGCCAATTCATTCTAGCGGAGCCATCACAACAGAACTTATGGCATCTTTTTGCACATATGCTGTACAAAAAATGTTCGTGCCGGTGTGGAAAATGCCGTCTTCTCCGGCTTTTGTCCAATACATAAAAGCTTATCAATAAACAAGTTATAACAATCGCCCAATGTTGGGCCCGACTTTTGCAAAACAACCAATGCTGGCTAGTTGCGTTTATATTACTCTCGTGATTTAAAGGATCACAATTTATGACCACGAACATATCCGACGCCGACTCACCCGATATACAAGAGCAAATACGCCGCGGGCGCTCGCGCTTTATCGCCATGGCGGTTGCCTACGCCATCGGAAACTTCAACGATAACTTTATGAAGCAGGCGGTAATGCTTCTTGCGGTAACGCATGGCATCGCCAAGCTGGCGGGTTATGTGGGCGCGATTTTCACGATTCCATTTCTTGTTTTTACCGCCGCCGCGGGTTGGCTGGCCGATCGTTATTCCAAACGTCATGTGGTCATCGCGGCCAAAGTGATGGAACTGCTGTTTCTGGGCCTGGCCGCGATTGGCATACTCACACTGAATTGGGGCTTGATCGTAACGGTCATTTTTCTGATGGCGTTTCAGGCCACGATTTTCGGTCCGGCGCTTGCCGGTTCAATCCCGGATGTTTATCCCGAGTCATTTGTTCTCACGGCTAATTCACGCCTGAAATCCGCGACAACAGCCGCCACACTGCTGGGCATTATTCTGGCGGGAATCGCTTTAAGTGACCATATACCGGTTGGAAAAATTACCCAGGGTCAGGTTTTTGTCGCAGTTTCCCTGGTCATTGTGTCGACCATTGGGCTTATTGTCAGTTTTGCCATTCCGGGTCGTCCCGCAGCCAACCCACAAGCTAAATTTCCCTGGACCGGTCCCATCGATTCCGTTCGCGACCTGTGGCTTTTGCGAACCGACGGCCTGCTGATGACCTGCATTTTCTGTGACGCCTATTTCTGGTTTGTCGCGGCGCTGCAAATTCTGGTGATCAACAAAATGGGAATCGATCAGTTCGGGCTTAATGAAGCTACTACGAGTTACCTGGCCCTGTCCGAACTTATTGGCGTTGTCGCCGGAGCATTGATTGCAGGAAAGTTTTTTGCCCATGGCCGCAGTTATCGCATTGTTCCTCCGGCCACGGCGGCTCTTTCTGTTCTTTTGTGCGCAGTTGGCGCTGCTCCATCTATGCCGCACAGATTCGAACTGATCTATGTATTGCTGATGTTGACTGCTTCAGGCGTCGCTGGCGGTTTGATCATGGTTCCGGTGGAAAGTTTTTTCCTGATCCGCCCCCAACCAGAACATCGGGGCCGGGTGATCGCCGCTTCCTGGTTCGCCTGCTTTATCGCAATATTTGTCGGCTCGCTGCTGTTTATACCGCTTCAGAGCCGGCTTGAACCGAGCCAGATATTTCTTAGCGCCGGGTTGCTGAGCGTTTTTGCCGCCGCCGGCATGGTCGTCGCATTCGCTTTTTACGCTCCAGTGGAAAAAGCCGGTTTGATTACGCGGACCGTGTGTGCCGTAGCTAAGACTGCATTTCGTCTGCGTTATCGCATTAAGATCACCGGCATCTCCGAGATCGCACAAAAAGGCCGATCCGGCATTCTTTTTCTGCCCAATCATCCGGCGTTAATTGATCCGGTCATTTTAGTGGCACATCTGCACGGACCATTCGCCGTACATCCGCTGGTGCAGGAAACTCAGATTGCCAAATTCCCTGTCAGCTTAATTGCCCGGCTTTTTGGCGTTGTGCCTATTCCGGAGATGTCGCAGATTCAACAGGGTAAAACCGATCGCGCCCAGCAAGCGATTACACGCTGCATTGAGGCGCTGGGCCGCGGAGAAAATGTTCTTCTTTATCCCGCCGGACGGCTTAAACGCCAAAAGCTTGAAGATCTGGGCGGTTCCAGTGCGGTGGAACAAATTCTTAAAGCATTGCCCAACCTACGCATAGTCCTCGTACGTACAACGGGGCTTTGGGGAAGCAGTTTCGGCTGGGCGCCGGGAACGCCGCCACGACTGGAAAATGGTTTCGGGCACTGGCGTTCTGTTCTATCCAGCGGCATTTTCTTTGTCCCCAAACGCGACGTAACTATTACGCTCGCCGAGCCGGCCGATATTCCCCGTAAGCAGGATCGCAATATCCTCAACCGCTATCTGGAAAATTTTTATAATCTGGACGCCCCTGCCGCACAGTATGTTCCTTACAGTCCGTGGGAATCAGTCGGACGGCGTGAATTTCCCGAACCTGAGTTGGCACCTTCCAGTGCCGGACCTGCATCCATACCTGACGCCACGCGAAAAATTGTCCTCGATCATCTGCGCCAAACCACGAGTCAAAGCAATATCTCCGACGACCAGCATTTGGCCCGTGATTTGGGCCTGGATAGCCTGGCCATAACCGACATGGTTTTGTGGCTGGAAAAAGAGTTTGGCGTGCTGGTTCCCAGCGTCGAAGCACTCCATACCGTTGGCGATGTTTTGCTGGCCGCGTGCGGCCAATTATCCGCAGAAGCCGTCGACATTAATATCCCAACACCCAGCACCCACTGGCTGGCCGATGCGAGTTCTGCGCGAGTGAACGTGCCGGCTGGTTCATCCATTACCGAAGTTTTACTGGCCCAGGCGAGTCGTAACCCAGGCCGCGTCATCATCGCCGACATGCAACGTGGGGAACTTACGTATCGGGGTCTGATCAGAGCCATATTTGCCTTGCGCGATCCGATAAAAAACATTCCTGGAGAGCGCGTGGGCATACTGCTTCCCGCGTCGGTCGCCGCCGACATTGTCTTTTTCGCTGCGCTGTTTGCGGGCAAAACTCCAGTGATGATGAATTGGACGGTCGGATCGCGCAATATGATTCAGAGCCTCAACCTGGTGGACGTCAAACACGTTATTACGGCGGATGCGCTGGTGATGCGCCTTAAATCCCAGGGCGTTGATCTGACTGAAGTGTCGGATCGTTTCGTTCCTCTGGAAAAGATCGCCCGCTCCATTGGTCGATGGTCAAAATTGATCGCCGCCATCAAAGCTCTTTTCTTCTGGGGCCAGCTCCGGCAGGTTAAAACGCCAACAACTGCGGTCATTCTTTTTACCAGTGGTTCTGAAGCGGTTCCCAAGGCTGTGCCGCTTACGCACCAGAATCTGCTGACCAACATTCGGGACGTATATTCTTCTTTTTTGATCCGCGAGAACGATCGCTTCCTGGGCATGCTGCCGCCGTTTCATTCATTCGGCCTCACTGGAACCATGCTGATGCCCATACTGGCGGGGGTAAAGGTCGTTCACTATCCGAATCCCAACGAAGTCGCGGCGCTGGCTAAAATCATCGAAACCTATCACGTGTCGATTTTGCTGGGCACGCCAACGTTTCTTTCCAATATCATCCGCAGCGGCGGCAAAGAATTTTCCACACTTCGCCTCTGCGTTACCGGCGCGGAAAAATGTCCGCAAAGTGTTTATGACATGCTCAGGGAAAAATGCCCCAAAGCGGTGATTCTTGAAGGCTATGGCATCACCGAATGCTCGCCGATTGTCGCGGTAAACCGGGAAGACGATAGCCGTCCCGGCACCATCGGGCGGCCACTGCCTCTGGTAAGTTGGACTGTGATTAATGAAGAAACGGGAAAGTCCGTCGCTGCCGGCCAATCCGGCATGTTGCTGGTGCGCGGAGAGAGTATTTTCAACGGTTATTTGAATTACAACGGACCGTCGCCGTTTGTCCAATGGGAGGGCCAATCATGGTATCGCACCGGCGATCTGGTGCAGGCGGATGCAAACGGGCATCTGACCTTTGTGGGCCGGTTGAAACGATTTGTGAAAATCGGCGGCGAAATGATTTCTCTACCGGCGATTGAAGAGGTGCTGGAAAAAGCATTCCCTTCGCCAGCGGACAAAGGTCCGGGGTTAGCAGTTATTCAGACGCCTGACGAAAACCATCCGGAACTGGTTTTATTTTCCACGCGTGCGCTAGACCGTTCACAGGTAAACCAGGCAATTCGCAACTCGGGTTTATCGCCACTGCATAACATAAGAGCTACTGTACAAATTGAGCATTTGCCGGTTCTGGGGACTGGAAAAACGGATTACCGGGCGCTGAAAGCGATGCTCAAATCCGACGGAGATCAGACCAATAACATGGACTTTAACCACGAAAAACACGAAATACACTAAACCACGAATTACACTGATGACACGGATAAAAACAGAATAAAATTCTTCGCGTCTTTGCGGTAAAAATGTTATTTCCACAATTCCGGATTCACCTGTTGTCGCTACGGCGCAGGAATACAGGAACATCTCGTTTACCATGGACAATAGCGACAACATCGATATGGCTTTTCGCAACCCGATAGATAATGAGGTAATTTCCGAGCGGCCAGAAAAGGACCGGTAATTGGGTCAGGTCTTCCCGTTTATGGCCTTGACCGGAATTCAGAGCGAGAGATTCAAACGCGTCAAAAAATTGCTTGATCAGATGATCAGCCGCCTCCACGCTATCTTGAGCGATATATTCCCAGAGATCGTAAAGATCCTGCTCCGCATCGCGGCCGAGAACATAGCCCTTCATATTCGAAGCTTTCTTCGCCGATCAGATTTCCGACGAAGGTTGCTGCGCACGACGGAAGATTCAGCATATTCTCCCCTGTCCAGAGACGCCAAACGGCGGTTGAGTTCAAGCTGAAATTCTGAAAGCTGAGCCGCTCGTGAATGCTCGCGGTCTTCCAACAAACGAAGGGCGTCGCGAACAACTTCGCTTGCGGACTGATAGCGTCCAGAAGCCACTCGCTTGTTCACAAAGCGCTGAAGTTCAGGAGTCAATGAGATATTTAAGGAGCTTCTCATTCAAATTATTTTAATTTATTTTCACCGCCTGTGTCAAATTGTGTTACAGGCTCTACCACAACCCTGGATTGACCGGATTTTGGGGGCGTTGGCCGGCGACCATGGCGATCAGATCGTCCGCGGCCATCGCCGCCATGCGATTCCGCGTTTCTTCCGTGGCGCTGCCTATGTGCGGAAGAACCACCACGTTATCCAAATCGGTCAGGCCGGGGGTGATCCGCGGTTCAAATTCATAAACATCCAGACCCGCGGCTCGAATGCGCTTTTCCTTGAGCGCCGCAAATAGAGCGGCCTCATCAATCAGCGGGCCGCGGCTGGTGTTAATTAAAATCGCGTGTGATTGCATGAGGGCCAGTTGGGCGGCCCCGATGATGTGCCGCGTCTGATCAGTCAACGGAGTGTGCAGCGAAACAAAATCTGAACGGGTCAACAGTTCATTTAATTCCACGCGTTTAGCCGAACACGACCTTTCAAGATCGGGATTAGGGTTTCGGGAAAAATAAAGGATATTCATCCTGAATCCGCGGCCAAATTCGGCGACGCGCGAACCAATGCGACCTGCACCGATAATTCCCAGAGTTTTGCCGGTTACGGCGACGCCTGAAAACAGCATCGGCCCCCATGAAGTCCATTTGCCGGAGCGTACAAACTTGTCCGCTTCGACAATGCGGCGGGCAACGGCCATTAGAAGGGCAAAGGTAAGTTCCGCGGTGGCATCGGTGAGTACGCCGGGCGTATTGCTCACGCCGACTTTACGCGCGGTACAGGCGGCCACGTCGATGTTGTTAAAACCGACGGCAAGATTACTTACAGCGCGAAGTTTGGGGCAGGATTGTAAGACTTCGGAAGTAATTGGATCAGTGAGCATCGTGAGCCAGCCGTCGGAGTCGCGGCCCATGGTGATCAGTTCCGCGGCCGTGAGTTCGCGGTCGAGAGGGTTAATAAAAACTTCGCCGGCGCTTTTCAGGCGCTGGATGCCGATCGATGGAATTTGGCGCGTGATAAAAAATTTTGGCGGCATTCTTCTGATCTCCAATATGCGGTTATTGTCTGGACAAAGCGGCAACGATGGTCATGGCATTTGTATTTCCAAGTTTGGCGGCTTTTTTGAACCATTCCAGCGCTTTGGTCTGATCGCGTGGCACACCCCAACCGGCCAGATAAAACTGACCAATGGTGAACATGGCATCGGAATTTTCTCCAGCCGCAGCCTTCAAATACCAATCCATGGCCAGTTTATAATCCTGAGTCACGCCATAACCATTTTCATAAAGCGATCCAATGCTGTTCATGGCATCAGTATTATCCAGAGCCGCAGCCTGTTGATACCAGTTCATCGCCTGTTTGTAATCTTTGGGCACGCCCTGACCTGAACTATATAAATCACCAAGACTATTCATGGCTTTAACAGCGCCCAGCGCCGCCGCCTTTTGATACCAAGCTATGGCCAATTGAAAACTCTGAGCTACACCCTGTCCGTTAGCGTATAAATAGCCGATGTTATTCATAGCATCAGCATTTCCAAGAGATGCGGCTTTTTGAAACCACGCCAATGCCAGCACGTAATTTTGGGGCGCGTTTGCGCCCGCTATGTAACAAAGATCGCCAATTTTAACCATGGCTTGAGTGTTTCCTGCAGCAGAAGCTTTTTGAAAGTAAAAATAAGCCTGTTGATCGTTCCCTTTTTGAAATGCCTGAAGTCCAAGCTGGTAGTCGGCATCGTCGGGACCCGTCGGCTGTACCGACGAAGATTGTGTTGTGGTTGTCTGGGCGACAACAAGGCCGGCGCTAAGGGCAAGAATTAAAAAACCGGGCAAATAGATAAGTTTCAATTGTCTTATCATAAGCAAATGGATTATCGCCGCGGGAATAACGGTTTGCTACAGAGATGGGCAGTAAAAATTGGTGCAATATAGAGAAACGACCTACGGTTTGGCGTATTTTTGGGGTTACAGAGATCAACTTTTACCACAACGACATGACGAGGCTAAGTAAACATTCGAATAAGGCCACGCACGCATCGAATTGCTCCGAATACGATTGCGCCCCAGGCGACAAAATATACGCCACCGCCGCCATTGGATGCGGCCACATAAGTACCTATGGTAACGGCAATTCCAATTCCGCAAATGATGGCGCCGGTGATCATTTCACTGGTGCTGCTACGGCCGCCGCCGCCGCCACCCCATTTTCGTCCGGCGCCCTCCTGAAGGATTTTTACCTTGCCGTCGATGTAACCCTGTTGTCCGTTGGCATCACGAATTTGTGCCCACGCTGAAGCGGTTGCTGATGAGTTTTGCTGCAACATCGCGGGTGATGGTGTGGCATTAACCGTTCCCAGAATCATGAATCTCTCACCCTGCACCATTTCGCGTATGATGGTCGATGGATCACCGGGTTTGGCGAACACATTGGTTCTGGCTGATTTAAGTATTACGTTTTTAAACACCTGTGTGCGGGTGTCGCCGGCGATAAATCCCCGCCGACCATCGGAAAGCGCCACCGCAACCCATTTGCGGCCTTCAGCTTTCTGTGTTCCGACTACATCAGCCTCATCACCGGCACGCAGTGTACCGATAACCGCGCCAAGACTGCCTGCGTTTTGGCGCAGTGAAACTTCAGAATCGAGCATTTTAAGACGCACTTTACCGGGCGAGGGCGGCCAGCCGCGAATAGCCATAGGAGTCGAAGGCGCGGGGGCGACAAGACCGGTGCTAGAATAGTTATTCATTGCCTTTCCTTTATTATGCGGCGGACAGGCGGCGATGATATGAGGTTCTACGATTACGCCGCCGACCCACGTGGACAGAATTATACCTAGCTTCATTTGGCTGACTAATCAGCAAATTACGCGGTTTTTTAGTCACAGAGAACAAGTCAGAGTATAGGGGACAGGGCATAGGCCATAGGTTTTCGCCACAGAGCGGCTGTGTTGTTTGTCAACAGGTTTTTGCGAGTTTGTCTTCCCATGGTTTCCCCGATTTTAAAATAGCGTTCAAGGTAATGAGTAGTTTCCGAAGGCAGGCGATCATCATGACCTTAAATAC